>NZ_WJPO01000016.1 GCF_009649175.1 Rhodovulum strictum | reverse complement strand
GCCGCACCGTCGGCGCCGGCGTCGTGTCGAAGATCATCGAGTAACACCAATCACGGCCGGGCCGGCAAAAGCCGGCCCATCAGCCCGAGGGCAAAACCATGCAAAGTCAGAATATCCGCATTCGGCTGAAGGCCTTCGATTACCGCGTTCTGGATGCCAGCACCGCGGAGATCGTGAACACGGCCAAACGGACCGGCGCGCAGGTGCGCGGCCCGATCCCGCTGCCGAACAAGATCGAGAAGTTCACCGTTCTGCGCGGCCCGCATATCGACAAGAAGTCGCGCGACCAGTGGGAAATCCGCACGCACAAGCGGCTTCTCGACATCATCGACCCGACGCCCCAGACCGTGGACGCGCTGATGAAGCTCGATCTCGCGGCCGGTGTGGACGTCGAGATCAAGGTTTGAGGAGGGCACCCGGATGCGCTCTGGAGTGATCGCAAAGAAGCTGGGCATGACCCGGCTGTTCATGGAGGACGGCCGGCAGGTTCCGGTGACCGTTCTGCAACTCGACGGCTGCCAGGTCGTCGCACAGCGCACCGCTGATCGGGATGGCTATACCGCCGTCCAGCTCGGCGCGGGCAGCGCCAAGGCCAAGCGGGTGACGGCGCCGATGCGCGGCCATTTCGCCGCGGCCAATGTCGCGCCGAAGCGCAAGCTGGCCGAGTTCCGGGTGGCCCCCGAGAACCTGATCGCCGTCGGTGAGGAAATCACTGCCGATCATTATTTCGAGGGCCAGTTCGTGGACGTGTCGGGCACGTCGATCGGCAAGGGCTTTGCCGGCGTCATGAAGCGGCACAATTTCGGCGGCCTTCGGGCGTCGCACGGTGTGTCGATCAGCCACCGCAGCCACGGCTCGACCGGCCAGTGCCAGGATCCGGGCCGTGTGTTCAAGGGCAAGAAGATGGCCGGCCACATGGGCGCTGCCCGCGTGACCACGCAGAACCTTCAGGTCGTCAAGACCGATGCCGACCGGGGCCTTATCATGGTCAAGGGCGCGGTGCCGGGTGCCAAGGGCGGCTGGGTGACGATCAAGGACGCGGTCAAGAAGCCCGTGCCCGAGAACCTCGTTCTGCCCGCCGGGCTGAAATCGGCCCAGTCTGCGGCAAATGCGGCTGAGCAGGCAGCGCCCGCCGAAGGGGGTGAGGAATGAAACTTGACGTGATCAAACTGGATGGCGCCAAGGCTGGCACCGTGGATCTCGGCGACGAGATCTTCGGGCTGGAGCCGCGCACCGACATCCTGTACCGGGTGGTCCGCTGGCAGCGCAACAAGGCGCAGGCCGGCACCCACAAGGTCAAGACCCGGTCCGAGACCAGCTACTCGACCAAGAAGATCTATCGCCAGAAGGGCACCGGTGGCGCACGCCACGGCGACCGGAATGCGCCGATCTTCCGCAAGGGTGGCGTCTACAAGGGCCCGACGCCGCGCAGCCACGCCCATGACCTGCCCAAGAAGTTCCGGGCGCTCGGTCTGAAGCACGCGCTGTCGGCCAAGGCGAAGGCGGGCGAGCTTGTCGTTCTGGACTCGATCGAGATGGCGGTTCCCAAGACCGCCGAGCTGGCCAAGTCGGTCCGCAATCTCGGCTGGAAGCGCGTCCTGATCATCGACGGCGCGCAGGTGAACGAGAATTTCGCCATGGCCGCACGCAACATCGAGGGGGTCGACGTGCTACCCTCGATGGGCGCCAACGTCTATGACATCCTGCGCCGCGATACGCTGGTGCTGACCCGGGCGGGTGTCGAAGCTCTGGAGGCTCGACTGAAATGAGCGCGAAGGCAGATCATTACGACGTGATCCGTCGGCCGATCATCACCGAAAAGGCGACCTTGGCCTCCGAGGCCAACGCGGTCGTCTTCGAAGTGGCGATGGATGCCAACAAGCCCAAGATCAAGGAGGCCGTCGAAAGCCTGTTCGGGGTCAAGGTGAAGGCGGTCAACACCACCATCGCCAAGGGCAAGACCAAGCGGTTCAAGGGCATCCGCGGTCGGCGCAAGGACGTGAAGAAGGCGTATGTGACGCTCGAAGAGGGCAACACTATCGACGTCTCCACCGGGCTCTGATAAACCAGCCCGACTCAGCGGCCCCGGGGCAACCGGGGCCGGCTGCGTTTGAGACCGGGGCGCAGGTGCCCCAGACGGAAACGGGACCTTTGGTCCGAAGCTGACGGAAGACAGAAAGCATGGCACTCAAGTCGTACAAGCCGACGACGCCGGGCCAGCGTGGGCTGGTGCTGATCGACCGTTCGGAGCTTTGGAAAGGGCGTCCGGTCAAGGCTCTCACCGAGGGTCTGACCAAGAAGGGCGGCCGGAACAATACCGGACGGATCACGATGCGCCGCCGTGGCGGCGGGGCGAAACGCCTCTACCGGATCGTGGATTTCAAGCGGACCAAGTTCGACATGGCCGCGACGGTGACCCGGATCGAATACGATCCCAACCGCACCGCCTTCATCGCGCTGGTCCAGTATGAGGACGGCGAGCAGGCCTATATCCTGGCGCCGCAGCGTCTGGCCATCGGCGACAAGGTGATCGCCTCGGCCAAGGCCGACGTGAAGCCGGGCAACGCCATGCCCTTCACCGGCATGCCGATCGGCACGATCGTCCACAATATCGAGATGAAGCCCGGCAAGGGCGGCCAGATCGCGCGTGCGGCGGGCACCTATGCCCAGTTCGTCGGTCGCGATGGCGGTTATGCACAGCTTCGCCTCTCGTCGGGCGAGCTGCGTCTGGTGCGCCAGGAATGCATGGCGACCGTTGGCGCGGTTTCGAACCCCGATAACAGCAACCAGAATCTCGGCAAGGCCGGGCGCAACCGGCACCTGGGCAAGCGTCCTTCGGTCCGCGGCGTCGTGATGAACCCGATCGACCACCCCCATGGCGGCGGCGAAGGCCGGACCTCGGGCGGCCGTCACCCGGTCACCCCCTGGGGCAAGCCGACCAAGGGCGCCAAGACGCGCCGCAACAAGGCGACGGACAAGTACATCCTCCGCTCCCGCCACGCGCGCAAGAAGGGTCGCTAAGCCATGGCACGTTCTGTTTGGAAAGGCCCCTTTGTCGACTCCTATGTCCTCAAGAAGGCCGAGAAAGCCCGCGAGTCTGGCCGCAACGAGGTCATCAAGATCTGGTCGCGCCGCTCCACCATCCTGCCCCAGTTCGTCGGCCTCACCTTCGGCGTCTACAATGGCCAGAAGCATATCCCGGTCAACGTGACCGAGGACATGATCGGCCAGAAGTTCGGGGAATACTCGCCGACGCGGACCTATTACGGGCACGCGGCCGATAAAAAAGCGAAGAAGAGGTAATCGCCATGGGCAAGGACAAGAACCCCCGCCGCGTGGCCGAGAATGAGGCGATGGCCAAGGCGCGCATGCTGCGCACCTCGCCGCAGAAGCTCAACCTCGTCGCCGCCATGATCCGTGGCAAGAAGGTCGATCGCGCGCTGGCCGATCTGACCTTCTCGAAGAAGCGGATCGCCGAGGACGTGAAGAAATGCCTTCAGTCCGCGATCGCCAATGCCGAGAACAACCACAACCTCGATGTGGACGAACTGATCGTGGCCGAGGCCTATGTCGGCAAGAACCTGACGCTGAAACGCGGCCAGCCGCGCGCCCGCGGCCGGTTCGGCAAGATCGTCAAGCCGTTCTCGGAACTCACCATCAAGGTCCGCCAGGTCGAGGAGCAAGTCTGATGGGTCACAAGGTCAATCCGATCGGCATGCGCCTTCAGGTGAACCGCACCTGGGACAGCCGCTGGTATGCCGACACCAAGGAATACGGCAACCTGCTGCTGGAAGACCTGGCCATGCGCGACTTCATCCGTGAAGAGTGCAAGCAGGCCGGCGTCAGCCGCATCATCATCGAGCGCCCGCACAAGAAATGCCGGGTGACGATCCACACCGCGCGTCCCGGCGTGATCATCGGCAAGAAGGGCGCCGATATCGAAGGGCTGCGCAAGAAGCTGGCCAACATGACGGCGAGCGAGCTGCACCTCAACATCGTCGAGGTGCGCAAGCCCGAGCTTGACGCCCAGCTGGTGGCCGAGTCCATCGCCCAGCAGCTTGAGCGCCGGGTCAGCTTCCGCCGTGCGATGAAACGGGCGGTGCAGAACGCCATGCGCATGGGGGCCCTGGGTATCCGGGTCAACGTGTCGGGCCGTCTGGGCGGCGCCGAGATCGCGCGGACCGAATGGTATCGCGAAGGGCGGGTGCCGCTGCACACGCTGCGCGCCGATATCGACTATGCGCTGTCCGAAGCCTCGACCCCTTACGGGATCATCGGGGTCAAGGTCTGGATCTTCAAGGGCGAGATCATGGAACATGATCCCTCGGCCCGCGATCGCCGCCAGGCCGAGCTTCAGGAAGGTGGCGCCCCGTCGCGTCCGCGCCGCGAGCGCGAGCGCTAAGGAGACAAGAGATGCTGCAACCAAAGCGCACGAAATTCCGCAAGATGCACAAGGGCCGGATCCACGGCCAGGCCAAGGGCGGGTTCGACCTCAATTTCGGCTCGTTCGGGCTGAAGGCGACCGAGCCCGAGCGCGTCACCGCGCGCCAGATCGAGGCCGCCCGCCGGGCCATGACGCGCCACATGAAGCGTCAGGGCCGCGTCTGGATCCGCATCTTCCCCGACACGCCGGTCTCGTCGAAACCGACCGAGGTGCGGATGGGTAAGGGGAAGGGCTCTGTCGATTTCTGGGCGGCCAAGATCAAGCCCGGCCGGATCATGTTCGAGATCGACGGCGTGTCCGAGGCGGTCGCCCACGAGGCCCTGCGCCTTGCGGCGATGAAGCTGCCGATCAAGACCCGGATCGTGCACCGCGAAGACTGGTAAGCCAATGGTGGGTTGACACCCACCCTGAGAGATCGGCCCCCGCCGCGCAACGTGGCGGGGGTTTCCCTTTCGGGACCGAAAGGGGTTGCTTTATCGGGGGGAGGGGCTTATCAGGGCCGCTCATCCAGACCTCCATCGGAATCAGGGTGACCCGCGCGTAATGCAGGGGCCCTTCGGTGATGTTGAAAGGAACAGGCGAATGAACGCCAGCGAACTTCGGGACAAGACCCCCGACCAGCTCCGCGACCAGCTCGTGGCCCTGAAGAAGGAGGCGTTCAACCTGCGCTTCCAGCAGGCTACCGGCGCGATGGAGAACACCGCCCGCATGCGTCAGGTGCGCCGCGACGTGGCGCGCGTGAAGACCGTTCTGAACGAAAAAGCCCGTGCGGCGGCCGAGTAAGGAGCCAGACAGATGCCCAAACGTATCCTGCAAGGCACCGTGACCTCGGACAAGAACGACCAGACCGTGACCGTCCTGGTCGAGCGTCGCTTCAAGCACCCCGTGCTTCAGAAGACGATCCGCAAGTCCAAGAAATACCGGGCCCATGACGAAGCCAATGCCTTCAAGGTCGGCGATATCGTGCGCATCCAGGAATGCGCGCCCAAGTCCAAGACGAAACGCTGGGAGGTGGTGGCGCAGGTCTGACCTGTCCCCACGCCCGGTTTGAACGAAACCCTGGGGCAAGACGTCCCCAAAGGTCGGGAGAAACCTAATGATCCAGATGCAGACCAATCTGGATGTCGCTGACAACTCCGGCGCGCGCCGGGTTCAGTGCATCAAGGTCCTCGGCGGGTCCAAGCGGAAATATGCCTCGGTCGGCGACATCATCGTGGTGTCGGTGAAAGAGGCGATCCCGCGTGGCCGCGTCAAGAAGGGCGATGTCCGCAAGGCTGTCGTCGTGCGCACCGCCAAGGAAGTGCGCCGCGAAGACGGCAGCGCGATCCGCTTCGATCGCAACGCCGCCGTCATCCTCAACAACAACCTCGAGCCCGTCGGCACCCGGATCTTCGGCCCGGTCGTGCGCGAGCTGCGTGCGAAGAACTTCATGAAGATCATCTCGCTCGCCCCGGAGGTGCTGTGATGGCTGCCAAGCTCAAGAAGGGTGACAAGGTGATCGTGCTCGCCGGCAAGGACAAGGGCCGCGAGGGCGTGATCGAATCCGTCGATCCCAAGGCCGGCAAGGCCGTGGTGGACGGCATCAACATGGCGATCCGTCACCAGAAACAGACCCAGACCCAGCAGGCCGGGCGCCGCCCCAAGGCGATGCCGATCGACCTGTCGAACCTTGCCATCATCGACAAGAACGGCAAGCCCACCCGCGTCGGTTTCAAGATCGAGGACGGCAAGAAGGTGCGCTATGCCAAGACCACGGGGGACGTGATCGATGCTTGATGCCGCCACCTACACCCCGCGTCTGAAGTCGGTCTACCGCGATACGATCCGCGCCGCGCTCAAGGAAGAGTTCGGCTACAAGAACGACATGCAGATCCCGCGGCTCGACAAGATCGTTCTGAACATCGGCTGCGGTGCCGAGGCGGTCCGCGACTCCAAGAAGGCCAAGTCGGCCCAGGAGGATCTGACCCGCATCGCCGGTCAGAAGGCCGTGATCACCAAGGCCAAGAAGTCGATCGCCGGCTTCCGCGTCCGCGAGGACATGCCGCTTGGCGCCAAGGTCACCCTGCGCGGCGACCGGATGTACGAATTCCTCGACCGTCTCGTGACCATCGCCCTGCCGCGCGTGCGCGACTTCCGCGGCGTGTCCGGCAAGGCGTTCGACGGCCGCGGCAATTACGCGATGGGTCTGAAAGAGCACATCGTCTTCCCCGAGATCGAGTACGACAAGGTCGACGAGGTCTGGGGGATGGATATCGTCATCGCCACCACCGCGAAAACCGACGCGGAAGCGAAGGCGCTGTTGAAGCATTTCAACATGCCGTTCAACAGCTGATCGCGGGAGGAACAGAAGATATGGCCAAGAAATCCATGATCGAACGCGAACTCAAGCGCCAGCGCCTTGTGCAGCTTCACGCCGCCAAGCGCGCCAAGCTGAAAGAGATCGCGAAGAACGAGGATCTTCCGATGGAAGAGCGGTTCAAGGCGCGGCTCAAGCTCGCCAAGCTGCCGCGCAACTCGTCCGCGACGCGGCTGCACAACCGCTGTCAGCTCACCGGGCGTCCGCACGCCTATTACCGCAAGCTCAAGGTCTCGCGGATCATGCTCCGGGAACTCGGCTCTCACGGCCAGATCCCCGGCATGGTGAAGTCGAGCTGGTAAGGAGGGGAAAAGATGTCCGTGAACGATCCTCTCGGCGATATGCTGACCCGCATCCGCAACGCGCAGATGCGCGGCAAGTCCACCGTCCGCACGCCGGCCTCCAAGCTGCGCGCCTGGGTGCTCGATGTGCTCAAGGACGAGGGCTATATCCGCGGCTATGACAAGGTCGACGGCCAGGGTGGCCTGCCCGAGCTTGAAGTCAGCCTGAAATACTTCGAAGGCCAGCCGGTGATCCGCGAACTCAAACGCGTGTCCAAGCCTGGCCGCCGCGTCTACATGAGCGTGAGCGACCTGCCGCAGGTTCGCCAGGGGCTCGGCGTGTCCATCGTCTCGACCTCCAAGGGCGTGATGTCGGATGCGGCCGCGCGCTCGGCGAATGTCGGCGGCGAAGTGCTCTGCACCGTGTTCTAAGGAGGAAGGCAATGTCTCGTATTGGCAAAAGACCGGTCGAGCTGCCGTCGGGTGTGACCGCATCCGTCTCCGGCCAGACCGTCGAGGTGAAGGGGCCCAAGGGCACCCGCAGCTTCACCGCCACCGACGACGTGACCATCGCTGTCGAGGACGGCGCGGTCACCGTCACACCCCGCGGCAGCTCCAAGCGGGCGCGCCAGCAATGGGGCATGTCGCGCACCATGGTCGCGAACCTGGTGACCGGCGTCACCCAGGGCTTCAAGCGCGAGCTAGAAATCCAGGGCGTCGGCTACCGCGCCCAGGTGCAGGGCAACGTGCTCAAGCTGAACCTGGGCTACAGCCATGACGTGAATTTCGAGGTGCCCCAAGGCGTCACCGTGACGACGCCGAAGCAGACCGAGATCATCGTCGAAGGCATCGACCAGCAACAGGTCGGCCAGGTCGCGGCCAATATCCGCGAGTGGCGCGGTCCCGAGCCCTACAAGGGCAAGGGCATCCGCTACAAGGGCGAGTTCATCTTCCGCAAGGAAGGCAAGAAGAAGTAAGGGCGCGACAGATGGCAAACAGCAAGAGAGACCTGTTCCAGAAACGCCGCCTGCGCGTCCGGAACAAACTGCGCAAGATGAATTCGGGGCGCGTGCGCCTGTCGGTCTTCCGCAGCAACAAGAACATCAGCGTCCAGCTGATCGACGATGTGGCCGGCGTGACGCTTGCCGCTGCGTCCAGCCTCGAAAAGGATCTGGGCGTGGTCGGCAAGAACAATGTCGAGGCGGCCGCCAAGGTCGGCGCGGCGATTGCCGAGCGGGCGAAGCAGGCCGGGGTCGAGGAATGCTATTTCGACCGTGGCGGCTACCTCTATCACGGGCGCGTCAAGGCGCTGGCCGATGCCGCCCGTGAGGGCGGGCTGAAGTTCTAGGAGACGAGACATGGCAGAACGTGAACAACGCCGGGACCGCCGCGAACGCGAGGAAACCCCGGAATTCGCCGATCGTCTCGTGGCGATCAACCGGGTGTCCAAGACCGTGAAGGGCGGCAAGCGCTTCGGCTTTGCGGCACTCGTGGTCGTGGGCGACCAGAAGGGCCGCGTGGGCTTCGGCAAGGGCAAGGCGAAAGAGGTGCCCGAGGCGATCCGCAAGGCCACCGAACAGGCCAAGCGCTCGATGATGCGCGTGCCGCTCCGCGAGGGCCGCACCCTGCACCACGACATGGAAGGCCGCCATGGCGCGGGCCGCGTCGTGATGCGCTCGGCCCCGCAAGGGACCGGTATCATCGCGGGCGGTCCGATGCGCGCGGTGTTCGAGATGCTGGGCGTTCAGGACGTGGTGGCCAAGTCCATCGGCTCGCAGAACCCCTACAACATGATCCGCGCGACGCTCGACGGGCTGCGCAAGGAAAGCTCGCCCCGTCAGGTGGCGCAGCGCCGCGGCAAGAAGGTGGCCGACATCCTGAAACGGGATGACGCGCCGGCCGAAGCCGTCGCCGAAGCGTAAGGAGGCGATCCCATGACCAAGAAGACCATCGTGGTCAAGCAGATCGGCTCGCCGATCCGCCGCCCCGCCGTCCAGCGCCAGATCCTGATCGGTTTGGGCCTGAACAAGATGCACCGCACCCGCGAGCTTGAGGACACCCCCTCGATCCGCGGCATGGTCGCCAAGATCCCGCATCTCGTCGAGATCGTCGAAGAGCGCGGCTGATCTGAAGGTGGGTTGACCCACCCTACACGATTGAAAACGCCCTGTTCGTGAGGACAGGGCGTTTTTCTTGTCCATGGCGCATCCGCGACTTGTGGCCGGGGCAGGGTCTAGTGACGCCTGCGGTCCGCCGGATAGACGCCGAGGATCTCCATCTTGGTGGTGAAGTAGTCCAGTTCCTCGAGCGCCAGCCTGACATTAGGGTCTTCGGGATGGCCCTCGATATCGGCGTAGAACTGGGTGGCGGTGAACGAGCCGTCGACCATGTAGCTTTCCAGCTTGGTCATGTTCACCCCGTTGGTGGCAAAGCCCCCCATCGCCTTGTAAAGCGCGGCCGGGATGTTGCGGACCTGGAAGACGAAGGTCGTCATGGTGCCCAGATCGCCGCGCCGCGACCAGTCGGGCTTGCGCGCCATCAGAAGGAATCGGGTGGTGTTCTTGTCATGGTCCTCGATATGGCGGGCCAGCACGTCCAGCCCGTAGATCTCGGCCGCCAGATCGCCCGCCAGCGCGGCCAGCGTCCGGTCGCCGGTCTGGGCCACATGGCGCGCCGACCCGGCCGTGTCGGCGCCTGTGACCCGATGGATGCCATGGGCGCGCAGGAAATCGCGGCACTGACCCAGCAGCACCGTATGGCTCATTGCGTGGGTGATCTCGTCCAGCCGCGCGCCGGGCACCGCAAGCAGGTTGATATGCACCCGCACAAAGGCTTCGTCGACGATATGCAACCCGGAATCGGGCAGGAGCTGGTGGATGTCGGCGACGCGGCCATAGGTCGAATTCTCGACCGGCAGCATCGCCAGATCCGCCGTGCCGCTGCGCACGGCATCGATCACATCCTCGAAGGTGCGGCAGGGCACGGCCTCCATCTCGGGGCGGGCGTCATGGCAGGCCTGGTGCGAATAGGCGCCGGGCTCTCCCTGAAAGGCGATGCGTCGGATCATGGCTCGGCCGCTCCTCGTTCGGTCGGTGGGGTGTTCCCGGGGTTGATAAACCTTGCAATGGCCAAGTTGAAGCGCTTAGGAAGGGGGCGGGAAACGGGGGAAAAGTGATATGTCGGCACTGTTTGCTGTTCTGAAAGCCATTGCTGCCGTCTGTCTGGCCGGGGCTATCTTCTATGTGATGAACCTTGCGGCCAGCGGGCTTTTCACCAATCCGGGCCTCGACCAACCTGCCTATGTGATCCTTCCCGACGATGCGCCGGCCGCCGCTGCGGTTGAGGCGCCGAGCTTCGAGGAACTGATGGCCAGCGCCGACCCGGCCAGGGGCGAGCGCGCGTTCCGCGATTGCCAGGCCTGCCACCGGGTCGAAGAGGGCGTTCACGCGGTCGGCCCCTCGCTTTACGGCGTCATCGGACGCGATATCGCCTCGTTCGACGATTTCCGCTATTCCGCCGCGTTCTCGGGGCTGGAGGGCGTCTGGACGCCCGAGCGGATCGACGCCCTCATCACCAATCCCCAGGGTTTTGCCCGCGGCACCGCGATGACCTATTCCGGGATGCGCCGGGCCAGCGACCGTGCCGACCTCATCGCCTATCTGCAAACGCTTGGCATGTGATCCGGACGGGGCAGGGGCGGGCGCTCAGCGCCCGCTTGCCTGATCGTCTTCGTCGTCGTCCTCGTCGCTGTCGGGCAGGTTGAAGAAGCTGTCCGCGTCGGGCAGGTCGTCTTCCTCGTCATCGTCGTCATGCGCGTCAGCGTAAAGGTTTCGAGCCCCGAGATCGCCGTGGGCAGCCGCGGCTCGGGCGCCATCTCGAGCGATTGCTCGGTCGAGACCAGCTTGCGCCGCTCGTCATCCGTCATCAACCCGCCCTCGGCGGCCTTCTTCTTGGCGGCCTTGTGAACGGCAGCGTCCAGTTCGGTCTGCTTGCACAGGCCCAGCGCCACCGGGTCGATCGGCTGGATGTTCGAAATGTTCCAGTGCGTACGCTCGCGAATCGTCTGGATCGTCGGCTTGGTGGTGCCGACCAGCTTGGCGATCTGGCCATCGGCAAGTTCGGGGTGGAACTTGACCAGCCACAGGATCGCCGCCGGGCGGTCCTGGCGCTTGGACAGCGGCGTATAGCGCGGCCCGCGGCGCTTTTCCTCGCCGACCGCGGCGGGGTTGAACTTGAGCTTGAGCTTGTAAACCGGGTTCTTTTCGCCCTTCTCGATCTCGATGGGATCAAGCTGGTTGTTGGCGATCGGGTCGAAGCCCTTGACGCCTGCGGCCACGTCGCCATCGGCGATGCCCTGAACCTCAAGCTCGTGCATGCCGCAGAAATCCGCGATCTGCTTGAATGTCAGCGTCGTGTTGTCTACCAGCCAGACAGCGGTCGCTTTTGCCATGATCGGCTTGTTCATGGGTTCAACTCCTCTCGAACAACGGTCTCCCCAGCCGGGAAAACGGCTGCGCCGCTCTGGCG
The DNA here is from genome assembly GCF_009649175.1 of Rhodovulum strictum. Taxonomy (GTDB): domain Bacteria; phylum Pseudomonadota; class Alphaproteobacteria; order Rhodobacterales; family Rhodobacteraceae; genus Rhodovulum; species Rhodovulum strictum. The sequence goes on along the minus strand of NZ_WJPO01000016.1, from coordinate 74,713 downwards.
CCGATCCTCGTTTTCGGGGAGGTTGGGCGTCTGTATAGTCGGCTACGGGCCCGGAGAAAAGAGAAAATGCGCTGGCTTGTCCTGCTGCTTCTGACCGCCACGATCACCCGCGCCGCGGGCGAGACGAGTGGCAGTTTCGACTACTACGTGCTGGCGCTGAGCTGGTCGCCCACCTGGTGCGCGCTTGAGGGCGATGCGCGGGGCAGTCCGCAATGCGCCGAGGGCACCGGCCATGGCTGGACGCTGCACGGGCTCTGGCCGCAATACGAACGCGGCTGGCCAAGCTATTGCCCGACCACCGCGCAAAGCCCGTCCCGTGCCGAAACCCGTGCGATGACCGACATCATGGGCAGCGCGGGGCTTGCCTGGCATCAGTGGAACAAGCACGGGCGCTGTTCGGGCCTGTCGGCGACCGAATATTTCGCGCTGTCCCGGCGCGCCTATGCGGCAGTGACCCGGCCCGAGGCGTTTCGCAAGTTCACGGACAATGTGCGCCTGCCTGCCGCCGTGGTCGAGGAGACCTTTCTTCAGGCCAACCCGACCTGGCGGCCCGACATGCTGACGATCACCTGCAAGGCGGGCCGCATCCAGGAGGCACGGCTATGCCTGACCCGCGATCTGAAACCCCGGTTGTGCGGCGATGACGTGGTCGAGGATTGCGACCTGCGCGACGCGCTGATGGACCCGATCCGGTAGGCGGCGATCCGGCGGGGTAGTCGGCCCCGCCCGGACGGGGCGTCTGATCCTCGCTTCGAGGGGATCTCCAAGGCCGTAGGTGGTCAGGCCACCTTCAGCACGATCTTTCCGACATGGGCGCTGGATTCCATCCGGGCATGGGCGGCGGCGGCCTGTTCCAGGGGGAACTCGCTGTCCATCACCGGCTTGACCCGGCCCGCGGCGATCAGCGGCCAGACCTTGTCGCGCAGGTCTTCGGCAATCCGCGCCTTGGCCAGATCCGATTGCGGGCGCAGGGTCGAGCCGGTGATCGTCAGCCGCCGCATCATCACCTGGGCAAAGTTCAGTTCGACCTTGGACCCCTTGAGAAAGGCGATCTGCACCAGCCGCCCCTCATCGGCCAGCGCGCGCACGTTCTTGAGCAGGTAGTCACCCCCCACCATATCCAGGATCAGGTCGGCCCCGCCTTCGGCGCGCAGCACCTCGGCGAAATCCTCCTCGCGGTAGTTGATCGCGCGCTCGGCGCCCAGATCGCGGCAGGCCGCGCATTTTTCGGCGCTGCCCGCAGTCGTGAAGACCCGCGCGCCGAAGACATTTGCCAACTGGATCGCGGTGGTGCCGATGCCGGACGATCCGCCATGGACCAGGAACCGCTCGCCCGCCTTGAGCCCGCCGCGCATGAAGACATTGGACCAGACGGTGAAGAAGGTCTCGGGCAGGCAGGCGGCCTGTTTCAGGTCCAGCCCCTCGGGTACGGGCAGGGCATGGGCGGCGGGTGTCACGACATATTCCGCATATCCCCCGCCCGGCAGCAAGGCGCAGACCTGATCGCCCACCGCGATGCCGGCAACATCCGGGCCGATGGCGACCACCTCGCCCGCACCTTCCAGCCCCGGCAGGTCGGAGGCCCAGGGCGGCGGCGCGTAAAGACCCGCGCGTTGCAGCGCGTCGGGCCGGTTGACGCCCGCATAGGCCAGCCGGATCAGGATTTCACCCGCCCCGGGCACGGGCACGGGGCGGTCGGTCAGGCGCAGAACCTCGGGGCCGCCGGGTTCCGAAATCTCGACGGCGCGCATCGTGGCAGGCAGGGTCATGGTCACTCCGTTCGCGGCGACAGCCAGCCCGGCATGCGATGGCGCGGCCGGGCATGGGGCGGGCGGATCTGGCGGGCAAGGAAGTCGGGACCCGCAAGGAAGGGCTTGAAAAGCGGGTTCTTGCGCAGTTGCGCCTTGGCCTTTTCGAAGTCCATCACATTGCCGATGCGGCGGTCGAGAAACTCCCACGTCGCCTGTTCGCCCGGCGTCTCGTCGCCCAGCCAGTACAGCACGGTTGAGCCATAGACCGCCGAAAGCGAGGCGCGTTTGGTGTACCAGTTCACATCCTCGGACGTATCGCCCAGCAGCGTCCAGATCCGGTCGGCGGTGCCCCAGACCAGCCGCGAGCCTTCGGCCGCGTGCTGCGGCAGGGCGAACAGCGTGGCGCCGCGACGCACCAGTTCCTTGTCCTCGGCCGCCTCGATCCGGTAGCGGATCGCCAGCCCCACCTTGTCGCGGATGCGCATATCGGTCAGGTCGGTGCGGTGCATCCGGCGCACCATCTCGGCATCGCCGCGCAGGTGATAGGCCACCGCCAGATCGACCGCGCCGCGGGGACAGGCCGCGCGGGCCATCTGCGGCTCGATGCCGGTATCCGACATCGCCGCGCGAAAGGCGGCCTCGCTCCATCCGTCGAAGGGCACATGCAGCAGCGCCGCATCCAGCAGACGGTCCTTGATCTGATCCATGCCGGTCGGCGTGTCGGTCATTCCGGGCGCTCCTGTGGTCGGGTGGGTCTATGGACAAGCTATCGGGGCTTTGTTATAGGACCACCTCCTGCTGACGAAGGCAACTCTAACAAGGAAGGTGGTGACAACCACATGCAGGTAAGCGTTCGCGACAACAATGTCGATCAGGCACTTCGTGCGCTGAAGAAGAAGCTTCAGCGCGAGGGCGTGTTCCGGGAAATGAAGCTCAAGCAGCATTTCGAGAAACCGTCCGAGAAGAAGGCGCGCGAGAAGGCCGAGGCCATCCGCCGTGCCCGGAAGCTGGCGCGCAAGAAAGCCCAGCGCGAAGGGCTCGTCTAAGCCCGTCGACATGGCGAACGGGGGCTCCGGCCCCGGTACGACGACCCCCGCGGCTCCGGCCCGGGGGTTTGTTTTTTCAGTCTCCGGGTAATCTGCCTGGCTCAGCCCTTGCCGCCCTGCCCGTAGCCGCCCGCGAATTGCGCCATGGCCTCGGCCATCTGCGCTTCGGACAGCACCGGCGGTTCGCCCAGTTGCAGCGCGCCGTGATACTGGCGGGCCAGCGCCTCGACCTCGACGGCAAGCCACATGGCCTTGTCCAGCGTCGCCTCGGCCGCGATCATGCCGTGATGCGCCATCAGGCAGGCCTTGCGCCCCTCCATCGCCTCGATCACGGCCTCGGACAGGGCCTGGGTGCCGAAGGTTTCATAGCGCGCGCAGCGGATGGTGCTGCCGCCCGCCGCGGCGATCATGTAATGCACGGGCGGGATCTCCTTGTGCAGGATCGCGAGCGTCGTGCAATAGGGCGCATGGGCATGGACCACGGCGCCCAGATCGGGGCGGCGGGCCAGGATGTCGCGGTGAAAGCGCCATTCGGAGGAGGGCTTGCGGTCCCCGTGCGCCGTGCCGTCCATGTCGAGGAAGACGATATCCTCGGGCGTCATCTGCTCGTAGGGGATGGAACTGGGCGTGACCAGAAGCCCGTCGCGGTGGCGCATGCTGATATTGCCGGAACTGCCCTGGTTCAGCCCGACCGCGTTCATCTTGCGGCAGGCGGCAACGATCGCCTTGCGCTTGTCCTTTTCCTTGCCCATCGCAGCCTCCATCAGTTTGCGCCCCCTATAGCGGCAGGGCGGTGGTCTTGAACACTGTCCTCAGCGCGAAAGACGACTGCATCCGCGCCACGCCCGGCAGGCGGGTCAGGTGCTGGCGGTGGATGCGGGCGAAATCCTCGCTGTCCTCGGCCACGATCTTGAGCAGGTAATCGGCGCTGCCCGCCATCAGGTGGCATTCCAGCACGTCGGGCACCCGGGAGACGGCCTTTTCGAAGGCCTCCAGCACCTCGTCGGCCTGGCCTGACAGCGTGATCTCGACAAAGACGGTGGTCGGGCGGGCCACCTTGCGCGCATCCAGCAGGGCAACGTAATCGCGGATGAAGCCGTCGCGTTCCAGCCGGGCGACGCGGCGGTGACAGGCCGAGGGCGAGAGGTTCACCCGCTCGCTGAGTTCGGCATTCGAGATTCGGCCTTCCTTCTGCAAGACCCGCAACAGGCGGCGGTCGGTGTCGTCAAGCTGCATGCGTGTGGTGGATCCTTCGCCATCTGATCCCATCCTTGCACGGATCTGCCGCAAGGGCACGCGCGATCATGGCCGGATTTCGATGCATTCCCCCGCTGGCTGCGCCATTCTGGCCCCATGAGAGGGAGGGGAGACCAATGCGCATCGGATGCCCTAAGGAGATCAAGCCGCAGGAGTACCGCGTCGGGCTGACGCCGGATGCCGCGCGCGAGGCGGTGGCCCATGGCCATGAGGTGCTGGTGGAACGGGGCGCGGGGCTGGGCGCGGGCTTTGCCGATGCCGATTATGCCGCGGCGGGGGCGATGCTGGCGGACAGTGCCGAGGAGGTCTTTGCGTGTGCCGAACTGGTCGTGAAGGTCAAGGAGCCGCAGGCGGGGGAACGGGCGCTGCTGCGCGCGGGGCAGGTGCTGTTCACCTATCTGCATCTTGCCCCCGATCCCGACCAGACGCGCGATCTGCTGGCCAGCGGGGTCACCGCCATTGCCTATGAGACCGTGACCGATGCGGGGGGCGGGCTGCCCTTGCTGGCGCCGATGTCCGAGGTGGCGGGGCGGCTTGCGCCGCAGGTCGGCGCCTGGGCGCTGCAAAAGGCCAATGGCGGGCGCGGGGTGCTGATGGGCGGCGTGCCGGGCGTGGCCCCGGCCGAGGTGGTAGTGATCGGGGGTGGCGTCGTCGGCACTCATGCAGCAAGGATCGCGGCCGGGATGGGGGCGGCGGTGACGGTGCTGGACCGCTCGCTGGCGCGGCTGCGGATGCTGGATGACCTGTTCGGGCCGCTGATGCGCACGCGCCATTCCTCGGCCGGGGCGCTGGGCGCCTTGCTGGAGCGGGCCGACATGGTGGTGGGGGCCGTGCTGATCCCCGGCGCCGCGGCGCCGAAACTGGTGTCCCGGGCCGATCTGGCGCGGATGAAGCCCGGCGCGGTGCTGGTGGATGTAGCCATCGACCAGGGCGGGTGCTTCGAGACCTCGCGCCCCACGACGCATGAAAACCCGATCTACGAGGTCGACGGCGTGGTGCATTACTGCGTGGCCAACATGCCCGGCGCGGTGCCGCGCAGTTCGACCCTGGCCTTGGGCAATGCCACGATGCCCTTCCTGCTGGCGCTGGCGGACAAGGGTTGGCGGCGGGCCTGCGAGGACGACCCGCATCTGCTGGCCGGGCTCAACACCCATCAGGGGCACCTGACCTGCTATGGTGCGGGCAAGGCGCAGGGCATCGACGTGCTGTCGCCGCATCTGGCGCTGCGGCTCTGAGCCGGGGCACCCGGATGTTGCCGGGCGCCCAGGCCACGATCAGCCGCGGGCGCGCAGGGCGTCGCGGATTTCGATCAGCAGATCCTCCTGGCTGGGGCCGGGCGGCGGCGCGGCGGCCTTCTCGGCCTTGATCGCTATGTCCTTGACCCGGTTCACCCCCTTGACCAGCAGGAAGACGACCCAGGCGATGATCAGGAAATTGATCAGCGCGGTGATGAACTTGCCATAGGCGAAGACGCCTGCATTGTCGCCCTCGCCGACCCTGAGCGCGAGCCCCGAGAAATCGACGCCGCCGATGAACAATCCGATGATCGGGTTGATCATGTCCTCGACCAGAGAGGTGACGATGGCGGTGAATGCCGCCCCGATGATGATGCCCACGGCCATGTCCATGACATTGCCCCGGGCGATGAAATCACGAAATTCCTTCAGCATGTTCGCTCCACTGGAAATGGTACGTCCGTCCCTCTGCCGTCATTCGCGCGACAGACGGGAAAGGTTAGCACGCGGCCCGGCTGGCCGTGTTGCAATTCTTGCACCAGAGCCCGACAAGACCTGTGAATGACCGCGCAGGAGGGGCCGATGACGACGCTTGCCGATTTTCCCGTGACGCACCGCTGGCCGCCCCGCGATCCGCAGGCGATCCAGCTTTATTCCTACCCCACGCCGAACGGGGTCAAGGTGTCGATCCTGCTCGAGGAAACCAGCCTGCCCTATGACGCGCACCGGGTCGACATCAATGCGGGCGACCAGATGACCGAGGCGTTCCTGTCGCTCAACCCCAACAACAAGATCCCCGCGATCATCGACCCCGCAGGGCCGGAAGGCGCGCCCATGGCGTTGTTCGAAAGCGGGGCAATCCTGATCTATCTGGCCGAGAAGACCGGGATGTTCCTGCCGACCGGGCCGCGCGCCCGCCACGAGGTGCTGCAATGGCTGATGTTCCAGATGGGCGGCGTCGGACCGATGTTCGGGCAGATGGGATACTTCGTGAAATACAAGGGCGCCGAGATCGAGGATCCGCGTCCGCGTGAGCGCTATGTGGCGGAAAGTCGGCGCCTGCTGACGGTGCTGGACAAGCGGCTGGAGGGGCGCGCCTGGATCTGCGACGACTATTCCATCGCCGATATCGCGATCCTGCCCTGGCTGCGCAATGTGCTGGTCGGCTATGAGGCGGGGGATCTGGTCGGCTGGGACGTTTTTTCCAACCTGCAAGGCTGGCTCGACCGCTTTCTTGCCCGCCCGGCCGTGCAGCGCGGGCTTGTCCAGCCGCCGAGGGCGTGACGCCGCCCCCTGCCCCGACCGGCGGCGCTGCGGCAAGCGCCGGATTTGGGTATTTTTACCAAGAAGAAGACAGAGGGTCGCTGCCCTTCTTCTGGCCGCAAATATCCCGGGGGGAGTCCGCAAGGACGGGGGGCAGCGCCCCCCTTTCCCGGTCGGTCAGGGATCAGGGCGTCAGGCCTTGCGCGCGTCCTGCTCGGCCCAGGTGGTGCGCAGCATCTGCACGACCTCGTCATCCTCGACCTGGTCGAACTGCCTGTAATGCGCGCTGACGGCCCGGAAGTCGCGCGGGGCTTCGAGGAAGAACAGCCGGTCGGTCATGCCGCGCATCTGCCAGATCATTTCCTGCGGGCCGACGGGCACGGCAAGCCAGGTCTCGATCGGTCCGCGTTTGCGGAGCGCGCGCAGCACGGCGCGGATGGTGGCGCCGGTGGCGATGCCGTCATCGACCACGATGGCGGTGCGGCCAGCGATCTTCTGCGGCGGGCGCTCGCCCAGATAGAGGGCGCGGCGGGCGGCGATTTCGGCCAGCTTGCGTTCGACCTCGGGCGCGAAATCGGCGGGGGTGAGGCCGGTCATCGCCAGAACGTCGTCGTTGAACACGATCTCGCGGGCATTGCCGTCCACCACCGCGCCCGCCGCCAGTTCGGGATTGCCGGGCATGCCGATCTTGCGCACGAAGGCAAGGTCCAAGGGCGCGCCCAGCGCCCGGGCGATCGGCAGGGCCACCGGCACGCCGCCGCGCGGCAGGGCCAGGACCAGCGGGTTTTCGGGCCCGGCCTCGGCGATCTTTTCGGCCAGTTGGCGCCCGGCCTCGGTGCGGTTCTCGAACATGTGTCCCCCCGGCCTAGTTGTCCTAGCCGCGCAGCGTGCCGCCCGTGGCCTTTTCGACCTTCTCGACGATCTTGCGGCTGACCGCCTCGATCTCGTCCTCGGTCAGCGTGCGGTCCATCGGTTGCAGCCGCACGGTGATCGCGAGCGATTTACGGCCCTCGCCCAGGGTGCCGCCGATGAATTCGTCGAAGACGCGGACCTCCTCGATCAGGGTCTTGTCGGCGCCTGCGGCGGCATTGACCACGTTCAGAGCCTCGACCCTGGCATCGAGCACGAAGGCGAAATCGCGTTCCACGGCCTGATAGTCGGAGACGCCCAGCGCCTCGCGCGTGGCGCCGGACTTGCGCGGCATCGGCGGTTCCTCAAGCCAGATGGTGAAGGCCATGGCCGGGCCCTTGACGTCCATCTCGCGCAGGACTTTCGGGTGCAACTCGCCATAGACCGCCAGCAGTTTTTTCGGGCCGAGGCAGATCATGCCATGCCGTCCCGGGTGCCACCAGCCGGAGGCGCCGCGCAGGATTTGCGCGCGGGCGGGGGCGCCGATGGCGGCCAGCACGGCCTCGCAATCGGCCTTGGCATCATAGATATCGACCGGTCGGCGCGAGCCATGCGGGTCGCGCGGCCCGGCATGGCCGGTCAGCAGGCCGGTGGCCAGCAGGTGTTGCTCGCCCGGTTCGGCGCCGTGAAAGGCGGGGCCGACCTCGAACAGGGCCAGATCGGCGAAGCCGCGCGCCTGGTTGCGGGCGGCGGCCTGCAACAGGCCCGGCAGCAGCGCGGGGCGCATATGGCTCATTTCGCTGGAGATCGGGTTTTCCAGCGCGGTGGCCTGATCGCCGCCGCCGAACAGGGCCGCACTGGCGCGGTCGATGAAGGAATAGGTGACGCATTCGTTGTAGCCGAGTGCGGCACAGCTGCGCCGGGCGGCGGCCTCGCGTTTCTGCATCGGCGTCAGGATGCCGGTGGGCACGCCGACATGGAGCCGGGGCAGCGGCTTGCCCTGAAGTTTCGTGAGCGAGGTGACGCGGGCGACTTCCTCGACCAGATCGGCCTCGCCCAGCACATCGGGCCGCCAGGACGGGACATGGGCCATGTCGTCCGCGATCCGGAAGCCCAGCGCGGTCAGCGTGGCGCGCTGGTCCTCGGCCGGGATGTCCATGCCGACCAGACGGGCCACCCGGTCGGTGTCCAGCCGATAGGCGCGGGCGGTGTCGAGGGCGGCGCCATCGGCCACCACGTCGGAGGGTTCGCCGCCGCACAGATCGAGGATCATCCGCGTCGCGGCCTCGAGCCCCGGCAGGGTATGGGCCGGGTCCACGCCGCGTTCGAAGCGGTAGCGGGCATCCGAGTTGATGCGCAGCGCGCGGCCCGTCGTGGCGATGGTGATCGGATCCCACCAGGCGCTTTCGAGAAAGACGTTGACGGTTTCCTCGGTCACGCCGGTATGGGCGCCGCCCATCACGCCCGCGATGCTTTCGGGGCCGCTGTCGTCGGAAATGACCATCATACCGGGGGCAAAGGCATAGTCCTTGCCGTCCAGCGCGGTCAGCGTCTCGCCGCCCTCGGCGGGGTGGATGCGCAGGCCGCCCTTGACGATATCGGCGTCGAAGACGTGCAGCGGGCGGTTCTGGTCATAGGTGAAGAAATTGGTGATATCGACCAGCGCCGAAATCGGGCGCAGCCCGATCGCCTTGAGCCGGTCCTGAAGCCAGCGCGGGCTGGGGCCGTTGGTGACGCCGCGGATCAGGCGGCCGGTGAAATGCGGGCAGCCTTTGGCCCGAAGTTCGGGGGCAATGGTGACGGAAATGGGGCAGGGGAAGGCGCCGGGTACCGGGTCCGCCACCAGCGGTTTCAGTCGCCCGATGCCGCGCACGGCAAGGTCGCGGGCGATGCCGTGCACGCCAAGCGCGTCGGGACGGTTGGGGGTTATGGCGATCTCGATCACCGGGTCGACGCGGGCCGGATCGTTCTTTGCCAGCCAGTCGACGAAACGCTCGCCGACCTCGCCCGAGGGCAGTTCGATGATGCCGTCATGTTCCTCGGACAGCTCCATCTCGCGTTCCGAACACATCATGCCGTGGCTTTCGACGCCGCGGATCTTGCCGACCTGGATGATCGTGTCGATGCCGGGAATGTAGGTGCCCGGATGCGCCACGACGACGGTGATGCCTTCGCGGGCATTGGGGGCGCCGCAGACGATCTGTTTTTCGCCCTGGCTGGTGGCGACCTGGCAGACGCGCAGCCGGTCGGCATCGGGATGCTTCTCGGCCTTCAGCACGCGGCCGATGGTGAATTCCTCAAGCTTGACGGCGGGGTTCGCGATCCCCTCGACCTCGAGCCCCAGATCGGTCAGCGCGTAAAGGATGTCGTCAAGGGTGGCCTCGGTCTCGAGGTGGTCCCTGAGCCAGGAGAGGGTGAATTTCATGCGATCTGCCGTCTGTCCATGGGTCGCCGGTTGCGCGTGTCTCTAGCCCAAAGGGCGCGGCTGGGAAAGGGGTGGCGGGACGGGGGCGCGGGCCGGCCGGACCGTCGGCGGTCAGAGGTCGTGGAACCTGCCGGCCTCCAGGTCGCGGGCGAAGCGGGCGACGCCAGAGGTGAACCTGTCGGACATGCGCCCCTTGGCCATCCGCAGGGTCTGAAGGAACAGCCGCGCCGGGACCGTTTGCGGGCGCAGGTCGACCGCCACCGCGATGCGGGTCTGGGCAGGCGAAAGCTGGACAAGATCGACGGTGCCGACGCTGGTCAGGCCGCTGATCGTGGACTGCACGACCAGGGTTTCGGGCGGTCGGAACCCTGTCAGTTCGGTGTGAACCCAGCGGGGCTTGCCGCGAAAGGTGAACTGCGCGGCCCAGGCCATGCCGGGCCCCGGCGCGGCCAGCGTGTCAACCCGGGTCACCACGGCGCCCCGCCGCATCGCGGCCCGTTGCAGGCGGTCGAAATCCGTAAGGACCGAAAACACCTCTTCGATCGAAAGCCCGATATCTTCGCGTGTCGAGAATTTCATGGCGCCTCCAGGCACTATGCCATTTTTGTCGCGTCAATCCAGCCGGTCCGCAAGCCACAAACGCAGGATGACATGGGCAATCGCGCCCTTTCGCGCGGGCAGGATATCGGTGCGCTCTCCGGCAAAGGCGGCCAGCAGATCCTCACGGCTGACCCAACGGGCGGCCTCCAGCTCGGCGGGGTCCAGCGTGATCTCGTGGCTGGTGGCGCGGCCACGGCAGCCGATCATCAGCGAGGACGGGAAGGGCCAGGGCTGGCTGGCCAGATAGCCGACTTCGGCGACGCGGATCCCGGCTTCCTCGGCGACCTCGCGGCGCACCGCGGCCTCGACGGTTTCGCCCGGTTCGACAAACCCCGCCAGAAGCGAGAACATCCCTTCGGGCCAGCCCGGCCCGCGCCCCAGAAGCACGGAATTGCCATCGGTTATCAGCATGATGACAACCGGATCGGTGCGCGGGAAATGGGCGGCGCCGCAATCGGGGCAAATGCGCTGCCAACCGGCCTGTTCAGGCTGGCTGGCGGTGCCGCAGCGGGCGCAGAAGCGGTGCGTCGCGTGCCAGCCCAGCACCGCCCGGGCGGTTGCGGCAAGCTCGGCCTCCAGCGGCGAAAGCCCCGTCATCACGCGCCGCAATTCGGCGAAGACATGCGCTTCGGGCAGGCCGGGATGGCGCTGTTCCGAGGGGTCGAGAAACGCGCCCAGCGTGTCGGGCAGTTCGGCGGGTTGCCAGTCGGACAGGTCCACCGCAAAGCGCGGCGCGCCCTCGGCGAGACCCAGGAACACCGCGTCCCCGCCCGATGCGGTCAGGACGGGGTGATCCGGCGCGATCCAGCCCAGCCCGCCGGAACAGACCAGCGGCTTGCCCCGCCAGAGCGGCAGCGTGCAGGCACCGGGCGTCGTGCGCAGACCGTCCAGCGCAGCGGGGTCGGCGCGCAGATGCGCGGCACGGTCCAGCCCGCCGCCCCCGAATGTCACCTGCTCTGACAGCCGCATGCGATGCCCTCCGGTTCCGGCCCCTGACTGCCATGCCATGCCCCGGCCACGAAGGGAAGCGAACTCGCCATAAGCGGGTGTTGAGCCGCGTATTGCACTCCTGTAAGGGGTTGTATCACATGCCGCCAAGGCGTTGGGCAGGCAAGGCGCCCGGGGAATTGCCTCGGGCGCGCCTTGTGTCGGGCTGGCGCGTAACACTCAACCGCCGTGCGTCACCGCCCGGCGCCGCCGCGGAAAGAGACATTGAGCGCGCTGCATTCCTTTTCCTCTCAGGCAGGTGCCGGTCAGGTGCATCTGCGGTTGATGGGAACAACGGATCTGCACGTCCATATCTATCCCTACGACTATTACGCCGACGAGCCGGCGGACACGGTGGGCCTTGCGCGTACCGCCGCCCATGTCGCCAGCGTTCGGGCCGAGGCGGCCAACGCGCTGCTGTTCGACAATGGCGACTTCCTTCAGGGCAACCCGATGGGCGACTACATCGCCTATGAGCGGGGCATGCGCGAGGGCGACATGCACCCGATCATCCAGGCGATGAACGTGGTCGGGTTCGATGCCTCGACATTGGGTAATCACGAGTTCAATTACGGCCTGGATTTCGCGATGCGGTCGATCGCGGGGGCGGCGTTTCCGGTGGTCTCGGCCAATATCGTGCGCGTGCTGGGCGCCCGGCCGACCGAGGACATGCCGCTGCTGCCGCCCTATATCATTCTCGACCGGATGCTGACAGACGGGGCTGGCATTGCGCATCCGGTCCGGGTCGGCGTGATCGGCTTTGCCCCGCCGCAGGTGATGACCTGGGACCGCCGTCATCTGGAGGGCCGGGTCAAGGTGCGCGACATCGTCGAGACGGCGCGCGCCTGGCTGCCGGTGATCAAGGCCGAGGGCGCGGATATCGTGGTCGCACTGAACCATTCGGGCATCGGCGAGCCGTGCCATGTGCCGGGACAGGAAAACGCCTCGGTGCCGCTGGCCGCGGTCGAGGGGATCGACGCGGTGATGGCCGGCCACCAGCATCTGTCCTTTCCCGGTCCGGGTTTCGACGGCATCGCGTGTGTCGATGCCGAACGGGGCACGATCCATGGCAAGCCCGCGGTGATGGGCGGGTTCTGGGGGTCGCATCTGGGGGTGATCGACCTGATGCTGGAACAGGCGGGCAATGGCTGGCGGATCGTCGGGCATGAAAGCGCACTGCGCCCCATCTCGCGCCGCAACGAGGATTGCACGGTCACGCCCCTGGTCGAGAGCGAACGCCATGTGCTTGACGCGGTCGCGACCGAGCATCGCGAGACGCTGCGCTATATCCGCCGCCCGGTGGGGCGAAGCACGGCCCCGCTGTTCAGCTATTTCGCCCTGGTGGCCGATGACCCGTCGGTGCAGATCGTTGCCAACGCCCAGATGTGGTACGTTGACGACATGCTGAAGGGCACCCCGCATGAGGGCCTGCCGCTGCTGTCGGCGGCCGCGCCGTTCAAGGCGGGCGGGCGCGGGGGGCCGGACCATTATACCGACGTGCCCGCGGGCGAGATCGCGATCAAGCATGTGGCCGATCTGTACCTCTTTCCCAACAAGCTGCGTGCGGTCCGGGTCAACGGGGCGGAGTTGCGCGGCTGGCTCGAACGCTCGGCGGGGATGTTCAACCGGATCGTGCCGGGCATGCAGGACCAGTTGCTGCTGAACCCCGATTTTCCCAGCTACCATTTCGACGTGATCGACGGGGTCGCATACCGGATCGACCTGAGCCAGCCGTCGCGCTTCGATGCGAAGGGGCGGCTGATCGACCCGTCGGCCCGGAGGATCGTGGATCTGACCTGGCAGGGGCAGCCGGTGAGCGACGAGATGGAATTCGTGATCGCGACAAACAGCTATCGCGCGGGCGGTGGCGGCGATTTCCCCGGCGCGATGGGGAACACGATCATCCTGGAGGCGCCGGATACCAATCGCGACGTGGTCTTGCGCTATATCGCCGAGCAGGGCCTGATCGACCCCCGCGCCGATGGCAACTGGCGCTTCGCGCCGCTGCCTGGAACGACTGTGCTGTTCGAAACCGGCCCGCGCGCGCTGCGCTACATGGACCAGATGACCGCGCTCAACCTCGAACCCGCGGGCGATGGACCGGGCGGGTTCATCCGTTTTCGTCTGTCCTTGTAGGCCGGTGGCCTGCGCGCCGGGCGGGCGCGCGATTTCCGTAATGAAAATGCAACTGTTCCAGAACGGAAACGGAATCGTGCGGGTTCGAAATTGCGGCGATTCTTTGCACATGTTAGACAAAGGCGTGACAACTTTATGGCGAGTTTTGGCATCTGGAGGCCGAGATTATGAAGTTCCTTTCCATCCCCGTTATTGCCGTCGCGCTTGGGGGCGCATCACTGGCCGAAGCGTCCTCGCTTCCCTTCGGTGCGCTCACCGTGACCGTCTCTGCCGTCGGGTCCGAAGCCTGGGGCAAGGTCGATTTGTCCGCCAGCACGGCCCTGCCCGACGGGGCGGCGTGGGAGGCAGGAGCCGCGATCACAGAGCTTCCGACTGCGGAGTTCGGCATCGACAACGGCCCCGGTCGCGACCTTGATCCCTGCCGCTTCGCCTGTTCGCCCTTCTATGGGGGTATCTACGAGGTCGAGGCCACCTATCTGGGCAAGGACGTCGCCGATCTTGGCCCGCTCGGCTGGGAGACCACGCCGTTCTGGACGGTTTTCGCGCCTACCGATGTGCCGCTCGGCACGCGGAACGAAGCCGTGCTGACCTTTGGTTCGACGCGCTCCGTCCTGTCGCTGCTCTGGGGCTCGCCCGACAACGATAACCTTGTCGAGTTCCTGCTGGGCGACGCGGTCGTTGGCACGTTCTGGGGCGCAGAATTCCTCTCGTTCGGGGATCTCGATATCGTCAAGCATCCGGGGCAGGGGGCTGTTCATGTCTCCTTCTCTGGGGTCGACTTCGACGCGGTCCGGTTCTCTGCCTACATGGGCGGCGGATCGTTCGAGTTCAGCAATGTCGTGGCGCCGGTCCCGCTTCCGGCGGGGGCGCTCTTGCTGCTGACCGGGCTTGGTGCCCTGGCCGCTGCGCGCCGGGTGCGCGGCTGACACTCTGGCTGACCCGGGCCGGTTCCCGAACCTGGCCCGGGCCAAACCCCTTGGTGAGTCGGGTAGGAATTCCCCGCAATCTGTGTTCAAATGCCGCAGGCAAAGGCCCCTTGCCGTGCGCATGGGGCAATGCGGGAAAGCCGCGATGGGGGACGGGACATGATCGGGAAATCGCTTGCGGGCTGCGTTCTGGGCGCAGCCCTTCTTTGTTCTGCGGCGCCGGTTCTGGCGCAGAGCAACCTGACCGAGATCGGCTGGTGCCGCGACGACGGGATCGCGGGCGGTACGGTCGAGCGCACCCGCGGCGCATCGGGCTGCAACATCAACGCGGTGCTTGCCGCGGCCCGGAATGCCGCGATCGAGGCGGCAGAGGCCGCGGCCGCCACGGCCTGCCCCACGCCGATCAACACCACGAACGCGCAGAACCGGTGCAGCGCGGCCGGAAGCTTCTTTGCGCCGAGCGCGATTCCGAACATCCAGTTGCAGCAGAGCCAGGGGGCCAGCGCCGCGGAACGTGCCGCGACCCATGTGAAACGGGTGGGCAATGCCGGCATCTGTACCTTTACGCGGGTGATCGCCGAGCGCGAGCAAAGCGATCTGACCGACCGCTCCTGCGGCATCTGGCCGTTCAAGTACAACCGGCGTACCGTTCTGGTCGATGCCCGCGCCGCCTGCGGGGTGATCTGCCGGTAGGGCGTCGGACGGGTCAGCCTTGCGAATCCGTCGCGTGACGCCTATGTAACGACGCGAGAGGTTGGCGCGGGCGAGCGCCTCGCCAACCCGGTCAGGTCCGGAAGGAAGCAGCCGTAACGAGCCCCGTTCGGGTCGCTGTCCAGCCTCTCACCCTTCCCCCGATGCGCTGGACGCCGCAGGATGCAGCCCCTAGGCTTGCATGCACCCGCGATTCCACGAGGACCCATGGCCGAGACCCCAGGCACCGCCTATCAGGTGCTCGCTCGCAAGTATCGCCCGCAGACCTTTGCCGACCTGATCGGGCAGGACGCGATGGTGCGCACGCTCCGGAACGCCTTTGCCGCCGACCGGATCGCGCAGGCATTCGTGATGACCGGCATCCGCGGCACCGGCAAGACCACCACCGCGCGGATCATCGCCAAGGGGATGAACTGCATCGGCGCTGACGGGCAGGGCGGGCCCACGACCGACCCTTGCGGCGTCTGCGAGCATTGCGTTTCCATCGCCGAGGGGCGCCATGTCGACGTGATGGAGATGGACGCCGCCAGCCGGACCGGGGTGGGCGACATCCGCGAGATCATCGACAGCGTGGCCTATCGCGCGGCCTCGGCGCGCTACAAGATCTATATCATCGACGAGGTTCACATGCTGTCCAACAACGCGTTCAACGCGTTGCTGAAGACGCTGGAGGAACCCCCCGCCCATGTGAAGTTCATCTTTGCCACCACCGAGATCCGCAAGGTGCCTGTCACGGTGCTGAGCCGCTGCCAGCGCTTCGACCTGCGCCGGATCGAACCCGAGGTGATGATCGCCCATCTGCGCCGCATCGCGGAACTGGAAGGCGCGCAGATCAGCGCCGAGGCGCTGGGCCTGATCACCCGGGCCGCCGAAGGGTCGGTGCGCGATGCGATGAGCCTTCTGGATCAGGCGATTTCGCATGGCGCGGGTGAAACCGGTGCCGATCAGGTGCGCGCCATGCTGGGGCTGGCCGATCGCGGCCGGGTGCTGGACCTGTTCGATCTGATCGTGTCGGGCGACGCGGCGGGCGCGCTGGGCGAGTTGTCGGCGCAATATGCCGACGGGGCCGATCCGATGGCGGTTCTGCGCGATCTGGCCGAGATCACGCATTGGCTGAGCGTCATCAAGATCACCCCCGAAGGCGCCGACGATCCCACCGTGGGCCCCGACGAGCGTGCCCGCGGCAGCGCCATGGCCGAGCGGCTGGCGATGCGGGTGCTGGCGCGCATGTGGCAGATGCTGCTCAAGGCGCTCGAGGAGGTCGCGCAGGCGCCCAATGCGATGATGGCGGCCGAGATGGCGGTGATCCGGCTGACCCATGTCTCGACCCTGCCCACGCCCGAGGATCTGGTCCGCCAGTTGCGCGAGACGCCGCCCACGGGGCCCGCGCCCACGGGTGGACCCATGCCCGGCGGGCCGGGGCCGGGCGCACGCGCGCAGGCGGTCGCCATGCCACGTCCGGCACCCGGCGGCGGCGGCGCGGTCACGGCGCTGGCCCATGCGCCCGAACCGACGCTGGCCGCCTATGGCGCCTTTGCGCAGGTGGTCGAGCTGATCCGCGCCAGCCGCGACGTCAAGCTGCTGGTCGAGGTGGAAAGCCATCTGCGCCTTGTCAGCTATGCCCCCGGCCGGATCGAGTTCGAACCGACCGCCGACGCGCCGCGCGATCTGGCCGCGCGGCTTGGCCAGCGCTTGCAGGTGCTGACCGGGGCGCGCTGGGGTGTCTCGGTCGTGGCCTCGGGCGGGGCGCCGACCATCGCCGAGACCCGTGCGGCCGAAGAGGACCGGCTGACCGCGGCCGCGCGCGAACATCCTCTGGTGCAGGCCGTTTTTGCCGTCTTCCCAGAGGCCGAGATCATCGACATAAGACCCCCCGAAGCCCCGGTTCCGGATGCCGCGCTCGAGGCGCTGCCCGAGGTCGAGGACGAATGGGATCCCTTCGAGGACGACTGAGCAAAGGAGACACGCGATGCTGAAAGGATTGGGCGGTCTTGGCGATATGGCCAAGATGATGAAGGCCGCGCAGGAAATGCAGACCAAGATGGTGGCACTTCAGGAAACGCTGTCCACGACCATGGTGGTGGGCGAAAGCGGTGCGGGGCTGGTCAAGGCCACCGCGACCGCCAAGGGTACGCTGACCGCGCTGGAGATCGACCCCTCGATCTTCAATGCCGAGGAAAAGGAAGTGGTCGAAGACCTGATCCTTGCCGCGATCAAGGACGCTCAGGAAAAGGCGACGGCGAAGACCCAGGAAGAAACCCGCAAGCTCTCCGAGGAACTGGGCCTGCCCGCGGGGATGGGCCTGCCGATCTGATCCATGGGCGAGCGGCCGCGCGAGATCGAGACACTGATCGAGATGATGGCACGGCTGCCGGGGCTTGGCCCCCGGTCGGCCCGGCGTGCCGTGCTGCATCTGATCCGCAAGCGCGCGGTGCTGCTGGCGCCGCTGGCCGAGGCGCTGCGCCGCCTGGCCGAGACGGTGCGCGAATGTCCGCGCTGCGGCAATGTCACCACCGGCGATCTGTGCGAGATCTGCACCGACCCGCGACGCGCCAATGGCGAGATCTGCGTGGTCGAGGATGTGGCGGATCTCTGGGCGATGGAACGGGGCGGCGCGTTCCGCGGGCGTTACCACGTTCTTGGCGGCACGCTTTCGGCGCTGGATGCGGTCGGCCCCGCCGATCTGCGCATTCCCGAACTGGTGGCCCGGGTGCGGGACGAGGGGATTTCCGAGGTGATCCTTGCCCTGAACGCCACGGTCGATGGCCAGACCACCGCCCACTACATCGCCGAGGAACTGACCGGGACGGGGGTTGCCATTACCTCGCTCGCGCAGGGCGTGCCGATCGGGGGCGAGCTTGATTATCTGGATGACGGCACGATCAGCGCCGCATTGAAGGCGCGCAAGGGGTTCTGAGCCCGGTTCGCGCCCCCATCACGCAATCTCAACTTGAACAGCCGGCAAGCCGACCCTTAGCCTTGCACGACGCGCGCCCTAACTCGTGTCTGCAACACGAGGGGACCACCGAGGAGGAGTTCGCCGATGCCCACGCCCCGCCCCGCCCGTGCCAGGGCCCTTGCCCGCGCGGTTCCGCTTCGGCTCTGGCTGACCGCCTGGGGGCTTGCGCTGATGCTGGCGCTTGCGGCGCAGCAGGCGCTGGCCGAGCAGAAGGTGATCGTGGCGCATGCCATCTCGACCTTCGGCGAACCGAAATACCCCGCCGATTTCCCGCATCTCGACTACGTCAACCCCGACGCGCCCAAGGGCGGCGAGATCTCGGTCTGGGCCTTCGGCTCGTTCGACTCGATGCATCCCTACACGACCAAGGGCCGGTCGGGCGGCCTGTCGAGCGTGTTCTTCGAATCGCTGATGACCGGCACCGCCGACGAGATCGGCACGGTCTATGGCCTGTTGGCCGAAACCATCGAATATCCCGAGGATCGCTCCTGGGCGATCTTTGCCCTGCGCCCCGAGGCGCGGTTTTCCGATGGCTCGCCGGTCACGGCCGAGGATGTCGTCCATTCCTTCGAGCTTTTCCGCGACAAGGGCCTGCCCAGCTTCCGCGTCCAGCTTTCCCGCCAGGTAGAGCGCGCCGAGATGCTGGAGGATGGCCGGGTCAAGTTCACCTTTGCCCAGGGCGTGCCCACCCGCGATCTGCCGCAACTGGTGGGCGGGCTGCCGGTCTTTTCCAAGGCGCATTACATCGCCAACAACCGCGATTTCGAGGAATCGAGCCTGGAACCCCTGCTTGGCTCCGGGCCTTACGTCCTTGGCCGGATGGATGTGGGCCAGACCATCGTCTACCAGCGCAATCCCGATTACTGGGGCGCCGATCTGCCGATCAACCGCGGCCGGAGCAATTTCGACCGCATCCGCATCGAATACTACGCCGATTACAACGCCGCCTTCGAAGGGTTCAAGGGCGGCAGCTACACCTTCCGCAACGAGGCATCGTCCAAGATCTGGGCCACCGGCTACGATTTCCCGGCGGTGCGCAATGGCGGCGTGATCAAGGCCGAACTGCCCGACGGCACCATCGCAACCGGGCAAAGCTTCATCTTCAACCTGCGCCGCCCGCAATTCCAGGACCCCCGCGTGCGCGAGGCGATCGGGCTGATGTTCAACTTCGAATGGTCAAACGAAACGCTGTTCTACGGGCTCTATGCGAGGGTCAATTCCTTCTGGGAAAACAGCCATCTGGCGGCCGAGGGCGTGCCCGATGCCGCCGAACGCGCGCTGCTGGAGCCGCTGGTGGCCGAGGGGCTTCTGCCCGAGACGATCCTGACCGAACCCGCGGTCATGGCCGCCACATCCGGCGCGCGCCAGCTTGACCGGGGCAACCTGCGCCGCGCTTCGGACTTGCTGGACGCGGCCGGCTGGGAGGTCGGCAATGACGGTTTGCGCCGCAAGGACGGGCGCACCCTGCGGGTCGAGTTCCTGAACGACAGCCAGACCTTCGACCGGGTCATCAACCCATTTGTCGAGAACCTGCGCCGCGCGGGCGTGGATGCGGTCCATACGCGGGTGGACAATGCGCAGGCGACCAACCGCGAACGCAGCTTCGATTTCGACGTTGTGACCGAGCAGTTCCCGATGGACTACATCCCCGGCTCGGGCCTGCTTCAGTATTTCGGCTCGGAAACCGCTGATACCTCGGTCTTCAACAAGATGGGGCTGAAAAGTCCGGCCGTGGACCGGCTGATCGAGAATGTGCTGGCCGCCCAGGACGATGCCCAGGTCGAGATCGCGGTCAAGGCGCTTGACCGGGTGCTGCGCGCCGAACGGTTCTGGGTGCCGCAATGGTTCAAGGACACCCACACGGTCGCCTATTACGACATGTACGAGTATCCCGACCCGCTGCCGCCCTACAGCTTGGGCAATCTCGATTTCTGGTGGTATAACGCCGAAAAGGCCGCGGCGCTGCGTGCCGCCGGTGTGCTGAGATAACGAGGCAGAGCAGCCCATGGGCGCCTATATCCTTCGGCGATTGTTGCTGATCGTCCCGACGCTGTTGGGCATAATGATCATCAACTTCACCCTGACCCAGTTCGTGCCCGGCGGCCCGATCGAACAGATCATCGCCCAGATGGAAGGGCAGGGCGATGTGTTTCAGGGCATTGCGGGCGGGGGCGATGTGGGCGAACGGGCGCAGGGTTTCGGCGACGACCGCTATGTGGGCGCACGCGGGTTGCCGCCCGAATTCATCGCGGAACTGGAACGCGAATTCGGCTTCGACAAGCCGCCGCTGGAACGGTTCCTGACGATGATGTGGAACTATATCCGCTTCGATTTCGGCCAGAGCTATTTCCGCTCGGTCGCGGTGATCGATCTGGTTCTGGAAAAGATGCCGGTCTCGATCACGCTGGGGCTGTGGTCCACGCTGATCGCCTATCTGGTCTCGATCCCGCTGGGCATCCGCAAGGCGGTGAAGGACGGCACGCCCTTTGACACCTGGACCAGCGGCGCGATCATCGTGGGCTATGCGATCCCCGGCTTCCTGTTCGCGGTGCTCCTGCTGGTGCTGTTCGCGGGCGGGTCGTATTTCCAGTGGTTCCCGCTCAGGGGCCTGACCTCGGACAATTTCGACGAGCTCAGCCTGCTGGGCAAGATCGGCGACTATTTCTGGCACATCACCCTGCCGGTTCTGGCCACGACGATTTCCAGCTTTGCCACGCTGACACTGCTGACCAAGAACTCGTTCCTCGACGAGATCAGGAAGCAATATGTCGTCACCGCCAAGGCCAAGGGGCTGGCAGAATCCCGCATCCTTTACGGCCATGTCTTCCGCAACGCGATGCTGATCGTGATCGCGGGCTTCCCGGCCATGTTCATCGGCGTCTTCTTCGGCGCCTCGATCATCATCGAGACGATCTTTTCGCTCGACGGTCTGGGGCGGCTGGGATTCGAGGCGGCGGTGGCGCGCGATTATCCGGTGATCTTCGCCACGCTCTATGTCTTCGGGTTGATCGGGCTGCTGGTGGGGCTGATCTCGGACCTGACCTATGTGCTGGTCGATCCGCGGATCGACTTCGAAAGCCGGGAGACCTGAGATGTTGACGCACTCCCCCCTGAACCAGCGCCGCTGGCGGAACTTCACCCGCAACCGCCGGGCCTATTGGTCGCTGATCCTGTTCGGCGTCCTGTTCGGGCTGTCGCTGTTCGCCGAGGTGATCGCCAACGACAAGCCGATCTATGTCCGCTTTCAGGGCGAAAACTTCTTCCCGATCTACCGCTTTTACCCCGAAACCGCCTTTGGCGGCGATCTGCGCACCGAAGCCGTCTATCGCGACATCGAGGTGCAATGCCTGATCCTGACCGGCGGGATGGAGGCGTGCTGGGACGCGCCCGAGGACCTGATCGACCAGGCCAGGACCGGCGTCATCGACGGGCAGGCGATCGAGCGGGGCCGCATCCTCTGGCCGCTGATCCCCTACAGCTACAACACGATTTCGGATATTTCGGGCACCGCACCGGCACCGCCCAGCGCGGATCACTGGCTTGGCACCGACGACACGGCGCGCGATGTGGTGGCGCGGGTGATCTATGGCTTCCGGCTGTCGATCTTCTTCACGCTGATCGTGACCACCATCGCCTCGGTGATAGGGATCGTGGCGGGGGCGGTGCAGGGGTTCTTTGGCGGGATCACCGACCTGATCTTTCAGCGCGTGATCGAGATCTGGACCTCGACGCCGCAGCTTTACATCATCATCATCCTGTTCGCGGTGTTGGGGCGCAGTTTCTGGCTGCTGGTCTTCCTGACCGCGCTGTTCGGCTGGCCCGCGCTGGTCGGCGTGGTGCGGGCGGAATTCCTGCGGGCGCGCAATTTCGAATATGTTCGCGCGGCCCGCGCGCTGGGCGTGTCGAACGCCACGATCATGTTCCGCCACATGCTGCCGAATGCCATGGTGGCGACCCTGACGCTTCTGCCCTTCCTGATTACCGCGACCATCGGCACGCTGGCATCGCTCGACTTCCTCGGCTTCGGGCTGCCCTCCTCGGCACCCTCGCTCGGCGAACTGACGCTTCAGGCGAAACAGAACCTTCAGGCGCCCTGGCTGGGCTTTACCGCGTTCTTCACCTTCGCGATCATGCTGTCGCTGCTGGTGTTCATCTTCGAGGGCGTGCGCGATGCCTTCGACCCCAGAAAGACCTTTCGATGAGTGCGGTCCTGAAGGTCGATAACCTGTCGGTCAGTTTCCGGCAGGACGGGCGCGACATTGCCGCCGTGCGCGGCGTCAGCTTCGAGGTGGGCCGCGGCGAGACCGTCGCCATCGTGGGCGAATCCGGTTCGGGCAAGTCGGTAACGGCGCTCTCGACCGTGGCGCTTCTGCCCGGCAGCGCGACGGTCACGGGATCGGTGCGCTATGGCGACGACGAGATGATCGGCGCGTCCGAGGCGCGGCTGCGCGCGGTGCGGGGCAACGATATCAGCTTCATCTTCCAGGAGCCGATGACCTCGCTCAACCCGTTGCACACGCTGGAAAAGCAGCTGACCGAAAGCCTTGCGCTGCATCAGGGCCTGACCGGGGCGCCTGCGCGTGCCCGGGTGCTGGAACTGTTGCACAAGGTCGGCATCCGCGATCCCGAAACCCGGCTCAAGGATTATCCGCACCAGCTTTCGGGCGGGCAGCGCCAGCGGGTGATGATCGCCATGGCGCTGGCCAACGGCCCGGAACTGCTGATCGCGGACGAGCCGACCACCGCGCTCGATGTGACCATCGAGGCGCAGATCCTCGACCTGCTGGCCGATCTGAAACGGGCCGAGGGGCTGAGCCTTTTGTTCATTACCCATGATCTGGGCGTGGTGCGCCGCATCGCCGACCGGGTCTGCGTGATGAAGGATGGCGAGATCGTCGAGAGCGGCCGGACCGAGGACATATTCCGCGCGCCGCAGCACCCCTATACCCGCAAGCTTCTGGCCGCCGAGGCGGTGGGCGGCCCCGATCCGGTCAAGCCCGGCGCGGCCGAAATCGTGCGCACCGAGGCGCTGAAGGTCTGGTTCCCGATCCAGCGCGGGTTCATGCGGCGCACCGTGGGCCATATCAAGGCGGTGAACGCGGCCGATATTGCCGTGCGGGCGGGCGAGACGCTGGGCATCGTGGGCGAATCCGGTTCGGGCAAGACGACGCTTGCACTGGCGATCATGCGGCTGATCTCGTCCGAGGGGCGGATCGTCTTTCAGGGCCGCGGCATCGACGGGCTGAAATCGCGCCAGATGCGCCCCCTTCGCCGCGACATGCAGATCGTGTTCCAGGATCCTTACGGCAGCCTCAGCCCGCGCATGACGGTCGAACAGATCGTGGCCGAGGGGTTGGGCGTGCATGGCGCCCGCTCGGGCCGGTCCCCCCGCGATGAGGTGGCGCAGATCCTGACCGAAGTGGGGCTCGACCCCGCGATGATGCACCGCTACCCGCACGAGTTTTCCGGCGGCCAGCGCCAGCGCATCGCGATCGCGCGGGCCATGATCCTGCGGCCGCGTCTTCTGGTGCTGGACGAGCCGACCTCGGCGCTGGACATGACGGTTCAGGTGCAGATCGTGGATCTGCTGCGCGAACTGCAACGGCGCAACGATCTGGCCTATCTGTTCATCAGCCACGATCTGCGGGTGGTGCGCGCGCTCAGCCACAAGGTCATCGTGATGCGCCAGGGCGATATCGTCGAGGCCGGAGAGGCGCGCGCGATCTTCGAGGCACCGCAAAGCGACTATACCCGCACGCTGATGCAGGCGGCCTTTGGCGCGCCGGTGGCCGCTGCCCAGTAGACCGCGCAAAAACAACGCCCGCGGCGGGGGGGCTGCTGCGGGCGTTTCACGGGGCGAAATTGCCCCGCGGGCGGTCCGGGCCACACAAGGCGGCCCGGCCGTATGTCTCAGATCGCCGAGCTGTGACCGGCCTTGGACAGGTCGTAGGCGTCGAAGGCGCGGGCGATCATCCGGGTCAGCGGCTTGCCATGTTCGGGGATCACCAGCCCGTCATTGGTCAGGTCCACAAAACCCGCGAACTGGTCGACCACTTCGGCGAACATGCGGTTCAGTTCCGATTTCGAGATGCCGAAGGTTCCGGTAATCTCGGCGGTCGAGATGCGGAACTCGCACATCAACTGCTCGATCATGCGCGAGCGCATGTTGTCTTCGGGGGTGAAGACATGGCCGCGGCCGGTGGCAAAGCGCCCGTCGCGGATGCGCGCGGTATAGTCCGACGTGCCGGACAGGTTCTGCGCGAAGCCCTGCGGGAATTTCGAGATCGAGGACGCCCCCAGCCCGATGAGCGCGGGTGCGGTGTCGTCGGTATAGCCCTGGAAGTTGCGCCGCAGCCGCCCGGCATCCAGCGCGCGGGCCAGCCCGTCCTCGGGCCGCGAGAAGTGGTCGATGCCGATCTCGCGATAGCCGTCCCACAGGAACAGTTCCTTCGCGGTCTCGTAAAGCTTCAGCCGCGCCTCGGGGGTGGGCAGCGCCTCGGCCGGGATCATCGACTGGCGCCGCGCCATCCACGGTACATGGGCATAGCCGTAAAGCGCCACCCGGTCGGGCGAGAGCGACATCAGCTTCTGCACCGATTCGGCGATCCGCTCGTTCGACTGGTGCGGCAGGCCATACAGGATGTCGGCGTTCAGGCTGGGGATGCCGCGGGCGCGGATCATGTCCACCGCGTCGCGGGTCACGTCATAGCTCTGGATGCGGCCGATGACCGACTGGATCTGCGGGTCGAAATCCTGAATCCCGATCGAGGCGCGGTTCATCCCGGCCGCGGCCAGCACGTCAAGCCGCGCGGCGTCGATCTCGTTGGGGTCGATCTCGACCGAGAACTCGCCCGTCTCGTGCATCGGGGCGGCCTTGAAGATGACCTCGGTCAACTCTTTCATCATGTCCGCCGACAACAGCGTCGGCGTCCCCCCGCCCCAGTGCAGCCGCGACAGCGACACACCCGCAGGCAGGCGCCGGCCCAGCATCGCGACCTCTTCCTTGAGGGTCTCGAGATAGGCGCGCACCGGCGAGTCGGACCGCGTGCCCTGGGTGCGGCAGGCGCAGAACCAGCACAGCCGACGGCAGAACGGCACGTGGATATAAAGGGAAATCTGCGAACCGGGTTCGATCTGGTCGATCCAGCCGGCGAAGTCTCCGTCGTCTACCGAGGCGTTGAAGTGCGGCGCAGTCGGGTAACTGGTGTAGCGGGGCACTTTTGCATCGAATAGACCGAGACGCGTGAGTTGCGATTCGGTGCTCATTGCACTAGCGTTATTTTCACCCAAGGGTTCGCTCCTTGATCGAAGTCAAAATTGGAAACGGAATGGCCGTTACCGACCCTCCCGTGGCGCACACGGATTGTGTGGATTGCCCGATCCGGCATCGGGCCGTCTGTGCCCGTTGCGAGACCGACGAGCTCGACCAGCTCGAGTCGATTAAGTATTACCGGACCTACGAGGCCGGGCAGACCGTGATCTGGTCGGGTGACCGGATGGATTTCGTCGCCTCCGTGGTCGAGGGAATCGCGACGCTCAGCCAGACGATGGAAGACGGGCGCACCCAGATGGTGGGGCTGCTGCTGCCGTCGGATTTCGTGGGCCGGCCGGGGCGCGAGACGGCGGCCTATGATGTGGTGGCGACGACCTCGCTGACCATGTGCTGCTTCCGCAAGAAGCCGTTCGAGGATCTGATGATCCGCACGCCCCATATCGGACAGCGCCTGCTGGAAATGACGCTGGACGAGCTGGACGCGGCGCGGGAATGGATGCTGCTTCTCGGTCGCAAGACCGCGCGCGAGAAGATCGCGAGCCTTCTGGCGATCATCGCGCGGCGCGATGCCTCGCTGAAGTTTGCACCGATGCAGAGCAAGATCGTCTTCGACCTGCCGCTGACCCGCGAGGCGATGGCCGACTACCTGGGCCTGACGCTGGAAACGGTCAGCCGCCAGATGTCGGCGCTCAAGCGCGACGGGGTAATCGTTCTGGAAGGCAAGCGTCACGTGACCATTCCCGATTTCGACCGTCTGCTTGGCGAGACGGGAGACGACAACGACGGCGGCATGCTGTCCTGAGCAGGGCAGGGGCCGCCCGGCCCCGCACCTCCCTCTTTGCATCAATGGGCCATCAGGATCGGAACGCCGGTGCGTTCCAGCATGTCCCGCGTGGCCCCGCCCAGGATCGCCTCGCGGAAGCGCGAATGGCCATAGGCGCCCATCACCATCATGTCGGCCTCGATGTCCTGCACATGGCGCTGCAACACGTCCGAGATGCGCGGCATCGTCTTGGCCAGCACCGAGATTTCCGCCCTGACCCCGTGGCGCGACAGCATCTGCGACAGCGCGCCGCCCGGATCAGAGCGGTCGGCGCCATGCTTGGGCGGATCGACGATGGCGATGTTCACCAACTCGGCGGCCTGCATCAGCGGCATCGCCTGCTTGATCGCGGCCATCGCCTCGTGGCTCTGGTTCCAGGCGACGACGATCTTCTGCCCGATCACGTTGGCATCCGCGCCCTCGGGCATGATCAGAAGCGGCGCATGGCCGTCGAACAGTACCGCCTCGGTCGCTGCCTCGTCCTCGATGCCGCGCTGCTCGCCATAGGGGCGGGGCATCACGACCAGATCGGAATAGCGCGCGCGCTGCGCGACCAGATGGCTGAGCCCGGCAATCTGGGCAACCGCCGCCTCGGCGGCCCAGGCGATCCCCTCGCGGCCCAGCCGGGTCTTGACGGCGGCCTCGATCGCGGCGGAATCCTCCTGCGCCTTGTGCAGGGTCTCCTGCTGGATGAAGGCGTTCGTGCCGGCATAGTAATAGCCCGTCTGGGTGCGATCGACGCCCAGACAGAGAATGTCGAGATGGGCGCTTTCGCGATTGGCAAGCGTGATCGCGGGTTCCAGCGCCGAAACGGCGATGTCGGTGTCCGTGATGATCGTGAGAATGGTCTTGTAGGCCACCTGAGCTTGCTCCTTCGCGTCCAACCTGACGTTGCACCGACTCTAGCGCCGAGGTCGCCGGGCGGGCTTTGACAAGGATCAATGAGACTCTGGAACGGTTCGAAGATGCCTTGACATGGATCAATGCATATCTTTGCATACAATCGAATACTCACGGGCACGTGAGGGGAGTCGGCCGACGGGAATCGGCCGGAAGCGACGAAGGGGCTTCCTATGTGGGACTACGTTAAAATCGCCGTCTATGGCGTGATCGCGGTCTGTGCCGCGATTGCTGCCAGCTACGCGCGCGACTTCGCATACCAGGTGCATGCGCTGATCGTGATGCTGGTCGCGGCGGGGCTGTTTCTGTGGACGGTGCGCCGCACCGGCGATCCGAAACCGGCGCCCGAGACCGGATACATGGACGATGTCGTCCGGGCGGGCGTCATCGCGACGGCGTTCTGGGGGGTGATCGGCTTTGCGGCGGGCACGTTCGTTGCCAGCCAGCTTGCCTTTCCCTGGCTCAATTTCGAATGGGCGCAGGGCCATCTGAACTTCGGTCGACTGCGGCCCCTTCACACCTCGGCGGTGATCTTCGCCTTTGGCGGCAACGCCCTGATCGCAACCTCGTTCTACGTGGTCCAGCGAACTTCGGCCGCACGGCTCTGGGGCGGCAATGCCGCCTGGTTCGTGTTCTGGGGCTACCAGCTTTTCATCGTGCTTGCGGCGACGGGCTATGTGCTGGGCGCGACCCAGTCCAAGGAATATGCCGAGCCCGAATGGTATGTGGACATCTGGCTGACGATCATCTGGGTGGTCTATCTGGCGATCTTCCTCGGCACGATCTTCAAGCGCAAGGAACCCCACATCTACGTGGCGAACTGGTTCTACCTGTCCTTCATCGTGACCGTCGCGATGCTGCACATCGTCAACAACCTGTCGATCCCGGTCTCGATCTTCGGCTCGAAATCGGTGCAGGTCTTCGCGGGCGTGCAGGATGCGATGATCCAGTGGTGGTATGGCCACAACGCGGTGGGCTTCTTCCTGACCGCGGGCTTCCTGGGGATGATGTACTATTTCGTGCCCAAGCAGGCCGAACGCCCGGTCTACAGCTACAAGCTGTCGATCATTCACTTCTGGGCGCTGATCTTCCTTTATATCTGGGCCGGTCCGCACCACCTGCACTATACCGCGCTACCCGACTGGGCCTCGACGCTGGGCATGGTGTTCTCGATCATGCTGTGGATGCCCTCCTGGGGGGGCATGATCAACGGGCTGATGACGCTGTCGGGTGCCTGGGACAAGCTGCGCACCGATCCGGTGATCCGGATGATGGTGGTCGCCGTGGGCTTCTACGGTATGTCCACCTTCGAGGGGCCGATGATGTCCATCAAGGCGGTCAACTCGCTGTCGCACTACACCGACTGGACCATCGGTCACGTCCATTCCGGCGCTCTGGGCTGGAACGGCATGATCACCTTCGGCGCGCTCTATTTCCTGGCGCCGCGGCTCTGGGGCAAGGAGCGGCTTTACTCCAATGCGCTGGTGTCCTGGCACTTCTGGCTCGCGACCATCGGCATCGTGCTTTACGCAGCGTCGATGTGGGTCTCGGGCATCATGGAAGGGCTGATGTGGCGTGAAGTCGATGCCCAGGGCTTCCTGGTCAACAGCTTCGCCGACACCGTCAGCGCCAAGTTCCCGATGTATGTGGTGCGTGCCATCGGCGGGGGGCTCTTCGTGCTCGGTGCGCTGATCATGTGCTTCAACATCTGGAAGACCGCGACCTCTGCGCCGGCCCGCCAGCCCGCGCGCGTCGCGGCCCCTGCTGAATAAGGAGCACGCATCATGGCCATTCTTGAAAAGCACAAGATCCTCGAGAAGAACGCCTCGCTGCTTCTGGTGTTCAGCTTCCTTGTCGTCACCGTCGGCGGGCTGGTGGAGATCGCACCGCTGTTCTACCTCGAGAACACCATCGAGGAGGTGGAGGGCGTGCGCCCCTACTCGCCGATGGAACTGGAAGGGCGCGACATCTATGTGCGCGAGGGCTGCTACGTCTGCCACAGCCAGATGATCCGCCCGATGCGCGACGAGGTCGAACGCTACGGGCATTACAGCCTCGCGGCGGAGTCGATGTATGACCACCCGTTCCAGTGGGGGTCCAAGCGGACGGGGCCGGATCTGGCCCGCGTGGGCGGGCGCTACTCGGATGACTGGCATGTGCAGCACCTGCGCGACCCGCAGGCGATGGTGCCGGAATCGATCATGCCGAAATACGGCTTTCTCGAAAACCGGATGATCGACCCGACCCATATCGCCGACAAGCTGCGCGTCCACCGCATGGTCGGTGTGCCCTATACCGACGAGATGATCGAGAACGCGGTGGCGGACTTCAACGCGCAGATCGACCCGTTCTCGGATGGGGCCGACGGGTTGCTGGAACGCTATCCGGGCGCACAGGTGCGCAATTTCGACGGCAAGCCGGGCATCTCGGAAATGGATGCGCTGGTGGCCTACCTTCAGATGCTGGGCACGCTGGTCGATTTCTCGACCTTCGAGCCGCATGCAAGCCGGTAGGGGGCGGTTCCGATGGAAACCTATACCGCCCTGCGCGCCTTTGCGGACAGCTGGATGCTGCTGTTCCTGACGCTGTTCTTCCTGGGCGTGATCTTCTGGGCGCTGCGCCCGGGCAGCGCCCGGGTCCATAGCGACAGCGCCGACATCCCGTTCCGCCACGACAACGAACCCGCCCCGTCCCGCGATGCGGATGAGGCCGCGTGCCACAAGGAGGCGCGGACATGAGCACAAGCGACAAGAAACCCCTGCCCGAGGACGTGGTCGGCACCACCGGCCACAGCTGGGACGGCATCGAGGAGTTGAACAACCCGCTGCCGCGCTGGTGGCTCTGGTCCTTCTACGCCTGCATCGCCTTCGCGGTGATCTACGCGGTCCTCTACCCGGCGGTTCCCCTGAAATCGGGCGCGACGCCGGGGCTTCTGGGGCATTCGACCCGGGCCGAGGTGGCGCGCGAGATCGAGCGCTTCCAGGAGGCGAATGCCGATCTGGTGGCGCGCCTGATCGAGGTCGAACTGGACCCCGAGGTGATCCGCGCCGATGCCGACCTGTACAACTACGCCGTGCAGGGCGGGGCCGCGGTGTTCCGCACCTACTGCGCCCAGTGCCACGGCTCTGGCGCGGCGGGCGTGCAGGCGGCGGGCTATCCCAGCCTTCTGGACGATGACTGGCTGTGGGGCGGCGCACTTGAGGACATCTACACCACCGTTACCCATGGCATCCGCAACGAGGACGACCCGGATGCACGCTGGTCGCAGATGCCCGCCTTCGGCGTGGACGAGTTGCTGACGAATGACGAGATCGCGCAGGTTGTGCAGTATGTGCGGAAAATTTCCGGACAGGAACATGATGCCGCATTGGCAAGCGATGGCGAAGAGGTGTTTCTTTACAACTGTGCCTCGTGCCACATGGATGACGGAACCGGAGACCGCTATCAGGGCGCGCCCAATCTGACGGACGCGATCTGGCTTTACGGCGGAAGTGTCGAGACGCTGACCGAGACGGTGTATTACGCGCGATTTGGCATCATGCCGAGCCACCGCGAACGCCTGAGCGAAGCAGATCGGCGCGCGGTTGCGACCTATGTCCATCAGCTTGGCGGGGGCGAGTGATTTAAAGTCTTCCGGGGGCCGCGAGGCCCCCGGTCGATGGCACCGGCCCCCATCCTGTTCGCGCGTTTCCACGGGGGCCGGTGTTCATCCTTGCGCATCCTCCCCAACCCGTCCAGCGCGCCAGATGAGATACCGCTGTTCGTCTGCGCACAGATTTGGAACTTTTCCAGTTCTCGGTTGCGGGGCGGTCCGATTCGGTGCTTTCAAGCTGACCCGCAGCCCGCAAAGTGATCGGCCGAACGCTTCCATTCGCCGGGCTCAGGGTGTTTAGTTGACCATATTGCTGGGGCCAGTGTCGCGCCGGGGCCGACCGGCCGGGCTGCCAGCCCGAACGGAGTGAGCCTGTGAGCTCGACAGACCAGACCCCCGAACGCCTGTACGTCGCCCGCGAACCGATCTTTCCGCGCCGCGTGTCGGGCAAGTTCCGGACTCTAAGATGGTGGCTTCTCGCGATCTGCCTGGGCATCTATTACCTGCTGCCCTGGATACGCTGGGACCGCGGCCCGAACCTGCCCGATCAGGCAGTTCTGATCGACCTGGCCAACCGGCGCTTCTTCTTCTTCTGGATCGAGATCTGGCCGCACGAGTTCTATTTCGTCGCGGGCCTTCTGATCATGGCGGGGCTGGGTCTGTTCCTGTTCACCTCGGCGCTGGGGCGCGTCTGGTGCGGCTATCTGTGCCCGCAGACGGTCTGGACCGATCTGTTCATCCTGACCGAGCGCTGGATCGAGGGCGACCGCAACAAGCGGGTGAAGCTGTGGAACCAGAAATGGGATTTCCGCAAGGCCCGCCTGCGGCTGAGCAAATGGACGCTGTGGCTGGCGATCTCGGTGGCGACGGGCGGGGCCTGGGTGTTCTACTTCGCCGACGCACCGACGCTGCTTTGGCAGCTTGTCACGCTTGACGCCCATCTTATCGCCTATTCCACGATCCTTGTTCTGACCCTGACGACGCTGATCCTGGGCGGGTTCATGCGCGAACAGGTCTGCATCTACATGTGTCCCTGGCCGCGCATACAGGCCGCGATGATGGACGAGGACACCATCACCATCGCCTATCGCGACTGGCGCGGCGAGCCGCGCGGCAAGCATCGCAAGGCCGAGGGCGCCGAGGCGCTGGGCGATTGCATCGACTGTTTTGCCTGCGTGAATGTCTGCCCCATGGGCATCGACATCCGCGACGGCCAGCAACTGGCCTGCATCACCTGCGGGCTGTGCATCGACGCCTGCGACGAGGTGATGGACAAGATCGGCAAGCCGCGCGGGCTGGTCGGGTACATGGCGCTGTCGGACGAAACACGGGAACGCGCGGGCGAAAAGCCCCGCTCGATCTGGACCCATGTCTTCCGCACCCGCACCATCCTTTACACCACGCTGTGGTCGGCGGTCGGCATCGGCCTGCTGGTCGCGCTGTTCGTGCGGTCGGATATCGACATGACGGTGGCGCCGGTCCGCAATCCGACCTTCGTCACACTGTCCGACGGCTCGATCCGCAACGCCTATGAGGTGCGCGTGCGCAACATGCAGGGCGCGCCGCGCGATTTCGCGATCACCGTCACGCCGAGCGACCAGTTCACGATCGAGATCGAGGGCGCCGAGGATGGCGTGTTCACGGTGCCGCCCGACGTGACCGAACTGAAGCGCGTCTATGTCATCGCCCCCCCGGGCAGCGCGCCCGCGACCGCGCAAACCACCGCGATGCGGCTGTGGCTGGAGGATCTGGCCGCCGCCGAACGCGCCTTCAACGACACCATCTTCCACGGAAGGACAGCGCAGTGAACACGAACGAACTGACCGGCCGCAAGGTTCTGATCATCGTGCTGTCCTTTTTCGGCGTGATCATCGTCGTCAACCTTTTCATGGCGTTCAAGGCGGTCAGCACCTTCCCCGGTCTCGAGGTCCGCAACTCCTATGTCGCAAGCCAGCAATTCGACGCGATGCGCGATGCGCAGCAGGCGCTGGGCTGGGTCGCGGCGGCCGAGTACGATGCCGAGGCCCGGCTTTTCCATCTGCGCATCGACGATGCCGATGGCCAGCCCGTGCCCGTGCCCGAGATCGAGGTGTTGATCGGCCGGGCCACCAGCAACCGCGACGACCGCGTGCCCGAGCTTGCCTATTTCAACGGCGCGTTCACCGCCCCGATGGATCTGGGCCCCGGCTACTGGACGGTGCGCCTGGACGCCCGGGCCGAGGACGGCACGCTGTTCCGCCAGCGCTTGCAACTTTACGTCCGGGGCTAGTCCGATGGACGCGGCCCTGAACCCCCGGACCTCGGCCTGCCCGGCCTGCGCCGCCGTGCCCGCCGCGATGGAGGCCGCAGAGGTGCCGAAGGATGCGCGGCTGCTGCTGTCGCTGCCGACCGTTCATTGCGCCGCCTGCATCGGCACCGTCGAGCGCGCCCTTGCCCGCCATCCCGGCGTGCGCTCGGCGCGGGTGAACCTGACGCTGAAGCGCGTCAGCGTCGATGCCGAACCCGAGGTTACCGCCGCCGCGCTGATCGAGCGGCTGGGCCGCGAGGGCTACGAGGCGCACGAGCTTGACGCGGGCGTTCTGTCGATGACCGAGACCGACAGGCAGGGCCGCGATCTTCTGATGCGCGTCGGCGTTGCCGGCTTCGCGATGATGAACATCATGATCCTGTCGGTGGCGGTCTGGGCGGGAGCGGCGGACGCCACGCGCGACATGTTCCACCTGATCTCGGCCCTGATCGCGATTCCGACCGTGGCCTTTGCCGGTCAGCCCTTCTTCCGCTCGGCGCTGGGGGCGCTACGGGCAGGGCGGCTGAACATGGACGGCCCGATTGCGCTGGCGCTGGTGCTGACGGTCGCGATCTCGCTTTACGAAACGCTTAAGTCTGGCCACCACGCCTATTTCGAGGCGGTGCTGATGCTGACCTTCTTCCTGCTGATCGGCCGCTATCTGGACCACCGCGCCCGCGCGCTGGCGCGCTCTGCGGCGCAGGAACTGGCCGCGCTCGAGGTGCCCCGCGCGATCCTGCTGAACGACGGCGCCGAAACCACGGTGCCGGTTGCGCAGCTTGCGGTGGGCGATCTGGTGCTGGTCCGGCCCGGTGGCCGGGTGCCGGTGGACGGGATCGTGACCGCAGGCCGGTCCGAGGTCGACCGCTCGCTTCTTACCGGCGAGACGCTGCCGGTGGTCACCGCCGAGGGGGCACAGCTCAGTGCGGGCGAGGTCAACCTGACCGGGCCGCTGACGGTGCGCGTGACGGCGGCGGGGCGCGACAGCTCTCTGCATCGCATGGCCGATCTGGTGGCGGCGGCGGAATCTGCGCGCAACCGCTATACCACGCTGGCCGACCGCGCCGCCCGGGCCTATGCGCCGACCATCCCGCTGCTATCGCTGGGGGCCTTTGCCGCCTGGATGTGGATTTCCGGGGGCGATCTGCGGCTTTCGGTCAATGTCGCCATCGCCACGCTGATCATCACCTGCCCCTGCGCGCTGGGCCTTGCGGTTCCGGCCGTCGTGACCGCCGCAAGCGGCCGGTTGTTCCGCAAGGGGCTGCTGATCAAGGACGGCACCGCGCTGGAACGGCTGGCCGAGGTCGATACCGTCGTCTTCGACAAGACCGGCACGCTGACCATGGGCACGCCGGTTCCCGACAATCTCGACACCCAACCCGAACAGGCGCTGCGCGTCGCGCTGGCGCTGGCCGAGGCGTCCTCGCACCCGCTGGCGCGCGCACTGGCGACGGCGCTGCGCGCGCGCGGGCTGCGCCCGGCCCAGGTCGCCGATCTGCGCGAGGCGCCGGGCTACGGGGTGCAGGGGACATGGCAGGGGCGGGAGGTCAAGCTGGGCCGCGCGGGCTGGGTCGGTGCCACCCATTGCGCCACGACGGGGGCCTACCTGTCGCTCGGCGACGAGACGCGCAGCTTTACCTTCACCGACGCCTTGCGCCCCGGTGCCGAAGAGGTCGTGCAGGCGCTGCGGGCGCAGGGCAAGGCGGTCTGGCTGATCTCGGGCGATGTTACGGCCGCGGTCGAGGCCATGGCGCAGCGGCTGGGGATCGAGCATTGGCAGGCAAACGCGCTGCCGCAGGACAAGGCCGCCAGGATCGCCGCGTTGCAGGATCAGGGCCACCGCGTCCTGATGGTGGGCGACGGGCTGAACGACACCGTGGCGCTGTCGGCGGCACATGTCTCGATCTCGCCCGCCTCTGCGCTGGATGCGGCGCGGGCGGCGTCTGACATGGTGCTCCTGGGCCGC
This sequence comes from Rhodovulum strictum, assembly GCF_009649175.1. Lineage (GTDB taxonomy): Bacteria > Pseudomonadota > Alphaproteobacteria > Rhodobacterales > Rhodobacteraceae > Rhodovulum > Rhodovulum strictum. The sequence goes on along the minus strand of NZ_WJPO01000016.1, from coordinate 39,727 downwards.
GACATCGCGCCGATTGCCGATGCGGTGCGCATGGCCAAGGTCTCGGTCCGTCGCATCCGCCAGAATTTCTGGCAGTCCGGGCTTTACAACGCCGTCTTCGTGCCGGTCGCGCTGCTGGGCTTCTGCACCCCGCTCTGGGCGGCGCTGGCGATGTCGCTCAGTTCGATCACCGTGTCGCTGAACGCGCTGCGGCTGAGGTAGACGCGATGGAAGTGCTCGCCTTCCTCATCCCGATTGCGCTGTTCCTGGGCGGGCTGGGACTTGCGGCCTTTTTCTGGGCGCTGAAACATCGCCAGTACGAAGACCCCGAAGGCGACTCGCAGCGCATCCTCAACGACGACTGGGACGACCGGCCGAAACCCTGAGCGTCACGCGATGCGCGCCGTCACCGCGCCGATCCCGTCGATCTCGACCATGCAGACATCACCGGGGCCCAGCGCGCCCACGCCCGCAGGCGTGCCGGTATAGATCAGATCGCCCGGGGCAAGGGTGACCAGCCGCGACAGATGGGCGATGACCTGCGGCACAGGCCAGATCATGTCCGCCAGATCCGCGTCCTGCCGGAGCGTTCCGTTCACGGTGCAGCGGATGCGGCCTGTTGCGGGATGGCCGATCTGCGCGGCCGGGACCAGCGCACCGCAGATTGCCGAATTGTCGAAGCCCTTGGCCATGTCCCAGGGGCGGCCTGCGGCCTTGGCCTCGGCCTGCATGTCGCGCCGGGTCAGGTCGTTGCCCGGCGCATAGCCCCAGACATGGGCCAGCGCCGCCTCGGGCGACAGATCGGCGCCGCCCAGCCCGATAGCAACGACAAGCTCGGCCTCCTGATGCAGGTCACGGGTTGCGGGCGGGTAGGGGATGGTCGCGCCATCCTCGACCAGGGCATCGGCGGGCTTGGCAAAGAAGAAGGGCGGCTCGCGCTCGTCATTGCCCATTTCGCGGATATGGGCGGCGTAGTTCCGCCCGACGCAAAAAATCCGCCGCACCGGAAACCGTGCCTCGGACCCCGCGATCGCCAGCGAGGGCACGGGCGGGGCGTAGATCGCGTAGACCGTCACGATTGCGGGCCGATCGTGGTGCATTCGGAGCCGTTCGATTGCAGCCTGCGGCAGGCAAGCGCGGCCTCTTCCTCGGTCATGCCGATGAAATTCGCCTCGAACCCGCGGTTGCTTTGCACGACCTTGCGCAGCGCGGTATCGAGCGTTCCGATCTCTTGCAGCGCCGTGATCAGAAGCACCCGCTCGGCCTGATGGCGCGAGCCGAAGCGCCCGATATTGACGCCCCACATCCGCCCGCCCGAAGACGAAAGCCGGGTCACGACCTCTTGGCCGATCTCGTCGGCCGAGGACGCGGGCGGCGTGGTTGCATTGGCGGCGGCCGGCATGATCGCCTCGGGCCGGGCGCGTGGCGTCAGGGTCGGTACCGGGCGCGGCGCGGGCTCTGCCGCGGCTGTTGCGACAGGCGCGGGGGCCGGATCGGCGGCAGGGGCTGGATTGGGCACGGGGGCCGTCTCGGCGCGCGCTGCGGCCGCGATCTCGGCCTGCGCCGAGGCCAGCGCGTTCTCGACGCTTTCGGCGACGGCGGCCACGATGGCGGCGGGCGGCTCGAAGCCCGGCCGTTTCGGCGGGCGGGGCGAGGCGGCAAGCTGTGTCGAAGCGCGGGCCGCAGGCACCGGGCTTTCCTCTGGCCCGGCGCTGGCGACATAGACCGGGCGGGCCGGCGTGCGCACCGCAACGCGGGTCGGGGAACGCTGGAAGCCCAGATCGAGCAGTTCCGCCACCTTGGCATTGCGCGCCACCGGAGAGGCGCCGCCGAACACCGTCGCGATGATCCGCTTTCCGCCACGGTCGGCCGATGCGACAAGGTTGAACCCCGCCGCGCGGGTGTAGCCGGTCTTGATCCCGTCGGCGCCGCGATAGCTGGACAGCAGGCGGCGGTTGGTGTTCGACACCTGCGCGATGCCCGCATCCGTCGTCTCGCGCGAGAAGATGTTGTAATACTGCGGATAGTGATAGAACAGCGCGCGCCCCAGCGTGGTCATGTCCCGCGCGGTGGACAGATGCCCCTCTTGCGTCAGGCCATGGGCATTGCGGAAATTGGTCCGGGTCATGCCCAGCGACCTTGCGGTGCGGTTCATGCGCCGGGCAAAGGCGGCCTCGGACCCTTCGATCGCCTCGCCGATGGCGGTGGCCGCGTCATTGGCCGACTTGACCGCCGCTGCGCGGATCAGATGGCGCAACTGGATTCGCTGGCCGGGCTTCAGCCCCAGCTTGGAGGGAGGCTCGGCCGCGGCCTTGCGCGAGACGGTCACATAATCGTCCAGACTGATCTCGCCATTCTGCACCGCCTCGAAGGCGATGTAGAGCGTCATCATCTTGGTCAGCGAGGCCGGATGCAACTGCGTGTCGGCGTTCTGCGCATGCAGAACCTCGCCCGACCGCGCGTCGATCACCATCGCCGCGAAGGGCGCGGCGCGCGCCCCGGATGTCACGAACGCCATCGCAACCGCGATGAGCGATACGAAAAGTACGCGCCGGACGTATTGCCCCGAACGTTGCACGGCTGTTGCCTTTTCACTGCCTCTCGTCGCCCGGATTTTTGTGGTGGGCGATCGCTTCTTCGCGAAGCCTAGCACAGCCGGCCGCGACGGAAAACACCCCGTTTTCGGGGAGTTCGAAGGTTAAGGAAAGGTAAATCGAGATATGGCGTGGCGGGCCCTCCGGGCAACAAATCCTGCCTTTCGGGCTTATCCGAGCGCCGCGATCAGGCCGGGCAATTCGCCCAGATGTTGCAGTTCGGCAAAGCGGGCATGGCCGCGCGGTGGCTCGGCATGTTCCAGCTCCCATGTCAGGTCATGCGGCACAAACACGCCCCAGGCGCCTGCCTCGATGGCGGGAATCACGTCCGACTTCAGCGAGTTGCCCACCATCACCGCCCGGCTTGCCCCCTCGCCATGGCGGGCAAAGATCGCATCATAACGCGGCGCGGTCTTGTCCGAGACGATCTCGACGCCGTCGAACAGATCGCCCAGCCCCGATTGCGCCAGCTTGCGCTCCTGATCCAGTAGATCGCCCTTTGTAATCAGAAGGATACGGTACTTGGCCGCCAGTGCCTCGACGGCCTCGCGCGCCTCGGGCATCAACTCGATCGGGTGGCGCAGCATCTCCTGGCCTGCCGCCAGCAATTCGCGGATCACAGAGGCGGGCACCCGGTCCTCTGTCACCTCGATCGCGGTTTCGATCATCGACAGCACGAAGCCCTTGATGCCGAATCCGTAATGCCCAAGGTTGCGCTTTTCGGCCGCCAGCAGGCGTTCCATCAGGTGGCCGGTCTCGGTGTAATCGGCCAGCAGCCCGGCGAATCGCTCCTGCGTCATGCGGAAGAACCGCTCGTTCTGCCAGAGCGTGTCGTCGGCATCGAAACCGATTGTCGTGATTGTCCGCGACATCTGGCGCCCGGCCCCCCTGCTCGGCCCTTTTCAGACAGGCCGACCCGCATATATAAAGGCGTCCAAGCCGAACACCACCCGATTTGCCGGAGACGGGCCGCCGTGACCACCGACCCTCGCATGATGGCCGACAAGGGCGACGACCCCGAAGGCGAGACCGGGGTCATCACCAAGACGCGCCCCAAGACCCAGCGCCCGCCGCTTTACAAGGTGCTGCTGCTGAACGACGACTACACGCCGATGGAATTCGTCGTGCATGTGCTGGAACGCTTCTTCGGGATGAGCCATGCCCAGGCCTTTGAACTGATGCTGGTCGTCCACAAGAAGGGCGTCGCGGTTGTGGGCGTGTTCAGCTTCGAGGTGGCCGAGACCAAGGTCGCGCAGGTGATGGATTTCGCCCGCCGCCACCAGCACCCGCTGCAATGCACCATGGAAAGGGAATAGGGCTGCGCGCCCGCTTCCCGGAAAGCACCCGATGTCCGACAGCCGCCTGACCCTTGCGCTGGAAAGCGGCGCCGTCGCCTTGCCCGAAACCGGCCGGATATTGGTGTTCGGGCCCGGCGCAGGGGCGGATCTGTCGGCGCTGCCCCGGGACCGGGTGCAGATCGTCCAGGGCTTTGCCCCCGATCACGATGCCTGGGCGCGGCGCGGCTGGGACGTAACCGTGGCACCCGAAGGGGCGTTCGCGGCCGCCCTGGTCGTCGTGCCGCGCGCCAAGGCGCTGGCCCGCGCCTGGATCGCCGAGGCACTGGCGCTGACGGGGGGCGGACCGGTGATCGTGGATGGCGCCAGGACCGATGGGGTCGACAGCCTCTTCAAGGCGATCAAGGGGCAGGGGGCCGAGGTCACGGCGCCCTTTGCCAAGGCGCATGGCAAATGCTTCGCGTTCACCGCTGACCCCGCCGCCTTCGCCGACTGGCACCCAGGCGCGGGGCCGCTGGTCGCGGGCCGCTACCGCACCGCGCCGGGTGTCTTCTCGGCCGACGGGGTGGATCGGGGCTCGGCGCTCCTGCTTGCGGCGCTGCCTGCCAGGCTCAAGGGGCGGGTGGCCGATCTGGGCGCCGGCTGGGGCTATCTGGCCGGCGAGGCGCTGGCCGCCCATCCCGAGATCGCCGAACTGCATCTGATCGAGGCCGACCACGCCGCGCTTGCCTGCGCGCGTGCCAATGTGCCCGATCCCCGCGCGCGGTTTCACTGGGCGGACGCCACCGCCTTTTCTGGGGATGCGCCCTTCGACATCGTTCTGGCCAACCCGCCCTTCCACAGCGCGCGCGCGGCCGATCCCGGCCTTGGCCGCGCCTTCCTTGCTGCCGCAGCCCGCCTGCTGGCCCCGCACGGACAGGTCTTCGTCGTCGCCAACCGCCATCTGCCCTATGAACGCGACCTTGCCACGCTGTTCGTCGAGACCCAAGAGATCGGCGGCGATGCAGGCTTCAAGCTGTTGCACGGCCACCGGCCGCGGCGCCCCGCTCGCGGCGGGCGGTGAAATCGCCTAGTTTGGCGCCCGAGAATCAGGAGTTCCGCTGCATGACCTTCTCCATCGCTGGCAAGACCGCCATCGTGACCGGCGCGGCCAATGGCGTCGGCCTTGCCATCGCGCGGCATTTCGTCAATCGCGGCGCCAAGGTGATGTTCGCCGATATCGACGAGGCCCGGCTGATCGACGAATGCGGCAAGCAGACCGAAACCGAAGGCAGCATGCGTTACTTCGCGGGTGACCTGCGCCAGCGGCTGACGGTCGCGAACCTGCTCTCGGCCACCATCGACGCTTACGACCGCATCGACATCCTGGTGAATGCCAGCCGCCAGATGATCGCCTCGGACCCGCTCGACCCCGATCAGGATGCGGTCGAGACGCTGTTGCAGCAGAACCTGATGACCGGCCTGCGGATCAGCCAATGCGTTGCCCGGCGGATGATCCGCCAGGCCGAAGAGGACGGGCTGGAAGAAGGCTGCGCCGGGGCGATCGTGAACATTTCCTCGATCGCGGCCCGTCGCACCCATCCCGACCTGATGGGCTATTCGGTCAGTTGCGCCGCCCTCGACCAACTCACGCGCTCGATGGCCGTCGCGCTCGCGCCGCACCGCATCCGGGTGAACGCGGTCGCCTTCGGCTCGGTGCTCTCGGCCAGCCTTCAGGGTGTGCTCAAGGATCATGCCGAATATCGCGACGACATCCGCATGCATACCCCGCTCGGCCGCATCGCCAAGCCCGCCGAACTGGCCGAGGCGGTGCAGTTCCTTGCCTCGGACGGGGCGCAGTTCATCACCGGCCAGATCATGACGGTGGATGGCGGGCGCACCCTGCTCGACCCGGTGAACGCCCCGGCGCATTGACGCGCCGCCCCCCTCCTTCTTCTGGCCGCACATATCCCGGGGGGAGTCCGCAAGGACGGGGGGCAGCGCCCCCCTTGCGACCCATCCGCCACCCGTTACCGCAGCAGCAGCATCCCCAGCACCCGCGCCATCACCCGCGCGCTGTCCAGCATGTCGTCGATGCCCACCCATTCGTCGGGCTGATGCGCCAGGTCCAGCACCCCCGGCCCATAGGCGATGCAGTTCTTCAGCCGCCCGATCCGGTCGATATGCTTCTGGTCATAGGTGCCGGGCGAGACGACGAAATCCGGTGCCCGGCCCAGAACCTGCTCGATGGCCGCTGCCACGGCCGTCACCACCGGGGCATCGCGCGCGGCCATGGTGGGCGCCACTTCGAACAGCTCGCGGATCTCGTAGGCAAAGCCCGGGCGCCGTGCCTTGACCCGCTCCATCAGCGCGGCGATCTCGGCCTTGACCTCGGAAATGTCCTCCTCGATCAGCACGCGCCGGTCGATCACGATGCGGCAGCGGTCGGGCACGCAGGGCGCGGGCAGGCCGGTGTAATCGGCCGCCTGTTCCGGTTCGCCGCCATGGATCGCGTTGATGTTCAGCGTCGAGGACCGCGCGCCTTCGGGTACCACCGGCATCGCGGTTCGGCGGCCGGCCAGCAGCGGGAACAGCGTTTCCTCCATCTCGGCGATCACCGCCCCCATGTGGCGCACCGCGCAATCGCCCAGGAAGGGCATCGAGCCATGGGCGATGCGCCCCTGCGTCTCGATCTCGGCCCACCAGACGCCGCGATGGCCGAGGCAGATGCGATCCTTGTTCAGCGGTTCGGGGATGATGACATGCTGGACCCGGTCGGGATCGAACCAGCCGCGTTCGGCCAGCCAGGCGACACCGCCATAGCCCCCCGATTCCTCGTCCGCCGTGGCGCTGATCTCGATGGCGCCGCGATAATCCGGGCAGGTCTCGACAAAGGCTTCGGCGGCGATCACGGCGGCGGCGAGTCCCCCCTTCATGTCGCAGGCGCCGCGGCCATAGACGCGGCCATCCCGAACCTCGCCGCCGAAGGGATCGACGCTCCAGCCATGGCCGACCTCGACAACGTCGTGATGGCCGTTGAAATGCACGCATTCCCCCGGTTCCGCGCCCTCGTGCCGGGCGATCAGGTTCCAGCGCGGATGCGCCTCGCTGTCGGCGGGTGCGCCCACCGCGCGGATCATCTCGACGCCAAACCCTTTTGCCGCCAGCCGGGCGGCAAGGAACTCGCAGATCTCGCGATAGTTCCGCCCCGGCGGGTTCAGTGTAGGAATGCGGATCAGATCCTGCGTCAGCGCCACAAGTTCGCCGCGTCGCGCGGCGATTGCCGCCTCAAGCCCCTGCCATCGGTCCATGTCCATCGCGAAAGCCTAGCGCGCGCCGATTGCCGCAGCAATCCTGCCGCGGCGTCCGGTCGGGGTGCAAACCGCCCCCGATGCGCCTATATCGGAACGCGAGTGAAGGTAGCCGATATCCCGCGGCCCGAGGGAGCCGAAATGTTCGCCCTGCTGCGCTTTCTTCTTCTGGGATTCGTCGTCCTGACGGTGGTGTATGTCGCCGTCTCGCTCTATTCCCGGGCCGAGCGGCGCAGGAAGTTGCGGCGGCACTGGGACGAAAGGATCGGCACGGGCGATCGTGATGCCTTTGTCCGCAAGGGGCTGGCACTTTATGATCGCTCGCTTCGGCGCAAGCTGATCCTCGGGGTCTATGTCATTCCGATGATCGTGGTCTGCACGATCATCTACATCGTCAATTACACGTGAGGCTGTGATGGTTTACGTCAAATGGACCTTCCTTGCGGTGATCGCCGCGCTGGTCTTTTCCTTCCTGCACTACACGCTGCCCCAGCACGACATCGTGCGGATCACCAATACCGAGGTGCGCCGGATCGACTTTGGCGACAACTCGATCTTCTGGGCAGGTACGCCACCCGGGACCGCCAGCGGCGTGCCCAATCGCGACGTGCATTTCATCGAGACCTTCCGCCCCAACGACAAGCCGATGGTCTATCGCAACCAGGATACCGGCTGGGGCTGGCCGCCCTATTTCAAGGTCAATACCTCGAACCTTCAGGCCATGGCGCGGGATCTGATCTCGACCAAGGAAAACCCGCAATGGGTCGTCGTCACCCATTACGGCTGGCGCAACGAATATCTGTCGATCTATCCCAACGCCGTCGGCGTCCGTCCGGCCCAGGGCCCGGACGAATTCATCATCCCGTGGTTCAACATCGCCTTCCTGACCGCGCTGGGGGTGTTCTTCGCATGGCTCTGGACGGTGTTTGCCCGCTTCAAGGAAAACCGGATCGAACCGCTGATCGACGATCCGGACAGCCGCGCCGGGGGTATCCTGCGCCGCCTGTTCGGCGGTGGCGGGCGGTAACGCTCAGGCGCCCCGGGGGATCCGGATTGTCCTGATTTCGGTGGCCGCGCGGAGGAACGCGCGGTCCTCCCCCTCGTCGCCCCACCAGTCGCGGGCGCGTCCGTGATTGACCCAGGTCCGTTTCAGGTCGCGCGCCGCCGCACGTTCGATCCCGGCCGACAGGTCCGAGGACGAGAAGCACCAGACCGCATCGACATCCATATGCGCGGCCAGCGGTTCGGCCAGCGCGGCATGCGCCCCGGTGATCATGTTCACCACACCCCCCGGCAGGCCCGCGCTCTCCAGCACCCGGCAGAACGCCATAGCCGCCAGCGGGAAGGGGTCCGAGGGCACCAGCACGCAGGCATTGCCCATTGCGATTGCAGGCGCCAGCACCGAGACAAGGCCCAGCAGCGGCGCCTCGTCCGGGCAGATCGCGCCGATCACGCCCAGCGGCATCGCAAGGCCCGGCCCGATCTCGCCCGCCTGCGTATCGGCATGGGCGGCCCAGGTGAACAGCCGCTCGACACCAAGTGCAACCTCCGCCGCGACTTCGGCCTTGGGGGCCCCGGTCATTTCCCGCAGCAGGTCCGCGAAATCGGCTTCCTGCGTCGACAGGGTATCGGCGATGGCGAACAGCATCTGCGCACGGGCCGGCGCGCCCTGTGTCGCCCAACCCGGTTGCGCCTTGCGCGCAGCCGCGACCGCCGCCGCGACATCCTCGCGCGTGGCCAGCCCCACCTGGCCGATCCTTTGCCCGCGCGGATCAAGGATCGCGCGCGACTGCCCGCCGCCGGGCGCCACCCGCTTGCCCCCGATCCAGAGCGGTTCGGACCGCGTCAGCGGATCGCCTTGCCGGGGCGGGGCAGGCGGTTTCAGCCGCTTGCCCCTGCGCGCGGGCCGCAGATGGTCGATCAGCCCCCCGGACCCGGCCGCATCCGGCATGGTCATTCCGTTCACCCGGATCACCCGGGCCGCGAGCCGTGGGGCCAGCTCCAGCGCGGTGGCAATCGTCTCGGACCAGAGGCTGGCCACCTGCCCATGGCGGCTGTCATTGGCCAGTTGCACCGCTTCGGCGGGCGTGCGGAAGGTGGTCGAGACCAGCACCGGGCCGAACACCTCTGCCTGCATCAGCCGCGACGCCGGGGCCAGCCCCGAGATCAGCGTTGGCGGATGGAACGCCCCGCGTTCGGGCAGCGGGCCATCGGGTTGGAACAACTCGCCCTCGGCCGCCCCTTCGGCCAGCAGCGCCGCCAGATGGTCGCGCTGGCCCTCGTCGATCAGCGCGCCGATATCGGTGCCCTTGTCCAGCGGATCGCCCAGCCGCAGCCGGGTCATCCGCGCCTTGAGCCGCCCAAGGAAATCCCCGGCGATCCCTTCCTGAAGGATCAGCCGCGCCCCCGCGCCGCCAGCCGGGCCACGGGTGCACAGCGCCTCGACCGCGCCCTCGACCGCCGCGTCGAGATCGGCATCCTCGCAGACGATCACCGGCGGTTTCGACGCCAGATGTAGTCCCAGCGCCTTGCCGCTGCCCGCCGTTGCCGCCCGGATTGCCCGCCCCACACCGGCCGTCCCGGCAAAGCCGATCCCGTCGATCCCGGGATGGGCCACGAGCAATTCGCCCACCGCCGCGCCACCGTTCACGACATTGACGACCCCCCTGGGCAACCCCGCCTCGCGTACGAGATCGGCGAACAGAAGCGCACCCAGCGAGGTTCGTTCGGCGGGTTTCAGAACCAGCGTGTTCCCCGCCGAAAGCGCGGGTGCGGCCAGCGATGCCAGCGTCAGAAGCGCAGCGGACGAGGGCAGGATCAGGCCGCTGACGCCCTGTGCCACATGGCCCGGCCAATCCTTGTCCAGAAGCTGCGCCAGCCCCGCATGGTGATGGAAGAGCCGTTCGGCCAGCGCCACGCCCATCTCGCGGCTTTCGCGGATCGGCTGGCCGCTGTCCAGCGTTTCCAGCACCGAAATCAGGCGGGCGCGCTGGCGGATCAGTCGGGCCAGCGCGCGCAGATGCCGCGCCCGCGCAGCGCCGCCCAGCCCCGCCCATTTCGGCTGCGCCCGGCGCGCGGCGGCCACGGCCTCGTCCACTTCCTCGGCGGTTGCGGCGGTCAGCATCGCCAGCACCTCGCCCGTGGCGGGGTTGCGTGCCTCGACCCCCTCGCGCGGCGTGGTGAACCGGCCCGCGATGAAATGGCCAAAGCGGTTCCCGTGCCCCGCCAGCCAGTCCAGCGCCTCGGCCGGGTTTTCGGGGGCGGGGCCATAATCCATGGTCTGCATCAGGTCGGAAACGTCCATCCCATCACCCCATCGGATGCCGCCACGCGGCCGAATGGGCCCCCGTGACATGCTGTTCGATCTGCCGCTCGATATCGCCCAGCAGCGACGAGGCGCCAAAGCGGAACAGGTCGGGCGAAAGCCAGCGATCCCCCAACTCCTCCTTGATGAGCGTCAGCCAGACCAGCGCCTCCTTCGCCGTGGAAATCCCGCCCGCGGGCTTGAAACCGACCCGCTGGCCGGTTGCCGCGTGATAGGCGCGGATCGCGCGGACCATGGTCAGGCCGACAGGCAGGGTGGCGTTCACCGGCTCCTTGCCGGTCGAGGTCTTGATGAAATCCGCCCCCGCCATCATGCACACAAGGCTTGCACGCGCGACATTGGTCAGGCTGCCCAACTCGCCCGTTGCCAGGATCGTCTTCAGATGCGCGGGTCCGCAGGCGGCGCGAAAGGCGGCCACCTCGTCGTAAAGCGCGGCCCAGTCGCCCAGCAGCACATGGCGGCGCGAGATCACGATGTCGATTTCCGCAGCGCCCGCTGCCACCGATGCCTCGATCTCGGCCAGCCGCGTCGCCATGGGCGAAAGCCCGGCCGGAAACCCCGTGGATACCGCCGCAACCGGGATGCCCGATCCGCGCAGCGCGGCCAGGGCGGGCGCGATCATCTCGTGATAGACGCAGACGGCCGCGGTGGTCAGGCCCACAACTCCCAGCGCCGCCAGCAGATCGGCCCGCATCGGCTGGCGCGCCTTGGCACATAGCCGCTGCACCCGGCCGGGCGTGTCATCGCCCGCAAGCGTCGTCAGGTCGATCAGCCCGACCGTCCGCAGCATCCACGCCGCCCGATGCGCCCCCGTCACCGGCCGACGGCCGGGCAGGCTGGCGCAATATTGCTCGGCCGCCGGACGGTTGACCCGCGTCGCCCGCAGCCAGCCCGGATCCAGCGGCAGGCCCGGATTGCGCGTGTGGCTCGGCTGCGGCGGTGCTGCGGGGGGCAAGGTTTCGGTTCGGGGGGCGTCCGGAGGCACGGCGGCGTGGCTCAGAGCGTCAGGAAATAATCGTCATGGGCCCGCCAATAGGCAAGCAGATCGGCGGCCCGCGACCGGTCAAGGCCCAGCATCTCGATTGCGTAAAGGTCGGCCGAGATCAGCCCGGCCACGCGAAACCCATGCTGGGCCGAAACGCGCGCGGGGCTGCCTTCGGCAAAGATCGCCTCGATCTGGGCCGAGGCATTGACCAGTGCAAAGACGATGGCCAGCGGCGGCAACTCGGGCCAGCGCCGGGCGGCATCGCGGGCGAATCGGCGCCAGCCATCGGGGCTGGACAGCAGCGTTTCCAGGGCGAATTCGGTCAGCCCATCGGGGTCGTCCTCGGAGCCCGAGGTGCCGTCGCGCTGGGGAATGGCGGCTGTCGGCTGGTTCATGGACGTAATCTTGACCTACGGACCGGGCGACCGCTCCCCGGGAAAACCAATACACAACAATCGGCACGATCCGGCACCGCCCAAGTCGGCACGCCGCGAATGGCCATAGCATAAGGGTCGGGGCGGTTTGGGACAAGGATTTCGGTAATATTTGTGAACGGGCTTTCCGGGGAACGCGCGACTTTTCCTTTTCGCCATCCGGTCGACTGCGACGATACACGCGGCGCGTGTCGTGACTTCGGCCTTGCAGCGCGGCGTGCGCTGGTCCATATATTCAAAAATATGCATGTAATATCCGATGCCCGGATGTGACCGCAAGTCCCCGAAAGGACGGACCAGGATGACGAGAACGCTTCTATCCATACTGATGCTTGTTGCGGCCCTGCCGGTCGCGGCGACCGAACTGGTGCTTCAGCCGGTCGAGATCACCGAATGGAAGGCCGTCCATGGTCAGGTCGAAACCCGCGACCGGGTGCCTGCCCGCGCGCGGATCGGCGGCACGCTGGTCGAACTGAAGGTGACCGAGGGCGACCGGGTCGAGGCGGGCCAGGAGATTGCGCGGATCGAGGATGACAAGCTGAGCTTTCAGCTGCGCGCCATCGACGCGCAACTGACTGCGCTGCGAACCCAGTTTCAGACCGCGACGACCGATCTGGAACGGGGCGAGGCGCTGCGCGAGCGGGGCGTCATCACCCAGCAGCGGCTGGACCAGTTACGCACCCAGGTCGACGTGTTGCAGGGCCAGATCGGCACCGCCGAGGCCGAGCGCCGGGTGATCGAGCAGCAGGTGGCCGAAGGCGCCGTTCTGTCGCCCGATGCGGGCGTGGTGCTGTCGGTGCCGCAATCGCTGGGTTCGGTGATCGCGCCGGGCGAGACGGTGGCCGCAATCGGCGGCGGCGGGGTGTTCCTGCGCCTTGCCGTGCCCGAACGCCATGCGACCGACCTGGCCGAGGGCGATGCGATCGCGCTGGGCGCGGGCGTGGGGCTTGACGGACAGACCGGGCGGCTGGCCAAGATTTATCCCCAGATCGAGGGCGGCCGCGTGATCGCCGATGTCGAGGTCGAGGGGCTTGATGGCCGCTTCGTCGGCCGCCGCGTGCCGGTGCGCCTGCCGGTGGGCACGCGCGCGGCACTTCTGGTCCCGCCCGAGGCGGTCAGCCGTTCCGGCGGGCTGGATTTCGTGACCGTGGCAGGGCCGGCAGGGCCGGTGCGCCGGGCTGTCGTTCCGGGCGAGATCGTGACCCATGACGGCGCCGAATGGCGCGAGATCCTGACCGGGCTTGTCCCTGGCGAGACCGTGGTGACCGGCCATGAGTGACGCACCCCAGACCCCTCACCGTCTGGGCATAGCGGGCCATCTGACCCGCAGCTTCATCGCCTCGCCGCTGACGCCGCTTCTGCTGCTGGCGGCGCTTGCCGTGGGGCTGATCGCGCTGATGGCCCTCCCGCGCGAGGAAGAGCCGCAGATCTCGGTGCCGCTGGTGGATATCCATGTCCGCGCCGACGGGTTGAAGGCGGCGGATGCCGTCAAGCTGGTGACCGAACCGCTTGAGACCATCGTCAAGGGGATCGACAAGGTCGAGCATGTCTATTCCGAAACCCGCGACGATCAGGTGATGGTCACCGCCCGCTTCGAGGTGGGCCTGAGCCAGGATACCGCGATCCTGCGGGTGCGCGACAAGATACTGGCCAATCTCGACCGCATCCCGGTCGGCATCCCCGAACCGCTGGTGGTGGGGCGCGGGATCAACGATGTGGCCATCGTCTCGCTGACCTTCTCGCCGGTTGCCGGGCAGGATGCGATCACCCCGGCGGATCTGACCCGCATCGCCCGCGAGGTCGAGGTGGAACTGGCCAAGGTCGCGAATGTCGGCCTGACCTATCTGGTCGGCGCCACCGACGAGGCGTTGCGCGTTTCGCCCGACCCCGAAAAGCTGGCGCTTTACGGCATCACGCTGCAACAGCTTGCCGGTAAGGTGCAGGGGGCCAATGCCGCGGCGCCTGCGGGGATGGTGCGTGCGGGGGGCGACCAGCTTGGGCTGGTGATCGGCCGCACGCTGTCCACGCCCGAGGAAATCGGCAATCTGGAACTGACCGCGCGCGACGGGCGCACCGTCTATGTGCGTGACGTGGCGCGTGTAGGTCTGGCCCAGGATCTCGACGAGCATCACGTTGCCACGCTGAGCCGGGACGCGACGGGCGAGATCACCCGCCGCCCGGCCGTGACGCTGGCGCTGGCCAAGCGCGCGGGCGCAAACGCCGTGGTGGTGGCCGAGGAAATCCTGCACCGCCTGCACGAGATGGAAGGCGGGCTGATCCCCGATTCCGTCACGGTCGAGATCACCCGCGACTATGGCGAAACCGCCAGCGAAAAGGCCAACGAGCTTCTGTTCCACCTTGGCCTCGCCACGGTTTCCATCGTGGCGCTGGTCTTCTTTGCGATCGGCTGGCGCGAGGCGATCGTGGTGGCCATCGTGATCCCGGTCACGATCCTGCTGACGCTGTTTGCCGCCCATATCATGGGCTACACGCTGAACCGCGTGTCGCTGTTCGCGCTGATCTTTTCCATCGGCATCCTGGTCGACGACGCCATCGTGGTGATCGAGAACATCGCGCGCCACTGGGCGATGCAGGAAAAGGGCAAAAGCCGTCTTCAATCCGCCATCGAGGCCGTGGCCGAGGTCGGCAATCCGACTATCGTCGCCACGCTGACCGTGGTCGTGGCGCTGTTGCCGATGCTGTTCGTCTCGGGGCTGATGGGCCCCTACATGAGCCCGATCCCGGCGGTGGCCTCGGCGGCGATGATCTTCTCGTTCTTCGTGGCGGTGATGATCACGCCTTGGCTTATGCTGAAGATCGCGGGCCGCGCGCCGCTGCATGACCATGACGGCGAGGGCCATCCGGGTGGCCGTCTGGGCCGGATCTATGCCGCCACCGTGCGCCCGATCCTTGCGCGGAAATCCATCAGCCTTGTCTTCCTGCTGGCGGTCGTGGTGGTCTCCTTCGGCTCGATGGGCGCGCTCTACACCAAGGATGTCACCGTCAAGCTGCTGCCCTTCGACAACAAGCCGGAACTGGCCGTGGTGATCGACCTGCCCGAAGGCGCCTCGGTCGAGGCGACGGATGCCGTGGCGCAGGCTGTGGCGCAAGTGGCGCTGGACCTGCCCGAAACGCTGAGCGTGCAGACCTATGCGGGCACGGCGCAGCCCTTCAACTTCAACGGGCTGGTGCGCCACTACTTCCTGCGCCAGAGCCCGCATCTGGGCGATGTGCAACTCAACCTTGCAGGCAAGGATGACCGCAGCCGCACCAGCCATGACATCGCGCTGGACCTGCGCACGCGGCTTGCGGCGCTGGACCTGCCCGAGGGCACGGTTCTCAAGGTGGTCGAACCGCCCCCCGGCCCGCCGGTGATCGCGACGCTGCTGGCCGAGATCTATGGCCCCGATGGCGAAACCCGCCGCGCGGTCGCGACCAGGGTGCGCGAGGTCTTCGAGGAAATCCCCTTCATCGTCGATGTCGATGACAGCTTCGGCACCCCGCCGCGCCGCATCCGGGCGGAGCTTGACCCCGCCGATCTGGCCTTCTTCAACGTGCAGGAGGCCGACGCGCTGGAAACCCTGCGCCTGCTGCATGGCGATACGGTGGTGGGCTATTCGCATCGCGGCGAGGGCCGGGTGCCGATCCCCATCGTGGTCGGTCGCGACCGCGCGGGCCGGGTGATGGACGAACGCGCGCTGGCAACGCCCGTGCCCGCCAATGCGCTGCCCGGCGGGCGGGGCGTGGTGGAACTGGGCGATGTGGTGCGGCTGTCCGAGGAACGCGCCTCGCACCCGATCTTCCGCCATAATGGCCGCTATGCCGAGATGGTCACCGCGGAACTCGCAGGCGAGTTCGAGGCGCCGCTTTACGGCATGCTCGCGGTGCAGCAGCGGCTGGATGAAATCGACTGGGGCGATCTGCCGAAACCCGCGATCAGTCTGTATGGCCAGCCGCTGTCCGAGGACGAGCCGGTGCTTCTGTGGGATGGCGAATGGGAAGTAACCTATGTCACCTTCCGCGACATGGGGGCGGCCTTTGGCGTGGCGCTGGTGGGGATCTACATCCTTGTCGTGGCGCAGTTCGGCTCGTTCAAGCTGCCGCTGGTGGTGCTGACGCCGGTGCCGCTGACCTTTCTCGGGATCATGCTTGGGCATTGGCTGTTCTCGGCGCCGTTCTCGGCTACCTCGATGATCGGCTTCATTGCGCTTGCCGGCATCATCGTGCGCAACTCGATCCTGCTGGTCGATTTCATCCGCCATTCCGGCGGGCCGGTCACGATCGAAACGCTGGTCGAGGCCGGGGCGACGCGGTTCAAGCCGATCCTGCTGACCGCGCTCGCCGCGATGATCGGGGCCTCGGTGATCCTGGCCGACCCGATCTTCCAGGGGCTCGCGCTGTCGCTCCTGTTCGGTCTGGCGTCCTCTACCGCGCTGACGGTGCTGGTGATCCCCGCGATCTACCGCATCTTCCGAACCTGACCCGGTCGGCGGCGGGCCTCAGACCGAGACCGCCGCCACCAGCCGTTCCTTGGGCAGCTCTGCCTTGCTGCCCGCGACGGTGACAGCGCCGCGTTCCATCACATAGAAGCGGTCGGCCAGCGCATAGGCGAACTCGAAATACTGTTCGACCAGAATGATCGCCATGCGGCCCTGATCGCGCAGATATTCGATCACCCGGCCGATCTGCTGGATGATGTTGGGCTGGATGCCCTCGGTCGGCTCGTCCAGCAACAGCAGCTTCGGCTTGGTGATCATCGCCCGCGCGATGGCAAGCTGCTGCTGCTGGCCGCCCGACAGATCGCCGCCGCGCCGGTTCGCCATATCCTTCAGCACCGGGAACAGGTCGTAGATCTCGTCGGGTACGAAGCGTTCGGCCCGCGGCAGGCAGGCAAAGCCGGTTTCCAGGTTCTCGCGCACGGTCATCAACGGAAAGATCATCCGCCCCTGCGGCACATAGCCCACGCCCAGATGCGCCATGGCCTGTGCCGTCACCCGACCCACCGGCTGGCCGTCCAGTTCCATCGTCCCGCCCGAGCGCAGATGCGTGCCCGAGATCGCCTTGAGCAGGCTGGTCTTGCCCACCCCATTGGTGCCCATGACACAGGTCACCTCGCCCGCCAGCGCCTCGAGGTCGATCCCGTAAAGGATCTGCGAGCCGCCGTAATGCAGCGTCAGCCCTTGGGTCTTCAGCATGTCTCAGCGCCCCAGATAGACATCAATCACCTGCTGGTTCTTCGTCACGAAATCCAGGCTCCCCTCGGCCAGAACCGATCCCTCGTGCAGCACCGTCACCCGGCAATCGAGGCGGCGCACGAATTCCATGTCATGTTCCACCACGATCACCGCCCGCGTTTTCGCGGCCTGTTTCAACAGGTCGGTGGTATGCTCGCGCTCGGCCAGCGTCATGCCTGCGGCGGGTTCGTCGACCAGCAACAGCCGCGGTTCCTGCGCCAGCAACATGCCGATTTCCAGCCATTGCTTCTGGCCATGGCTCAACTCGCCCGCCTTGCGCGGCAACTGATCGGCCAGCCCGATTTCCTCGGCCAGTTCGCCCACCCGCGCCCGGTCTTCCGCCGTCTCGCGATAGAACAGCACCTTCCACGGCGCGCGGTCCTTCCTCAGCGCCATCAGCAGGTTCTCGAATACCGACTGGTCCTCGAACACGGTGGGGCGCTGGAACTTGCGCCCGATGCCTGCCTGCGCGATCTGGCTTTCGTTCATCTTCAGCAGCGAGCGGCTCATTTCGCCCCACAGCACATCGCCTTCGTCGGGCCTTGTCTTGCCGGTGACGATATCCATGAAGGTCGTCTTGCCCGCCCCGTTCGGCCCGATGATTGCGCGCAGCTCGGCCGGGCCGATCTCGAACGAGAGGTTGTTGATCGCCTTGAACCCGTCGAAACTGACCGAGACGCCGGACACTTCCAGAAGCGTGCTCATTGCTCGGCCTCCTTCTCGCGCAGGGCACCGGGACCGGGGCCCAGATCGGCGCCATGGCGGTCAGGGGCGCGTCGCCCCGTGAGCAGGTCGAACAGCCCGCCGATCCCCTTGGGCGCGAACAGCGTGACCAGCACGAAACTCAGGCCCAGCAGCACCTGCCACCAGTCCACCCAACTGACCGTGTAGAAGCCCAGCGGCAGATCGGGCACCCGCCCTCCGGTGAACCATGTGGACAGAAGCGACACCAGCGCCGCCCCGATCACCGCCCCGTAAAGCCGCCCGCGCCCGCCGATGGCGACCCAGACCGCCAGATAGATCGAGGCGATGGGCGCGATTTCCTTGGGATTGATGATGCCCGCCTGCGGATAGTAAAGCGCGCCCGCAATCCCCGCGATCACGGCCGTCAGGGTAAAGACGAACAGCTTGTAGCCTTCGACCGAATAGCCCAGGAACCGCACCCGTGCCTCGTCGTCGCGGATGCCGCGGATCACGCTGCCGAACTTGCCCGACACCACGAAGGCCGCGATCACATAGCCCAGCCCAAGGGCCGCGGCCGAGCCCCAGAGGAACCAGACCGAGATCACCGATTGCGGCACCGCTTCGGCGCCGGGGATGTTCTGCAATCCCGAAAGCCCGTTATTGCCGCGCAGGCCGCTGTCATTCTGGAACAGGTAAAGCGCCAGCGCCAGCGTCATCGCCTGGGTCAGGATCGAAAGGTAGACGCCTGTCACGCGCGAGCGGAACGCAAGCCAGCCGAAGATCAGCGCAAGAAGACCCGGCACCAGCACCACAAGCGCCAGTTGCAGCGGCAGCGAATGGGCAAAGACCCAGATCGCCGGAAAGTCGGAACTGCCCACGACGCCGAAGATCTGCGTCGCAATGGCGCTGCGCAGCTCGTCCGGGGTGGGCGGGATCTCGGCATTGGCCAGCGAGGCGGCGACGATGCCTTCGGTGCGCGCATACATCAGCCACATGCCGATCATGTAGCCGCCCAGCCCGAAAAAGGCGAAATGGCCCAGCGACAGGATGCCCGCATAGCCCCAGGCCAGATCCATCGCGATGGCGACAAGGCACAGGCACAGCGTCTTGCCCAGCGTCTTGACGAAACTGGTCGAGATCAGCCCGATCCCCATGCCTTCGCTCAGGACCGAGACGACGAGGGTGAACAGCCCCAGACAGGCCAGGAAGATCAGCACCGAGGGGTTCTTCGCGATGAAGCTCTGTCTCATGCGGCGGCTCCTCTTGCGCGGTCGGGATTTGGGTATTTGGGCCAAGAAGAAGGCACATTCATCGCATCAATCCCCCGCGGCGCGGCCCTTGAGGGCGATGATCCCCCGCGGCCGGAACTGAATGAACAGGATGATGAACAGGATCATGTAGGTCTGCGCGGCCAGCGTGTTCGAGGGGTTGAACCACTCGATCCCCTTTTGCAGGAAGCCGATCAGCGTGGCGCCCAGAAGCGTGCCCCAGATATTGCCGACGCCGCCCACGACCACGGTCATGAAGCTTTGCACGATATAGTCCTGCCCCAGTTCCGAGGTGACCTTGGCATAAAGCCCGATGGCCACGCCCGCGACGCCCGCGATGCCGGAGCCGAGCCCGAAGGTCAGCATGTTGATCCGGTCGGGATTGATCCCCATGGACGCCGCCATGCGCGGGTTCTGCGTGACCGCCCGCACCTCCAGCCCCAGCCGGGTGCGGCGCATGATGAACAGGAACAGCCCGAGGAACAGCAGCGCCAGCACGAAGATCGCGATGCGGATATAGCTGATCGAGACGACATCGTTGATGACCAGCGCCCCGTCCAGCCAGGCGGGCGAGGTCAGCGGGCGGGCCTGCGTGCCGAAGATGTTCTTGGCCAGCTGTTGCAGCGCGATCGAGATGCCGAAGGTCGCCAGCAGCGTTTCCAGCGGCCGGTTGTAGAGCCAGCGGATCACCAGCCGCTCCATCGCCACGCCCGCGCCGAAGGTGATGGCAAAGGCGAGCGGCAGGGCGACAAGGATCGAGATCGTGTAGTCTGGGATGAGTTGCTGCACGACATAGCCGGTATAGGCGCCCATCATGATGAACTCGCCATGAGCCATGTTGATGACGCGCATCACGCCGAAGGTGATCGCCAGCCCGATGGCGGCAAGGAAATAGATCGAGGCCAGCGACAGCGCATCCAGCGCCAGATCGGCCATCTGGTTGACGCCGACCATCAGCGCGATGGTGGCAAGCGCCGCGCTTGCGGCGTCTGTCACGCGCGGGTCGGCCTCGGCATAGCGGTCGTAGAAGCTGTGCGCGGCAAGCGCCGCGTCGATCCCGGCCTCGGTGACATGGGCGGGCACCAGCCCCGCCGCGGCCAGCCCGGCATAGGCGCGCTCCCGCGCATCCTCGCTGTTCAACTCGGCCACCGGCACGCCGCCCACCCGGCCGTCCTCGACATTGGCAGCCAGGGCTGCGCGGATCTCGGACCGGCCGATCCGGGGCGGGGCAAGCCCGGCCTCGACCAGCATGGCATAGGCCGCCTCGCGCTCCAGCGCGTCGCTGCCGGGGCTCAGACGGCGCGCGATGTTTTCGCCCGCAGGCGGGTCGCCCGGCGTCACCGCACGGGTGGTCGCTACCAGCGGGTTCAGCGCGGCGCGCACATCGACGCCGATATCGCCCGAAAAGCCCTCGATGGCGGCGATGCGGGCATCCGGGTCCGGGTCGAAGGAAATCGTCAGCAGCCGTTCCAGCCGCGCCTTGCGCGCCTTCAGCCGCGGGTCTGTCTCGTCCTCCAGAACCGCGCGCAGGGCGTCCAGATGCGTGGCTTCGGAGCGGCGCGCGATGGCGTCCAGCGCCGCGGCGCGCACGGCCGGGTTCGGGTCGGTCAGCTGGAACTGCACCAGCGCGCCCGCCAGCACGGCGCGGATGCCGCTATTGGGCCGGATCTGCGTGACCTCGTCGCGCGTGGCGCTGCCCGCCGTTTCGCCGGTGGCCGGGTCGATCAGGCGATAGCCGCCCTCGGCCGGTTCGGCCAGAAAGAACAGCCCGTCGGACTTGCGCAGCCACAATTCGCGCGCCTGCCATTTTTCAAGTACGCTGCGCGCTTCGGGCAGGCCGCTGTCGCGCAGCGCCTCGATCGCCGGGCCGATGCCGCGGCGCGCGCCCTGTTCGATGGCCGCACGATGCTCTTGCAGAAGGGCCTGCAAGGGCGTGAGGGCCGGGCTTTCGGGGGCGATGTCCTGTGCCCGGGCCGTGGCGACGAGACACAGCAGGGTGAGTGCGGCAAGAAGGATGCGCATGCGGGTCAGCCTGTCGGGAAAGGGGGGGCGGCAGCCCGCCCCCCGGTCACGTCAATAGTTCGACTTGATCTGGACGCAGGACTGGGTCTGGGTGTTGTACATGCCGCAGCCCAGTTCCTTCCAGTCCGAGGTCAGCACCGCCGATTCCGGCAGGAAATCGGTCCAGGCATCGCCCGGCACCTCGTCGGTCTGGCTGATGATGTCGAACTGCCCGTCGGCCAGGATCTCGCCGATCAGCACGGGTTTGGACAGGTGATGGTTGGTGCCCATCACGGCCATGCCGCCCGTCAGGTTGGGGAATTCCTGCCCCCACATCGCCTCGCGCACGGCATCGACATCGGTGGTTCCTGCCTGTTCGACCGCGTTCACCCACATGTTGAAGCCGATGTAATGGGCTTCCATCGGGTCATTGGTCACGCGCTTGGTGTCCCCGATGAAGGCATGCCAGGACTCGATGAAGGTGGCGTTCTCGGACGTGTCGGCGGACATGAAGTAGTTCCAGGCCGCCAGATGCCCCACCAGGTTCGAGGTGTCGAGGCCCGACAACTCCTCTTCGCCGACCGAGAAGGCGACCACCGGGATGTCGTCGGCCGAAACGCCCTTGGCTGCCAGTTCCTTGTAGAAGCCGATATTGGCGTCGCCATTGATCGTCGAGATCACGCCCACCTTCTTGCCGTCGGCGCCCAGCGCGATCACGTCCGAGACGATCTTGGACCAGTCGGAATGGCCGAAGGGGGTGTAGTTGACGAAGATGTCCGACTCGGCGATCCCCTTGGATTTCAGATAGGATTGCAGGATGTTGTTCGTGGTACGCGGATAGACATAGTCGGTGCCGAGCAGGGCGAATTTCTCGACGCCCAGTTCCTCGAGGAAATAGTCCGTCGCCGGGATCGCCTGCTGGTTCGGGGCGGCGCCGGTGTAGAACACGTTCTTCGAGCTTTCCTCGCCCTCATACTGCACCGGGTAGAACAGAAGCCCGTTCAGCTCCTCGATCACCGGCAGCACCGACTTGCGGCTGACGGAGGTCCAGCAGCCGAACATCACGTCGACATTCGAGATGGTCAGCAACTCGCGCGCCTTCTCCGCGAAAAGCGGCCAGTCCGAGGCCGGATCGACCACGACCGCCTCAAGCTGCTTGCCCAGCACGCCGCCCTTCCTGTTCTGCTCGTCGATGAGCATCAGCATGGTGTCTTTCAGCGTGGTCTCGGAAATCGCCATCGTGCCCGACAGCGAATGCAGCACGCCCACCTTGATCGTGTCCTGCGCCCAGACCGGCAGGGTCAGCGCCGAAAAGGCGACGGCGCTGGCGAGTATCGTCTTGATCTTCTTCATGGATTCCCTCCGCGCAAGGCACTTGCGGGCGGTAGGCGCGCCGGGCGCGCGGCATCTGCCCCTGGCCTTGCAGCCTCTCTGTTGCACCCCTGTGGCGGCCCGTTCGATGTCCCGTTTCGCGAGCCGTCACACTCCCCCCTTGATCCATCGTCATCTCGGCGGGCGCCCCAAGGCTTTTCTGCGCCGCGGCGGCGACGCAATTGCAAGGGCAGCGGCGATGGGTCGAAAACCGGATCTGTCGGAAATTTTGCGCATGCAATGAGCAGAAAACACCATATGGGCCCAATATGTGTGCAGAAAGCCATGCTTTTCGGCCCGATTCTGCCGAAAACCTGTGCATATCCCCCGGGGATGCGAGACAAGATGTGCGACGCGACAGGGTATCGGGGGGCAGGCAGATCAATTGTCTTGCGACAGGGCGGGCGGCCGTGACGGTGACTGCACAGCCCAGGGCCGCGGGCCATGTCCGGCTGTCGGCTGGGCCCGGTCCGCGTGGTTCGGCGATTGCCCGGCTGCGCCAGAGCGGGGCGTTCAAGGCGCTGTTCCCGCGGCCGCGGGATGGCGCGCTGGATGCGATCCTGGTGAACACCGCGGGCGGGATCACCGGTGGCGACCGCTTTGAAGCCGATATTCAGGCAGAGCCGGGCAGCCATCTGCGCGTGACAACCCAGGCCGCCGAGCGCGCCTATCGCGCCCAGCCCGGCGAACGGGGCCGCGTGACCAACCGGTTGGGCGTTGCGCCGGGTGCGCGGCTCGACTGGCTGCCGCAGGAGACGATCCTTTACGACGGCGCGGCGCTGGACCGGCGGCTGGTGGCCGATCTGGCCCCCGATGCCCGGCTATTGCTGGTCGAACCGCTGGTCTTCGGCCGCGCCGCGATGGGCGAGGTGCTGCGCGCCGTCTCGTTCCGCGACCGGATCGAGATCCGCCGCGCCGGAGCGCCCCTCTATCTCGACGCGCTGCGGTTCGAGGGCGATCTGGCCGCCCATCTGGCCCGGCCTGCCGTTGCAAGCGGCGCGGGTGCGATGGCCAGCGTGATCCTCGTCGCCCCCGAGGCCGAGGCGCATCTGGCGCCCCTGCGTGCCTTGATGCCCGCCACCGGCGGGGTTAGCCTGATCGGCGCCGACCTGCTTGCCCTGCGCCTGCTGGCGCCCGACAGTTTCGCCCTTCGCCGGGTGCTGGTGCCGGTGCTGGGGCGGCTGACCGATGGATCCCTGCCAAGATCATGGATGACCTGACATGCAACTGACCCCCCGCGAAAAGGACAAGCTTCTGATCGCCATGGCCGCCGAGGTCGCCCGCAAGCGGCTGGCCCGCGGCGTCAAGCTGAACCATCCCGAGGCGATTGCGCTGATCACCGACGCCGTTGTCGAGGGCGCGCGCGATGGCCGCTCCGTCGCCGACATGATGGAGGCGGGCGCGCAGGTCATCACCCGCGCCCAATGCATGGAGGGTGTACCCGAGATGATCCACGAGGTGCAGGTCGAGGCCACCTTCCCCGACGGCACGAAACTCGTCACCGTCCACAACCCGATCCGCTAGCCGCATGGTCCTTGTCGTCTTCATCCTGCTGTCGATCCTGATCGGCTGGTTCGTGCCCCGGCTTCTGGTGCGGCGCATTCCCGGTCGGCTGGCCGTGCCGGTCGCGATCCTTGCCGCGCTGGCGCTGGGCGCCGGGGCCGTCTGGCTGGGGGCGCAGGGGTTCGACCTGGCTGGAATCGAGGACGCTGACTCGGCCTTCGCCCGCGGCTTCAACGCGTGGAAGATCATGCTGCTGGTCGCGCCCGCCTCGGCGCTTCAGACCCGGCGCGAGTTGCAGAAGGTGACCGCATGAAACCGCCCGCCCGCCTTTCGGCCCCGCGCCCATCCCCATCCGTTTCCAAATGCCCGGAGAACTGCCCATGAAACGCCTTGCCCTTGCCCTTGTGCCCGCGCTGTTTGCCGCCAGCCCCGTGCTTGCCCATCTCGACCCGGCCGAGCATGGATCCTTTGCGGCGGGCTTCACCCATCCGGTCTTCGGGCTTGACCATATCCTTGCCATGGTGGCCGTGGGTCTCTGGGCGGTGACGCTGGGCGGGCGCGCGCTTGTGGCGCTGCCCGCCGCTTTCGTCGGTGCGATGAGCCTGGGCTTCGGGCTGGCGCTGGCCGGGCTGCCGCTGCCGATGGTCGAGCCGATGATCCTGGCCTCGGTGCTGGTGCTGGGCGTGCTTGTTGCGCTGGCCGTGCGGCTGCCGCTCGCCGCGGGCGCGGCGGTGGTGGGCGCGCTCGCGCTGTTCCATGGCCATGCCCATGCTGCGGAAATGGGCGGGGCGACCGCGCTGGCCTATCTGGGCGGCTTTGCACTGGCCACCGCGCTGCTGCATGCGGCGGGCGTTCTGGCGGGCTGGGCGATGGCACGTTTCGGCGGCGCGATCCTCGCCCGCGCTTCCGGCGCCCTTGTCGCCGGGGCCGGTGCCGTTCTGGTCTATGCAGGCTGAGGAAACCCCATGATCCCCGGAGAGCTTTTCCCCGCCGAAGGCTGCCTGACCTTGAATGCGGACCGCGAGGCGATCACCTTGATGGTGGCGAATACCGGCGACCGGCCCGTGCAGGTCGGCAGCCATTACCATTTCGCCGAGACGAACCCGGCGCTCGATTTCGACCGGGCCGCGGCGCGCGGCAGGCGGCTTGACATCGCCGCGGGCACCGCCGTCCGCTTCGAGCCCGGGCAGAAACGCGAGGTCGCGCTGATCCCCATTGCCGGGGCCCGCCGGGTGTTCGGCTTCAACGGGCAGGTCATGGGCGATCTCTGACCAGTCGCACAGCAGGAGACCAGAAGATGACAACCACATCCCCGCCGCCCTTCTTCGCCGCCACGCCATTCTGGATGGCAGGCTATGTCGTCGATCAGCAGATGCGGTTCATGCAGATGCTGACCGAGACGATGATCCGCGCCAATCCCTGGTTCGCCCTGATGCGCGCGCGTGGCGTCGATCCGCTGACCGCGGATGGGGCGCTGGGCGAGGGTGACGCGCCCTGCGATATCGACCTTGAGGCAGGCGGAGCCGAGGCAGAGCCGCGCATGGACCCGGTTGCCGAAGAACCCCTGCCGCCGGTTGTCGTGGCAACGATCGCACCGGCCCCGGCGGCCGCAGAGGATACCGCCGCCACGCTCAGCCCGGCCGACGCAGCGCCGGCCGATCCCGCGCCGCGCAAACCCGCTGCCGAGGCCGCGCCGCCGCGCAGCCGGGCACGGCGCCAACCGGCCTCGCCGCCTGTCCTGCCCGGCAATCCGGACGCGCCGAAGGGGAAGGGCGAATGAACGCCAACGGCCCTTTCCCCTTCTGGTCGGGGCCACGCCGATGTTCCCCATCGTCTTGCGGTTCAGCGGGACGCCCGGCGCGCTGGTCGAGTTCTGGCGCGTCGGCTGGCAGATGGCGCTGATGGCGCAAGAGGCGCAGATGGTCATCGCGATGCGGATGCTGGGCATGGGCGGGCTCTGGGCGACCACGCCGCACGAGACCACGCGCATGGTCACCGAAAAGACCGCCGCCTTCACCCGCCCCGCGATGCAGGGCGGGCAGGCGGCCGCGCGCGGCGCCTCGCCCGTGCGCATTGCCGAAGAAATGGTGCGCCCGATCCGGCGGCGCACCCGGTCCAATGCCAAGCGGCTCGCCCGGCGCGGGCCTAAGAACCCCCTTGGGAGGCGCTGAATGCCCAAACAGATTGCCCGCGCCGATTATGCCGCGATGTTCGGCCCCACCACCGGCGACCGGCTGCGGCTTGCCGATACCGACCTCATCATCGAGGTCGAACGCGACCTGACCACCTATGGCGAGGAGGTCAAGTTCGGCGGCGGCAAGGTGATCCGCGACGGCATGGGCCAGTCCCAAGCCAGCCGCGCCGAAGGGGCGGTCGATACCGTCATCACCAATGCGCTGATCCTCGATCATACCGGCATCTACAAGGCCGATGTCGGAATCCGGGATGGGCGCATCGCCCGGATCGGCAAGGCGGGCAATCCCGATACCCAGCCCGGCGTCGACATCATCGTGGGTCCGGGAACCGAGGCGATTGCGGGCGAAGGGAAAATCCTGACCGCGGGCGGCATCGACAGCCATATCCATTATATCTGCCCCCAGCAGATCGAGGATGCGCTGCATTCCGGCCTGACCACCCTGCTGGGCGGGGGCACCGGCCCCGCGCATGGCACGCTGGCGACGACCTGCACGCCGGGGCCCTGGCATATCGGGCGGATGTTGCAGGCGGCCGACGCCTTCCCGATGAACCTGGCCTTTGCGGGCAAGGGCAATGCCTCGCTGCCCGCCGCGCTGGTCGAACAGGTCGAGGCCGGGGCCTGCTGCCTGAAGCTGCACGAGGATTGGGGCACCACGCCCGCCGCCATTGATTGCTGCCTGTCGGTGGCTGATGCGATGGACGTTCAGGTGATGATCCACACCGACACGCTGAACGAAAGCGGCTTCGTGGAACACACGATCAAGGCCATGAAGGGGCGCACGATCCACGCCTTCCACACCGAGGGGGCAGGCGGCGGGCACGCGCCCGACATCATCAAGGTCTGCGGCGAGGATCATGTCCTGCCCGCCTCGACCAACCCGACCCGGCCCTTCACGGTGAACACGCTCGAAGAGCATCTCGACATGCTGATGGTGTGCCACCATCTCGACAAGTCGATCCCCGAGGATGTGGCCTTTGCCGAAAGCCGCATCCGCCGCGAAACCATCGCGGCCGAGGACATCCTGCACGACATGGGCGCGTTCTCGATCATCGCCTCCGACAGCCAGGCGATGGGCCGGGTGGGCGAGGTCGTGATCCGCACCTGGCAGACCGCCCACAAGATGAAGCTCCAGCGCGGACGGCTGGCCGAGGAAACCGGCCAGAACGACAATTACCGCGTCCGCCGCTATGTGGCGAAATACACGATCAACCCGGCCATCGCGCATGGCCTGTCGCACGAGATCGGGTCCATCGAGGAGGGCAAGCGCGCCGATCTGGTGCTGTGGAATCCCGCCTTCTTCGGGGTGAAGCCGGAAATGGTGCTGATCGGCGGCACCATCGTCTGTGCGCAGATGGGCGATCCCAATGCCTCGATCCCCACGCCGCAGCCGGTCTATACCCGCCCGATGTGGGGCGCCTATGGCCGGTCGGTCGAGAATTCGGCGGTGATCTTCGTCTCCGAGGCGGCGCAGGCCGGGGATGTGCGCGCGAAACTGGGCCTGGCCAAGCAGACCGTCGCGGTGCGCAACACCCGCGGCATCGGCAAGCGCGACCTGATCCTGAACGACGCGCTGCCCCGGATCGAGGTGCATCCCGAAACCTACGAGGTGCGCGCCGATGGCGAGTTGCTGACCTGCCAGCCGGCCGAGCTGCTGCCGATGGCGCAGCGCTACTTCCTGTTCTGAGGAAAAAGATGACGCAGACGCACAAATTCGCTGCATTGCAGCATTTGATTGGCGGGAATGCCCATCCTGCATTGGGCCGGTTGCTTCGTAAGCCCTATGTTAAGGGGCAAGGGAGGAAACTTCTTGTGAACCACGAGGAGATTTCCGATGGCAACGCCTTTCATGACGATGAAATCCGTGCCCGGCGGCATGTCCGAACGGCTGGATCTGTTCTTTGCGGGGCTGGGACAGGGGTTCAACGCCTATACCCTGCGCCGCGCGCGGATGCGCGAAATCCAGAACCTGAACGCCTGTTCCGACGCGCAACTGGCCCGCATGGGGCTGACGCGCGAGGATATCCCGGGCTACGTCTTCCGCGACCTGTTCAACTGAGCCCCGTGCGGGCCGGGGGCCGGGCATGAGCGCGCTGCCCGTGGCCCGCGAGCTGCGGCTGGCCGTGGACGGGCCTGCCGACGATTGCGTGACGCTTGGCTATGATGCGCGTTTCCTGCGCCGCAAGCGGCTGGTCAGCGATGGCGGGCTGGCCTTCCTTGTCGATCTGGCAAAGACCACGTCGCTGAACGAAGGCGATGTGCTGGTTCTGGATGAGGGGCTGACGGTCAAGATCCGGGCGGCCGACGAACCGCTTTACGAGGTGACCGGCGCCGATCTGGTGCGCATCGCCTGGCATGTCGGCAACCGCCACACCCCCTGCCAGATCGACCCCGGCCGCCTGGTGATCCAGCGCGATCATGTGATCCGCGACATGCTGGAACGCCTCGGTGCCGAGATCGTCGAGATCGAGGAACCCTTCCTGCCCGAAGGCGGCGCCTATGGCCATGGCCGGACCCATTCCCACAGCCATGGGCATGACCATTCCCACGACCACGGGCACCACCACCACGGTCACGACCACGAGCACCCGCATGACCATGGGCACCATCACGGGTATGACCACGGCCATGGCCACTGACGCCCAGATCCTGACGCTGGTGCAATGGCTGTCCCCTGCCTATCCGGTGGGGGCCTTTGCCTATTCGCACGGGCTGGAATGGGCGGTGCAGGAGGGCGCGGTGACCGATGCCGCCAGCCTGCGCGACTGGCTTGCCGACCTGCTGGACCATGGGGCAGGGCGGTCCGATGCGATCCTGCTGGCGGCGGCCTACAACGCCGCCGATACCGCCGCGCTGGCGCAGATCGACGCCACCGCCCGTGCCTTTCAGCCCTCGGCCGAGCGGCTTCTGGAAACCACCGCGCAGGGCGCAGCCTTTGCGCAGATCACCGCCGCCATCTGGCCCGCCGATCTGCCCGGTTTCACCTATCCCGTGGCGCTGGGCCGCGCTGCGCGGCTGCATGATCTGCCGCTGGTGCTGACCGCGCGGATGTATCTGCACGCCTTCACCTCGAACCTCGTCTCGGCCGGGATCCGGCTGATCCCCATCGGCCAGACCGAGGGGCAGACCGTGCTGAGCGCGCTGACGCCGCTTTGCGCCGAGGTGGCCGAGGCGGCGACCGCCCTGACGCTCGACGATCTTGCCAGCACCGCGTTCCTTGCCGACATCGCGTCGATGAACCACGAAACCCAGTATTCGAGGCTGTTTCGCACATGACTTCTCCCAACGGACCCTTGCGCATCGGCATTGGCGGCCCCGTGGGCGCGGGCAAGACCACGCTGACCGCGGCGCTGGCCCGGGCGCTGTCCCCCCGCCTCTCGGTCGCGGTCGTCACCAATGACATCTACACGCAAGAGGATGCCGAGGCGCTGATGCGCATGCAGGTGCTGCCTGCGGAACGCATCAGGGGCGTGGAAACCGGGGGTTGCCCGCACACCGCGATCCGCGAAGATGCCTCGA
This sequence comes from Rhodovulum strictum, assembly GCF_009649175.1. Lineage (GTDB taxonomy): Bacteria > Pseudomonadota > Alphaproteobacteria > Rhodobacterales > Rhodobacteraceae > Rhodovulum > Rhodovulum strictum. Next base: position 10,051 of record NZ_WJPO01000016.1, on the reverse strand, counting down.
TCAACCTTGCCGCCATTGCCGAGTTGAACGCCCGCTTTCCCGATCTGGATGTGGTGCTGATCGAATCTGGCGGCGACAACCTGTCGGCCACCTTCAGCCCGGAACTGGCCGATCTGACCGTCTATGTGATCGACGTCGCCGCGGGCGAGGAAATCCCACGCAAGGGTGGCCCCGCGATCACGAAATCCGACCTGCTGGTGATCAACAAGACCGACCTTGCCCCCCATGTCGGGGCCGACCTTGCGGTGATGGAGCGCGACGCGCGGCGGATGCGCGGGCAGGGCCGGTTCATCTTTGCCGCGCTGCGCCATGGCCAGGGCGTGGACGAGATCGTGGATCATCTCTGCCTGATCGGCGGGCTGGCCGAACCCGCCTGAGCCCCGCGCCTCAGCCGGTCAGGGCCTCTTCCAGTTCGCGCGCCAGCCGCTTGCTCTCCTCGGCCCGCGGTTTCGTGAAGCGCGCGAGCAGGGAATAGACCACCGGCGTCAGGTACAGCGTCGAGACCGTCGCCAGCCCCAGTCCGCCCACGATCACCCAGCCCAGCGCCTCGCGCGCCTCGGCGCCCGCGCCCGAGGACAGGATCAGCGGCACGCCGCCCAGCACGGTCGAGGCCATGGTCATCATCACCGGCCGCAGACGGATCGTCGCGGCATCCTGCGCGGCCTGCGCCACGCTGGCGCCGCCGTCGCGCAACTGGTTCGCGAACTCGACGATCAGGATGCCGTTCTTGGCCATGATCCCGATCAGCATCACCAGCCCGATCTGCGAATAGACGTTCAGGCTTTGCCCTGTCAGCATCAGCGCAAAGACCGCGCAGGCCAATCCCAGCGGCACCGTCGCCATGACCACGATGGCCGAGACGAAGCTTTCGAATTGCGCCGCCAGCACCAGGAACACCACCGCGATGGCAAAGCCGAAGATGATCAGCAGCCCGGCATTGGTCTGGTCCAGCGTCGCCGCCTCGCCCAGCGGTACGATGCGGTTCTGTTCCTCCATCAGGTCGGCGGCCAGCAGTTCGACCCGGGACAGCGCATCGCCCAGCCCCAGCTCGGGCGACAGGCTGGCGGCGATCTTGACCGCCCGGCCCTGATTTTCGCGGTCCAGTTCCGGGGCGACCGGGCGTTCCTCCAGATGCACGAAGCTCGACATCGGAACCATCTGCCCGTCGCCCGTGCGCACGAAGATGTTCTGAAGATCGCCCGGATCGTTCACCGGGTTCGCGCTCGACAGCATCTGGATGTCGAAGCTCTGGTCGCCGATGAAGACGGACCCCACCGTGCGCCCGTTCAGCATCGCGCGCAGCGCATCGCCCAACCCGGTGATGTCGATGCCCAGATCGGCGGCGCGGATGCGGTCGATCTCGACGAAAAGCTGCGGCTGGGTGGTCTCGTATTCCAGTTGCACCTCGCCAAAGGCGGGCTCGTCCTGCATCCGTTCGACCAGCCGCTCGGCCAGATCGGACAGGCTTTCGTAACTGTCGCCCGTGATCGCGAAACTCAGGCCCCGGCCTGCCCCGCGAATGCCCAGCGAATTGGGCTGGATCGCAAAGGCGCGCACGCCGACGATCTGGCGCAGCTTGCCATTGATCTCGGCCACGATCTCGTCCTGGCTGCGTGCGCGCTCCTGCCATTTCGCCAGCGTGAAAACCATGAAGCCCGCATTGTCCCCGCCCATCCCGGCAATCGAGAACACATTGGCAATCTCGCCCGAGGCGCGCAGCGGGGCCACCGCGTCCTCGATCGCGCGCATCTTCTGCTGGGTGTAGTCCAGCGACACGCCCTGCGGCGCGCTGACCCGCAACAGCGCCACCGCGCGATCCTCGCGCGGGGTCAGTTCCTGCCGTATGCCCCCGGCAACCAGAACGGCCGTGACCGCGAACAGCACCGCGACCAGCACCACGACAAGGGGCATCGCCAGCGCCCAGCGCAGCGAGCGGGCATAGAATCCGGCCAGCATGGCGCCCAGCCAGGCAACCGGCCCGCGCCCGGTGCGCCCGGTCCCGGCCGTCAGCAGCCGGCTGGCCAGCACCGGACACAGCGTCAGCGCCACCAGCGACGAGATCCCGACCGCAATCGCCAGCGTGAAGCCGAATTCGCGGAACAGCCCCCCCGCCTGTCCGGGCAGGAAGGACAGCGGCACGAAGACCGCGGCCAGCGTCGCCGTCGTCGTCACCACGGCAAAGAACACCTGTTTGGTGCCCAGCACGGCGGCGGCGCGCGGCCCCATCCCCTCGCCCCGGCGACGGACGATGTTTTCCAGCACCACGATCGCATCATCCACCACCAGACCCGTCGCCAGCACCAGCGCCAGCAGCGTCAGGATATTGACCGAAAAGCCCACCATGTAGATCGCCGCCAGCGTCCCGATCAGCGCGACCGGCATGGTCAGCGCGGGGATCAGCGTGGCGCGTGCATCGCGCAGGAACAGGAAGATCACCGCCACCACGATCGCGATGGCCAGCCCCAGCGTCTTGAGCACCTCGGCGATGGCGCCATTGACGAAGACCGCATCATCCGACGTGACGAAGATTTCCAGATCCTCGGGCAGCGTGCGGTCCAGCTCTGCCACCACCGCGCGCACGTTCTTCGAGATGTCCAGCGTGTTGCTGCCCGCCTGCCGGATCACCCCCAGCCCGATTCCGGTCTGCCCGTTCGCGCGCAGGATCGTCTCGTTCGGCGCGGGGCCCAGCGTCACGCTGGCCACGTCGCGGATCTCGACATGGGGCGCGATGCGCAGATCCTCGAACGCCTCGGGCGAGGCGACCATCGCCGTCGTGCGCACATTGATCGACTGGCGCGATCCTTCCAGATCGCCCGCCGCAGCGTTGAAGCCTGCATCCGACAGCGCGCGCGCCATGTCGGCCAGCGTCAGCCCGCGGCTGGCCAGCGCCGCCTGGTCGATATCGACGCGAAAGATCGGCTGGCGCTCGCCATAGACGCGCACATCCGCCACCCCCTCGACCGAGATCACGCGGTCCAGCACCCGGTCCTCGACGATCCGCGTCAGTTCCTGCGCGCTGCGCCGGGGCGAGGTGACGGCAATCCGCATCACCGGCTGGGCATCGGCATCGGCCTTGACCACGCGCGGCGCATCCGCGCCGGTCGGAAGCTGGCTTTCGACCCGGGCCACCGCATCGCGGATATCGGTCGCGGCCACGTCGATATCGACGCTTTCGGCGAATTCCACCGTCACCCGGCTGCGCCCGAAGCGCGAGTTCGAGGAAATCGAGCGCACGCCCGCGACCCGCCCCACCGCGCCCTCGATCCGGCCGGTAATTTCCTGGTCGATGGTCTCGGGAGCGGCGCCCTGGAAATCGGTGGTGACGGTGACCACGGGGCGGTCCACATTCGGCAATTCGCGCACCTCGACGCCGAACAGCGCCGCAAACCCCGCCAGCACGATCAGGGCCGAGACCACCAGCGCCAGGATCGGCCGGCGCACGAACAGCGCGGGGCCTCCTCCCTCGGCGGCGCGTGTCGCTTCCTCCAGCATGGCGCGTTCCTTTCGCTAAAGCGGTGCGGCGGCTTCCCCGGCCAGCGCGGCCTGCGGGGCCACGATCCGCACTTCGGCCCCGGGCCGCAGCATCTGCACCCCCTCGACCACGACCTTTTCGCCGATCTCCAGCGCCGCCTCGACCAGCACCGCATCGGCGCTGCGCTGGCGGATCGTCACCGGCACACGTTCCGCCCGGTCGTCGCGCAGCACCCAGACATAGGAACCGTCCGCGGACCATTGCACCGACAAGGGATCGACCGAGGGCAGCACCTCGCCCTGAAAGCGCAGCACCACCTCGAACGCCATGCCCGCCCGCAGCTTGTCGGCGTCATTTGCAAGCCGCCCCTGCACCCGCAACGTGCGGCTGGCCGGGTCCACCACATTGTCCACCGCCTGCACCTGACCTGCCAGAACATTGCCCGGCGTCGCCAGCGGCCGCGCCTCCAGCGCCATGCCGGGCGTGATCTGGCCCACCACGCGCTCGGGCACCCGGAAATCCAGCAGGATCTGCGAGCGGTCGGTCAGCGTCACCACCATGTCCTGCGCCGAAATGCTGTCGCCCGCGGCCAGATCCAGCACCCCGGCCCAGCCCGAAATCGGCGCCAGAACGCGCCGCTGTTCCAGAGCGAATTCCGCCTCGCGCAGCGCCAGTTCGGCCGTGCGCAGCGCCAGATCGGCAGCCCGGCGGCTGACCTCGGTCACGGCACCCGTGGTTTCCAGCCGGACCAACCGCGCCGCCTCGTCGCGGGCATCCTCCAGCATCAGCCGGGCCCGCTCGACCGCGATCCGCTGGGCCTCGTCCTCAAGCCGCAGGATCAGGCTGCCTTGTTCGACAAAGGTGCCGTCCGCGATGCCGATCTCGACCACCTCGCCGGCCACCCGCGCGCGGACATTCACCGTACGCAGCGCCCGCCCGTCGCCGATGGCTGCCACCCGGTCGCTGACCCGCCCCTCGGTCACCGGCTCGACCACGACCGCGACGGCCCCGCCGCGCCTTGTATCGGCTGCGTTCGGACCGGGCGCCGTCGCCTCGATCCCGAACAGAGACAGCACGCCCAGCCGGTCCAGCATCGGCCGCGCCGACGGAACGAAGACGATCCAGAGCGCGATTGTGCAGCCGATCACGGCCGCGGAAATCAGGATTTGCCGGATCATCGGGCGTTCCGTCACAAGGGGCGCCGCGATGCGGCCTTGGCAAAGGATATAGCGCCGCGCCGCCCGAGTCACTTCCCCGGGGCCTCACGGCCTGGCGAGCGAAACGTGAACGCCGGGCGCCGGGGCAGGGCGGATCAGATATCCTTGACCAGCCGAAGCGCGTCGTAGATCGCGGCATGGGTGTTGCGCGCGGCAACCGCGTCGCCGATGCGGAACAGCCGGAAACGGCCCTGTGGGTTGGGCGCAAGCCGTTGCGGACCCCCGGTGGCGATCGCGGTATAATCCACCTCGCCGAGGTTCGAAGAGAGCGGCTTCAGCTCGAAATACAGATCGTCCAGCGGGCGGGTGCCGTGGTTGACCACCACCTGATCGACCAGCCGTTCGCGCCGGACATCGCTGTAATCGCTGCCCAGGGTCGCGCGCAGCCGGTTGCCCTCGCGCACCACAGACATGAGCCGCCAGGTCACCGTAAAGGTCGTGTCGCGCGCTTGCAGGGCGCGCATGTAGGGCACAAGGTTCATTGCCATGACCTCGGGCGCGAAGCTGCGATCGGGGGTGACGATCTCGACCCGGGCCCCGGTCGCCGAGATCAGGTCGGCCGCCTGCAACCCCGCGTGATCGCCCGCATCGTCGAAGATCAGCACGCAGGCTTCGGGTTTGACATCGCCCGACAGGATGTCCCATGCCGAACAGACAAGCGCGTTGCCCTCGGACAGAACCTCGGTATGGGGCAGCCCGCCGGTCGCGACGATCACCTCGTCGGGCCGGGTCGCCAGCACCGCATCGGCATCGGCGAAGGTGTTGAAATGAAAGGTCACGCCGCGTTTCTCGCATTGCTCGAACCGCCAGCGGATGATCGAGATCATCTCGCGCCGCCGCTCTTGCAGGGCGGTCAGCCGGATCTGCCCGCCGGGCTGGTCGGCGGCCTCGAAGACGGTGACATGATGACCCCGTTCGGCGGCAACCCGCGCGGCCTCCATCCCCGCCGGACCGGCGCCGATGATGGTGATGCGCTTGCTTGCGGGGGCGGGGGCGATGGTCTGGGGTTCGGTCAGTTCGCGCCCGGTGGCGGGGTTGTGCAGGCACAGCGCCATGCCGCCCTGATAGATGCGATCAAGGCAGTAATTCGCGCCGACGCAGGGGCGGATGTCCTCCTCGTGCCCCTCGATCAGCTTGCGCACCAGATGCGGATCGGCCATGTGCGCCCGGGTCATCCCCACCATGTCGAGCTTGCCGCTGGCAATCGCATGGCGCGCGGTCGCCAGATCGGGGATCTTGGCGGCGTGGAAGGTGGGAAAGCCCGTCGCGGCGCGGATTTCCCCGGCAAAGTCCAGATGCGGGGCATTGCGCATGCCCTGGATCGGGATCAGGTCGGTCAGGCCGGGATCGGTGTCGATATGGCCCTTCACGACATTCAGGAAATCGACCAGCCCGCTGTCCCTCAGCCTCTGGCTGACCTCCATCCCTTCGGCTTTGGTCATGCCGCCCGGCTGGTTCTGGTCCCCGGTATAGCGGATGCCGACGATGAACTCGGGCCCCACCCGGTCGCGGATCGCGCGCAGGACGTCAAGGCTGAAGCGCAGCCGGTTTTCCAGGCTGCCGCCCCAGGGTGCATCCAGATCGTTGGTCAGGGGCGACCAGAACTGTTCCAGCAGGTGGCCATAGGCTTCCAGTTCGATGCCATCGACCCCGGCCGCCTGCATCCGTTCGGCGGCATCGGCAAAATCGCCGATGATCCGGGCGATGTCCCAATCCTCGATCCGCTTGGGGAAGGCGCGGTGCGCCGCCTCGCGTTCGTGGCTGGGGGCGACGACGGGCAGCCAGTCGGCCTTGTCCCAGCGGGTGCGGCGGCCAAGATGCGTCAGTTGGATCATCACGGCGGCGCCGTGCTCGTGGCACTCGTCGGTCAGCCGCTTCATCCAGCCCACGACCTCGTCCTTCCAGGCAAGGATGTTGTTGAACACGGGCGGGCTGTCGCGCGCCACGCTTGCCGAACCGGCCGTCATCGTCAGCGCCACACCGGCCTTCGCCCGTTCGACGTGATAGGCCCGGTACCGATCCTTGGGCATCCCGTCCTCGGGATAGGCCGGTTCGTGGCTGGTGATCATGATCCGGTTGCGCAGGGTCAGGTGTTTCAGGCGGTAGGGCTGCAACAGGGGATCGGTCGGCATCTGGCTTCTCCGGCATGGTTGCGGGAGAGTGCCGGAAATGTACAGTACCGTCAATTATAAAGGCATCGCTGAACATTTCCTTGTTCCAAAGCCGCCGACCCGCTAGGGTTGTACCATGGACGGGGCAGAGCAAACTGACAGCGGATGGCGCGGCTCGCCAGAGCTGTGGCTTGATGCGGCCTATGAAACGCTGATCGAGCAGGGCATCGACGCGGTCAAGATCCAGCCGCTCGGCACCCGGCTCAGGCTGTCTCGGACCAGCTTCTACTGGTTCTTCAAGGACCGCGCCGCGCTGCTGGCCGCCCTTGCCGACAGATGGGAAAGCCGGACGACAAAGCCCCTTGTTGCCGCCTGTGGTGCCTATGCCGCGACCGAGGCCGAGGCGATCCTGAACGTGATCGGCTGTTTCCTGTCCGACCGGACATTCGACTCGCGGTTCGAATTCGCGGTCCGGGGCTGGGCCTTGCGGGACCGCGCGATCCTCGACCGCCTGCACGCGGCAGACAACCTGCGCCTGAGCGCCTTGCGCGCGCTGCTGGAGCGTTGGTACCACGATCCGATGGATGCCGATGTCCGGGCGCGGACGATCTACATGGTACAGATCGGCTACATCTCGATGCAGACCCGCGAAAACCTCGAGACCCGGCTGGAGCGTGTGCCCAGCTATGTCGAAACCTACTGCGGCCAGCGCCCCAGCGACGCCGAAATGGCGCGTATCCGGGCGAGGCTGCAAGCCCTGACCTGACACAAGCCGCCCGGATGGGCTGGATGGGAAATCATTCGATCCCGCTCCGACAGGCTGCGCGACGTGCAGACAGGGGGCCAGCTGTAGCGCGGCGCCAGCTTTTGCACGGATTGGCCGCAGCTTCTGCACGGAAATTTTCGGCAGGCGTCAGGAATATCGCGCCGACTGGCGTGGCTGACGCTTCGGGGGAAATCGCTGGACTCCTGTGCCGCGGCCTGACGCTTGATCCGCGTTTCAGGCCGCTCGCCGTGCCGGGCAGCTCATCCGTCGCGCCCGCGGCCAGGACCACCGCCGCCGCCTCGGCGGTATCCTCCTCCATCGCGCCCCCTCAGGCCAGGCCCAGCCTGAGGAGTATCCTTGCCGCCTCGTGGACGTCAGGCAAGACGGTTCCGGGTGCCAGGTGATCGGGCAGCGTGCGCCATGCGAGGCTGAGATCGCCGTGGGCCTCGTTGCGCAGGATGCGCATCAGGGGCAGCACCCACGGGGGCGCGGTATTGTCGGGGACCGGCTCCGCGACCCCCTGCGGCTTCGGAAGGTCCGCGATTGCGAAGGAGCCCGCGTCCAGCGCGGGCAGATCGAGGATGCGCGCGATCAGCGCATCGAAGGCGCGGGGTGGCAGGGCGGATACGTGATAGGCCACGCTCCGCCTGTCCTGCCGCTTGACCGGGAGGCATAGCCAGTTCTCGCGGCGGGCCTTCCGGGTGATCGCAGCGCGGGTTCCCGGAAGGCCGGGAAGCCGCTGTTCGGCCAGCTCGGCCGCGGTGAACCATTCTTGCAGCTGGCGGCGCTCGCGCACCACCCGCAGCAACAGCGCCTCCATGAAGGCGATCCGGCGTTGCGCATAGGCCCAGTCCTCGGCGGGCACCTGGACCGTCAGGGGCAGTTCACCTGTCATGGTCGCCTCCCATCACCCGAGTGCAGCGCGCGTTGCTGTTCCGCCAGGATCGGCCAGCAGCCGCGCGACCACGCGCTTGACGGTGTCTTCCTTGAGGTTGGTATCGCGGGCGATCTGGCCAAGATCGGCCTCGCGCAGGCGGTCCAGCGCATCGGTCGCGGGGGCGGCCTCGGGCTCCGACTCGGCCGGGGTGGCATCGTCCTGGTCGCGCGCGGCCACGCGGGCGTGCATGTCGGCCTCGGCCTTCGCGTTCGCGGTCATTTCGGCAATCTGCCCCCTGGCGTCGGCCCGGTGCGGCAGGGCGTCCAGCATCGCGTTCAGCACGTCCTTCACCTGGTCGAGCTCAAGCCCGGTGGCCGTGCTGACACGCCCCCAGAGGTCGCATTGCGACAGGGTGCGGTGGATCGTGCGGGCCAGCAGATGGGCGGGCAGGCCCTCGGCCGGGTGGCCGTCCCAGGCGCGATAGTCGGCCCCGGCGTGATCCTCGCCGGTCAGGACGAACAGGACGCGCGCGGCCTCGTCCCGATGCACGCAGGCGCGCGTGGCGATCAGGTCCAGATCGTGCCAGGCGGGCCGCTCGCCATCGGCCAGGCAGGCGGCGCGCATCGCCTCCCAGGTACGGTGCTGCGGACCGGCCGGGGGCGCGGCCCGCTCTGCGGCCTTCACGCGGGCGATCAGGTCGCTGACGCCGGTGTTGATGTCTTGCAGGTCGTCGAGCTGGCGGCTCAGCAGGTGCGACACGCCATAGGCGATGGTTCCGCTGATCTCGTCGGGCGCGTATTCGGTCGCTTTGTCCAAGAGCAGGGCGAAGGCGCGCAGGGCGTGATAGGTGTCATCGACCCGAACGGAGAAGTTCGTCAGGCTTTCGCGGGGGGCGTTTTCGGTGGTCATGCGTGGTCTCCACAGGGGCGCTTTTGAGAGCGCTTCTCAGCGGGCAGCGCTGAGGCCGGGAGCTCAAAACCGCCTGTGGACGGCAGCAGGGCCTTTAGGCTTTCGCCCTGGACATGCGCCATGCTCTCCCGGCCACGTGGATATGCGACCGCACCCGGAGAACCGGGTATGCTGCGCCGTTCATGTCAGGTGAAAGCGTTTCCGTTCGCACCGGGCATGGGTGGCGCGACCCACCACAGGATGCGGAGATTTGAGGCTCCACCGTCAGGAAACACCAAAACCCCGCATGGCACAAGGGGTTTTGCGGACCCGTGCCAAAGGCTAGAGTCTGGCCTTTGGCACGGGTCCGCCCTGCATCGGCAAAGCTTGCCGTTGCAGCCACCGGCGGAACCGGTGGGAAAACTGTTCCCACCGGTCCAGCGACCAGAACGAAAAGTGTTCGTTCTGGTGTGATCGGTCAGCGGAACGGGGATCAAGTGGCAAAGATTGCCGTTTGATCGAGACGTCAGCGGACGAAAAGATTTCGCTTGCAGAGGCCGGCCCCTGTGACCCGAGGGCCGGCCACTCTGGTTTCATCGGCGGCGGCCCTGTGCACCGCGATCCACCAGTTGCGGGAGACGGAAACCAGCGCGGAACCATCCCCCGGCCACGATCAGCACGAGCAAGGGACGTGACATCCCGACCGTAGACCGGGGCCAT
>NZ_WJPO01000015.1 GCF_009649175.1 Rhodovulum strictum | reverse complement strand
CCATGACCACCTCCCTCTCCGAAAGGGAACCACAGCCCCAAACAAAGGGGAAGCCCGTTTATGAGTTCAGAACCTAGCGCTGGATGCTTTCCAGCCAGCGCGCGATGGCGGCGATCTCGGCGCTGGTGCGGATCTCCTCGCCCGAGGGGGCAGTCAGCGCAACCGCCTCGCCGCGCAGCGAAAAGCCGTATAGCGGCATTGGCCCGCCATGCCCCGCAAGCGCGGTCCGCCCGTCGATGACGGCGATCACCCTTGCCAGCGGAAAGGCGCCGCCCTGATCCGCGGCCAGAAGGGACAGATCGGGCATCGCCACCGTCAGGATCGCGGCCATCGGCCCGTCACCGCGCGCGGCCAGCCCATGGCAGGTCGCGCAATGGGCGCGGAACAGCGCAGCACCCGAGGGCGGCTCGGCGGCAAGCGGCGCAGCGGCAAGGCAAAGGGCAAGCGCGGCAGACGGGATGCGCATGGGCGGCCTCCTTGGCGTCGGACCCAAGCCTAGCGCCCTGCCCGGCAACGACGCCTTGACCGGGATCAAGCGCCGATCACGCTTGACGATCCCCGCCCCACGTCAGAGATTCGCCCCATGGCGCGGGATCTTGGCGAACTTGAACATCTGCTCGACGCGGCCGAAACGCTGTGCGAGATTCAGGCGCGGCGTCCCGCCGTGGCGCAGTTCCACAGCGAGACGGCGCTGTTTGCCGATGGCCGGACGGCGATCTTTCGCGGCCGCTACAACGGCGCATCAGCGATGCTGACGCTGTTTCAGGGCGAAGGGCATGTGGACCGGGCACGCCGACGCAAGCGCGATCTGGAACAGCTCGGGGCGGCGCTGGCAAACGAGCGGTTCCGCATCGCCCCGCTGGTCGCCGCCTGGCCCGGCGAAGGCCTCACCCTCACCGCCGATGTCGCGGGCGAGCGGCTGGACACCGCGCTGGCGCTGGCCACACCCGCCGAACGCGACGCGCTGATCGCCGAGGCGGGGGCATGGCTTGCCCGGATCGTCGCCGAAGCGCACCGCCAGGCGGTGTTCGGCGGGCGGCACTGGGTTCGCAACGCCGACCGCGCACTGGCGCGGACCAGCGGGCGCGAAGACCGCGCACTGGCGCGCGACCTTGCCACCCGGCTCGAGGCGCTGCTGCCGACCGTCGCGGGCAAGCCTGTGACCCAGGCCCATTGCCATGGCGATTTCCGGCCCGCCCATCTGGTGCACAGCGGCGATGTGCTGTGCGGGGTCGCCATGCAGGGCGCCCATTGGCAGCCGGTGGTGCGCGACCTCGCGCGCTTCGTGGTCGATCTGCACCTGACCCACCCCCGGCCCGGCGGACAGCGCCGGTTCGGCGTCGACGCGGATGATATCGCCGCCCTGACCGCGCCGCTGACGCAGCTTGAACGGCCTGAACTGGCCCTGCACCTGCCCTTCTTCATCGGTATCGAACTGGCCGAGTGGATGGGCCGGGCCGACCTTTCGCCCGACCGCGCCGCCCTCGTCCGCGAGGCGATTGCCCATTTCCTCGAAGGCAATGGCGCGCCCCTGATCTGAGCGCGACCGCCCCTTCTTCTTGGTCAAAATACCCAAACGCACCCGCACCGGCCAAGACCACGGCCGGGCCGGTGCGCGGGCGGTCAGACGAGCCGCCCCTCCTGAAGGTGTAGGACACGATCCATGCGGGCGGCAAGCTCCAGGTTATGTGTCGCGATCAGCGCCGCCAGCCCGGTGCCGCGCACCAGTTCCATCAGCGCGGCAAAGACCCGGTCGGACGTTGCAGGGTCGAGATTGCCGGTGGGCTCGTCGGCCAGCAACAGCCGCGGGCCATTCGCGAGCGCCCGGCAGACCGCGACGCGCTGCTGTTCGCCGCCCGATAGCGCCGCCGGGCGATGATCGGCGCGCCCCCCCACCCCCATCCGCTCCAGCAGCGCGCGCGCGCGTGCCTCGGCCTCGGCCCGGGGGCGGCCATCGGCCAGTTGCGGCAGCACGACATTCTCGGCCGCGGTGAATTCGGGCAGCAGGTGGTGGAACTGGTAGACGAAGCCGATATCGGCCCGCCGCGCCGCCGTGCGTCGGCGGTCCGAGGCCGCGCCCATCTCCTGCCCCGCGATCCTGACCGAACCCGCATCCGGCTTGTCCAGCAGCCCCGCGATATGCAGAAGCGTGGACTTGCCCGCCCCAGACGGCGCGACAAGGGCCACGACCTCGCCCGGTGCGACGCTCAGCGAGGCGCCGGACAGCACCCGCACCTCGCCGGGCGTGCCGGGATTGTAGCGTTTCTCGACGCCGTCGAGCAGCAGCGCCGGGTCACTCATAACGCAGCGCCTCCACCGGGTTCATCCGTGCCGCGCGCCGCGCCGGAAAGATCGTGACGACAAAGGACAGGCCCAGCGACAGCACCACCGCCGACAGCACGTCCCGCGCCTGAAGCTTGGCGGGCAACTCATAGATGCCGCGGATCGAGGGATCCCAGACCCCGCCGCCCGCGACATAGTTCACCGCCGAGAAGATCGGGTCGATCCAGATCGCGAACAGGCAGCCGAGGATCACGCCGAAGAATGTGCCGATCAGCCCCACGAAAGCGCCGCAGATGAAGAAGACGCGCAGCACCGCGCCTTCGGTCAGGCCCATGGTGCGCAGGATGCCAATATCGCGCCCCTTGTTCTTGACCAGCATGATAAGGCCCGAGACGATGTTCATCGCCGCGATCAGGACGAGGATCGACAGGATGATGAACATCACGTTGTCCTCGATATCGAGCGCGCGCAGGAACGCCCCCGAGGCGTCGCGCCAGGTCCAGAGCAGAACCCGTTCGCCGCCCGCGCGCAGCAAGGGCAGCGTCATCTCGTCGATCCTCTCGGGATCGGCGACCATGACTTCCAGTTCGTCGGCCACGCCCTCGCGGTTGAAATAGCCCTGCGCCTCTGCAAAGGGCATGTAGATGCGGGTGCGGTCGATGTCGTAGCGGCCCGCCGAGAAGACATAGACGATTTCATAGGCGTTGACGCGGGGGCTGGTGCCGAACGGGGTCTTGACCCCCTCGGGCGAGATCAGCCGGATCCGGTCGCCCACCCCCACCCGCAATTCGCGCGCCACGCCCGAACCGATGGCGATGCCTTCGGAAAACCGCGCGATATCGCCCTGCGCGGTCTCGGGATCGGCGATGCGCGGAATCGTGGCCAGATCCTCGGGCGCTATGCCATAGACCTCGACCCCGGAATTGCCCGAACCCGAGGCCGCCATCACCTGCCCGCGGACCAGCGGCGCCACGCGGGTCACGCCGGGCACCGCGCGCAGCCGTTCGGCCATCGCCTCGTAATCGGGGATGGTGCGGCTGGCCACGCCCTGCTCGTCGAACTGGGTCGAGGAATAGACCGTAACATGGGCATTCGCGCCCAGAATCGTATCGACGAACTCGGCGCGGAAACCGGCGCGGACAGCGAGCGTCGCGATCAGCGCGAAGACGGCCAGCGTGATGCCTATCAGGCTGATCCAGGTCATCACGCTGACGCCGCCCTCGGCGCGACGCGCGCGCAGGTAGCGCCAGGCGATCATCCATTCGAACGGGGCAAAGGGGGGAGGGGTCCGGGCCAAGGGTCCATTCCGGTCGGTTGCGCGGGCGGACAGTGGTCGGGCAGCGCGGCAGCGTCAAGCGACAAAACGGGTCCGTCCCGCGCATCGGCCGCCAGGGCATCCCGGCGGCCGGGTCGTGCTGTCGGGGATCAGGCCGCGCTGGCCGGAACCCGGACCTGATGGCGCGGCGGCTGCATCTGGATCTCGCCCAGCGTGAAGGTCGCGTAATGACAGGTCAGTTCCGTGCCCGCCGGAATGTCCCAGCGCGCGATGCCGTGAACCTGATCGGAGAAATCAAGGTTCGGCTCGTCGGCATGGTTCATGAACCGGCCCTCGTCGCATTCGAGGATGATCCTGCTCGGGTCGGTCCAGTCGGGATAGGAATAGCGTTCGAGGAACTCGCGCACATGTGGCTCGACGCTGTCGAGGATGCTGGCGGGATAACGGATGTCCAGCACCGGGTCGAACCGCCAGACATTCTGACCCTTGCGTATGTCGTCACGGCAGAAGACGCCGAGTCCTTCGATCTCGGACGGGGCGAGGTAGCAGCGCACTGTCATCATGCGCCTGTTTCCTTCTGAAGGGCCGGGCCGCCAGCCGGGATGTCGAAGGTGACTTGCGTCAGCGCGTGGCGGCGCGCGCAACAGGCGAGAGTGAAGCAACGCGGCAGAAAATCAATGGCCAGGATGGGGGGACGTCCGGGCATCGGCGGAAAGCGCGCGCTGCCGCCCGGGAACAGGTCCGGGCCAGCCGCTGGGCCAGCCCGGACAGGGAACGGATCAGAACCGGTGGGTCAGCGCGACCCGGGCCGCGGTCATGTCGGTCTTCATGTTGGTATAGGGCACGTCGAGATCGTAATCGCGCTTGCGGAACCCATAGCGCATGACCTCGCCCCGCAGGTTCCAGCCATCGGCGACGGGGCGTTCCACACCGACGCCCGCGACCCAGCCCTTGACCCTCTTGTCGTCCGAATGATCGCCGCCCAGCGAATCCTGCGCGGTCAGGTCCACCTTGGCCGTCGCTGCCCCGGCGGTGGCATAGATCAGCGTATCGGCCGCCACCACCCCGGCGCGTGCCCGGACCGAGGCCAGAGATTTCACCTCGGCACTGCACGGGCGCAGGTTGCAGGTGCCGGTGCCATCCATGTTCGTCTTGGCGATATCCGCCTCGACGCCGTAAACCAGCGCGCCCGTCGAAGCAGTATAGCCCACAAGGGCGGACCCGATCGCCCCCTTGGCGTCGGGCATTTCGAGACTGGTGCCCTCCTGGCCGGTCTCGGCATTGCCCTTGCCGATGCCGAAGCCGAAATAGGCGCCGTCAAAGGCCGACTGGGCCTGCACGGCTTCTGCCGTCACGGTCAGGGCAAGGCCCGCCGCGACAACCAGTGATGCGGTATTCATTCCAATCTGCTCCTGCGTGATCTGCCTCGATGGCCCTTGTCCCGGACCTGATCGAGCCGTTAACCGCTTTTCGATCCGCAGGCAAATCCGATCTTGCCGCATGGCGCCTTTTTCCCGGGCTCCAAAAGGTTGCCCGGGAAAGAGGCAGGATGCGGCGTCGCTCAGAGCCAGGTGTGGAAGCTGGATTTCGCCATCGGTTCCCAATGCGGGGCGGTGTGGGGGGCGTAGATCTCGGCCACGCGCGCCACGGCCGCCTCGGGGGACATCTCCTCGCTGGTGCCGGTGCGGCGGCAGGTCAGTTCGACCACGCCCGATTTCAGCCCGCGCGGGCCGACTGTGATCCGCCAGGGCAGACCGATCAGGTCCATCGTCGCGAATTTTGCGCCTGCGCGTTCCTCGCGGTCGTCATAGAGCGGTTCCAGCCCCTTTTCGGCCAGCGCCTTGTAAAGCCCGGCGCAGGCGGCGTCGGCCTCGGCATCGCCCTGTTTCAGGTTGACGATGCCGCAATGGAAGGGGGTCACGCCCTCGGGCCAGATGATGCCCTGCTCGTCATGGTTGGCCTCGATCAGCGCGCCGACCAGACGCGACACGCCGATGCCGTGGCTGCCCATGTGGACGGGCAAGCGCTCGCCCTTGTCATTGGTGACGGTGGCGCCCATCGGCTCGGAATACTTGGTGCCGAAATAGAAGATCTGGCCGACCTCGATGCCGCGCGAGGATTTGCGCCGCTCGGCCGGGATCTGGCCATAGATCGCCTCGTCATGGGTTTCGTCGGTGCGGGCATAGGGGGTGGTCCATTCCCTGACGATCCCGGCGCATTCCGCCCGGTCGTCATAGTTCACGGCCCGATCCCCCAGTTTCAGATCGAGGATGGCGCTGTCATAGAACACCTCGGACTCGCCGGTCTCGGCCAGCACGAGGAATTCGTGGGTGTCCTCGCCGCCGATGGGCCCGCTATCGGCGCGCATCGGGATCGCCTTGAGGCCCATCCGCTCATAGGTGCGCAAATAGCTGACCATGTGCCGGTTATAGGCGTGGATGGCGGCATCGTAGTCGATGTCGAAATTGTAGCCGTCCTTCATGTAGAATTCGCGCCCGCGCATCACGCCGAAGCGGGGGCGGATCTCGTCGCGGAACTTCCACTGGATATGGTAAAGCGTCAGCGGCAGATCCTTGTAGCTGCCGACATGGGCGCGGAAGATGTCGGTGATCATCTCCTCGTTGGTGGGGCCATAAAGGATGTCGCGGCCGTGGCGGTCCTTGATGCGCAGCATCTCCTCGCCGTAATCGTCGTAGCGGCCCGACTCGCGCCACAGATCCGCCGATTGCAGCGTCGGCATCAGCATCGGGATATGGCCTGCGCGGATCTGTTCCTCGTGCACGATCTGCTCGATCCGCTTCAGCACCTTGAAGCCCATGGGCAGCCACGAGTAGATGCCCGCGGATGCCTGCTTGATCATGCCCGCGCGCAGCATCAGCCGGTGGCTGGCGATCTGGGCCTCGGCGGGGGTTTCCTTGAGCACCGGCAGGAAGTAGCGGGACAGGCGCATTTTCGACCTTTTCCTCGTGAATTCGCGTTCCCGACCCCTTATGTCATCGCGCAGGACCAGACAAGCGCCGCGCGTCTGGCCAAAGGCGTGCGGGGCCGGGC
Organism: Rhodovulum strictum; assembly: GCF_009649175.1. GTDB lineage: Bacteria > Pseudomonadota > Alphaproteobacteria > Rhodobacterales > Rhodobacteraceae > Rhodovulum > Rhodovulum strictum. The sequence goes on along the minus strand of NZ_WJPO01000015.1, from coordinate 80,020 downwards.
GACCGGGCGCAGAATCAGGAGGGGCGGATGGCGCTGCCGGTGCGGGAACAGGTGACCTATTGGGGGATCGCGGCGGCGGTTTTCCTGGGGCTGTTATGGGTTCTGGGCGATGTCATCATGCCCTTCATCGTGGGCATGGCGGTGGCCTATTTCCTCGACCCCGTGGCCGACCGGCTGGAGCGGCTGGGGCTGTCGCGGGCCGGTGCGACGGTGGCGATCACGGCGGGCGCGGTGGTGATCTTCGTGGCGATGGCGCTTGTGGTGCTGCCGACGCTGATCCAGCAGGCGATCAGCCTGGCCAATACCGCGCCCGAGATCGCGCGCCATCTGCATGGCTTCATCATCGAGCGGGTGCCCGCGCTGAACGACAATGCGTCGGCGCTGTCGCGCACGCTGGCGGGGATCGGCGACACGGTGCAGGCGCGCGGCGTCGAACTGCTGAACGGGCTGATCACATCACTGGCCAGCGTGGTGAACGTGGTGCTTCTGCTGGTACTGGTGCCGGTCATCACCTTCTACCTGCTGCTCGACTGGGACCGGATGGTGGCCCAGATCGACCGGCTGTTGCCGCTGGACCATGCCCCCGTGATCCGCAGGCTGGCGAGCGAGGTCGACCGGACGCTGGCGGGTTTCATCCGCGGCCAGGGCACGGTCTGTCTGATCCTCGGCATCTATTACGCCGCGGCGCTGAGCATCCTGGGGCTGAAATACGGGCTGGTCGTGGGCTCTGTCGCGGGGCTGATCTCGTTCATCCCCTATGTGGGCGCCATCGTGGGCGGTGCGCTGGCAATCGGGCTGGCGCTGTTCCAGTTCTGGGGCGAATGGTGGTTCATTGCGGGCGCGGCGGCGATCTTCGTTCTGGGCCAGATGATCGAGGGCAATGTGCTGACGCCCAAACTGGTGGGCAGTTCGGTGGGGCTGCACCCGGTCTGGCTGATCTTTGCGCTGGCGGTCTTCGGCTCGATCTTCGGCTTTGTCGGCATGCTGGTCGCGGTGCCGGTGGCGGCGGCGCTGGGGGTGCTGATGCGGTTCGGGATCGCGCAATATCGCGAGAGCAGGCTTTACCGCGGCCTCGAGGCGCTGAAGGACGGGTCCGCAAACGACGAGGATGCCGCCTGACATGGCCCGCCAGTTGATCCTTGACCTGCACGTGCGGCCTGCGCGGGGGCGCGAGGCCTTTTTCGTGGCACCCGCGAATGCCATCGCGGTGGCGCAGGTCGAGGACTGGCGCGGTTGGCCGGGTGGCAAGCTGCTGCTGATCGGCCCAGAGGGCGCGGGCAAGACCCATCTGGTTCATGTCTGGGCGGAACTGACCGGCGCGCCGGTCGTGCAGGCCGCGGATCTGGCGCAGGCCGATCTGCCCGCGCTGGCGGCGGCGGGTGCCGTGGCCATCGAGGATGCCGACCGGATCGGTGGCGATGGCCCTGCCGAAACGGCGCTGTTTCACCTGCACAACCTGCTGGCGGCGGGGGGCGGCGCGCTGTTGCTGACCGCGCGCGGTGCGGCGCGGGACTGGGCGCTGGCTCTGCCCGATCTGGCCAGCCGGATGCAGGCCGCCGCCACGGCGCAGCTGAACCCGCCCGATGACGCGCTGCTGGCCGCAGTGCTGGTCAAGCTGTTTGCCGACCGCCAGTTGGCGGTCACACCGCAACTGATCGGCTATCTGGTCGGGCGGATGGAACGCTCTTTCGCCGCCGCTGCCGAAACCGTCGCCGCCATCGACCGCGAGGCGCTGGCGACCGGCCACCGGCCGGGCATCCGGCTGGCCCGCACGGTGCTGGACAAGACCGCCTCGCTGGCCCGATAACTGTCACTCAGCCGTCATAACCCCCATTCATAAGCGCCGCCATGACCCAGGCCGATTTCCTCAAAGCCCCCTTCCCCCTGCCCGTCGAGATCCCCGAGCCGCAGCGCACGGGACCGAAGCGGTTCTTCAACCGCGAACTCAGCTGGCTTGGCTTCAACTGGCGTGTCCTCGAAGAGGCCGACAACCCGCGCGTGCCCCTGCTGGAGCGGGTGCGCTTCGTGTCGATCTCGGCCACCAACCTGGACGAGTTCTACACCGTGCGCGTGGCGGGCCTGCGCGAACTGGCGAAGAAGGGCAACACCACGCCCGCCGCCGACGGGCTGGTGCCGGCCGAACAGCTTGTGCTGATCGACCGCGACGCGCGGCGGCTGTTGCAGGCGCAGCAGGCCAGCTGGAACCGGCTGAAGAAGCTGATGGAAGAAGCCGATATCCACCTTCTGACGCGCTCGCGCCTGACCAAGGCCGACCGGGCCCATCTGCGCGAACATTTCCTGCACAAGGTCTTTCCGATCCTGTCGCCGCTGGCCATCGACCCGGCGCATCCCTTCCCGTTCATCCCCAATACCGGCTTCTGTCTGGCCTTGCAGCTTGAACGCGAGCGCGACGGCCAGCCCTTGCAGGCGCTGTTGCCGATCCCGCATCAGATCGCGCGCTTCATCCGGCTGCCCGCGCGCGAGGGGCAGGCGCGGTTCCTGCCGCTGGAGGAATTGCTGCTGGTGCATCTGTCCTCGCTGTTCCCGGGCTACCGGGCGGTCGGAAGCTGTACCTTCCGCGTGCTGCGCGACAGCGATCTGGAGGTCGAGGAAGAGGCCGAGGATCTGGTGCGCGAGTTCGAGGTGGCGCTGAAGCGGCGGCGCCGGGGCGAGGTGGTGCGCATGAAGATGACCTCGGGCGCGCCCGAGGAGCTGCGCTCGGTCATCATCCGCGAGTTGCACATCACCGAAGAGGACGTGATCGAGGTGCGCGGGCTGATCGGGCTGGCCGATCTCAAGGAACTGGTGATCGACGACCGGCCGGATCTGCTGTGGAAAAGCTTTACCCCGCGGGTGCCCGAACGGGTGCAGGACCACGAGGGCGACATGTTCGCCGCGATCCGGCAGAAGGACATGCTGCTGCATCACCCCTATGAAACCTTCGACATGGTGGTGCGCTTCCTGCAACAGGCCGCGCGCGATCCCGATGTGGTCGCGATCAAGCAGACGCTGTACCGGACCTCCAAGAACTCGCCCATCGTCGAGGCGCTGTGCGAGGCGGCCGAGGACGGCAAGTCGGTGACGGCGCTGGTGGAACTGAAGGCCCGCTTCGACGAGGCTGCCAATATCCGCCAGTCGCGGCGGCTGGAACGCTCGGGCGCGCATGTCGTCTATGGCTTCATCAACTACAAGACCCACGCCAAGATCAGCACCGTGGTCCGGCGCGAGGGCGAGAACCTGGTGACCTATACCCATTACGGCACCGGCAACTACCACCCGATCACCGCGCGCATCTACACGGACCTGTCGCTGTTCACCTGCGACGCGGCGCTGGGCCGGGATGCGACCAAGGTGTTCAACTATATCGGCGGCTATGCCGAGCCCGACGGGCTGGAAAACCTGTCGATCTCGCCACTGTCGCTGAAATCCACGCTGTTGCAGCGCATCGCCGAAGAGGCCGGGCATGCCCGCGCCGGGCGGCCTGCGCGGATCTGGGCCAAGATGAACGCGCTGATCGAGCCCGACGTGATCGACGCGCTTTATGCCGCCTCGGCCGCAGGGGTAAAGATCGACCTGGTGGTGCGCGGCATCTGCGGGATCAGGCCCGGCATCAAGGGGTTGTCCGAGAATATCCGGGTCAAGTCGATCATCGGCCGGTTCCTGGAACATTCGCGCATCGTGTGCTTCGGCAACGGCTTTGGCCTGCCCTCGCCCAAGGCACGGGTCTACATCTCGTCGGCGGACTGGATGGGGCGCAACCTCAACCGCCGGGTGGAAACGCTGGTGGAATGCACCAACCCCACCGTCAAGGCGCAGATCGTCGATCAGGTCATGGCCGCGAACCTGGCCGACGAGGCGCAAAGCTGGGTGATGCAGCCCGATGGCAGCTTCGTGCGCGCCAAGGCCGGGCCAGAGGCGTTCAACTGCCACCGCTTCTTCATGGAGAACCCCTCGCTTTCCGGTCGTGGCACGGCGGGGGCGGCCGATGTACCGCAACTGGCGAACGTCGCCGATTGACGGCGGAGGGCCGGCTTGGCAGAGTCCGAACACGCCACGGGCGAAAGGCAGCAGATGGACGGCAGCGGCGACGACCGCCCCGACGCGTGGGAACCCTTTGGCCGCCCCCTGTTCGGCGGCCCTGAATCACGGGCGCTGTCGCGCGTCGGTGTCGTCGATATCGGGTCGAACTCGGTGCGGATGGTGGTGTTCGACGGCGCCGCCCGCAGCCCGGCCTATTTCTTCAACGAGAAGGTGATGTGCGCGCTGGGCGAGGGGCTGGGCCAGACCGGGCGGCTGTCGCCCGAGGGGCGCAGGCGCGCGCTGTCGGCGCTGAAGCGCTTTGCCATGCTGGGCGAGACGATGGGCACCGGCCCCCTGACCGTGGTCGCGACCGCCGCGATGCGCGATGCCGAGGACGGTCCCGACTTTCGCCGCCAGATCGAGCGCGAGACCGGCCTGCGCCCCTGGGTGATCGACGGCGCAGAGGAGGCGCGGCTGTCGGCGCAAGGCGTGCTGCTGGGCTGGCCCGGCGCCGAGGGGCTGGTCTGCGATATCGGCGGCTCGTCGATGGAACTGGCCGAACTGAGTGGCGGCCGGGTCGGGATGCGGCGCACCTCGCCGCTGGGGCCGCTCAAGCTGAAGGACATCAAGGGCGGCAAGAAGGGGCTGACGCAGTTCATCGCCGACGAGATCGAAACACTGGCGCACGGCATGGACCTGTCCCGGGGGCGGCTGTTTCTGGTGGGCGGATCGTGGCGGGCGATTGCGCGGCTTGACATGGAACGGCGCGGCTATCCGCTGACGGTACTGCACGAATACCGCATGACGCGCAAATCGCTGGCCGCCACGCTCGACTGGATCGAGACCGTCGGGATCGACGCGCTGCGCACACGCACCGGCACCTCGATCGACCGCATATCGCTGGTGCCCATCGCCTCGCTGGTGCTCAGGCGGCTGGTCGCCCGGCTGAAGCCGCGCGAGATCGCGGTGTCGGGCTATGGCATCCGCGAGGGGCTGTTGTACGAACAGATGCCGGCCGAACTGCGCGCCCGCGATCCGCTGGTCGAAGCCTGCCGCTTCGTCGAGGCAAACGCGGCCCGGTTTCCCGGCTTCGGCAAGCGGCTTTACAATTTCGTGCTGCCGCTGTTCGGCGCTGCGGGCCCCGAGAAGCGGCGGCTGATCAAGGCGGCCTGCCACCTGCACGACACCGCCTGGCGCGCGCATCCCGATTACCGCCACGAGGTCTGTTTCGACACCGCGACCCAGGCCAATCTGGGCGGGCTGGAACATTGGGAACGGGTGTTCCTCGGCGTCTCTCTGCTGCACCGCTACAAGAACAGCCGCGCGGGCAGCCGGTTCGAGCCGCTGTTCGCGCTGCTCGATCCGGTCCAGATGCAGCAGGCCGAAGTGCTGGGCAAGGCTATGCGCTTTGGCGCGATGTTCTCGTCGGATGCGCCCGACACGCTGGCCGAGTTGCGCCATTTCCCCAAGAAGAAGCGGCTGGAACTGGTGCTGGACGCCCGCGCCGAGCCGCTGTTCGGCGAGGTGGCAGAGGCGCGCTTTGCCTCGCTGGCCAAGGCGCTGGGGGTGGAAACCGGGGTACGGGTGCGGCGGTCCTAGATCTCGATGTCCTCGGTCGGGGGCACGGGCGGCGCGTCGGGCTTGCGGCGGATGATGATATCGCCATTGGGCAGCCGCTCGGGCATCTGGTAGGCGTCGAAATCGTCCACGATCTCGATCAGACGGCGCAGCGCGGGTTGCATCGTCTCGGCCAGATCGCGCAAGGCCGGTTCCAGTTCGTCCCCGAGCCCCCTGAACAACAGCCGCATCCCCTGCCCCAGCAGGTCCATCCCCTCGCGCAGATTCGCCTCCGGCGCGGTTTCGGCCTCCTGCGCGGCGGTGGGGCCGAACGCGACGAGGGCGGCCAGGCAAAGGGCGGCGATCCGGGTCATGGCCGAGAATATAGACCCGCAGGGGTATAGGATCAAAGCTCGATATCGAGACTGACCGGGAAATGGTCGGAGGCCGCCAGCAGCGCCTCGCGCAGTTCGGGCACGCGGTAAAGGTCGGGGTCGTCGAACGGGTGCCAGATGCGCCAGGCCGGGCGGCGCGCACGCAGGTCGGACGAGATCATCACGTAATCGAGCAGGGCCGACAGATAGTGCCGCTCGGACTGGATGTAGAACCGGGCGGTGGCGGGCTGGGCGGCGGACCGGCCGTGCTGCGCCTGTCGTGCATGGGGGTCGTAAAGCCGCATCTCGCGCGGCACGTCCAGCCCCATCACGATCTCGACCCCGGAACGGCCGAAGAGCTTTTCGTATTCGTCAAGCCCGGGGCCATCGTTGAAATCGCCCAGCACGATCAACGGTTCGCCCGCGGCCAGATGCGCCTCGATCCGCTGGCGCAGCCAGATGCATTGCGCCATCTGCTTGCGCCGGTTCTGGATCGAGATCCGCATCACCTCTTCGGGCGTCGAGGCGCCGTAGGGGGCCTTGGACTTCACATGCACCCCGATCATGCGAAAGGCGAAGCCCTGCGCGCTTTGCACCGCCAGTTCCAGCGGCGGCCTGGAAAAGCGGATCAGGTCGGCCGCACTGTCCACATCCAGATCCCAGCGGAACACTCCGTCAAAACGCGGCGCCTCGGCCGAGCCCTTCTTGCCGGTCGGATCGCCCTGCGGGTCGTGGCGCGGGCTGAGCCGGTCGGGATCGTAGAGTAGCGCGATTTCCTGCTGGCTGTCAGAGGTGAAGCCGATCAGCACCCGCCGCGCACGCAGACCCATCACTTGCGCGAAATTCTCAAGCGCCGTGACGGTCGAGCGGCGGCCGGTATCGTCGGGCGCCTCGACCACCAGAACCGCATCGGCATCGAGCGCGGTAAAGACGATGCCCAGCGCCTCGATCTGCTGGTGCCGGGTCACGCCGGTACGGCCCGAGGGTGCATCGTCGTCCAGAAGGTTGCCCTGATCGTCGAACAGCGCGTTGAACCATTCGACATTGTAGGTGGCGATCCTCATGGCCGCCTCATGCCGCGCGCTCCTGCACGATCTGTTCCCAGGCGGCATTGACCGCGATCAGCCGCCGCTCGGCCAGGTGGATCGCCTCTTCGGGCACGCCGCGGGCATGCATCCGGTCGGGATGGGTCTCGCGCACCTCCTTGCGCCAGACCTTGCGGATGCTGTCGAGATCGTCGCCGGGGTCGACGCCAAGCACGGTATAGGGATCGGGCGCGGCATCGGGCACGAACCGGGCGCGCAACGTGCGGAACTGCGCCTCGCTGAGGCCAAAGGCTGTGGCGACGCGGGCAAGAAAGGCGTCTTCGGCAGGGTGATACTTGCCATCGGCCAGCGCGATGAAGAACAGCCCCTCCATCAGATCGCAGAGCGGTTCCTTGCGGCCGCGGAACATGCGGCGGATGCGGCGGGCATATTCCTCGAACCCGGCCACGTCCTGACGGGCCAGATCGAAGACGCGCGCGGCATTGGCCTCTTCCGAGGGCGGGATGGTAAAGACCTCGCGGAAGGCCGCGACCTCGTTGCGGGTCACCTGCCCGTCGGCCTTGGCCATCTTGGCGCCCAGCGCGATGACCGCGATGGTAAAGGCCACGCTACGCTCGGGCGGCGTGCGCAGACGGTCGAAGACCGTGGCCAGGCTTTCGCCCTTGGCAAGCGCAGAGACGGCGGCAGAGATGCGGGACCAGAGCGACATGGCCGCGAGACTAGCGCGCCGCGGCGCCCATGTCAGGTGCGGCGGAAAGGATCTTCTGCATCAGCACCAGATCGAGCCAGCGCCCGGCCTTGAACCCCACCTGCGGCAGGCGGCCGACCTCGGCATAGCCCAGCGCGGCATGAAAGCCGATGCCGGCGGGATTGGCAGCACTGACAGCGGCGATCATGGCATGCGCGCCTGCACCGGCGGCATGGGTTTCCAGCGCCGCCATCAGCGCCCGGCCCAGCCCCCTGCCCCGGGCCGCAGGCGCCAGCAGGATCGTGTGCTCCATCGCGCGGGCATAGCCATCGCCCGGGCGGAACTGGGCATAGGTGGCAAGGCCCAGGATCGCCGCGCCCTCGGCAGCGACGAAAAAGCCGTGGCCCGCGGCGGTCCGGGTCACGATCATCTCGGCAACGCCTTCGGGCGTCTTCCGGGCGGAATGAAAGATGATCGGCGTGTCGCGGATGATCGGGTTCCAGATCGCGGCCAGCGCGGCGGCATCCCCGGGCATGGCAGGGCGGATCGTCATTCCAGCGCGCGCCGGCCGGAGGGCGTGTCGATCAGCGCGCGCAGCGCGGGCAGAGGGGCCTGGTGAACCGCGATCCGGGGATCGTCGATCAGGCCGCGCAGCGCGAGGCGCAGGGCCTCGGCACGCGGATGGTGCAGTTCCAGCGCGGCCAGGCGGCAGCCGGTTTCGGGCAGAAGCCCGGCGGGATGCGCCGCCCCCTGCCAGTCGATCAGCGCGGGAAACAGCCCGTCAAAGGGCAGACGCCCGTCCTCGGGCACGGCCATGCGCCAGCGCAGATCGCCGCGGGCAAGATCCATCGGCCTGCCGCTGCCCGTCGGCGCACGGGCCAGCGCGGCCTCCAGATCGTCGCAGCGCGCGATCCAGTTCGTCAGCCGCGGCGGCCCGGCAAAGCGGTCGAGATCGAACCAGCGGGGGCGACCGGGCGCAGGCGCCTCGGGGTCGATGGCGATGACCTCGAGATAGAAGCCGGGTCCAAGGCGCAAGAGCCGGTTATGGGTGCCCATCGCGGCATGGCGGCCACCGGGAGCAAGCCGCACCCCGAGGCGGTCCTCGACCATGGCCACGCCCGCCTCAAGCGTCCCGGCACTGAGGGCGAGGTGATCGAGGCTCAGCATCGGCGGGGGCGCTCCTTTCGGTCGGGTCGCGTGCATGTGATCCCCGCCGGGGCGGGGATGCAATGGCAAGCCGACACCCGACGCAGCGACGCCGCCGCCGGGGCCGTCATGTCAGGCCCGTGCCTCGCGGATCAGGCGCAGGATGTCGCTGGCGGCGGCCGGGATGTTGGTGCCCGGCCCGAAGATCGCCTTGACGCCTGCGGCCTTGAGGAAATCGTAGTCCTGCTGCGGGATCACGCCGCCGCAGATCACGATGATGTCCTCGGCCCCCTGCGCCTTGAGCGCCTCGATCAGCTTGGGCGCCAGCGTCTTGTGCCCGGCGGCCAGCGACGAGACACCGATCACATGCACGTCGTTGTCGATGGCATCCTGCGCAGCCTCTTCGGGCGTCTGGAACAGCGTACCGACATCGACATCGAAACCGATATCGGCAAAGGCCGTGGCGATCACCTTGGCGCCGCGGTCATGGCCGTCCTGGCCCATCTTGACCACCAGCATCCGCGGACGCCGCCCCTCGACCTCGGCAAAATCCTCCACCGCCTTCTGGATCGCGGCAAAGCCCTCGTCGCCCTCATAGGCGGCGCCATAGACACCCGACAGGGTCCTGACCTCGGCGCGGTGCCGTCCGAACGCCTTTTCCATCGCCATACTGATCTCTCCCACAGAGGCCCGCGCCCGGGCGGCCTCGACCGCGAGGCGCAACAGGTTGCCCTGACCGCTTTGCGCGGCCTGTTCCAGCGCCGCAAGCGCCCCGTCGCAAGCGGCCTGATCGCGGGTGGCGCGGATGCGCTCCAGCCGCGCGATCTGCGCCTCGCGCACCTTCTGGTTGTCGATTTCCAGAATGTCGATCGGATCCTCTTTCGCCAGCCGGAACTTGTTGACGCCGACGATCACCTCGTCGCCGCGATCGACCGCGGCCTGCCAGCGCGCGGCGGCCTCCTCGATCCTGAGCTTGGGCATGCCCGAGGCCACCGCCTTGGTCATGCCGCCCATCGCGTCGACTTCCTCGATCAGCGTCCAGGCGGCGTCGGCCAGATCGGCGGTCAGTTTCTCGACGTAATAGGAACCCGCCAGCGGATCGACGACCTTGGTCACCTTGGTCTCGTTCTGAAGGATCAACTGGGTGTTGCGCGCGATCCGGGCCGAGAATTCGGTGGGCAGCGCGATCGCCTCGTCAAAGCTGTTGGTGTGCAGCGACTGGGTGCCACCAAGAACCGCGCTCATCGCCTCATAGGCGGTGCGGACGATGTTGTTGTAGGGGTCCTGTTCCTGCAAGCTGACGCCCGAGGTCTGGCAATGGGTGCGCAGCATCAGCGAGCCGGGATTCTTCGGGTTGAATTCCGACATGATGCGGTGCCACAGGAAGCGGGCGGCGCGCAGCTTGGCGATTTCCATGAAGAAATTGGTGCCGATGGCGAAGAAGAACGACAGTCGCCCGGCAAAGGCATCGACATCGAGACCCCGCTCCAGCGCCGCCTTCACGTACTCCTTGCCATCGGCAAGGGTGAAGGCCAGTTCCTGCACCAGGTTCGCGCCCGCCTCCTGCATGTGGTAGCCCGAGATCGAGATCGAGTTGAACCGCGGCATATCGGTCGAGGTGTATTCGATGATGTCGGCGACGATCCGCATCGAGGGTTCGGGCGGATAGATATAGGTGTTCCGCACCATGAACTCTTTCAGGATGTCGTTCTGGATCGTGCCCGACAGAAGCGCGCGGTCCACGCCCTGTTCCTCGCCCGCGACGATGAAGCTGGCTAGGATCGGGATCACCGCGCCGTTCATCGTCATCGAGACGCTGACCTGATCCAGCGGGATGCCGTCGAACAGGATCTTCATGTCCTCGACGCTGTCGATGGCCACGCCCGCCTTGCCGACATCGCCCACCACGCGGGGATGGTCGCTGTCATAGCCGCGGTGCGTCGCCAGGTCGAAGGCGACGCTGACGCCCTGCTGCCCGGCGGCCAGCGCCTTGCGGTAGAAGGCGTTCGATTCCTCGGCGGTCGAAAAGCCCGCATATTGCCGGATCGTCCAGGGCCGCCCGGCATACATCGTCGCGCGCACGCCGCGGGTATAGGGCGCGGCGCCCGGCAGGCTGCCCATATGCGGCAGGTCGCGGATATCGTCCTCGGTATAAAGCGGCTTGACGGGGATGCCCTCGGGCGTGGCCCAGGTCAGGTCGTCGGGGCTGCGGCCGCGCAGTTCCTTTGCGGCCGTCTCGGCCCAGCTCTTGGTCTTGTCCGTCATGGCATCGTCCCTTTTCGTCTCGTTCCCCCGCCCGCGGGCGGGTTCAAGCTTCGCTTTCCGTTCCGGCGCGCCTATATCTGATCGCGACAGGAGGGTTCATGAAAAAACGTCTCGTATCTCTTGCACTTGCCGCCCTCGTGCCGCTTGCCCTGACCGCCGGCGCGATGGCGGAACTGACCGGGCTTGAACGCTGGCAGGCGGACCATGCGACGGTTCTGGACGCGCGCGAGGTCACCCCGGCCGAGTTCCAGTGGATCGCCCGGCCGGTGGTGGTGTTCGCCGACAGCGAGGCCGATCCGCGCTTTGCCCAGCAGATGGACCTGCTGACCGCGCGGATCGAGGAACTGGCGATCCGCGATGTGGTGGTGATCACCGACACCGACCCCGCCGCCCGCAGCGCGTTCCGCCAGGCGCTGCGCCCGCGCGGCTTTGCGCTGGTGCTGGTGGCCAAGGACGGCAACGTGATCCTGCGCAAGCCCACGCCCTGGGACGTGCGCGAACTGACCCGCTCGATCGACAAGCTGCCGCTGCGCCAGCAGGAGATCCGCGACCGCCGCGGCACCGCATCGGACTGAGCCCGGCCACGGACCGCCCCGGCACGCCCGAAAGGCGCGGGATATGGGGCGGCCCGGGGGATCATTCAAACTCCATGATCACATCGTCGACGGCGAGGCTGGCGCCGGGGCCGGCCTTGATGCTGGCGACGATGCCCTTGCGCTCGGCGCGCAGGATGTTCTGCATCTTCATCGCCTCGACCACGCACAGCGCCTGGCCTTCCTGCACCTCCTGGCCCTCTTCCACGTCGATCGAGACGATCAGGCCGGGCATCGGACAGAGCAGGAATTTCGAGGTGTCGGGCGGCAGTTTCTCGGGCATCAGGGCGGCAAGTTCCGCCTGGCGGGGGGTGAAGACCGCCACCTTCATGTCGGCGCCGCGATGGCGGATGCGGTAGCCGTTGGGCGACTTGCCGACCTTGAGCACCAGCGGCACGCCGTCGATATGCAGCACCGCCAGCGGGTTGCCCGGCGTCCAGTCGGATGTAACGCGATGCGCGTCGCCCTCGGCGAAGCGCACGGTCGAGCCCTGGCGGTCGGCGTCGATTGTCAGCGCAAAGCGTTCGCCCTGGGCGACCACCACCCAGTCGCTGCCGACCTTGCGTTCGTGGTTGTCCATCGTACCCGAGATGCGCGCGCGCCGGATTTCAGCGACGCGGAACATCGCCGCCGCGGCGGCAGCCACCCGGCGCAGTTCCTCGCGCGGCAGGCTGACGCCTGCGAAACCGTCGGGATATTCCTCGGCGATGAAGGCGGTGGTGATGTTGCCCGAACAGAAGCGCGGATGTTCCATCACCGCCGACAGGAAGGGCAGGTTGTGGCCGATGCCCTCGACCTCGAAGGCGTCCAGCGCGGTGCGCATCTCGTCGATGGCCTGGTCGCGGGTCGGCGCCCAGGTGCAGAGCTTGGCGATCATCGGGTCGTAATACATGCTGATCTCGCCGCCCTCGTAGACGCCGGTATCGTTGCGCACGATGGCCGCGTCATGCGCCGATTCCGCCGGGGGCCGGTAGCGCGTCAGCCGCCCGATCGAGGGCAGGAAGTTGCGATAGGGGTCTTCGGCGTAAAGCCTGCTTTCCATGGCCCAGCCGTTCAGCCTGACATCGGCCTGCCCGAAGGAAAGCTTTTCGCCCGCCGCCACGCGGATCATCTGTTCCACAAGGTCGATGCCGGTGATCAGTTCGGTGACGGGATGTTCCACCTGAAGCCGGGTGTTCATTTCCAGGAAATAGAAATTGCGGCTGCCATCGACGATGAATTCGACCGTGCCCGCGCTGGTATAGCCCACCGCGCGCGCCAGCGCGCAGGCCTGTTCGCCCATCGCCTTGCGGGTCGCCTCGTCAAGGAAGGGGCTGGGGGCTTCCTCGATGACCTTCTGGTTGCGCCGCTGGATCGAGCATTCCCGCTCGCCCAGATAGAGCGTGTTGCCATGCTTGTCGGCCAGAACCTGAATCTCGATATGGCGGGGTTGCGTCACGAATTTCTCGATGAAGATCCGGTCGTCGCCAAAGCTGTTCGCCGCCTCGGCCTTGGACGCCTGAAAGCCCTCGCGGGTTTCCTCGTCGGTCCAGGCGATGCGCATGCCCTTGCCGCCGCCCCCCGCAGACGCCTTGATCATCACCGGATAGCCGATTTCGCGGCTGATCTTCACCGCCTCGTCGGCATCCCCGATCAGGCCCATATAGCCCGGCACGGTCGAGACACCGGCCTCGGCCGCCAGTTTCTTCGAGGTGATCTTGTCGCCCATCGCCTCGATCGCCGAGGCGGGCGGGCCGATGAAGGTGACGCCAGCAGCTTCGAGCGCCTCGGCGAACAGCCTGTTCTCGGACAGGAAGCCGTAGCCGGGGTGGACGGCCTGCGCGCCGCTGGTCCGGATCGCCTCCATGATCCTGTCGATCACGATATAGGACTGGTTCGCGGGCGGCGGGCCGATATGGATCGCCTCGTCGGCCATCCGCACATGCAGGGCATGGCGGTCGGCGTCGGAATAGACGGCTACCGTCTTGATGCCCATCTTGCGGGCGGTCTTGATGACCCGGCAGGCGATCTCCCCCCGGTTGGCGATCAGGATCTTCTCGAACATTTCCGTCCTTTCCAGCATTCCACCGGGCCGCACCCGCCCCGGCGCACAAACGACAAAGGGCCACCGGAGCCCGCAGCCCCGGCGACCCTGTATACCTTTCGCCCGTCAGGCCCGAAGGCCCGCCCGGTCAGATCATCTGCAGAAGCCCACGTCGTCGCAAAGCGCGCCAGCCGTGGCGCCCACGGCCGCCCCGGCAATGACATTCGTATCGAGCGCGTCGGCGACGACAGCACCACCGACAGCGCCAACCAGCGCCCGTTCGGTATCGCTTGCCATGCAGCCAGCCATGGTGCCGATGGCCGTGAGTGCGGCCAGAATCTTGATGTTTCGCATACTACTCTGCCTCCGTTCGGATTTTTGTTGCGCGCATAGTCTACTGCGAACAAACCGGAGACGGAACGGAAATCGCCCCCCCTGCGACCCAAGAGACCGTGAAGGGCAGCGCCAGAAACAGGGGTAGGCCTGACCCTAATGGGGTCAGGCCTGGGGGTTGGGGAAGGGTAACGGTAGTATCCGGACCGGCGGCGAAGGGGTGTACCACCATCGGCCCTAGAATCAGAATTCCCGAGATTTGCAAAAAAGGAAAGCCCACAACGCACGGGCGAGTGAAATTTGGCCGATTCCCGCCCACAAGCCAGATATCTGAGCGGGATCATGCCGACCCCTCGTCGCGAATGATGTCGGGATAGGCAGCGCGGGCCCGCGCCACATCGATTCTGAGAAGCGCCTCGTAACTTTCGGGATCAAATGGATCTTCGGCGGGAACGACTTCACGGCCAAGGAACCAGGACAGCCGCCCGGCATCGAGGTTTCCGCGCTCGAAGGGCTGGTCGCCAAAATGTTCCCACAAGGCGGCCAGGAACGCCTCGTCGGCGCGCCGGTCGGCATTGCGGCGGTCGGCATAGCGTTCGCGTGCGACAAGACGGGTTGCACCGTCCTTGTTCGCCCTGCGAATCGTGAACTGGAAATCGGTGCCCGGAAGGCGGCCGGGAAAGCCCCTGTGCTTCAGCATCGCGTCTCCTCCCGGGCGGGGGACGACGCGGGGGGTGTCGGGGCGGGTCTGACCCGCCCCGCGCCGGTATCAGTACTTGGTGTACTTCGGCTCGCCGACGACGGGCTCGGGCTCGACGTAGACGACTTCTTCCTGCTGGGCGCAGGCCGCGACGAAGGCCACGAGGGACAGCGCCATGAGGGCCTTGATGCTCTTGGACATCCGGAACTCCATTTTCTTGCTGGGGCCAGCTTCGCGCCGGCCACGATCACGTTGAGGGTCACTCTTTCAGAACCCACACGAATCATAGACCAATCACAAAGCTTTGCACATGCCGCATGCTGCGAAACTCCGACCTGTGACTCAAAAAGCGCAGCTTTCCGCCAAGCTGAGACTCGGCGTGCAAGATATTGCTTCATCGTCAGAAACCCTCCCATACGCAGGCCCCGTCCTCGGGGCGGAACGCCTCGAAGAACTGTGTGGCCTCGGGGTCGGGCTGTCCGAAGGGGACGGGACGGTCCATCAGCGTGATGACGATCTCGCCGATGTCGGGGCCGAACCCGGGCAGACGCGGCAATGCGTAGCTGTTGCACAGGAACTCGATATCGCCCGCGGCCAGTTCGAAGGGCATGGTTCCGCCCTCGCGCGCGATCTGCGGGGCAAGGAAGCGGAAGCGCACGGCCAGCCCCCCGGCCTCGGCCTCGCCGGTGCTGGTGTCGAACAGGGTGACCGGCTGCCCCGAGGGCACCTCGATCACCTGCGCGGCAAGGGGTGTGGCGGCAAGGACCAGCGCAAGCGCAAGGGATGACCGCCCTGCCCCGCAGAGGGGCAAGGCCAGACAGGGACTGGCTGGGATCGTCGGGATCGCATTCATCGGGCCACCTCTGTCGCGGGCCGGCGCGGGCTGCGTCGGCCGGTTCCGGACCTAGAGCGGGATGTTGTCGTGCTTCTTCCAGGGCATCGGGCGCTTCTTGTTGCGCAGCGCGGCAAAGGCGCGGCAGACGCGGCGGCGGGTGGAGCGGGGTTGGATCACCTCGTCGATGAAACCGCGCTCGGCCGCCACGAAGGGATTGGCAAAGCGGTCCTCGTAATCGGCCGTGCGGCGCGCGATCTTCTCGGCATCCCCCAGTTCCGAACGATAGAGGATCTCGGTCGCGCCCTTGGCCCCCATCACCGCGATTTCCGAGGTCGGCCAGGCATAGTTGATGTCGCCGCGCAGATGCTTGGAACTCATCACCACATAGGCCCCGCCATAAGCCTTGCGGGTGATGACGGTCACTTTCGGCACCGTTGCCTCGCCATAGGCGAACAGCAGTTTCGCGCCATGCTTGATGACGCCGTCATATTCCTGCTTGGTGCCGGGCAGGAAGCCGGGCACGTCGACAAGGGTCAGGATCGGGATCTCGAAACAGTCGCAGAAGCGCACGAAACGCGCCGCCTTGCGCGCCGAGTCGATGTCCAGCACGCCCGCCAGAACCATCGGCTGGTTCGCCACCACGCCGACCGTGCGGCCTTCGAGGCGGATGAAGCCGGTGATGATGTTCTTGGCGAAATCTTCCTGGATCTCGTAGAAATCGCCCTCGTCCGCGACCTTCAGGATCAGTTCCTTCATGTCGTAGGGGACGTTGGGATTGTCGGGGATCAGGGTGTCGAGGCTGGGCTCGACCCGTTCGGGATCGTCGAAGAAGGGCCGGACGGGCGGAATCGAGCGGTTGTTGAGCGGCAGGAAATCGACCAGACGGCGCACCTCATAAAGCGCCTCGACATCGTTTTCAAAGGCGCCATCGGCGACCGAGCTTTTCCTGGTATGGGTCGAGGCGCCGCCCAGTTCCTCGGCGGTGACGACCTCGTTGGTGACGGTCTTCACCACATCGGGGCCGGTGACGAACATGTAGGACGAATCCCGCACCATGAAGATGAAATCGGTCATGGCCGGGCTGTAGACCGCGCCACCCGCGCAGGGGCCCATGATGACGCTGATCTGGGGCACCACGCCCGAGGCCTCGATATTGCGCTGGAACACTTCGCCATACCCGGCAAGGCTGTCGACGCCTTCCTGGATGCGCGCGCCGCCCGAATCATTCAGCCCGATCACCGGGGCGCCGTTCTGCATTGCCATGTCCATGATCTTGCAGATCTTCTGGGCATGGGTCGCCGAGACCGAGCCGCCCAGAACGGTGAAGTCCTGGCTAAAGACATAGACCTGGCGGCCATTGATCGTGCCCCAGCCGGTGACGACGCCATCGCCCGAGGGGCGCGTCTCTTCCATGCCGAAATCGGTGCAGCGATGGGCGACGAACATGTCGAATTCCTCGAACGAGCCTTCGTCCAGCAGCAGGTCGATCCGCTCGCGCGCGGTCAGCTTGCCCTTCTGGTGCTGGGCCGCGACGCGTTTCTCTCCGCCCCCCTTGCGGGCGATGTCGCGGCGGCGTTCAAGCTCGTTCAGGATGTCTTTCATCGGCGCTGGCCCCTTGCGGAAATTTGCGGCAACCTAACGGGGGTGCGAGGGACATAAAAGAACCTTTCGGAATATTTGCAAACCATTGGCAGAGACCTGATTGCAAACTGCAAAGTCGTAATGACCGGGCAGGCCGACGCGATGACGGCGCGATCCCGCCGGAGCCTGAATTTGACCGAATGGACAAGCCATGCCGCACGAGGTAACCGGGCCTCATGCCCCCTGAACCCGAGCTGCGGTTTCTGGACCGCAAGACGCCCCCGCATCTGCTGACGCTGATCCTGCTTGCGGGGCTGTCGGCGCTGTCGATGAACATCTTCCTGCCCTCGCTGCCCAACATGACCGCGCATTTCGGCACGGATTACCGGCTGATGCAGCTTTCGGTGGCGCTCTATCTGGCGATGAACGCGGTGCTGCAACTGGCGATCGGGCCGATTTCCGACCGCTACGGGCGGCGCCCGGTGCTGCTGGTGTCGATCTGGCTGTTCCTGATCGCGACGCTGGGCTGCCTGCTGGCGCCCAATGCCGCGGTCTTCCTGGCATTCCGCATGGCACAGGCGGTGATCGTGACCGGCATGGTGCTGTCGCGGGCGGTGGTGCGCGACATGGTCGAGGACGCAAGGGCGGCCTCGATGATCGGCTATGTCACGATGGGCATGGCGCTGGTGCCGATGATCGGACCGGTGATCGGCGGGGTGCTGGATCAGGCCTTCGGCTGGCAGGCGAGTTTCGCGATGCTGCTGGTCGCGGGTGTGCTGGTGCTGGTGCTGACCTGGGCCGATCTGGGCGAGACCGCGCCGCGGCGCGGGGCAAGCCTGGGGGAACAGGTACGCCAGTATCCCGTGCTGTTCCGCTCGCGCCGGTTCTGGGGCTATGCACTGGCCGCGGGTTTCGCCTCGGGGGCGTTCTTTGCCTATCTGGGCGGGGCGCCCTTTGTCGGGTCCGAGGTGTTCGGGCTGAACCCCGCCGCGCTGGGCCTTTATTTCGGCATCGTCGCGCTGGGCTATGTCGGCGGCAATTTCCTGGCCGGGCGCTATTCGGTGCGGGTGGGGATCAACCGCATGATCCTGTACGGCACGCTGGTCGCGGGGGCGGCGCCGGTGATCTCGATGGGGCTGATCGGTCTGGGGCTGGGGCATCCGCTGGCGTTTTTCGGGGTGATGGTGCTGGTCGGGCTGGGCAACGGCATGACGCTGCCGAATGCGACCGCGGGGATGCTGTCGGTGCGCCCGCATCTGGCGGGGACGGCCAGCGGACTGGGCGGCGCGATCATGATCGGGGGCGGTGCGGGGCTGTCGGCGCTGGCGGGCGCCCTGCTGGTGCCGGGGCGCGGGGCATGGCCCCTGCTGGCGATCATGCTGGCAACCTCGCTTCTGGCGGTGGTTTCGGTGCTATATGTCCGCCGGATCGACCGGCTGGAGGGGCCGCCGGGGATGTGACGCCCGACTTGCGTCGCGGATTTGCAAAGGCTACGGAAAAGCGGTGCTAATCCGCAAACCGACCGGGTACTGCCCATGGCCAATCGCAAGCTCTATGCCGGAGCGAAACTGCGCGAGACGCGCGCGCGGCTGGGCCTGACCCAGAAGGATTTCGCGGCGCGGCTGGGCATCTCGCTGCCCTATCTGAACCAGATGGAGAACAACAACCGCCCGGTCTCGTCCACGGTATTGCTGGCGCTGGCCTCGGAATTCGGCTTCGACGTGACCGAGCTTTCGTCGGGGGATGACGAGCGGCTTGTCTCGGACATGCGCGAGGCGCTGGCCGATCCGGTCTTTGGCGATCTGGCGCCGCCGCTGGCGGATCTGCGGCTGGCCGCATCGAACGCGCCGGCACTGGCGCGGGCCTTTCTGGAACTGCACCGCGCCTATCGCCAGAGTCACGAGCGGCTGGCCTCGCTGGACGAGGCATTGGGGCGCGAGGATGCCGGACTGGGGCCGTCGCCCTGGGAAGAGGTGCGCGATTTCTTTCATTATTGCGACAATTACATAGATGCCGTGGACCGGGCAGCCGAGCGTTTCGCGCGCACCGCGACAGCCCCGGACGATTCCGAACGGCAGGCCGCCGATGCGCTGGAGGCCAACGGGATCACCCTGAAAACCGGCGATATTCCTGGCCTTCGGCTTTATGATGCGGCCACCCGCACGCTGACGCTGTCGGCGCGCCTGAGCGGGCCGACACGGCGGTTCCAGTTGCTTCACCAGATTGCACTTCTGACACAATCCAAGCTTCTGGAGGCAACGCTGGATCTGGCCCGGTTCCAGAGCCCCGAAGCGCGCGACATTGCCCGGATCGGCATGGCCAATTATTTCGCGGGCGCGGCGTTGCTTCCCTATGGCCGCTTTCTGGACGCCGCGCAGGAGGCCCGGCACGATCTGGAACTGCTGGCCGACCGCTTCGGCGCCTCGATCGAGCAGGTGGCGCATCGGCTGTCCACGCTGCAACGGCCCGGCGCCAAGGGGCTGCCCTTCTTCTTCGTGCGGGTGGATCAGGCGGGCACGATCACCAAGCGCCATTCGGCAACCCGGCTGCAATTCGCGCGCTTCGGCGGGGCCTGTCCGCTGTGGAACGTCCATCGCGCCTTCGAGACGCCGGGGCGGTTCCTGCGGCAACTGGCCGAAACGCCGGACGGGGTGCGCTATCTGAGCCTTGCGCGCGATGTCACCAAGCCGGGCGGCGCCTGGGGCGCGCCGGTGCGCCGCTTTGCCGTCGGTCTGGGCTGCGAGATCCGCCATGCCGGGCAGATGGTCTATGCCGACGATCTGGACCTGACGAACTCGGCCGCGTTCGAGCCGATCGGAATTTCCTGCCGGATCTGCGAACGCCGCAATTGCCATCAGCGCGCGCTGCCGCCGCTGGAACGACGGCTCAGCGTCGATCCCGACCGGCGGGGCGTGCTGCCCTACGAGGTCGCGGAATAGGTTTTGACGGCGGCCCGGTCCGGCCCGTAAATGAAGGCGGGAAAACTGGGAGGAATCCATGGAACTCACGGGCAGCCGCGTCATCGCGGCCGACCGGGCGGCGGTGTGGGAGCGCCTGACCGACCCGGACACGCTGAAAGCCTGCATCCCCGGATGCCAGGAACTGGAAGGCAGCATCGAGGACGGGTTCGAGGCGGTGGTCACGCAGAAGGTCGGCCCGGTCAAGGCGACCTTTCGCGGTGCAGTCACGGTTTCTGATCTGGTCGAGCGGCAAAGCTATACCATCCTCGGCGAGGGCAAGGGCGGCGTTGCGGGCTTTGCCAAGGGGCGCGCGGATGTGCGGCTGGAGGATGCCGAGGGCGGCGGCACGGATCTGATCTACGAGGTCCATGCCGAGGTGGGTGGAAAGCTTGCGCAGCTTGGATCGCGGCTGATCCATGGCACGGCGCGCCGGCTGGCCGACCAGTTCTTCGAGACCTTTGCCAATGCGGTGGAAGGCCCCGCCGAGGCAAGCCAGGGCGAGGCCGCTACCGGTTGATCCGGCGGATCAGGCCACCGTACTGCGCAGGATGCGGGCGATCTCGTCCTTGAGATGCATCCGCTTCCTGCGCATCTCGTTGAGGTGAAAATCGTCGGTCGGCTCGATATCGGTTTCGGCCCGGTGAACGGCGCCGTTGACCTCGTGATACTCGTCGAAGAGCCGCGCGAAATGCGCGTCCTTGATCTTGAGATCGTGGATCAGGTCCACCTTGTCGGGGAAATCCTCGGCAAGCTCGTGCGGCGTGTGGGACATTCCCTGCTCCTTGTTCCCTGTGCTTCGGCCCGAGCCTAGGAAGCCGGTGTGCAGGCTGTCCTTGACCCCGATCAAACCCGGGCCGGTTCAGACGCCCAGCGCCTCGCCATGTTTCAGCAGGATCGGCACCACCAGATCCTCCTCGTCAACCAGATGCCGGTCGAGGAAGCGGCCGAACCCCGTCAACGTCGCCCCAAGCGTCCCGGCCCGGTCGCGCCGGTCGGCGGGGGCTGCGCGGACCAACCCGTTGATGGCGCCCGCCAGCGCCGCAAGCTGCCCGTCCAGCGCGTGATGATCCCCGTCAAGGATGTCGAAGCCCCGTGCCAGCCGCGGTTCGGCGGCCAGCAGCCGGGGAAAATAGTGCAGATCCTCGATCCGGTGGTGGCCGTGCAGTTCCGTCAGCAGCAATTGCGCATAACGCGCGGTGTTGCGCACCGCCTGTTCGGGCTCGGCATGGCGCTCGACAAGCGCGCGGCTTTCGGCCCCGATCCGGTCGATCAGCGTGCGGAACATCAGATGGCGTTCCAGCCAGAACCGGGTCAGACTGCCGAACCGGGCATGGCTGTCCCACAGGTCGCGGGGGTGCTCGTCCAGAAGCACCCGCAGCGCGTCGGGCAGGCCGGTGCGGTGGCCAAGCGTCAGGTCTTTGTCCATGACGCGAAGCTAGACGACAAACCCGGCGCGGCAAGGCGCGTCAGAATCTGGTCGCCTCGGGCGGCGGGGTGATCCGGCGCTTCAGCATCGCCTCGCACCACGAGATGAAGACGACCGCGCCCACGATCATCGCGCCGCCAAGGATGACCCAGCCATCCGCCGTCTCGCCGAAGACGAGCCAGCCAACCAGTGTGGCCCAGACCAGTTGCAGGAAGCTCACCGGCTGGGTCACGGCCAGCGGCGCGGCGCGAAAGGCCATGGTCATCGTGTAATGGCCCGCGGTCGCGAACAGCGCGACGAGGAACAGCCAGAACAGTTGCCCGGGCGTCGGCGTCACCCAGACCGCCAGCGCAAAGGGCGCAAGCGCCAGCGTCACCGTGATCGACAGCATCGCCACCACGACAGCGGCCGGATCGCGCTCGCTGAGTCGCTTGGCCATCAGGTAGGAAACTGCAAAGAAGAGCGCTGTGAACAGCATAGCAACATGGCCGTCCGACAGCTCGCGGAAGCCGGGGCGCAGGATGACCAGAACGCCCGCAAAGGCCACCGCGATGGCAAGGATGCGCCGCGCGGCCAGCCGTTCGCCAAGGATCAGAACGGCTCCGAGCGTGACATAGACCGGGTTGAGATAGTTCATCGCCGTGACCTCGGCGATCGGGATGCGGGTCATCGCGTAGAACCAGCAGATCACGCCCAGCGCATGCGCGATCCCCCGCCCCGAATAAAGCGCAAGCCCGCGCCGGTCGATCCCGGCGCGCAGCAGCGGCCCCAGCATCGGCACAAGGAAGACCAGCCCCAGCACATAGCGCAGGAACGCCGCCTCGGCGGCGGGCACGGCATCGCCCACATGTTTCACAAGCGCCGTGACCGCCACGAAATTCGCGCCGGTCAGCAGCATCCAGAAGATCCCCGCGAGGGGCCGCTGCCCCCCGGATGCGACCGTGCCATCCGCCATGGCGCGACTTGACCCGATGCCCGCGCGCCGCGCAAGGCCCGGCCTTTGGTCGGGCGGCGGGATCATGCAACGCAGGCAGCGTCAACTCCCCGTTAACCCCTTGTTTGCCATGATGCGAGACACGGCCGAGCGGCAACGAGGACGGAGTACCCCCATGAAAGAGACCTGGCATCCGTCGGCAGGGCCATGGGATGAGGACGAGTTGCTGCACGGCACCCCGCGTTTCGTTCTGGTACGCGCAGCGCCCAAGGTACGGCAGGCGCTGGCGTTGTTTTCGTTCCTGCTGGCGGCGGTTCCGGCTGTCGGGTTTCTCGCCGACATGCCGCTGCTTTACCGCCCCTTCCCCGGCCAGCCGGTCATCCACCCCCTGACACTGACCGCGCTGGCCGCGCTGGCGCTGGCGCTTCTGTTGCAGCGGCCCTTTGCGCGCAGCGGACCTGTCGAGATCGCGCTGCTGATCCTGGCGGGTGGCATTGGCCTGGGCGAGCTTGCCTGGCTTGCAATGGCGAAGCCCGAAAGCGCCGTGCCGCTCGATGCAAGCGCAGCCATCGGCATCCTGGCGCTTGCCAGCGCGC
Source organism: Rhodovulum strictum (assembly GCF_009649175.1). Lineage (GTDB taxonomy): Bacteria > Pseudomonadota > Alphaproteobacteria > Rhodobacterales > Rhodobacteraceae > Rhodovulum > Rhodovulum strictum. Next base: position 56,943 of record NZ_WJPO01000015.1, on the reverse strand, counting down.
TGGCGCTGCGTCGCCGCCGCCCGGCCTGGCCGGCGATGGTGCTGGCTGGCGCCGCCGGGATGATCTGTCTGACGGCCTTTCTGGGCTACGCGATGGGACTCGGTCAGCTGAGCGGGGCGCTGTCGCCGTTCACGATGCTGATCATGGCGCCCCTGGTTCTGGCCGCCCAGATCGCCCAGGCCAGGCGCCCCGCCCTGCGCGCATTGTTCCGGGACGACAAGCTGACCCATGTCCTGCGCCTGGAAATGGCGCTGGCCGCCATCGTCCCGACCGTGCTGGCCATCGTGATATTCCGGCTGGATCATCACGGCCCCAGCGCAGCGGACGCAATCTATACCCAGGCGATGATCCTGTTCTGCTGCACCGGCGTTCTGGTGGCGGGCCGGATGCGTGACCGGCTGGACCGCGAACGGCGCATGCTGTCGCGCGAATTGCAGCGCGCCTCGCTGATCGACCCGCTGACGGGGCTGGCAAACCGACGTGGGACGCTGGTGATGGCGGGTCAGGCAATCAATGCCGCGCGCCGCGGCGGGCGGCCGGTTTCCATGGTGATATGCGACCTCGATCATTTCAAGGCGGTGAACGACCGGCTGGGCCATGGCGTCGGCGACCGGGTGCTGGAAACCGCCGCCCGGCTGATGTCGGCACGGCTGCGGGTGTCGGATATCGCCGGTCGCTGGGGCGGAGAGGAATTCCTGCTGGTCCTGCCCGACACGACGCTGGCGGGCGCCGAGGCGCTGGCCGAGATCCTGCGCCATACCCTTGCGGAAGAATTGCGGATCATGCCCTCGGGCGAGATCCGGCCGGGCGCGGGCGGCAAGCCGCTGACCGCCTCCTTCGGCTGCGCCGCAATCGAAACCTCGCGCAGCGACGGGTTCGAACGCGCGCTCGACGCCGCCGATCGGGCGCTTTACGCGGCCAAGCGGGGCGGGCGGAACCGGGTGACAAGCGCCACGGATCTGGCGATTTCCGGTTTCGCCTGAACGGCGCGGCTCAGAGCTGGGCCAGAACCTCGTCGCTGGCCTCGAAATTGGTGGTCACGCGCTGCACGTCGTCGTCATCCTCGAGCGCGTCGAGCAACTTCATCAGCTTCTGCATGCCCTCAAGGTCCAGTTCGGTCGTGGTGCCGGGCTGCCAGATCAGCCGCGTCGAATCGCTTTCGCCAAGCTGTGCCTCAAGCGCCGCCGACACCTCGCCCAGCGCGGTATCGGCGCACAGCACAACATGCCCGTCCTCGCCGCTTTCGGCATCCTCGGCGCCCGCCTCGATCGCGGCCAGCATCACCGCATCGGCATCGCCCACCGCGGCGGGATAGCGGATCTCGCCCTTGCGCTCGAACATGAAGGCGACCGAACCGGTCTCGCCCAGATTGCCGCCATATTTGGTGAAGATCGAGCGCACGTTCGACGCCGTGCGGTTGCGGTTGTCGGTCATCGCCTCGACGATCACGGCGACGCCGCCGGGTCCGTAGCCCTCGTAGCGGATTTCCTCGTAATTGTCAGCATCGCCGCCCTGCGCCTTCTTGATCGCGCGCTCGATATTGTCCTTGGGCATCGAGTTCGACCTGGCCTCCTTGACGGCAAGGCGCAGGCGGGGGTTCTTGTCGGGATCGGGATCGCCCATCTTGGCCGCGACGGTGATCTCCTTGGACAGCTTGGAGAACAGCTTGGAGCGCACCGAATCCTGACGGTTCTTGCGGTGCTGGATGTTCGCCCATTTCGAATGGCCTGCCATGGAACCCTCTTCGACGGCTGTTTTCGACGCCCCGCTCTATAGGCCAGCGCACCGGCTGGCCGCAAGAGCGCGGGACGCAGAGGCGCCGGGGATGGCATCGGCTTGTCAGGGGCGGCCATTCGGGCTATCCCGCCACCTCGTGCCGCAGGGCGCCGGGGAGACGATGTTCGACCAGCTCAAGACACGCCTCAAGACCCTTGATGGCCGGATGCGCGACGCCTTTGACGGCGCATTCGCGACGCCTGCGGGACGGCGCGCGGCGTTCTGGCATTTCCAGCTCATGGATCATGCATTCCTGCGCAGGCTCTGGACCAACCTCTATCCGGTCGCGCCGGGGGTATGGCGGTCGAACCAGCCCGATCCGCGGCGGCTGCGGCGCTATCGCGACATGGGCATCCGCACCGTCCTGTCGCTGCGCGGCAGCGGCGCCTCCAGCCATTTCCTGTTCGAACAGGAAGCCTGCCGCGAGCTGGGCCTGACGCTGGTCACAAGCAAGCTTTACGCCCGCAGGCTGGCGCCGCGCGACGAATTGCTGACGCTTCTCGATCTGTTCGAGACGATCGAGAAGCCCTTCGTGATGCATTGCAAGTCGGGCTCGGACCGGGCCGGGATCGCCTCGGCGCTTTACCTGCTGCATGTCGAGGGCGCGACGATCGACGCGGCGCGGCGGATGCTGCACTGGCGCTTCATCCATTTCCGCCGCTCCGCCAGCGGCGTGCTGGACGAGATGCTGGACAGCTACGAGGTCGACACCCGCGCGGCACCGATGCCTTTGCGCGACTGGATCGCCACGCGCTACGATCCCCCCGCAATCGAGGCCGCGTTCCGCGCGCGCCGCAACGGGGGACGCTGAGCGATGCAGACGCCGCAGGACAGTCGGCCCATCGTGCGCTGGCTCTGGGGCAGTTACCTGCGCAAGCACATGGCCGCCATCGGCGTTGCGCTGGCGCTGATGACCATCGAGGGCGGGTCGCTCGGCGCGCTGAGCTACCTGTTCAAGCCGATGTTCGATACCATCTTCGTCGCCGGCAACCGCGAGGCGATCCCGCTGGTCGCGACGGCGGTGGTCGCGCTGTTTCTGGCGCGTGCGGTCGCGGGCTTCGGGCAACGGCTGCTGATGGCGCGGGTGGGGCTGCGCGTCTCGGCGGCGCTGCAACGCGATCTGGTCGGTCACATGCTGACGCTGGACGGCGTCTGGTTCCAGAAGACACCCACCGGCAACCTGATCGAACGGGTGCGCGGCGACACCATGGCCGCGGCCAATATCTGGAACACGGTGCTGACCGCGGCGGGGCGGGACGCGGTGTCGCTGGTCGCGCTGTTCGCGGTGGCGATCTCGATCGACTGGCTCTGGACGCTGATCGCGCTGGCGGGCGTGCCGCTGCTGTTCGGGCCGATCGCGGTCCTGCAACGCTGGGTGCGGGGCACAACGCGCGCCGCGCGCGAGGCGGCCGCCTCGATCTCGAACCGGCTGGACGAAGCCTTTCACGGGGTCACGACGATCAAGCTGAACAGGCTGGAATCGCGCGAGGATCAGCGCTTTGCCAGAACGGTGGACGGCTATGTGAAGGTCCAGATCCGGTCCGAGGCCGGGCAATCCGGCATTCCCGCACTGGTCGATGTGGTGGGCGGGATCGGGTTTGCCTGCGTGCTGGTCTTTGGCGGCATGCAGATCATCGACGGCGACAAGACCGTGGGCGAGTTCATGGCCTTCTTCACCGCCATCGCCCTTGTCTTCGAGCCGCTGCGCCGTCTGGGCCGGGTCTCGGGCGCGTGGCAGGCGGCGCTGGCCAGCCTGGAACGGCTTTACGCGGTATTCCAGGAACGCCCCACGATCCTGTCCCCTGCCCGCCCCCGCGCCCTGCCCGCCCCCGGCGGCGATTGTGACATCGTTCTGGACGACGTGCATCTGGCCTATGGCGATGCGCCTGCGCTGAACGGGCTGACGCTGACGGCGAAGGCGGGGCAGATGACGGCGCTGGTGGGTCCGTCGGGCGCGGGCAAGTCCACCGTCTTCAGCCTGCTGACCCGGCTGGTCGAGCCCCAGCGCGGCCAGATACTGGTGGGCGGCGTGCCGATCCAGGACCTGGCGCTGAGCGATCTGCGCGACCTGTTCTCGGTCGTCACGCAGGATGCCCCGATGTTCGACGAGACCCTGCGCGACAATATCTGTCTGGGCAAGGACGTGTCCGAGGCGCGGCTGGCCGAGGTTGTGAACGCCGCCCATATCGCCGATTTCCTGCCCGCGCTGCCCGCGGGACTGGACAGCCCGGCCGGGCCGCGCGGCTCGAACCTGTCGGGGGGCCAGCGCCAGCGGGTTGCCATCGCGCGGGCGCTGCTGCGCGATGCCCCGATCCTGCTGATGGACGAGGCGACCTCGGCGCTCGATTCCCAGTCCGAAAGGATCGTGCAGGAGGCGCTGGCCCGGCTGTCGCGGGGCCGCACGACGCTGGTCATCGCGCACCGGCTGGCCACGGTGCGCAATGCCGACCGGATCGTGGTGATGGACAAGGGTCGCGTCGCCGAAGAAGGCACGCATGACGACCTTCTGGCCCGGGGTGGGCTTTATGCCGGGCTGTATCAGTTGCAATTCGCCTCGGCAGGCTGAAAACCTCCGCTATATCTGACCGGTGACCCAGCGAAGGAGACAGTCATGCAGGGCGAGGCCGCAAGCGACCGCACGGTTCTGAGGATCACCGGAGAGGACCGGGTGGCGTTCCTGCAAGGGCTGGTCACCAATGATGTGCGCCAGATCGACGGGCGGCTGGTCTATGCCGCGCTGTTGACGCCGCAGGGCAAGTATCTGGCCGATTTCTTCCTTGCGGGCGTCGGGGATGCGATCCTGCTCGATGTCAGGACCGATTTCGCCGAGGGGTTGATCCGGCGGCTGTCGATGTACCGGCTGCGCGCCAAGGTTGGGATCGAGCCCGCCGGGCTGCATGTGCTGCGGGGTCTGGGCGCGGCCCCGCCCGGCGCATTCGCCGACCCACGCGACCCCGCCCTTGGCTGGCGTGCCTATGCCAGCGAACCGGGCGCCGAGGCCACGACCGACTGGGACGCGATCCGCGTTGAGCATTGCATCCCCGAAAGCGGCATCGAGCTGATCCCCGACGAGACCTATATCCTTGAGGTCGGGTTCGAGCGGTTGCATGGCGTCGATTTCCGCAAGGGCTGCTATGTCGGCCAGGAAGTCACCGCCCGGATGAAGCACAAGACCGAACTGAAAAAGGCGCTGGCCACGGTACGCATCGACGGCGCGGCACCGGCGGGCACGCCGATCATGGCGGGCGACAAGCCAGCGGGGGTGCTGTTCACCCGCGCGAACGGGCGGGCCATCGCCTTCCTGCGCCTCGACCGCGCCACGGGGCCGATGCAGGCCGCCGGTGCGGCCGTCACGCTGGAGCAGGGCTGACCGGGCTGCATGGCTGCCTGCGAAAGCGGCGCGGTGAAGGGTGGCGGCCGGACCGCCCCGGGCGCGGCCTTGGCGCAGTCATGATCGAGTGACAGGAAAGGGTTAAGAAAGGGTTGAACGCGATGCAAGGCTCCCCATATCTGGGGGCCAATGGGCGGAAACAACGACTAGATCCTGTATGGTTTGTTGATTACCTATGCACCAGACGCATGTGTGGTATTCGAAAACGGAAATACCGAATCGCAGCAAAAGCGTCATAGTCGCCCGTACTCCCGAAACGCAAGAGCAAGAATAAAAGGACGACGAGATGGCCGATTTCGTTGATGGCACGGCTTTCAATCACGAACAGGGGAACCGTGCCCGCAAATTGTTCGCTGCGGTGGTCTTGGCCGCTCTGGACGATGCAATCGCGGACGACAAGAAATACGGCAACGGACCCGAGCAGATTGCCCGCTGGGCGCGTTCGCGCGATGGGCGCGAGGTGCTGTCCTGCGCCGGGATCGACCCGAACGAGCGTGTGGTTCAGGGCCTGATGGAATTCGTCGCGCGTGGCGTGCGGACCTCGGTTGCCCTGTCGCGTGAAGAAAGCGAGCGCCGCCATACCCAATCCATGGCGGAAGCCGAAGCGGCCTGACACGGCCCCTTTCGCCACGCAACGGCGCGCCCTTCGGGGCGCGTTTTCGTTCGCCTGATGCCAAGCTGGATGCAAAGGCTGCGTGGCAGACGCCCCTGCGCCCTATTCCACGTCCCGCATGGCCAGGGCGCGATTGATCTCGCGGTGAACGAGCTTGCGCACATTCTGCGTGATCCGCTCGCCCAGACGGCCCTGAAGCTCCTGCCGCACGATCTCGGCAACCAGATCGCGTAGCGCATCCTCGTCCAGAACCGGCGCCGCGGCGTTGGAACCCTCGCCCGGCGCCTTGGGCAAGGGATCGGGGCGCGCCGTTGCTGGGGCAGATGACACCCAGCCCTTGGCTGCGGCAAGCGACTCGGTGCCATCGGGCTCCCACTCGTCATCGCAGCCCGCAAAGGCGGCTTCGAGTTCGGCAATCCGTTGTTCCAGACTTGCCCCATCGGCAGGCGCAACCGCCGGATCGGCGGGCGTGGGCGCCTCGAACAAGGGCACGCTCTGCGGCGCCTCCTGCACCGGGTCGCTGACGCGCAGCGCTGGCGTCAGGATCAGCCGACCGGGCGCCTTTTGCCGCCCTGGCATGGCATCGCGCCGGACTGGCGCGACCGCATCACCGACATCGCGGGGGGGGGCGGATTCCGACATGGGGCTCGCAGGATCTGGCGTTGCTGTCCGGCTACAAACCTAGCGGCATGCAGTCCGCCAGACAACAACCCCTCTGTGCTCAGTTGCGCCCGATCCGTTCCAGAACCTTGTCAAGCTGCTTGCCCTGGATGCTCTTGGCAGGCGCGTTCGAGACCGCGTTGTAATAGGCGCGCGGATCATAGGTCGGGATGCCCAGCCCCAGATGCTCGACCGTCAGAAGCCCCATCGAGGACAGCACCTGATAGATCGCGACATACTGGTTGGCCTCGGCCTGGACCCGGGCGGTCCGGGCGTCCAGCAATTCCTGTTCGGCGTCCAGCACGTCAAGCGTGGTGCGCGCGCCCAGGCGCGCCTCCTCGCTGGTGCCCTCAAAGGCAAGCTGGGCGGCGGCGATCTGGTTCTCGGTCGCGGTCAACTGGGCGCGCGCCACGGCAAGGTTTGCCCAGGCATTGCCGACCTCTTCCTTGACCAGCCGCACGGTCTGCAACAGCCCGGCGCGCGCCTGCTCGACCCCGGCGCGAGCCTGCCGTTCGGCGGCATAAAGCCCGCCGCCCTGATAGATCCGCTGGTTCACAGACAGCCCGACCGATCCGGATTGGGCGCCGCCGTCCAGCGCCGACACACCGGCACTCGCGGCAATGCTGGGCCGCATCGCCGCCTTGGCGCGACCGAGATTGAGTTCGGCCACCGTCACGTTGTGCTGGGCGCGGATGATGTCGGGATGGGTCTTGACCGCGATCGCCCGGGACGGGTCCACGCCTTGCGGCAGCGCGGGCAGACGGGGGATGCCGCTCAGCGCACCCGGGTAACGCCCGATCGCCCGCTTGTAGGACTCGCGCGCGACCGCCAGGTTGCCCTGAGCCGCCACGAGGTTCGAGCGCGACGCGGCAAGGCGCGACTGGGCCAGCGAGACATCGGTCCGCGTCACCTCGCCGACCTCGAAACGGTCCTCGGTGGCACGCAGTTGCTGGGAAATCAGCCGCACGTTGTTCTCGGCCAGCGTCACGTTCTGCACGCCGCGGAACACATCCATATAGGCGCGCACCGCCGACAGCAGCACGTCCTGTTCGACCCCGACCAGCGCCGCCCGCGTCGCCAGCACCGATTCCCGCGCCGCGTCGATCGCCAGTCGGTTGTTGCCGCCATCATAAAGCGTAAGCTGCGCCGTCAGTTCCGCCGCAGCCGAGGTGGAATAGCCCGGGGAAACGCTGCGGTTGTTGTTCTCCTGGTAGCGGCCGCTGAGCGTGAAGTCGATGATCGGCCGCAGCGCCGACACGGCGCGGGACACATCCTCGTCGGCGGCGCGCAGGACCGCGCGGTTCTGGTCCAGCAGGTGCGAATTCTTGTAGGCGGCGATCAGTGCATCGGTCAGCGTCTCGGCCCGCGCCGCGACACCACCGACGATCAGCGCGGCCGACAATGCGGCACCGCCCAGGACTTTCAGGATACTGCTCATGTCTGCCTCGCCTCTATGTTGCCCGCCCCCTTGTTATGCCCGGGGTGCGGCGATCATCTGCCCGAGCTGCCGCTCAGAGCTGGAATTCCGGCACGCGCGCATAGCCGGGCAGCACCGGCGCGCTTGCGTTGAACAGAAAGCGCCAGCTGACCGCGCCGCCGACCTTGCGGCCGATGCGGGCAACGCCCAGACTGTCCTCGATGAACAGCGCCACGATGCGGCCGCCCTCCTTGAGCTGGTCGAGGATCGCGGCAGGAACCTGCTCGACCCCACCCTCGATCACGATCGCGTCATAAGGCCCGTGCCGCGGCACCCCTTCGGCCAGCGCGGCGCGCTCGACGACGACATTATCCGCCCCATGCTCGGCCAGCAGCGCCTCGGCCTCGCGCGCCATGGACGCATCCTCCTCGACCGCGACCACCGCATCGGCCATCCGCGCGATCACCGCAGCCGAATAGCCAAGCCCCGCGCCCAGATCGAGCACCAGATCGCCCGGACCGGGCGCAACCGCCTCGATCATCTTGGCGAAACTGCGCGGCTCCAACACGGTACGGCCGGGGCCAAGGGGCAGGTTCTCGCCGATATAGGCCGCGCTGCGCAGCCCGGCGGGCACGAATTCCTCGCGCGGGACAGCCAGCAGCGCCGCGATGATCGGCAGGCGCGTCACGTCCGACGGCCGGACCTGGGTATCGACCATGGCCTCGCGAAGGGCGTCGTAATCGGGCATGCGTCTGACCTCTCCGCCTCGACATTAACCTGAAACGGTGATGCCACATAAGCCCGGCTGCGGCAATGCCCGGGGCGGACATCGCGCCGCGCAATGGCAGGCGGGGAACATCCCTTGCGGGGGCCGTTTTCATACGCTATGTCCCGGGTCGGCTCTGGCGAGTTGGCGGAGCGGTTACGCAGCGGATTGCAAATCCGTGTAGGCCGGTTCGACTCCGGCACTCGCCTCCATCCCTTATCAGCTTACCCGCCCAGACAATTCCGGCCTGCTTCGCAGCCACCGGGGGCGGTGGGTTGGCACCCACCCTACGGGGCAAGCGGCCAGACTACGCCCGGCGGCGCGGGCGAGTGGCAGAGGGTGGCGCAAGCGTAGGGCGGGTGCCAATCGGTGATCGGCAATTTCAGGCTGGCTGCCACCCCACCCGACGCCGAACCGGGTTTCACCCATCCCATGCTTGCGGCGGGTCGAGGGCATGACAGGGCGCGCATGGATCACGGGATTGAAACGCCCCGAACTCATGCGTGATTTTGACGCAGACGCCGCGGCGTGGTAGCCTGCCCGCGGGGAAGACAATTTTATTGCGTGGGGGCTTACATGGTGGAGCGTTATCCCTCTTACACGCGGGCCGAGCGGGTGTCGGACGCGGTGGTGCATGTCACGGGTCTGACGGTTGTGGCGGTGGGGGTGCCGGTGCTGGTGGTGCTGGCGGTCGTCTTTCGCGGCGACGGCGCGGCGATCCTGGGGATCGGCATCTACGGCGCGGCGCTGGCCGCGATGATCGGGTTCTCGGCGCTTTATCACATGGTCCGGCATCCGGACTGGACGCCGATCCTGCGGCGGCTGGACCATTCGGCGATCTACTGGAAGATCGCGGGCACCTACACGCCCTTCACGCTGCTTTCGGGCGGGCATGGGGCGGGGCTTCTGGCCGGGCTCTGGGCGGCGGCGGCGGCGGGAACGGGGCTGCGGATGCTGGCGCCCTACCGGTTCCGGGCGGTGAATCTGGCGCTGTACCCGGCGATGGGCTGGGCGGGTGCGGTGGCGGGCTGGGGGCTGTTCGCGACGCTCTCGCCGGTGGTGCTGGGGCTGATCGTGGCAGGGGGCGTGCTGTATACGGTGGGGATGGTGTTCTACCTGTGGGAGCGGCTGCCCTATCACAACACAATATGGCATGTCTTCGTGCTGGTCGCCTCGGTGCTGTTCCTGGCGGCGGTGGCGACGCATGTGATCGACACCGCCTGACCTATCGGGGCGATTGAATTTTCCCCGCTTTTGCGGTAGGGAGGGCGATGGTTCCCGGCCATGTCCAGAGGGCGCGTCAGATGCCACGGACAGGGCCCGAGCAAGGATCGAGGCAGACAGATGAGAGTATTCGCGCTAGCGGCGGTGGTCGCCGCGTTCTCCACCCCGGCTTTGGCGGGTCCGATCGAGCGGGCCTGTCTGGGCTCCGACCGGCCCGGCGTCTCGCGCGGGGTGTGCGGCTGCATCCAGCAGGCCGCCAATGTGACGCTGAGCGCGAGCGACCAGCGTCAGGCGGCAAAGTTTTTCCGCGACCCGCACCAGGCCCAGGTCGTGCGCCAGTCGAAAAGCGACCGGGATTCGCAATTCTGGCAGCGTTACAAGCGGTTCGGTGCCACGGCCGAGGCATATTGCGGCTGATCCGGCCCCGCGCGTCGCCCCAATGATGGCGACCTGACAAGGGCGACGCCCCCAAGCCATGGCCCGGCGAAGGCCGGCCCCTAGCCTGCGAGCAATGCGCGGGCGGCGGCCCGGGCTTCGTCGGTGATGGTATCGCCCGACAGCATGCGCGCGATCTCGTCCACCCGCGCGCCTGCATCCAGGGCCGAGACCGAGGAAAGCGTGGTGCCGTCCGTCACCCGCTTCTCGACGCGCCAGTGATGCGCGGCGCGGGCAGCGACCTGCGGCGAATGGGTCACCACCAGCACCTGCGCGGTCAGGCTGAGTTCGGCAAGCCGCCGTCCCACGGCGTCGGCCGTGGCACCGCCCACGCCGCGGTCGATCTCGTCGAAGATCAGCGTCAGCGGGCTGGCCCCCCGCGCGAGACAGACCTTGAGCGCCAGCAGGAAGCGCGACAGTTCCCCCCCCGACGCGATCCGGTTCAGCGGCCCCGCGGGCGCGCCCGGGTTGGTCGCCACGGTAAAGGAAACCGCGTCGCGCCCCTCGGGGCCGGACTCGGCCTCGGCGATATCGGTGCGGAAGGCGGCACGGTCCAGTTTCAGCGGCGCAAGCTCGCCCGCCATCGCGGCATCGAGACGGCCGGCAGCGGCGGCGCGGGCGGCGCTCAGCCCTGCGGCGGCGGCGTCATAGGCGGCACCGGCGGCATCCCGGGCCTGTCTCAGCGCGGCCAGATCGCCCTCGCCCGCATCGAGCGCGGCAAGACGGGCACGCAGATCCTCGGCGAAGCCGCCCAGATCGTCGGGCAGGACGGCATGCTTGCGCGCAAGCGCCCGGATCGCGAACAGCCGCTCCTCTGCGGTCTCGAGCGCGGCGGGATCGACATCCAGCGCCTCGATCGCGGTTTCGACCTCGTGAACCGCCTCGCCCAGTTCGGCCAGCGCCCGGACCAGCGCCGCAACCGCCGCGTCAAGCCGCCCCTCGGCACGGCCGACCGCTCCTTCGAGCCAGCGCAGCGCGTCGCCCATGCGCCCCTCGGCCCCCTCGCCCGGCCCCAGCGCAGCATGGGCGCGCGCGATATCCTCGCGGATGCGGGTGGCGGCCTGCATCATCCGCCGCCGCGCATCAAGCTCGGCCTCCTCGCCGGGCCGGGGCGCCAGCGCGTCAAGCTCGCCGACCGCGTGGCGCAGGTATTCTTCCTCGGCCTTCAGCGCGGACAGCCGGACCTCGGCCGCGGCCAGCGCCTGCTGCGCGCGCGCGCGCTCGCGCCAGGCGGCACGCACCGCGTCAAGCTGCGGCTCAAGCCCGCCAAAGGCATCCAGCAGCGCCCGGTGACCGCGCGTGTTCAACAGCCCGCGGTCATCCTGCTGGCCATGCAGTTCCACCAGCACGTCCGACAGCGCCCGCAATACCTCGGCCGACACGCGGCGGTCATTGACCCAGGCGGTCTTGCGCCCCTCGGCGGTGGTCACGCGCCGAAGGATCAGTTCGTCCCCCGCATCAAGCCCCGCCTCGTCCAGCACCGCGCGCGCGGCATGTCCGCTCGGCAGGTCGAACACGGCGACCACCTCGCCCTGCGTGGCCCCCGCGCGCACCAGATCGGCCCGGCCGCGCCAGCCCAGCACGAAACCCAGCGCATCAAGCAGGATCGACTTGCCCGCCCCGGTCTCGCCGGTCAGCGCGTTCAGACCGGGCCGGAACGCAAGTTCCAGCCGGTCGATGATCAGCAAATCCCGGATGTCGAGACTGCGCAGCATCGCCCACCCCCTCGACAGGTCAGATCAGAGCCATTCGCCCTTGATCATCTGGCGGTAAACCGTGCGCAGGAAACCGGTGCCGATCGGATCGGGCTCCAGCCCCTTGCCCTTGAGCAGCTTGTAGCCGTCGGCATACCAGTCGGTGCCCTGGAAGTTGTGGCCAAGGATCGCGCCCGCGGTCTGCGCCTCGGCATCAAGGCCCAGCGCAAGATAGGCCTCGATCAGCCGCAGCAACGCCTCGGGCGTATGGGTTGTCGTCTGGAAATCCTCGACCACGACGCGGAACCGGTTGATCGCGGCGGTGTGGTGGCCGCGTTTCAGGTAATAGCGCCCGACCTCCATTTCCTTCGCCGCCAGATGGTCGAAGGCTAGGTCGAATTTCATGATCGCCGAGCGCGAATATTCGCTGTCGGGATAGCGCTCGATCACCGTGCGCAGCGCCTGCAACGCCTGAAAGGTCAGGCCCTGGTCGCGGCCGACAAGGTCGATCTGGTCATAGTAGGACAGCGCCAGCAGGTATTGCGCATAGGCAGCGTCGTCATCGGCGGGATAGAAGTCGATATAGCGTTGCGCGGCAACCCGCGCGTCTTCGTAGTCGCGGGCGCGGTGATGGGCATAGGCCTGCATGATCAGCGCGCGCTTGGCCCATTCCGAATAGGGGTAAAGCCGCTCGACCTCGCCATAAAGGCGGGCGGCTTCCTTGGGCTTGCGGTTCGACTCAAGTTCGACTTCGGCCTTCTGGTAGATCTGTTCGGCGGTGAATGTCTCAAGCGGTTGCTCACGGCGTGACCCGATCGCCCCGCAGGAGGCCGTCAGCGCAAGGAGAACGACCGCCCCCACCGCCCGGATGCGTATGCTGCGCTTCGCCATCTGCCCGCTACCCCATCCTCGGATCGTCTGCTCACACCGCCGCGTGCCTGTCCCTCACGCGAATACGCGGCTGTCCTAGCACAGATATTCCGGAGGCAAAACGGCTTTGGGCAGGAAAAAACCGCGCTCAGGCAACGGCTCTCAGATCGGCTGCCTCGATGCCGGTGCCGGGCAGGCGGGCGGCCTCGGCGGGCGAAAGCGTGACCAGCCGGAACGCGCCAGAACGGGCGAAAAGCGCCCGCAGCAGACGGTTGGTCAGCGCATGCCCGGCCCGTTCGCCGCGATAGCGGCCCAGGATCGGCGCACCGGCCAGCGCCAGGTCGCCAAGCGCATCCAGCATCTTGTGACGCACTGCCTCGTCGGCATGGCGGAACCCGCCGGGGCTGAGCACCCGCTCACCCTCGACCACCACGGCATTTGTCAGCGTGCCGCCCAGCGCAAGCCCGGCCGCGCGCATCGCCGCAACATCGGCATTGCGGCAGAAGGTGCGGCTGTCGCTCAGCTCCCGCACGAAGGCACCATTGGCCATGTTCAGCCGCTTGGCCTGATGCCCGATGGCGCGGTCGGCGAACTCGATCTCGAAGTCTATTTCCAGCATGTCGGCGGGCGCAAGGCTGGCCCTGGCATCGCCCTCGGTCACCTCGACCGGCTCAAGGATGCGCAGCGCACGCACCGGCGCGGACAGCCGGCGCAGGCCGCGCGCAAGGAACGCCTCGACAAAGGGCTGGGCGGACCCGTCCATCACCGGCACTTCGGGGCCGTCGATCTCGATCAGCGCATTGTGGATGCCGCAGCCCGCAAGCGCGGCCATCAGATGCTCGACCGTCGCGACCTCGGCCCGGCCATTGGCAAGTTTCGTGCAGAGCCGCGACGAGACGACCGCATCCCAGCGCGCCGGAATCAGCGCATCGGGGCCGTCGATATCGGTGCGGCGAAACCAGATGCCGTATTCGGCCGAGGCCGGCAGAACCGTCATGCGCACCGCACGGCCGCTATGCAGGCCAATGCCGGAAAAGGTGATCGGGGATTTCAGCGTCGTCTGCACGGGGCCACCTGCTCTTGGCTTTGTCGGACTTCGAACGGTCCGTGAGATGCAAGGTAGGACTGCGGCGTTTTGTTCACAATTCAAACTTTGCAACCGCATGAAACATCGCGGCGCGATTTCCGCCGATCCAGCCGATAACCGCAACAGCCCGTTTTCCCTGTTCTTTCAGGGAATCGCCCACGCCCCTGCCCCACTCCATCGCGCGATCACGCGCGCGCACCGGACAGCCCACGAAAAAGGGGCCGGCAGACCGGCCCCTTGCGCTGTGTTGCGCGAAATGCTGTGCGCTCAGTTCGCCTGACGGCGCAGGAAGGCGGGGATCTCGATGCGCTCCTGCTCGGGGTCGAATTCCTCTTCCTCGCGCTGATGCACCGCGGGTCCGCGGCCATAGACCGGCGGCTGCTGGCGCGTGCCGTGATGCGCGCCGCGCTCGAACGTGTCGCCACCATGCCCCGACATGCGGTTGATCAGCGAGCCGATGCCGAACCGGCTGCGGCCTTCCTCGGGATGGGGCTGCGGCGCCGGGCGCTGCGAAGACACCGTCGCGATGGGCTGGCGCGGCGCCTTGCTGACAGCGGCGCGCAACCGCTCCAGCGCCTCGGGCGTGGGCGTGCCGGGCGCGCGCGGACGCGGCGCAACAAAGGCAGCCTGATGCTCGGGCTCGGGCTCCTCGGCGGGCTGATAGGCGGGCGGCGGGATATCGCCCGCGGCAGCCTCGACCGGGGCGGCCGCAGCGGCAGCGGCCGCAGCCGGATCGAACCCTTCGAACAGCGTGGGCTCCTGGACCGGCGCCCTGGCAACCTCGCGCGCAACCGCCGGCTCGGCGGGTTTCGGCGCGGGCGCGGCCGGGGCTGCGGGTGCAGCGGGGGCCGCCGCGGCGGGCCGGTGCAGCGGCTCGCTCATCGGGCGGCGCGGAACCGGGATCTCGGTCTGCTTCTCGGCAGCGTCGATGCCGGTGGCCACCACCGACACCCGCATCATGCCGTTCATGTCCGGATCGAGAGTCGAGCCCAGGATGATGTTGGCATCGGGATCGACCACGTCGCGGATGCGGTTGGCGGCCTCGTCGACCTCGAACAGGGTCACGTCATAGCCGCCGGTGACATTGATCAGCACGCCCTTGGCGCCGTTCAGGCTGACCTCGTCAAGCAGCGGGTTGGCGATCGCCTTCTCGGCAGCCTGGATCGCGCGATCCTCGCCGCTGGCCTCGCCCGTGCCCATCATGGCCTTGCCCATCTCGTCCATGACCGAGCGCACATCGGCGAAGTCGAGGTTGATCAGACCCGGCCGCACCATCAGGTCGGTGACGCCCTTGACGCCCTGATAGAGCACGTCATCGGCCAGCGCGAAGGCTTCGGTAAAGGTCGTGCGTTCGTTGGCCAGACGGAACAGGTTCTGGTTCGGGATGATGATCAGCGTATCGACGACCTTTTGCAGCGCCTCGATCCCTTCCTCGGCCTGGCGCATGCGCTTCGAGCCCTCGAACTGGAAGGGCTTGGTCACGACGCCCACGGTCAGAACGCCCAACTCGCGCGCCGCCTGCGCGATGATCGGGGCAGCACCTGTGCCGGTGCCGCCGCCCATGCCCGCCGTGATGAAGCACATATGCGCGCCCGCAAGGTGATCGACGATCTGCTCGATCGATTCCTCGGCCGCCGCCGCGCCGACCTGGGGCCGCGCACCCGCGCCCAGACCTTCGGTGACCTTGACGCCCATCTGGATGCGCGCGGGCGCATTCGACTGGCGCAGCGCCTGCGCATCGGTGTTCGCCACGACGAACTCGACGCCATCAAGGCATTTCTCGATCATGTTGTTGACGGCGTTGCCGCCGGCGCCTCCGACCCCGAAGACCGTGATCCGGGGCTTCAGCTCGTCCTGCTCGGGCATGGATAGGTTCAAAGCCATTGGTTTTTCCGCCTGCTGTCTTTTCTAGTGCCCCGCCGGGCGTTTTCCCCTAAATCTTGCGTTATCCTACGCAAGGGCTCACGCATCGTCACCAAAAAAACACGGTTCCCACACAAAATGTGCAACCGCCTTGCGGTTGATACGCGGGATTTCGCCTATCCTGCCACATGTTGCGGTCACCAGTTCTCCTTGAACCAGCGCACCGCCCGTTTCAGCGAGCGCGCCGGGTAGCGTTCGGCGGGAATGTCGAAATCCCACCATTCGTCCTGCGGATGGGCCGCGAACAGGCACAGCCCCACCGAGGCCGCGAATCCCGGCCCTGTGGCCGATTGCGGCAGGCCCTGGATGCGCAGCGGCCGGCCAAAGCGCACCTGCTGGCCAAGGATGCGCGCCGCCAGCCCGTCCAGCCCCGGGATCTGGCTGCCCGCGCCCGTCAGCACGATCTGGCGCGAGGGCAGATGCTCGAAGCCCGCCGCATCCAGCCGGGCGCGCACCTCTTCCAGGATCTCCTCGACCCGCGGGCGCATGATGCCGATCAGTTCCGTCCGGCTGATCCGCCGCGTGTCGCGTTCGTAATCGCCGCTGTCGCCGCCCAGGTCGATCATCTCGCGGTCGTCCACCCCGGTCGCCACCACCCCGCCATGCAGCGTCTTGATCCGCTCGGCGGTGGAAATCGGCACATGCAGTCCCTTGGAGATGTCCGAGGTCACATGCTCGCCGCCCATGCGCACGCTGTCGGCATAGATCATGTGCTTCTTGATGAAGATCGACAGCCCCGTGGCCCCGCCGCCCATGTCGATGCAGGCCGCGCCCAGTTCCTGTTCGTCCTCGACCAGCGCCGACATGCCCGCGGCATAGGCGGAACTGGCCAGCCCCGCGAGTTCCAGATCGCAGCGCTTGACGCAATGGACAAGGTTCTGGATCGCGCCCGCATCCACGCTGAGAAGGTGCATGTCGCAGGCCAGCCGGTTGCCGGTCTGCCCGCGCGGATCGACCAGCCCGGACCGATGGTCCAGCGCGAAATTTACCGGCTGGGCATGCAGCACCTCGCGCCCCGGGCCGATATCGGGCATCTCGCAGGCCGACAGCACGCGCGCGATATCTGCCTCGGTCGCCATGCTGTCGACCAGTTCGACCTGGCCATCCAGCCCGTAGGATCGTGGCTCGGCCCCCGAGAAACAGGCGATCACATGGTCAACCCGCACCTGCGCCATCTTCTGCGCGGCCTGAACGGCGGTGCGGATCGCGCGCTCGGACTCGTGCATGCCATGGATCTCGCCGAAACGCACCCCGCGCGAGCGCGTGGTTGCCGCGCCGATGACGCGGAACCGCGACTGCCCGGCCAGCGTGCCCATCTGCTCGACCCCGCCCAACGGGCGGATGCCGTCAAAGCGCAGCACAAGGCAGGCAATCTTGGAACTGCCCACATCGAGGATCGCGATCACGCCCCGATCCATCGCCTGCTTGCGCATCCGCCGCATCGCCCGCTGCGCCTGGTAGAGATCGGTCATCCTCTCGTTGCTCCTGCCCTTGGTCTTCTCATCGTCCTGAATTCCTCGACCGCGTCGGGGGCCAGCCGCACCGTGGGCCGCCCCGGATTGCGCAGATCGACCACCGCGATGTCGCGCCCCAGCATGTCCGTCACGCCGTCAAGCGCGATCACCCGCTCCAGCGCCGCCACCGCGTCCTGTCCCGGCAACAGGATCCGCTGGTTGCGGTCCAGCACCACGTCCCAGCGCCGCTCGCCCACGCGCACCAGCCCGCGCAGCCGTTCCTCGATGGGCGCGGCGGCCGCGACCAGCGCCAGCGCCTCGGGCACGGCGCGCTGCGCGCCCTCGCCCGCGATCAGCGGCAGATCGGCACGCAGGCCGCGCGTCTCGATCGGCGCGACCCGGTTGCCCTGCCCGTCCAGCAATTCCAGCCCCGCCGGCCCGCGCCAGACCACCGCCGGAACCCGCTCGACCACCTTCAGCTCCAGCAGACCGCCCGGGCGCACCCGCAACTCGGCGGTCTCGACGGCGTCCAGCGCCTCGGCCGTCCGGCGCATCTCGTGCAGATCCAGATCGAAGGAGGACACCGGAAAATCCAGCGGCAGCACCTCGCGGATGTCCTGGGCCACCGGATCCGTGGCACCCTCGATCACCATCAGCTTGACCATGAATTCGGGCCGCGTCTCGACCTGGCGGCGAATGTCGGCGATCTGCCCGGCGAACTCGGCCCGCCGGTCGGCATCGGAAAACCACAGCGCCGGGATCGCCAGAACCGCCGCCAGCGGCAGCCCGCGCAGCACCGCAAGCCGAAAGAGCGGCGTCAGCCACAGCCGCTGCATCCGGTAGGTCAGCCGCGACGGCGCCGGATCGCGCGGCGGCAGGATCACCGCGCACATGACGCATCCTCCACGATCCAGCGGCAAAGCGCGCCGAACGGGATGCCGCAATGGGCCGCCTGTTCGGGGCTGAGCGAGGTGGGCGTCATGCCGGGTTGCGTGTTTGTCTCCAGCAGGATCAGCCCGTCCAGGCCGCGCGCCGCGTCCCAGCGGAAATCGGTGCGGCTGACCCCGCGGCAGCCCAGCGCGCGATGGGCGCGCAGCGCATACTCCAGACAGGCATCGAACACCTCGGCGGGCAATTCGGCCGGAACCACATGGCGCGATCCGCCCTGGGCATATTTCGCGTGATAATCGTACCAGCCTTCGGTCAGGATATCGGTCACGGTCAGCGCCCGGTTGCCCATGACGGTCACGGTCAGTTCCCGGCCCGGCGCATAGGCTTCGACCATCACCAGATCGGGCATGTCCGCGCCCATCTGCGGCGGCGTGTTGGCGTCGGCCTGCACGATATGGATGCCGACCGAAGACCCCTCGTTGTTGGGCTTGACCACATAGGGCGGCGGCAGGACATGGCGCGCAGCGACCTCGGCCTTGTGCGCGATCACGCTGTCCACCACCGGCAGACCCGCGGCGCGATAGGCGTCCTTGGTCCGCTGCTTGTCCATCGCCAGCGCCGAGGCCAGAACGCCCGAATGGGTATAGGGCAGGCCCAGCCATTCCAAGAGGCCCTGAACGCAGCCATCCTCGCCCCAGCGGCCATGCAGCGCGTTGAAGACGACATCGGGGGCACACTCGACCAGACGCGCAGGCAGATCCTGCCCCGCGTCGATCTCGACGACGTCGAAGCCTTCCCCACGCAGCGCCACGGCACATTCATGCCCCGAGGATAGCGACACCTCGCGCTCGGCCGAGGGGCCACCCATCAATACCGCCACGCGGAGGGCTGTCCTGCTCGGCTTGCCCGCCACCTTTGCCTCTTGTCCCGGGGCGTCTGCCGGCCCCGTTCGCCTATTCGTTGTCAGGGGCCGGTTCGCCGACCCTCATGATCTCCCACTCTAACTGTATTCCAGCATTTTGAAAAACCCTTTTTCGGACCTCCTCGCCCAGCCCCTCCAGATCCGCCGCGCTCGCCCCCCCGGCATTGATCAGGAAATTCGAATGCTTCTCGGACATCTGCGCGCCACCCCGCCGCGCACCGCGCATCCCTGCCGCGTCGATCACGGTCCACGCCTTCAGCTCGTGGCTGTCATCCGCGCGCCCCGTGGAACTGAACCCCGCCGGGTTGCGAAAGGTCGATCCCGCGCTGCGCTCCCTCGTGGGCTGGCTTGCGTCACGTTTCGCGATCTGGTCTTCCATCGCCGCCTCCAGCGCCGCTGGATCGCCGGGCGGGCCCTCGAATGTGGCCTCGATCAGCACCCAGCCTTCGGGCAGGTCGGTCTGGCGATAGCGGAACCCCAGATCCCCCGGCCCCAGCGTCACGATCCGGCCCTCCCGCGTCACCGCCCGGGCCGAGACGAAGACATCGGCCACATAGCGCCCGTAGCAGCCCGCATTCATCCGCACCGCGCCCCCCACCGCGCCGGGAATGGTGCGCAGGAATGTCAGGTCCACCCCCGCCTCGGCCGCGCGCCGCGCCACATGGGCATCCAGCGCGGCGGCGCCCGCGGTGACGCGCGCGCCCTGCACCGTGATCGCGTTGAAAGCCCGGCCCAGCCGGATCACCACGCCGCGGATACCGCCATCGCGCACGATCAGGTTCGAGCCCACGCCCATCGGAAACACCGGCACATCAACGGGCAAGGCGGCCAGAAAACCGGCCAGATCCTCGGCATCCGCGGGCTGGAACAGCCAGTCGGCCGGCCCGCCCACGCGCAGCCAGGTCAGATCGGCCAGCGGCCGGTCCGGGGTCAGGGTGCCGCGCACGGCGGGCATGGGGCTCATCTGTCGCGTCCGATCCATGCGCCCAGGGCATAAAGCAGCACCGACAGCAGCGCAACGCCCGCCCATGGTCCGATCACGGCCAGCGGCGCAACCGGCCCGCCCGCCCCCCGGACCAGCGCCGCCCAGGTCAGCCAGACAAGAACGGAATAGCCCCCGATCAGCGCCAGAAACCCCGTCAAGGCCCGGCGCAGCCCGTGCGACAGCGCGGCATAGGCCATGATCGGCGCCGCAGCCCAGCCCGCATAGACCAGAAGGACCGTCATTCCTCGCGCTGGCGGCGGCGCAACGGACGCGCCAGCCAGCGCAGCAGATAAAGCGTGGGCCAGCGCAGCACCGAGACACCAGCCGCCATCGCCACCATCCCTGCCAACGGCCCGTTCTGATAGGTGACATAGCCCAGAAGCGGGATTCCCAGCGCGATCAGCCCATAGGCCGCGGGCCAGTGAAACCGCTGCGGCAGCATCCCCAACCCGGCCGCCACCACGACCCACAGACAGGCCAGGATCAGCGAAACGGTCATCGCATCGCCTCCCGATCCGCGCGCCGGATGCACCCCGCCGCGCAGGCTGTCTGAGGGCCGATGTGCCGTTTCAGGGCTTTGGTCATCCCGATGCCCCCCCCTGAATTGAAATACGCACGAATGGCCTCGACGATATCGGCCAAAGACGTGACGCGCTTGAACTGCCTTTCCGTCCAGTCCGCCACCGCGCCTGCCTTCCCGGCGGCTTCGGAGGATTTCTCGATGAACCTGCCCACGGCCAGCCCCGTGCTGCCAAGGCTTTCGGCAAAGCGGGCCTCCATCACCTCGCGGAACGCATCGGTCGAGGCTTCGGCGATCGCGGCGCGGAACTCCCTCGCCTCGCGCAGCATGTCGCGGAAGACATTCAACCCGTCCTGATCCAGCGCCACCAATTCGTTCGAAGGCAGCGCCTCCATGCGCCCGATCATGTCGTCGAACAGCGCAATGACGGCATCCTGATCGACATGGTCCAGCGACAGGTCCGACAGCGGCGCAAGCGCCGTATAGGACGGGCCGAAATGGCGGCGGGTGACATCGCGCAACAGGGAAATGGCGTTGTCGAGGATAAGCGAAAGCGTCTGGCCCAGATCGGCGCGGGCGCGTTCTTCCTTGGAAAAAAGTTCCAGTTCCCCGGCAAGCTCGACGATGCGCCGGGCGCGCAGATGGTGGAAATCCTCGGTGCGCTGCAACTCGCTCAGCACCTTCTGCGCCGCGCGTTTCAGAACACCCGCGGAATTTCCGCCGCCGCTGAGATCGGAGGCATAATCCGCGAAATCCTGCAACTTGTCGCGCAATTCCTCGCAATTGTCGAGAAACGCCCGCACCACGGACGGATCATGCAGATGGCGCATGTCGTCGTCGATGCCCACCATCCGCATGACGCGCAGCAGAGCGTCGAAGGTGAAATCGACCGGATAGGCCCGCGCGAGCGGCGTGCGCTCACCCCCTTGCAGCCGCACGATTTCTGCGGCGACGGCTTCGGGTCCGGCCTCCCAGATGGCGTTGTCGATCAGGGCGATCTTGCGCAGCAGATCCCAGCGCGTCTCGGTGCCGTCGAGGGCGCGTTGATACCAGTCGATCCAGAAGGCCCAGGGATGGTCGCCGTCGGGCGGGTATTGGGTGCGCACGCTGTGCCATATCCCGTCGAAGGGCCGCTCGGCCTCGTGCCACAGGGGGGTGGCCATGAGCCGTGGGACATCGGCGCGCGCGGCGCAATCCTCTCGCAACGCAGTCCACGCGTCGGCGGCAGCGTCGGCGGCATGGGCGGTGGCGACAGCAGCGGCACCGGCTGCGGCGGCGGTATTGGCTACGGTGCGGACGGTGGTGAGGGCGGCGGCAACGGCGGAGGTAGCGGCTTCGGCGGCGACGTCGGCGGCGGCGGCAGGGTAGGGGTAGGCGTGGGCGGCGTCGGCGGCCGCCGACGCCCTGATTTCAGGGGTGGCGCCCAACGTCGTCAACCCTGAAATCAGGGCGCAGCGCAGACTCGGCAGGGCTGTCAATTCACGTTGGCGCACCCACTCTGCCGCATGGACCTGCGCCCACCAAATCGGCAGCACCCGCATCGCCGCCCGATGAGCCAGCGCCACTAGGGCATCTTTCGGCAGATCTTCCTGCTCAAGCCACGCCTTGAAGCTCTCCTCGTCCCTGATCTCCGCAATCTCGACCATCGCCCCGCGGACCTAACCCCCCAACCGTTTCGGCAGCCCGTTCGCCCAGGTGCTGATCGTGCCTGCGCCCAAGCACACCACCATGTCGCCCGGACCGGCCTCGGCGCGGACCAGACGTTCCAGATCGTCCTCGCACAGGATCGCGTGGGCGTGGCGGTGGCCGTGGCGGATCAGGCCCGCCACCAGATCGTCGCGGCTGATGCCGGGGATCGGATCCTCGCCCGCGGCATAGACTTCGGCAATGCCCACCACATCGGCATCGTTGAAGCAGGTGCAGAACTCGTCGAACAGCGAATGCAGCCGCGTGTAGCGGTGCGGCTGGTGAACCGCGATCACGCGGCCCGACCCGGCCTGCCGCGCGGCGCGGAGCACGGCGGCGATCTCCACCGGATGATGGCCGTAATCGTCGATGATGGTGACGCCGCCGACCTCTCCGACCTTGGTAAAGCGCCGGTTCACGCCGCGGAACCCCGCCAACGCCGAACGGATCTCGTCGCCCTTCATGCCGAGGTGACGCGCCACGGCCACCGCGCCCAGGGCGTTGGACACGTTGTGATCCCCCGGCATCGGCAGGGTGCAGCCCTCGATCAGGACATCCTCGGCCTGCAACGCGATGTCGAACTGCGCCACGCCCGCCTTGTAGCTCAGGTTCACCGCGCGCACATCGGCCTGCGCGTTGAAACCGAAGGTCACCACCCGGCGGTCGGTGACGCGGCCGACCAGCGCCTGCACCTCGGGGTGATCGGTGCAGCAGACCGCCAGCCCATAGAACGGGATGTTCGAGACGAAATCGTGAAAGCCCTGCCGCAGCCGGTCGAAACTGCCCCAATGCTCCATATGCTCGGGGTCGATATTAGTGACGATGGCGATGGTGGCGGGCAGGCGGGTAAAGGTGCCGTCGCTTTCATCGGCCTCGACCACCATCCATTCGCCCGCGCCCAGCCGCGCGTTCGAGCCATAGGCGTGGATGATGCCGCCATTGATGACCGTGGGATCCAGCCCGCCCGCATCCAGCAGCGTCGCGACCATCGTGGTCGTCGTGGTCTTGCCATGGGTGCCCGCGATCGCGACATTCGATTTCAGCCGCATCAGTTCGGCCAGCATCTCGGCCCGGCGCACCACCGGCAGACCCGACAGCCGCGCGGCGTCAAGCTCCGGGTTGCCCGGCTTGATCGCGGAGGAGATCACCACCACCGACGCCCCCGCAAGGTTCTCGGCGCGCTGGCCCTCGAAGATGGTGGCGCCCATCGCCTTCAGCCGGTCGGTGATCTTCGATCCCTTCAGGTCAGAGCCCTGCACCCGGTAGCCGAGGTTCAGCAGCACCTCGGCAATGCCCGACATGCCGATGCCGCCAATGCCGACGAAATGGATCGGCCCCACATCGGTCGGTAGCTTGGTCGCCGCGCTCATCCAGTCCTGTCCCGTTGCAAGGTTCATGCTATCGCCCTTCTCCGCCCAGCGCCTCGACAATCTCGACCAGCCGTTCGGCCGCATCGGGCCGTCCGCAGGACAGCGCGGCATGGGCCATGCGAATGGCCCCTTCGGGTTGTTCGAGAACCGTGGCGATTTGCGCCGACAGCGCGGCGGGGTCAAGGGCGGATTCGGGGATCAGGATCGCCGCCCCCGCCTCGACCAGCCCGCGGGCATTGGCGGTCTGATGATCGCCCGTCGCGTAAGGATAGGGGATCAGGATCGAGGGCCGCCCGATCACCGAAATATCGGCAATCGACGAGGCCCCGGCGCGGCTGATGACAAGCTGCGCCTCGGCCAGACGCGCGGGAATGTCGTTGAAGAAGGGCCGGACATCGGCCTCGATACCCGCCTGCGCATAGGCCAGATCGACCCGCGCCACATCCTCTTCGCGGGCCTGATGGGACACGCGGATATGGCGGCGCAGATGCTCGGGCAGGGCGGCGATGGCGGCGGGCACAGTGTCCGACAGCACCCGCGCGCCCTGGCTGCCACCGATGGCGACAATGCTCATCGGATAGTCGCCCGGCGGGATATAGGGTGCGCCCGCGCGTTCCATCACCGCTGCGCGCACAGGGTTGCCGACATGCCATGCCTCGACACCATCGGGCAGATCGGTCGGCCATGTGCCACAGCCGATGGCATGAACGCGCCGGGCATAAAGCTCGTTCACCTGCCCCAGCACGCCGTTCTGTTCATGGATCATCCGCGGCAGTTTCAGCGCGATCGCGGCCGTCAGCGCCGGGAAGGACGGATAGCCGCCAAAGCCCGCCACCACCGCCGGACGGTCGCGCAGCATGCTCACCAGCGCCACCACCACGCCCACGCCCAGCCGGAAGGGCGCCGCGATCCGCTCGACCAGCCCGCCGCGCGCCAGACTGTCGGCGGCCACGCGGGCGATCTCGACCTGCCGCGGAAATCCCCCCGCATAGCGTGCGCCGCGCGCATCGGTCGACAGCTTGACCCGCCAGCCGCGCGCCAGCATCGCCTCGGCCAGCGCCTGGGCCGGGAACATGTGCCCGCCGGTGCCGCCCGCGGCAATGACCAGAAGCGGCGCGCTCATGCCAGCCCCCTGCGGCGCAGGATGTCGCCGATCTCGCCCTGCGGCCGGCTGCGCGTCAGCGCCAGCAGCATGCCCACCATGATGCCCATGGCGATCAGCGACGAGCCGCCATAGCTGACAAAGGGCAGCGTCATGCCCTTGGCGGGCAGCAGTTTGACCGCCACGCCCATGTTGATCAGCGCCTGCACGCCAAAGGTGCAGGCCAGCCCCGTGCCCGCGATCCGGATGAAGGTGTCGCGCTCGCGCATCAGCCGGAACAGCGAGCGCACGACGATCACCGCGTAAAGCCCGATGATCGCAGCCACCAGCACCAGCCCGTATTCCTCGGCCGCAACCGCGATGATGAAATCGGTATGCGCATCGGGCAGCGACCATTTCACCTGCCCCTCGCCCACGCCCACGCCGAAGAACCCGCCTTCCTGGATCGCGTTCACCGCATAGCCAAGCTGCGTGCGCGGGTCGATCTCGGAGGACAGGAAGCCGTCGATGCGGCGGGCAAAATGCTCGGATCCCTGATAGGCCAGCGTGCCCCCCGCAACAACCGCACCTGCCACGGCGACCAGCAACAGGAAGGGCGCACCGGCCACGAAATACATCACGCCCCAGGCAAACAGGATCAGCGCCGCCTGCCCGAAATCGGGCTGGAAGGCGAGGATCAGCACCACCGCCAGCGTCACCGCCAGCGACATCATGCGCCCGGGCGGCCCGTTCAGTTCCTGCGCGGCGGCCAGCATCCAGGCCGCCAGCACGATGAAGCCGGGCTTCAGGAATTCCGAGGGCTGGACGGACGCGAAGCCCAGCGAATACCACCGCACCGCCCCCTTGCCGAAATCGGTGCCCAGAAACGGCAGCAGGGCCAGCGCGACGAAGGCGCCCAGAAAGCCGATCACGCCCAGCCTGCGCACCATGTCCGGCGACATCATCGAGACGACCATCATCACGCCCAGCGCCAGCGCGCCGAACATCATCTGCCGTTCGACATAGTAGAAAGCGGCCAGCCCGTTCTTGGCGGCCAGCGGCGGCGAGGCCGCCAGCCCCAGCAACAGCCCCACCCCGAACAGCATCAGGATGCAGGTGATCGCCCACCTGTCCACCGTCCGCCACCAACGCGGCAGAACCGGTTCGCCCGCGCGAATCGGCGCGGTCCCGTAGACCATTTCCGTCATGGGCGTACTGCCTCGACTGCCTCTGCCTTCGCCCGTTTGCCGGGTCTAGAGTTCAGTGTAGCGCCAAAGTGCGCCGCACGCCAGTCTGGAAAGGTTACCGCCGCCCGCTGCGCGGGAACGGGCCGCAGGGCGCTCGCCCGCCCGTCTTGCCGGTCCGGATACCCCCGCCGGAGGCAAGCGCCCGCGCCAGCGGGCGCCCCCGATCTATCCGCCCAGCACCGCGGCGCAGCGGGCGCAGGTGCCCGGGTGGGCGTGGCTGCCGACATCGGGCAGGATCTTCCAGCAGCGCTGGCATTTCTCGCCCTCGGCCTTTTCAAAGACCACGCCCACGCCCGGCACTTCGGGCAGGCGGAAGGCCTCGTTCGGGCTGGGATCGGCGGTCAGCAGTATGTCCGAGGTGATGCAGAGATCGGCGAACTCGACCGTCTTCAGCGCGGCCAGCACGGCCGCGTCCTCGACATGGACGACGGGTGCTGCCTCCAGGCTTGCGCCGATCACCTTGTCCTGACGCTGGATCTCCAGCGCCGCCGTCACCACGCGCCGCACCTGCCGCATGCCCGCCCATTTCGCCGCCAGCGCGTCGTCGCGCCACTCCGCAGGCGTCTCGGGGATATCCTCAAAATGCACGGACCCCTCCTCGCCCGGGAAACGCGCAAGCCAGACATCCTCCATCGTGAAGACCAGCATCGGCGCAAGCCAGGTGGTCAGGCGGTGGAACAGCAGGTCCAGCACACTGCGCGCGGCCCGGCGGCGCGGGCTGCCCGGCGCATCGCAATACAGCGCGTCCTTGCGGATGTCGAAATAGAAGGCCGACAGATCCACGGTGCAGAAGTTGAACAGCGCCTGGAACACGCCCTGGAAATCATAGGCATCATAGCCCTGCCGCACCCGCTGGTCGAGTTCCGCCAGCCGGTGCAGCACCCAGCGTTCCAGTTCAGGCATCTCGGCGGGCGCGACCCGTTCGGCCTCGGTGAACCCGGCCAGATTGCCCAGCAGGAATCGCAGCGTGTTGCGCAGGCGGCGGTAGCTGTCGGCCACGCCTTTCAGGATCTCCGGCCCGATGCGCAGGTCCACGGTATAATCCGACTGCGCCACCCACAGCCGCAGGATGTCGGCACCATATTGCTTGATGACATCCTCGGGCGCGACGGTGTTGCCGAGCGATTTGGACATCTTGTTGCCCTTCTCGTCCAGCGTGAAGCCATGGGTCAGCACGCCGCGATAGGGCGCCCGGCCGATGGTGCCGCAGGCCTGAAGCATCGAGGAATGGAACCAGCCGCGATGCTGGTCAGTGCCCTCAAGATACAGATCCGCAATCCCGTCCGCCGCCCCGTCCGCCCGGTCGCGCAGCACGAAGGCATGGGTGGAGCCTGAATCGAACCACACATCCAGCACGTCCATGACCTGATCGTAAGCCTCGGGGTCGTGGTCGGTCCCGAGGAACCGCGCCTTCGCCCCCTCGGCATACCAGGCATCCGCCCCTTCGGCCTCGAACGCCGCCACGATGCGCGCGTTCACCGCCCGGTCGCGCAGCAGGAAATCGGGATCGGTGGGCTTGGCGCCGCGCTTGACGAAACAGGTCAGCGGCACGCCCCAGGCGCGCTGGCGCGACAGAACCCAGTCGGGCCGGGCCTCGATCATCGAGTAAAGCCGGTTGCGCCCGGTCTGCGGCGTCCAGCGCACCAACTGGTCGATCGAGGTCAGCGCGCGTTGCCGGATCGTGTCGCCATAGCTGCCCATGCCATCGTCCAGCCTGTGGTCGATGGCGGCGAACCATTGCGGCGTGTTGCGGTAGATCAAGGGCGCCTTCGAGCGCCAGCTATGCGGGTAGCTGTGTTTCAGCTTGCCCTTGGCCAGCAGCGCCCCGGCATAGGCCAGTTGCTTGATCACCGAGACATTGGCCGGGCCTTCCTTGCCCTCGGGCGTCAGGATCGCCTGCCCGCCAAAGATCGGCAGGTCGGGCCGGAACGAGCCGTCCTCAAGGACATTATACGTCATCGGCAGGTTGTATTTCAGGCCGATCTGGTAGTCGTCATCGCCATGGCTGGGCGCGGTATGGACAAAGCCTGTCCCTGCGTCGTCGGTGACGTGATCGCCGGGCAGCATGGGCACGTCGAAATCCCACTCGCCATTGCCGCCCTCGATGCCGCGGAAGGGGTGGGCGAGAGATATTTTCTCGGTGCCGACAAAGGATACCGTCGCGATACGATTATACTCCTGAACCTTGGCCTGTCTGAACGTCTGCTCAGCCAGATTGTCGGCAACAAGGATACGTTCGCCTTCAACAGCCGAAGCACCCTCAAGAACCGAGGTCACCTCGAAAAGCCCGTACGTGATCGCTGGATTGTAAGCCACAGCGCGGTTCTGCGGGATGGTCCAAGGTGTTGTTGTCCAGATCACCACCTTTGCGCCGACAAGCGCATCAACTGGATTGATACTGCTCAACGTCCGAAGGACCGGAGTATTTCTAACTGCCACAACCGGAAACTTCACCCAGATCGTGTGGCTCTGGTGGTCGTGATATTCGACCTCGGCCTCGGCCAATGCGGTCTTTTCGACGGGGCTCCACATCACGGGCTTGGAGCCCTGATAGAGCGCGCCGTTCATCAGGAATGTCATGAATTCCTGCGCGATCACGGCCTCGGCGTGGAAATCCATGGTCAGGTAGGGATCGGCCCAGTTGCCGGTGATGCCGAGGCGCTTGAATTCCTCGCGCTGCACCCCGATCCAGCCTTCGGCGAATTTCCGGCATTCCTGACGAAAGGCGACCACGTCCACCGAATCCTTGTCGAGCCCCTTGGCCCGATACTGTTCCTCGATCTTCCATTCGATGGGCAGCCCGTGGCAATCCCAGCCCGGCACATAGCGGGCGTCCTTGCCCATCATCTGCTGGCTGCGCACGATGAAATCCTTGAGGATCTTGTTCAGCGCGTGGCCGATATGCAGATGCCCGTTCGCGTAGGGCGGGCCGTCATGCAGGATGAAGGGCGGCCGCCCCGTATTTTCCCGCAGCCGGTCATAGACCCCGAGCCGCGCCCAGCGCTCCAGCCAGGCGGGTTCGCGCTCGGGCAGGCCCGCGCGCATCGGGAAATCGGTTTCGGGCAGGAAGACGGTGTCGCGATAGTCGGGCGTGTCGGCGCACATGGGGGCGGTCCTCGGAAAACGGGTCATGCGATCTGTTGAAGCTTCGGCGCGAGGGGTCAAGCGCCTTGTCCCGGCCGCTCTGGATCAGAGCGCCGGGCGGCTAATTCGAAGGATGCGCAGGGGTCCGGACGACATGGGCGGGCTTATAGGCCGCGCGGACGGGGCCGTAAAGGGCGGCTCAGGCGTCGGGTTTCGAGAACAGTCCCGTCAGCGCGCGCTTGACCAAGGCCCCAACCGAGGGGCGCTTGAGTTCGCGAAACGGCAGCGGGCGGCAGACCTCCATCGCGGCGACACCCACCCGCGCGGTCAGCGCGCCGTTGACCACACCCTCGCCGAACCGGCGCGAGACGCGCGACAGCACGCCGCCGCCCGCAATCGAGCCCAGCATGTCATCGCCCACCGCCACCGCCCCCGTGGCGACCAGATGCGTCATCACCGCACGCCCCAGCCGGATCGAGCCCAGAAAACCGCCCCGCCCGCCATAGATCTCGGCAATCCGCCGGATCATGCGCAGGTTCGCCACCATCGCCGTCGCGATATCGGCCAGGGCCAGCGGCACGATGGCGGTCACGGCGGCCACGGTTCGGGACGCGGCCTCGATCTCGCGCGTGGCGGCGGCATCCAGCGGGGCCAGCAATTCGCGCTCGGCCAACCCCAGGAGCCCGTCGGCATCCAGGATCTCGTCCTGCCGGTCCTTGACCCGCTCGCGGCCCCAAAGCGTATCCTCGCGCCGGGCATAAAGCGCCAGCAGCCGGTCCAGCACCGCGCGCGCGGCGGTCAGGTCATGGGTGGCGAGCGCGGCTTCGGTCTCGGCATGCAGCCGGTCGAGCCGCGCCAGCCGCGAAAACGCCGCCATCTCGCGCAGCCCGATCAGCAACAGCGCCAGCAGCACGCATCCCGCCAGCAGCACGGCAATGCCGCCCAGCACCGGGTTGCGCCCGATCAGGCCGGTGACGAAATCCCAGGCCGCCAGCGAGACGGCAAAACCGATCAGCGCCGTGAACGAGGCCCAGAAGAACCGCCCCAGCCGCGAGGGCGGCCGGGCGGCCAGCGCCACCACGGCCTGCATCGCGCGGCCCTCGGGCAGCGCATCGGCGTCGGGCACCGGCGGCGCCGAGGCGGGCGAGACAGGCGCCTCAGCCGCGTCGGTCTCGAACAGCCGCGGCGCCCTGGCCTTGCGGCTCTCGCGGCGCGGCCCCTCCGGCGCTGCCACGCGCGCCCGGGCCTCACGCTCTGCCCGTTCCCGCTCCTGTTCCACTCGTGCCCGCTCCCGCCGTTCCTGTTCCCGCCGCTCGGCCTCTGCCCGTTCGGCCTCTGCCCGTTCCCGGTCCTGCCTCTCGCGTTCGGCCCGCTCGCGCTCTTTCCGCGCCTGCTCGGCCCTGTCGCGCTCTACCCGGTCGCGTTCCGCGCGTTCGGCCTCTGCCCGCTCCCGCGCGGTCCGTTCGGCCTCTGCCCGTTCCCGTTCCTGCCTCTCGCGTTCGGCCCGCTCGCGCGCGACGCGCTCCCGCTCGGCCTGTTCCCATTCGGCCTGCTCGCGCTCTTTCCGCGCCTGCTCGGCCCGCTCACGCTCTACGCGCTCGCGTTCCACACGTTCCGCCTCTGCCCGCTCACGTTCCGCGCGGTCCCGCTCGGTGCGCTCGCGCTCCAACCGCTCGGCCTCTGCCCGCGCGCGGTCTTCCCGCTCGCGCGCGATCCGCGCCTGTTCCGCCTGTTCCTGAGCCAGCCTTTCCTGCTCGGCGCGCTCCCGTGCCTGACGTTCCTGCTCCTGCCGCGCGCGCTCGGCGCGGTCGCGCTCCGCCTCCGCGGCCCTTTCCTTCTCGGCCCGGTCCCGCGCCTCCCGCTCCTCTGCCGCAGCCGTCGCGGCCCGGTCCGGCGCCCCTCCCTGCCCCGCGCCGGGCTTGTCGTCCTCGCCGTCGAGGTCGAAAAGCACCGGGCGGCGGGTCATTTCAGCCGACCCCCCAGCAGGAACTCGGCCGCCTTGTCCAGCCGGATATGGGGCGGCCCCTCGCCCGGGCGCAAGGTCAGCCGCGCCGGCGCAAAGCGCATGACGTTGTATTCGGCGTCCAGCCAGTCCTCGGCCCCCTCGCGCGCGGGATCGAGCAGCAGCGCCGGATCCTCGGGCAGCTCGCCGGGATAAAGCGCCGCCTCGCGGCCGGTCTCCAGCAGCGTGCCGCGCACGCAATCATAGCTTTCGCCGCCGCGGGTACGGGTTTCCTCGACGGTCGCGCGCAGGGCGGCAATCGCCATGGCGGCGGTCTCGGCACCCGCGAAATCGGCGCGGCGGCGGGCATCGCGCATCAGAGCCTGCATGATCGCGGTCAACCGGGCATGCTGGCTGTGATGCAGATGGTCGGCCTTGGTCGCGGCAAACAGGATCTTCTCGACCCGCCGCCCCAGCAGAAGCGAGGTGAGCCAGGCATTGCGGCCGGGCCGGAACGCGCCCAGGATCTCGGTCATCGCTCGGCGCAGATCCTCAACCGCGCTGGGACCTGCATGGATCGCGCCCAGCGCATCGACCAGCACCACCTGCCGGTCGATCCGCGAGAAATGCTCGCGGAAGAAGGGCTTGACCACCTCGGCCTTGTAGGCGTCGAAGCGCCGCTCCATCTCGCGCCACAGACTGCCGCGCGGCGTTGCGGCCGCGGGCTCGGGCAAGGGCGCAAAGGTCAGCACGGGCGAGCCCGCCAACTCGCCCGGCAACAGGAAGCGGCCCGGCGTGCAATCGGAAAACCCCGCCTCGCGCGCGGCCTGAAGATAGGCGGTGAACGCCCCGGCCAGCCCCTGGGCCACCGGCTCGTCCAGCTTCGCCGCCGGATCGACCCCGCCCAGCGCCGACAGGAACCCCGCCCCACCGGGCCGTGCCTCGATCCGTTCCAGCGTCTCGCGCGACCATCCGGCATAGCCCTTGTCGAGCAGCGCCAGATCCAGCAGCCACTCGCCGGGATAATCGACGATATCCACATGCACCGTGCGCGGCCCGGTCATGGTGCCCAGAAGCCGCCCCAGCCCGCCCGGCCGCACCTTGAGCGACAGCCGCAACTCGGACACCGCGCGGGTCGAGTCGGGCCAGTGCGGCGCGGTCCCGGTCAGCGCGGCCAGATGCGTCTCGTAGTCGAATCGCGGCACGGTATTGTCGGGCTGGGGTCGCAGATGGGCCGCGGTGATCGCCCCCGAGGCGGCGGCGCGCAATTGCGGCATTCGCCCGCGATCCATCAGATTGGCCACCAGCGAGGTGATGAAGACGGTCTTTCCGGCCCGCGACAATCCCGTCACGCCCAGCCGGACCACCGGCTCCAGGAAGGTCTCGGACACCGAGGCGGCAATCCCCTCCGCCCCGCGCGTCAGCCCGTCGGCAATATCGCCAATGCGCAAGGTTGCTCCTTTCACGGCTCCGGCCAAGGTAAGCCCGCCGCCGCGCCCGCGCCAGCCCCGGCATGGGCGATTGCAAGCGAAGGATTGTCGCGGTAACGACCGGCCATGCCCCGCTACACGCTGAAGATCGAATATGACGGCACGCCGT
Source organism: Rhodovulum strictum (assembly GCF_009649175.1). Taxonomy (GTDB): domain Bacteria; phylum Pseudomonadota; class Alphaproteobacteria; order Rhodobacterales; family Rhodobacteraceae; genus Rhodovulum; species Rhodovulum strictum. Next base: position 24,306 of record NZ_WJPO01000015.1, on the reverse strand, counting down.
TTTCCGGCTGGCAACGCCAGGCCGACCGCCCCTCGGTGCAGGGCGTGGTCGAGGCGGCACTGGCACGGCTCGAACCCGGCCTGCCCGCCATCGCCGCCGCCGGGCGGACGGATGCGGGCGTGCATGCGCTGGGCCAGGTCGCCCATTGCGACCTGCGCAAGGACTGGGATCCGTTCCGGCTGGCGCAGGCGCTGAACTACCACCTGCGGCCCGCCCCCGTTGCCGTGGTGGATTGCGCGCGGGTGGGCGATGATTTCCACGCCCGCTTCTCGGCCCTCGAACGGCGCTACCTCTTTCGCCTCGTCACCCGCCGCGCCCCGATGACGCATGAGCGCGGACTGGTCTGGCAGGTGCCCCACCCGCTCGAACGCGCCCCGATGCAGGAGGCGGCAGCGCATCTGATCGGGCAGCACGACTTCACCACCTTCCGCGCCGCGCTCTGCCAGGCGAAATCGCCGGTCAAGACGCTCGATACGCTCGAGATCGAGGAACGGGCCTGCCCCGGCGGACAGGAATTCCGCTTCCACCTGCGCGCCCGCAGCTTCCTGCACAATCAGGTGCGCAGCATCGTCGGCACGCTGGAACGGGTCGGCGCAGGCGCCTGGCCGCCCGAACGGGTGCGCGACGCCCTTCTGGCCCGCGACCGCGCCGCCTGCGGCCCGGTCTGCCCGCCCTCGGGGCTCTACCTGACGCACGCGCGCTACGACCCCGATCCCTTCGCCAGACCCGTGCGGACGGACGCGGATAACTGACGCCCGAAACGAACAGCGCGCGCCCCTGTCCTTCTTCTTGGCGAAAATACCCCGGGGGGAGTCCGCAAGGACGGGGGGCAGCGCCCCCCTGCCCGCTCAGACGAAGCGCACCGCCCGGGCCAGCGGAAGCGCGCGCAGCCGTTGCCCCGTTGCGGCGAAGATCGCATTCGCAAGCGCCGGGGCGGCGGGCGGAACGGGCGGTTCGCCGACCCCGCGCACCGGCCCGCCGCTTTCCAGCGCGCGCACCACGATCTCGGGGCATTCGCCGATCCGCATCGCCTGGAAGCTGTCGAAATTCTCCTGCTCGGCCCGGCCCTCGGCATAGGTCAACTCGCCCCACATCGCATGCGACAGCCCCCAGATCACGCCCCCCTGCATCTGGTTCTCGATATTCACCGGGTCGAGCACGCGGCCGACCTCGGCCACGGCAAACACGCGGTCGATCCGGATGCCCCTTGCCTCTGCCGTCACCTCGACCACCTCGGCGCAGGGCACGCCGAAGGACAGGCAGAACGCCAGCCCCCGCCCGCGGCCGGGCGCAAGCGGCGTGCCCCAGTCCGACAATTCGCCCACCGCCTCCAGCACCCGGGCAGAGGGCGCGTGGGTGCACAGCCGCAGCCGTTCTTCCAGTGGATCGGCGCCTGCCGCGTGGATCAGTTCATCCATCAGGCTTTCATGGAAAAACGCATTGGCCGAGGCCCCGACCGAGCGCCAGGAACTGATCGGCACCGTTTCCGGCGCACGATGGCCCGTCACGCGATAGGCCGGGATCGCGAAGGGCTGGTCCCAGGCGCCCGCGACGATGGCCGTATCGGGGCCCATCGTCGGCACCCCCAGCCGCCCCATCTGCGAGGCGCTGACCGATGGCGCGGCGATCGCCAGATCCATCGCCGCGACCTTGCCGCCCTCGACCCGTCCGCGACCGCGCGCGATGGCGGCCGGGCGGGGAAAGTCCCGGGCCATGTCCTCCTCGCGCGACCAGGTCAGCTTGACCGGCCGCCCCTCGGCCGCCCAGGCCAGCCGCACTGCCTGGTCGATGAAATCATCCTCCAGCCGACGACCGAAACTGCCGCCCATCGGCAGCGCGTAAAGCCCGACCAGATCCTCCGGCAGGCCGGTCAGCCGCCGTGCCGTCCGGACCGCGAAGCGCGGGATCTGGGTGCCTGCGCGCAACTCCATGATGCCGTTGCGGAACCAGGCAAAGGCCGTCATCGGTTCCAGCGGCGCATGGGCGAGGAAGGGCACGCGGTATTCCGCCTCGACATCCGCGCCACCCGCCAGCGCGGCCTTGATGTCGCCCTCGTCCTTCAAGCGGCTGTCGCGCCTTGTCTCGAACGCGCCCGCGATGCTTTCGAACAGCGCCTCGGTATCCGCGGGCCAGGGCGCGGGGCCCCATTCGATCTCGACCGCCTGCGCGGCCTGAAAGGCGCGCCAGGTGTTGTCGGCCAGCACGCCGATCCCGTCGGGGATGCGCACCACCTTGACCACCCCGCGCATCGCCTCGGCGCGGCTGGCGTCAAGGGACAGCACGCCGCCGCCGCGTGCGGGATTGGTGCGCACGGTGGCAAACAGCATCCCCGGCGCGGTCTGGTCGATGCCATAGCGTTCGGTGCCGGTCGATTTCGCCACGATGTCGAGCCGCTGCATCGGCTTGCCCAGAAGCCGCCACTCGGACGGATCCTTGAGCGTGACCTGACGCGGTTCCAGCAACCTGCCCGCGGCGGGGGCAAGCTCGACATAAGACAGCCGCGTGCCGTCAGGCGCGATCACCGCGCCCGCCTCGGTGGTCAGCTCGGCCTCGGCCACGCCCAGACGCCGGGAGGCGGCGGTAATCAGCATCGCCCGCGCCATGGCCCCCGCCTGGCGCAGCCGGTCATAGCCGTCCGGAACCGTCGTCGAGCCCCCGGTGATCTGTAGCCCCATCAGCTTGCCCAGCATGTCGCCGGTTTCACGCGCGACGCCGGCCACGCGCCCGGTATCTGTCGCCGCAAAGGGCAGCCCCTCGGCCACGATCTTTGAATTGTAATAGGCGGGCGCGGGCATGCCGGGATCGGTGCGCACCGCGTCAAGCGGGATGTCCAGTTCCTCGGCGATCAGCGCCGCCTGGATCGTGGTCGCGCCCTGCCCCATCTCGGCGCGCGGGGTGATCAGGATGACCCCGCTCCGGTCGATCACCACATAGGGCGTCAGCACCGCCATGCCCGGCGGCAGATCCTTGGACAGCGGGCTGGCATAGGGCTGGCGCAGGGAATAGACGCCCACCGCAAAGCCGCCTGCCACCGTCGCCGCCCCGATCAGAAAGCCCCGCCGCGCGATCTTGCCCATGCCTGCCATCGCTTACCCCTCCCGCAGCTTGTCGGCGGCCAGCCGCACCGCCGCGCGGATCCGCGGATAGGTGCCGCAGCGGCAGAGATTGACATGCAATGCCGCGTCGATCTCGGTCGCGTCGGGCTCGGGCGTTTCGGCCAGCAACGCGGCGGCGGCCATGATCTGGCCCGACTGGCAATAGCCGCATTGCGCGACCTGGATCTCGATCCAGGCGGCCTGCACCGGATGCGGCGCCTCGGGCGTGCCCAGCCCCTCGATCGTGGTCACGGGGGCATCCACATCGCCCGCGGCGATCTGGCAGGACTGCACCGCGACCCCGCCCAGATGCACGGTGCAGGCGCCGCATTGGCCGATGCCGCAGCCATATTTCGTGCCCGTCAGGCCCAGCACATCGCGCAGCACCCACAAAAGCGGCATGTCGGGTTCGACATCGACCTCGTGTTCGGTTCCGTTGACGGTCAGCCTCATGGCGCCCCGGCCTCCTTCACGACGAATCCCCTGGCCCCCGAGCCCGGGCGCCGCACGCATCAATCACCCGTTTCGGCCCGGTTTGGCAACGCCATGCCGCCAAGCAGCCGCGTCACGGCTGCGTGGGTTGTGGTCCGGGGCGGCGGCGCTATGCTCGCGCCTGCCCGTGCGGATGGCCGGGCAAGAAGGGACCGACAGGCATGCAGAAACGCACGATCCAGACCCGGCCGATCGAGGGGCAGAAACCCGGCACATCGGGGCTGCGCAAGAAGACCCGAACCTTCATGGCGCCGCATTACCTGGAGAATTTCGTCCAGGCGATCTGGAACGCGATCGGCGGGGTGCAGGGCAAGACCCTGGTGCTGGGCGGCGACGGGCGCTATTTCAATGACCGCGCGGCGCAGGTGATCCTGCGCATGGCGGCGGCCAGTGGCGCGGCCAAGGTGATCGTGGGGCAAGGGGCGCTGCTGTCGACGCCCGCAGCCTCGAACCTGATCCGCCAGCGCCGGACGGATGGCGGCATCATCCTGTCGGCCAGCCACAATCCCGGCGGGCTGGGCGAGGATTTCGGGGTCAAGTTCAACTGTGCCAATGGCGGCCCCGCCCCCGAGGATCTGACCGCCCGCATCTTCGACGAGACGCAGCGGCTGCAATGCTACGACATCCTCGAGGCGCAGGATGTGGACCTGTCGCGGCTGGGGGCGGCGCGGCTGGGCGGCATGGTGGTCGAGATCGTCGATCCGGTCGCCGATTACGCCTCGCTGATGGCGCGGCTTTTCGATTTCGAGGCAATCCGGGCCCTGATCGCCAGCGGCTTCACGATCCGCTTCGATGCGATGCATGCGGTGACGGGGCCCTATGCGGTTGCGATCCTTCAGGACATGCTGGGCGCGCCCGAGGGCAGCGTGGTCAATGCCGTGCCCAGCCCCGATTTCGGCGGCGGGCATCCCGATCCGAACCCGATCTGGGCAAAGGATCTGGTCGATCTGGTGATGGGGCCGGATGCCCCCGATTTCGCCGCGGCCTCGGATGGCGATGGCGACCGCAACATGATCCTGGGCCGCGGCATCGTCGTGACACCCTCCGACAGCCTGGCGGTGCTGGCCGCGAACGCGCATCTGGCGCCGGGCTATGCGCGGGGGCTGGCAGGGGTGGCGCGCTCGATGCCGACCTCGCGCGCGGTCGACCGGGTCGCGGCGGCGCGGGGGCTGGCGCTTTACGAGACGCCGACGGGGTGGAAATTCTTCGGCAACCTGCTGGATGCGGGCCGGGTGACGCTGTGTGGCGAGGAAAGCGCCGGGACCGGCTCGGACCATGTGCGCGAGAAGGACGGGCTCTGGGCGGTGCTGCTGTGGCTGAACATCCTGGCCGCAACGCGGCTGTCGGTCGCCGACACGCTGCGCGGCCATTGGCAGGAATTCGGGCGCAACCATTACGCGCGCCATGATTACGAAGCGCTCGATGCCGGGTTGGCCGGGGCGATGCTGGACGATCTGCGCGCGCGCCTGCCGGACTTGCCCGGGCAGGTCGTGACGGGGCGGCGGATCGCGATGGCGGACGAGTTTTCCTATGCCGATCCGGTCGATGGCAGCCGGTCCGAGCGCCAGGGGCTGCGGATCGGGTTCGAGGATGGCGCGCGGATCGTCTGCCGGCTGTCGGGCACGGGCACCGAGGGCGCGACGCTCCGGGTCTATCTTGAGGATTTCACCGACGATCCGGCCCGGCTGGAACTGCCGGTCGGCGCGGCGCTGGCGGGCGTGATCGCCGCGGCCGACGAGATCATCGGGCTGCGTGCGCGCACCGGCCGCACCGCACCCGACGTCGTGACGTAGCCCTCCCGCCCCCGGCCTGCGCGGGGCTTGCGCCCCGCTTGTCCGGCGTTGGGCCGGGCGCCGCTGACGCGGGCGCGCGCTCCGCGCGGGGGTATTTGGGCCAAGAAGAAGACCGCGCTGCGTCAGATCCCTTCGGGCGCCCTGTCAGGGGGCCGCGATTGCATGCTGGCGCTGGCTGCCCAGCCCCTCGACCCGCAATTCCATCACGTCGCCCGGCCGCAGGAAGCGCGGCGGTTTCATGCCCATGCCCACGCCCGCGGGCGTGCCGGTCGCGATCAGGTCGCCAGGCACAAGCTGCATGAAGCGGCTCATGTAGCTGATGATCTGGCGCACCGGGAAAATCATGTCCGAGGTATCGCTGTCCTGCACGCGGACGCCGTTCAGGTCGAGCGAGAGCGCCAGCGCCTGGGGGTCGGGCACCTCGTCGGCGGTCACCAGCCAGGGGCCGACGGGGCCAAAGCTGGGGGCGGACTTGCCCTTGACCCATTGGCCGCCGCGCTCGACCTGGAAGGCGCGTTCCGAGACATCGTTGACCACGCAATAGCCCGCGACATGGGCCAGCGCGTCATCTTCGGAGACATTGTGCGCGGCGCGACCGATGACCACGCCCAGTTCCACCTCCCAGTCGGTCTTTTCCGAGTCGCGCGGGATCACGACCGGATCAAAGGGGCCGGACAGGCAGGAGGTTGCCTTGGAAAAGAGGATCGGTTCGGCGGGCGGTTTCGAGCCGGTTTCGGCGGCGTGTTTCGCGTAGTTCAGCCCGATCGCGTGGAAATTCGGCACCGCGGCAAGGCAGGGGCCGATGCGCGTGCCGGGTGCGATCAGCGGCAGCGCGGACAGGTCGAGCGCGCGGATCGCATCCAGCGCCTCGGGCGAGACACCCGCCCCGGCGAAATCGGGGACGCGGCCCGAAAGGTCGCGCATCCCGCCTTCGGCGTCCAGAATCGCCGGTTTCTCCTGGCCCACGGGGCCCACCCTCAGCAGCTTCATCCGTCTCTCCCTCGGCCTTGTGCCGCCGCGCCGGCGGGGCGGGCGGATCGCGTCAGGTATACCCGTGCCGGGACGCTTGTCGAGGCCGGGTGGCAGAAACGCAAACGGCCCCGCTTGCTGCGCGGGGCCGACAGGCAGGATTGGAGGGCCGATGTCAGGCGGTCGCCTGGGCCTTTTCGATGTCCTTCTTGATCTTCAGCGCCTTGGTCGACAGCTCATCCTCGCACGCCTTGGCGAGGAAGGCGTCCAGACCGCCGCGGTGATCGACCGAGCGCAGCGCCGAGGCCGAGATGCGCAGCTTGAACGAACGGCCCAGCGCGTCGGACAGCAGCGTGACCTCGTTCAGGTTCGGCAGGAAGCGCCGCTTGGTCTTGTTGTTGGCGTGGCTGACATTGTTGCCGACCATCGGACCTTTACCGGTCAGTTCGCAGACGCGCGACATGGGTTCTTCCTCGTCTCGAATAGCAGGGGGCGCCGCAGGGGCAGCGCCGCGAATTCCGTCGCGGTGCATTACGGGCAATCCCGGGGGGCGTCAAGCGATTCATGGGGAAAGCGGGTCAATCGCATGCGTAGCGCGCGACAAACCGCTTCAGGATGGTTTCGGGCAGGCGCACATCCTCGGCCCGGCACATCGCCACCAGGTCATCGGCGGTTTCGGGCGGGAAATAGCCGCGGTCGCGATAGATGCGGATGCGCAGCTCGAAGCCCGCGCTGTCGGCCTCGGGGTGGAACTGGGTGGCATAGACATTGGCGCCAAAGCGGATCATCTGGAACGGGCACGGGTCCGAGGCCAGCAGATGCGCGCAGCCCGGCGGCAGGCCCTGCACCGCCTCCTTGTGGCCGACAAAGGCGCGGAAGCTGTCGGGCAGGCCCGCGAGCAAGGGATCGCTGCGGCCCGCTTCGGTCAGATGGCAGGTGGTGGCGCCGACCGGTTCGGAGAAGCGGGCCTTGGAGACCTCGGCGCCCAGATGATGGGCGAGGATGCCGATGCCGTAGCAGCAGCCCAGAAAGGGGAAATCGCGGGCGGTGATCTCGGGCATCAGCCCCATGACCGCGGCCTCGATCCGCTGCTCGACCGGGGATTTCGCATCCTCGGGGTCCGAAACGCAGCCCGGCCCGCCGCCCACGATCACGCCGGAATGGGCGCCAAGATCCAGTCCCGCGGGCAGCGGTTCGGCATCCAGCCGGATGCGCCGCACCTGATCCGGCGAAAGCCCGCCCTTGGCCAGAATGGCGGCGAACTCGTCATCGGCGGCCTCGGTCTCGGGGCGCAGTTGCAGCACCAGAAAGGGCTTCACGGCGCAGCACCAAGCGCGGCCAGCATGTCGGCGGTGGCGCGTTCCACGCTGGTCTGACCGGCCGCCACCTGCGCGCCCAGGGCTGCCATCCGCGCCCGCATCGCCGGGTCGGCATCGAGCCGCGCCAGAAGCCCGCGGCGCACCTCCTCGGCGAACCAGTAGCGCGCCTGTTCGGTCCGCCGCGCCTCGAAATGGCCGGTTTCGCGGCGCCACTCGGCCAGCGCCTGCATCTCGGCCCAGGCCTCTGCCAGCCCGGCCTCCTGCAGCGCCGAGACGCAGATCGCCTTGGGGAACCCCTCGGGATCCTGCGGGCGGCGGCGCAACAGCCGCAGCGCGCCCGCGTAATCGCCCCGCGTGCGTTCGGCCGCCGGTTTCAGATCGCCATCGGCCTTGTTAACCAGGATCAGGTCGGCCATTTCCATGATGCCGCGCTTGACGCCCTGCAATTCGTCGCCGCCTGCGGGCGCCATCAGCAGGATGAACAGATCCGTCATCTCGGCGACCATGGTCTCGGACTGGCCCACGCCCACCGTCTCGATCAGCACGATGTCGAAGCCCGCCGCCTCGCACAGCGTCACCGCCTCGCGCGTGCGCCGCGCCACGCCGCCCAGCGCCGACTGGCTCGGCGAGGGGCGGATAAAGGCGTTCGGGTCGCGGCTCAGCCGTTCCATCCGCGTCTTGTCGCCCAGGATCGAGCCGCCCGAGCGGGCCGAGCTTGGGTCCACCGCCAGCACCGCGACCTTGTGGCCCTTCCCGGTTAGCAACGTGCCGAAGCTTTCGACAAAGGTCGACTTGCCCACCCCCGGCGTGCCCGACAGCCCGATGCGCAACGCCTGGCCGGGGCTTTGCGCCAGCCGGTCCAGCAGCGCCTGCGCCGCTTCCCGGTGATCGGACCGGCCGCTTTCGACCAGCGTGATCGCGCGGGCCAGCGCCCGGCGTTCGCCGACGCGGATGCGGGTGGCAAGATCCTCGATATCCATGGGCGGCTCCGCTGCTGCGCGGCCCTTGTCTTGCCGCGTGTGCGCGGGGCTGTCCAGCCCTCTGGCCTGCACCGGCGGTTTCGCCCATAACGCATGGCCATGACGCCCCTGCCCATCGACGCCGCCCTGCCCGACCTGATCGCCGCGCTCGCCCGCGCGGGCCGCGCCGTGCTGCAAGCCCCGCCCGGCGCGGGCAAGACGACACGGGTGCCACTTGCACTGTTGCAGGCGGGGCTGACGGGGGGCCGCATCGTGATGCTGGAGCCAAGGCGGCTGGCCGCCCGCGCCGCCGCCGAACGCATGGCCGAGACGCTGGGCGAGGCGGTGGGGGAAACGGTCGGCTACCGTATCCGCGGCGAAACCAAAATCGGCCGGGAAACCCGGATCGAGGTCGTGACCGAGGGCATCCTGACCCGGATGATCCAGTCCGACCCCGGGCTCGACGGCATCGGCGCGATCCTCTTCGACGAGTTCCACGAACGCTCCCTTGCCGCCGATCTGGGCCTTGCGCTGGCCTGGGAGGTGCGCTCTGCGCTGCGCGAAGACCTGATCCTGCTGGTAATGTCGGCCACGCTGGACGCCGCCCCGGTCGCTGCCCTTCTGGACGAGGCGCCGCTCATCAGTTCCGAGGGCCGCGCCTTCCCGGTCGAGACGATCTGGCTCGACCGCCCCCTGCCCAAGGGCGCCCGCCTGCCCGAAGCCACGGCCGATCTGGTGGCGCAGGCGCTGGCCGAAACGCAGGGCGGCATCCTCGTCTTCCTGCCCGGCGAGGCCGAGATCCGGCGCTGCACCGCAGCCCTTGCCCCCCGCCTGCCACCCGGCTGCCATCTCCGCCCGCTTTACGGCGCCCTGCCCTTCGCCGAACAACGCGCCGCGATCCGGCCCGAGCCCGAGGGGCGCAAGATCGTCCTGGCGACCTCGATTGCCGAAACCTCGCTGACGATCGAGGATATCCGCGTCGTGGTCGATGCCGGCCGCGCCCGGCGGTCCCGCTTCGACCCGAATTCCGGCATGTCCCGGCTGGTGACCGAGCGTGTCACCCGCGCCGAGGCCGAGCAGCGCCGCGGCCGCGCGGGCCGGGTCGCGCCGGGGCGCTGCTACCGACTCTGGACCCGCGGCGAAGAGGGCGCGCTGGCAGCCTTCCCCCCGCCCGAGATCGTCGCGGGCGACCTGACCGGGCTTGCGCTCGACCTTGCGCTCTGGGGCACAACCGACCCCGCGGACCTCGCACTGCTGACACAGCCCAATCCCGGCGCGCTGGCCGAGGCGCGCGCGCTGCTGTCCGCCCTCGGCGCGCTTGACGGCAAGGGGCGCGTCACCGATCACGGCCGCGCGCTGGCCGCGCTGCCGCTGCACCCCCGGCTTGGCCATATGCTGGCGATGGCAGGCAAACAGGCCGCCCCGCTCGCCGCCCTGCTCGAGGATCGCGACCCGCTGCGCGGCGCAGGCACCGACCTCGCGCTGCGCCTGCGCGCGCTGGCCGACCCACGGGCCGAGACGCCCGTGCCCGCCGACCGCGCAACGCTCACCCGCATCCGCGCCGAGGCGAAACGGCTGGCCGCCCGCGCCCCCGACAGCCCAAGGCCGATGTCAGCGGGCGAGATGGCCGCCCTGGCCTATCCCGACCGCATCGGCCTGCGCCGCAAGGGCGAGGCGCCGCGCTATGTGCTGTCCGGCGGCAAGGGGGCCGTGATGGACGCGGCCGACCCGCTGGCGGGCCAGCGCCTGATCGTCGCGCTCGATCTCGACGGCGACGCGCGCGAAGCCCGCATCCGCCTCGCCGCCCCGCTGAGCGAGGCCGCGTTACGCACCACCCATGGCGCCGCCATCGCCTGGGCCGAGATCTGCGACTGGTCGCGGCGCGAGAACCGCGTGATCGCCCGCCGCCAGGAACGCCTTGGCGCGCTGGTGCTGGACGACCGCCCCTGGCCCGACGCACCCCCCGAGGCCATGGCCCGTGCCGCCCTAGACGGCATCCGGGCGCTGGGCCTGCCCTGGTCGGAGTCCGCCCGCCGCTTCCAGGCCCGCGTCGCGCTGATCCGCCAGCAGGGCGCAGACCTGCCCGACCTCTCGGATTCCACGCTGCTCGACCGGCTCGAAGACTGGCTCCTGCCCCACCTATCCGGCGCGCGCACGGCCGAGGATCTCCGACGCCTCGACCTTCTGCCCGCGCTCCGCGCCTGCCTGAACTGGAACCAACAGCAAAGCCTCGACCGGCTCGCCCCGGCGCATTTCGAAACGCCGCTGGGCCGACAGGTGCCCATCGACTATGCGGGCGACAGCCCCGCGATCGAGTTGCGGCTTCAGGAACTCTTCGGCACCACCACCCATCCCTGCATAGGCCCGCACCGCCTGCCGCTCCGGATCACGCTGCTCTCGCCGGCCAACCGCCCGGTCCAGGTCACGACCGATCTGCCGGGCTTCTGGGCCACAAGCTATGCGGATGTCCGCAAGGACATGCGCGGACGCTATCCCAAACACCCCTGGCCCGAAGACCCCACCGCCGCCACGCCCAGCTTGCGCCGCAAACCCCGTCCCTGAGCGGCTGTCAGATAGCGCGCCTGCGGCGCACGCCTTTCTTCTCGGGCCTGGCCCTCCGGCCGGTCCCTCGGATCACGCCCCGCTCCCGACCGCTGCTTCTTCTGGCCCCAAATATCCCCGCCGGAGGCGCCGCGCGTCAGCGCGGCCCGGCCCAACGCCGGGCAAGCGGGGCGCAAGCCCCGTGCGGCCCGGGGGCGGGAGCGCCCCGTCAGACGCCCAGGCACCAGCGCAGGATCGCCTTCTGCGCATGCAGCCGGTTCTCGGCCTCGTCGAAGATCACCGAATGCGGCCCGTCCATCACCGCGCTGGTCGCCTCCTCGTCGCGATGGGCGGGCAGGCAATGCATGAACAGCGCATCGGGTTTCGCCGCCGCCATCAGCCGCTCGGTCACCTGATAGGGCCGCAACTGGTTGTGCCGCCGCTCGCGCGCCGATTGCGGGTCGTGCATGCTGACCCAGGTATCGGTCACCACCAGATCGGCGCCCTGAACGGCCTTCACCGGATCGCGCTCGATCTCGACCCGCACGCCCCTTGCCCGCGCCCCGGCCACGAAACCCGGATCGGGGTCCAGTGTCGGCGGTCCGGTAAAGGTGAAGTCGAAGCCGAACTGCCCCGCAGCATGGAGGAAGGACGCGCAGACATTGTTGCCATCCCCCGACCAGACCACCTTGCGCCCCGCGATCGGGCCGCGATGTTCCTCATAGGTCAGGATATCGGCCATGATCTGGCAGGGATGGCTGCGATTGGTCAGCCCGTTGATCACCGGCACCGTGGCATGCTCGGCCATCTCGTGCAGCGTCGCCTCCTCGAAGGTGCGCAGCATGATCAGGTCGACATAGCGCGACAGCACGCGGGCGGTGTCGGCAATGGTCTCGCCATGGCCAAGCTGCATGTCCGCGCCCGACAGCACCATGGTCTGCCCGCCCATCTGGCGCACGCCCATGTCGAAACTGATCCGCGTCCGGGTCGAGGGTTTCTCGAAGATCAGCGCGACCATCCGGCCCGACAGCGGCTGGTCGTCGTCCAGCGCCCCCCGGGGCCGTCCCGCCCGCGCCTGCTTCATCGCGCGGGCCTGCTCGATCATCGCCCTCAACTCGCCCGCATCCGTGGTGTGAAGATCGAGGAAATGCCTCATGCCCCCGCCCCCCTGCCCGCCAGCGTGCCCGCCGCCGCATCAAGCCGCGCGACGGCCTCGGCGATCTCGTCCTCGGTGACATTGAGCGGCGGCAACAGCCGCACGACATTGTCCGCCGCGCCCACCGTCAGCAGGCCCTGGTCATAGCCCGCCTGCACCAGATCGCCGTTGGGCACCCTGCATTTCAGCCCCAGCATCAGCCCCGTGCCGCGCACCAGTTCGAAGATATCGGGATGGCTTGCCACCAGCCCCTCCAGCTTCTGGCGCATCAGCCCTGCCTTGCGGTTCACCTCGTCCAGAAAGGCGGGTTCGCCGACGATCTCCAGCACCGCCTTGCCGACTGCGCAGGCCAGCGGGTTGCCGCCATAGGTCGAGCCATGCGTGCCGACCGTCATGCCGCTGGCGGCCTCGGCGGTGGCCAGCACCGCCCCCAGCGGAAAGCCGCCGCCGATGCCCTTGGCGATCATCATGATGTCGGGCGCGATCCCGGCCCATTCATGGGCGAAAAGCCGCCCGGTCCGCCCCATCCCGCATTGCACCTCGTCAAGGATCAGCAGCGCCCCGGTCCGGTCGCACAGATCGCGCAGCCCCTTCAGGCAGGGTTCGGGCAGCGGCCTTATGCCGCCCTCGCCCTGCACGGGCTCGACCATGATTGCCGCCACTTTTCCGTCGATGGCCGCTTCCAGCTCTGCGCCATGGGCCGGGAAGGGCAGATGGACAAAGCCCGGCAAGAGCGGCCCGAAGCCCTTGGTCATCTTCTCGGACCCCGCCGCCGCGATCGCGGCCGAGGACCGGCCATGAAAGGCACCGGCGAAGGTGACGATGTTCACCCGCTCGGGCTGGCCTTTGTCATACCAGTATTTCCGGGCCATCTTGACCGCCAGCTCGCAGCTTTCGGTGCCCGAATTGGTAAAGAACGCCGTGTCGGCAAAGGTCCGTTCCACCAGCGCATCGGCCAGCGCCTGCTGTTCGGGAATGCGGTAGAGGTTCGACAGATGCCACACCCGGCCCGCCTGTGCCGTCAGCGCCTCGACCAGCGCGGGATGGGCATGGCCCAGCGCGTTCACGCCGATCCCGGCACCGAAATCGAGAAAGCAGCGGCCATCCGTGGCGGTCAGCCAGGTGCCTTCGCCCCGCTCGAATTCCAGCGGCGCACGGTTATAGGTCGGCAGGACGGATGGAAACATCGGAAAATCCTCAGGAACAGAGGCCATAGGGGTGCCCCACGGCCGGGATCGAGTCAACGAGGGAGAAGACGACGCGATGGCGCACGCGCAGGCGGCCGGGTCAGACCCGGCGGCGGCGTCGGCGCGAAAGGGGGCGGCAGAGCGGCGTCATGGCCCTGCCGTTAGCGTGTCCCGGCGGGAATGTCCAGCCGGGTGTTCCACGCCCTCTATGCTTGTCGACACTTCTGGAAATTCCAGACATTCTGCTCCTCGGTCGGTGCACTCATCGCGGACTGCCGATCTTTGGATGGGCGAACCACCTGAGAAAAAAGCTACGAACCAGACCTGTTTTTTCCTTCCCATCACGTCACGTCGAAAAACTGCGACCGGGGCAATGCAGGAGTCGAAGATGAAGAATGAAAATTATTATCGAATCATGGGAATCAACATCGATAAAGCGGTCGATCCAGACGGACCCGAAGGGAAGAAGCTGCGTGAAGCATACGAAAAAGCACACGACATCAGGAAATTTGAAATCCAGATGTATTGGCAGAGAAGCGCGTACTTGTGGACGGTTCAGGCTCTTGCACTGACTGGGCTGGGCTTCCTTCTCCAGATCAGTGATGGCGTCGGATTCAATTGCGACAGTATTCCATACGACAATCAAACCAAGTGTTCCACTCAAAGAATAACCACTTGGCTCATGATTGCGATCTGGTGTTTCGGCTCCTTCTCAGCTTATGTCTGGCTGCTCCTTCTTCGCGGCGCCAAGTTCTGGCAGAACAACTGGGAGCGCCATGTGGATTACCTTGAGGATGGGATATCCGGCGCTCTCTACAAAACCTACCCAGTTGAGAAATTCGAAGAGCCATACAGCGTTTCCAAGCTGAACCAAGCTATGGCCGGTTTCGCGCTCTTGCTTTGGATTCTGATTGGATTCGCCACCGGAATGGAATTGTTGAGTGCATCGTGGGAGGTTCTGATTGTCGCCGGATTGGCATTCCTGGCACTTTCTGCATGGTTCTTCGACAGCAAACTCAGAATGAGCGATTTTGGGGATCGCATGACCAAGGATCCGGAAAGGAAAAAAAAGCGCGAGTACCTCATCGTTCAGCGCCCCCTGCCAGCCATCACGGAAAGACTCGACGCCGAGTGAAAACGCGCCTTTCCCTCTGCCCGACGCCAGTACTGTTGTCGGCAGGGTAATTCTTGCCGCCCGGATCAGCCCTGGGGATGCACGGTTCCCGGGCCTGCGGTTTCGCGCGGCGCGGGCGGGGTGGCGGCCAGAAGGGCGAGCGGGCCCAGCAGCACGGTCAGCAGGCGGCCGTTCTCGCGGCGGGTGACGTGCCAGCCGATATAGGGCAGCGTCTGGTTGTCGGCCCGCCAGGGGCGCGGCTCGGCCCACTCATCGGCAAGCCGCAGGCACAGGAAGACCGGCAGCGTTCCGCGCCGTTCCGGGATCATCACCTTGAAAAGCGTTCTGGGCATCGTTCGGTCCGTTCCTTGGGGGCGTGCCCGCCCCTGATCTGCGCAATATCTATTCCACAGCCACGGCATGGCCACAGCCATTCCGGGGCGCTCACGCGTTTTTTCCGGGGCGTGTCCCGGCGCCGCCCGCCGCCAGCGCGGCAAGCTCGTCGCGCGAAAGCCGCAGCACCGCGCCATGGCCAAAGCGGCTGGCCCAGGTCTCGTCCCGGCCCAGCAGGTGCAGCGCTGCGCGCATCAGCCCGGCATGGGTCACCGCCAGCCAGTCCTGCGCGGCACCCAGCCCAGCCAGCGCCTCGGCCACCCGCGCGGTGAAGATCGCCACGCTTTCCCCGCCATGCGGCCGTGCATGCCAGAAATCCGCCGCCCAGGCATCCAGTTCCGCGCGCGGCACGGCGTCCCAGGCGATCCCTTCCCAAGTGCCGAAATCGATCTCGATCAGCCCCGGCGCGACCTCGACCGGCAGCCCGCGCGCCGCGCCCACATGCTCGGCCAGCGCCCGGCAGCGGATCAGGGGGCTGGTCAGCACGCGGGACACGGGCGGCAGCGTGGCCAGGATCGCGGCGGCTTCCTCGGCGAATCGCGGGCCGGGGGACAGGTCGAGACGGCCGTAACAGGTGCCGGGCGCCACGTCGGGGGCGGTGTGGCGGACAAGGATCAGACCCATGCCAGCACGCCCAGCAGGATCGCCGTTTCGGTCAGTTGCTGCACCGCGCCCAGCCCATCGCCGGTATAGCCACCCAGACGGCGGCGCAGCATCGCGCCGATCCACAGCGTCACGGCGGCCGCCGCGGCCAGCGCGCTCAGCGCAGCCCCCGGCCCCGCCGCAACCGCCAGCCCCAGCGCCGTCAGCGCCCCGGTGCCCAGCACGATTCCCAGCCCGCCCGGCCCGATCTCGGCGGCCGAGGCAAAGCCCGCCTTGCCCTCTGGCCGCGCATAGGGAAGCCGCAGCATGGTCAGCACGACAAAGACACGGCTCAGCCCATGCGCCGCGATCATAGCGGCGACCGCCGCCCCGCCCAGATGCGCCAGCGCCCCGGCCTTGAGCAGCAGCACCAGCACCAGCGCCACCGTGCCATAGCTGCCGATCCGGCTGTCGCGCATGATCTCCAGCGCATGCTCGCGGCTCTGCCCGCCGCCCAGCCCGTCGGCGACATCGGCCAGACCGTCCTCATGCAGCGCGCCGGTCAGCCGCACGCCCGCGGCCAGCGCCAGAACCGCCGCCACCCAGGCAGGCAGCACCAGCGCGGCGGCCCAGAAGACCAGCGCCACCACCGCGCCGATCCCCAGCCCGACCAGCGGGAACCAGCGTGTAGCCCAGGCCATCCGCTGCGGCGTGAAGGCAGGATCGGGCGGCACCGGCAGCCGGGTCAGGAACCCCGCCGCCAGCAGGATCAGCCGCGCTTCCCGGGCCAGCCGCCCGCTCATGCCGGCCCCGTCACCCCGGCATCGGCAAAGCTGGCCATCTCGGCCAGCATCGCGGCGGCGGCCTTGAGAAGCGGCCAGGCCAGCAACGCGCCCGTGCCCTCGCCCAGCCGCAGGTTCAGCGACAACAGCGGCGCGACGTCCAGCGCATCCAGCAGCGCGCCATGGCCCTGTTCCTCGGAGCGGTGGGCAAAGACCATCGCCGCGCGCGTGGCAGGCGCGATCCGCACCGCCGCCAGCGCGGCCGCGGTGGCGATGAAGCCGTCCACGATCACCACCCTTCCCGCCTCTGCCGCGCCGATCATCGCGCCCGCCATCATCGCGATCTCGAACCCGCCATATTCGGCCAGCGCCTCTTGCGGGGCCAAGTCCCCGGTGCGCGCCGCGGCCCGTTCCAGAACCGCGCGCTTGTGCGCAAGCCCCGGATCGTCCAGCCCGGTGCCGCGCCCGGTCAGCACGTCCAGCCCGACGCCGGTCAGCTTGTGGCCCAGCGCGGCGGCCGCGGCGGTGTTCGCGATGCCCATCTCGCCATAGGCGACCGCGTCCCAGTCGCCATCCGCCCCCAGTTCGCGGCCAGCCTCGAGTGCGGCGGCGCATTGTTCGGCGCTCATCGCCGGGCCGGTCAGGAAGCTGGCCGTGCCCGCGCCGATGCGCCGCTCGATCAGCCCCGCAACCCCGAAGGGCTCTCCCATCACGCCCGCATCGACCACGCGCAGATCGGCGCCGACGCTGCGGGCAAAGACATTCGCCGCCGCCCCGCCCGCAAGGAAGTTCAGCACCATCTGCCGCGTCACTTCCTGCGGGAACAGCGACACGCCCTCGGCCGCGATGCCATGATCGGCGGCAAAGATCGTCAACTGGCAGCGCGTCATCCGCGGCGTCAGGCTGCCCTGCACCAGACCGATCTGATGGGCCAGCGCCTCGATCCGGCCCAGCGATCCGGGCGGCTTGGTCTTTAGGTCGATCCGGCGTTGCAACTCTGCGGCAAGGGTGTCGGTCATGATCGCTCCGGCTGTTGTGACCGCGCCGTGATAGTCCCGCCGGGGTGCCCCGGCAAGCGGCGCCGGTTGCCGCGTCAGATCACCAGCGCAAGGACCGCCAGAACACCCGCCAGCAGCGCCATCGCCCGAAGGTACAGCGCCAGCCCGCTCCGCAGCGCCTGCGCGCCGGGATCGGGGGCACCCGCGTTCAGCCATGGCTCGTCCGCGACCCGGTCGCCATAGATGCGCGGCCCCGAAAGCCGCACCCCCAGCGCCCCCGCCATCGCCGCCTCGGGCCAGCCTGCATTGGGCGAACGATGCGCACGCGCATCGCGCCGCATGGTGCGGAACGCCCGGGCCGGCCGCCAGGCAACCGCGCAGAACACAAGCCCCGTCAGCCGGGCCGGAACCAGATTCGCCAGATCGTCAAGCCGCGCCGCAACCCGGCCGAAATGCAGGTAACGGTCATTGCGATGCCCGATCATGCTGTCGAGCGTGTTGACCGCCTTGTAGCCCGCGATCCCCGGCAGCCCGAAGACCACGCCCCAGAACACCGGCGCCACCACCCCGTCGGATGCGTTCTCGGCCAGACTTTCCAGCGCGGCGCGCGCCACCCCCGCCTCGCCCAGCCGCGCCGGATCGCGCCCGACAATCATCGCAACCGCGCCGCGCGCCCCCGCCAGATCGCCCGCCGCCAGCGGCCGGGCAACGGCGGCGACATGGTCATACAGGCTGCGCCCCGCCACCAGCGGCGCGGCCAGAAGCCCGGTCAGCACCGCGCCCAGCCACCCGCCCGGCAACAGCGCCGCAATCGCCAGCGCAGGCAGGATCGCGGCGGCCAGTGTCACCGCAACCGCCGCCGCGCCCAGCCAGAGCCGCCGCGCCGCCCCGTCGCCGGGCCGGTTCCAGCGCCGATCAAGGGCCGCGATCAGCGTACCGAGCCAGACCACCGGATGACCGATGCGTTCATGCAGCCGCGCGGGCCAGCCCGCCGCGCCCTCCAGCGCCAGCGCCAGCAGCATCGCGCCCGCGCTCACTGGACGGACCGATTGCTGCGGCGGGGGGATGGGTCAGGCAGCGGGACAAGGCGCATGGGCGTTTCCGGTCGGGACGACAGGGCGCCTGAATGCCATTGCGGGCGGGAACGCGCAACGCCCCCTTCCCTGTCATGCCGGCCCGATGCCTGCCGCCATGCCCGCCAAAAAGACCGCAATCGCCCGGTCCACCCGGGCGCGGGCGGCCTCGATCGGCTCGTCGGTGCCTGCGCCCGACAGCAACCGCTCCATCGGGCAGGGCAGCGCCATGCGCAGCAAAAGCGCCGCCGCCGCCTCGGTGTCGTCCAGCGCGATCTCGTCCGCTGCCGCCGCGCGCGCCAGTTCGTCGCGGATCATGCGGCGGACGGCGCGCGGCCCCTCCTCCAGCATCAGCGCGGCAATCTCGGGCTGCTGCGGCGCCTCGGCGATGGCCGCGCGCATCACCTCCAGCGCGACCGATCCCGTGCCGGGCAGCCGGTCGGGCGCCAGCAGCAGACGCAGCCGCCCGGCCAGCGGCAATGCCTGCTGCGCCGCGCCCAGCGGCATCACGATGCCTTCGCGCAAGCGGCGCACCAGCGCCTCGATCAGCGCGGCGCGGCCGTCGAACAGGTCATAGAGCGTGCGCTTGGACATGCCCGCCTCGGCCGCGACGGCCTCCATGGTCGTGCCCTGCAACCCGCGCGACAGAAGAACCCGTTCGGCCGCATCCAGAATCACCCGCGCGCGTTCGGCGGGCGGCATCTGGGGCGGACGGCCCCGGCGCGGCGTGCAATTGCCCATGCTTGCGGCACTCACCCTGACGAAAACGCAGCTGCGCGCCGGGTCCGGCGAATTCCGGCTTGCGCGGCGGCGCGGATGCAAATAACAAAACGCTATCGTTTTATAAATGTGCGCGCCCCCCTCCGCCAGAGAAATCGCCATCACAGGAGCTTTCCCATGCCCCGCCTTCCCCGGGTCTTCGCCGCCATCCTGATGCTGACGCTGGCCGCGGCCGCTGCCCCGGCCCAACAGGCGCCCGGCCAGCGCCCGCCCACGCCGGTCACCGTCGTCACGCTGAGCGCGCAGGATCTGACGCTGACCACGCGGCTGCCCGGCCGGGTCGTCGCGTCGGCCACGGCCGAGGTGCGCCCCCAGGTTGCCGGCATCATCACCGAACGGCTGTTCGACGAGGGCGCCGAGGTGGTCGAGGGCGAGGCGCTTTACCGCATCGATTCGGCCAGCTACGAGGCCCGCGTCGCCGCCGCGCTTGCCGCGCTGGCCCAGGCCGAGGCGACGCGCAACGCCGCCCGGCGCGAGGCGGATCGGCTGAGCGAACTTTTGCAGCGCAATGTCTCCAGCCAGCAGGCGGTGGACGATGCGCTGGCCGCGCGCGATGCCGCCGAGGCCGGGCTTCATGTCGCCGAGGCGCAGCTTGTGGCGGCCGAGATCGACCTTGACCGCACCACGGTCACGGCACCGCTGTCGGGCACGGTCGGCCGGTCGCTGACCACGCGCGGCGCGCTGGTGACCGCCGGTCAGGCCCAGCCGTTGGCGGTGATCCGCACCCTCGATCCGGTACTGGTCGATGTCACCATGTCGGCCGCCGAACTGGTCGCCTGGCGGCGCGGCCACATGGAGGAGGCGCTGGGCGCGGCCGATCGCACGGTCAGCATGACGCTGGCCGATGGCGGCGGCTATGACCATACCGGCACGCTGCGCGCGGCCGAACCCTATGTCGACGAGCGCACCGGGGTTGTCGTGCTGCGGATGGAATTTCCGAACCCCGACAAGATGTTGCTGCCTGGA
Organism: Rhodovulum strictum; assembly: GCF_009649175.1. Classification (GTDB taxonomy): domain Bacteria; phylum Pseudomonadota; class Alphaproteobacteria; order Rhodobacterales; family Rhodobacteraceae; genus Rhodovulum; species Rhodovulum strictum. Next base: position 4,107 of record NZ_WJPO01000015.1, on the reverse strand, counting down.
ATGTATGTGCAGGTCGAGATGCCCCAGGGCGTGATCGAGAACGCAATCCTCGCCCCTCAATCGGCCATCGGCCGCGACCGGCGCGGCCGTCCCACCGCTATGGTGGTCACCCCCGAGAATGTCGTCGAGGAGCGCGTGCTGACCGTGCTGCGCGACCGCGGCACCGACTGGATCGTGACCGAGGGGCTTGCCGAAGGCGACCGGATCATCGTCGCCGGGCTGCAAAAGGTCGCCCCCGGCGCGGTGGTCGCGCCCGAGGAACGCGCAGCCCCGGCCCCCGCCAACTGACACCCCAACACCCGAACCCCGGAGAGACCGCGCCATGGCCCGCTTCTTCATCGACCGCCCGGTCTTCGCCTGGGTCATCTCGATCCTGATCATGGGGATCGGCCTTCTGTCGATCCTGACCCTGCCGATCGCGCAATACCCGCAGATCGCGCCGCCCTCGGTCAGCGTGCAGGCCGCCTATCCCGGCGCCTCGGCCGAGACGGTGGCCAATACAGTGACCCAGGTCATCGAACAGCAGATGACCGGGCTCGACGGGCTGCGCTACATCTCGTCCTCCTCGACCTCGGCGGGCACGGCGCAGATCACCCTGACCTTCGAGACCGGTACCGATCCCGACATCGCGCAGGTCCAGGTCCAGAACAAGCTGGCGCAGGCGACCCCGCTTCTGCCCGAAATCGTCCAGCGCCAGGGCGTCAGCGTGCGCAAATCCTCGGCGGGTTTCCTGATGGTGATCGGGCTGATCTCCAGCTATGGTGCGCTGGAACAGGTGGATCTGTCCGATTACATGGTCTCGAACCTTGTCGATGCCTTTGCCCGGATCGAGGGCGTGGGCGAGGTGCAGGTCTTCGGCTCGCAATACGCGATGCGGATCTGGCTCGACCCCGCGAAACTGGCCGCCTTCGAACTGACGCCCGCCGATGTCGTCGCCGCCGTCTCGGCCGAGAACGCCCAGATCTCGGCCGGATCCTTCGGCGCCCTGCCCGCCCCCGCGGGCCAGCAACTGAACGCCACGATCACCGCGCAATCGCTGCTGACCAGCCCCGACGATTTCGAACAGATCGTGCTGCGCGCGGAAACCGATGGCGGGCTCGTGCTGCTGAAAGACGTGGCAAATGTCGAGATCGGCGCGGAAAACTATGACACCATCGCGCGGCGCAACGGCCAGCCCGCGGCGGGCATGGCGATCCGCCTGGCACCCGGCGCCAACGCGCTGGAGACCGCGCGCCGCGTCAAGGCACAGATCGAGGAATACGCCCAGTTCTTTCCCGAGAATGTCGAATACGTGATCCCCTACGACACCACCCCCTTCATCGAGATCTCGATCAAGGAAGTGGCCAAGACACTGGTCGAGGCGATCATCCTGGTCTTCTTCGTGATGCTGCTGTTCCTTCAGAACCTGCGCGCCACGCTGATCCCGACGCTGGCGGTGCCGGTCGTGCTGCTGGGCACCTTCGGCGTGCTGGCGGCCTTCGGCTTCTCGATCAACACGCTCACCATGCTGGCGATGGTGCTGGCGATCGGCCTGCTGGTCGACGACGCGATCGTGGTGGTGGAAAACGTCGAGCGCATCATCGAGGAAGAGGGGCTTTCCCCGCGCGAGGCCACGCGCAAGTCGATGGGCCAGATCACCGGCGCGCTGATCGGCATCGCGCTGGTGCTGTCCGCCGTGTTCGTGCCGATGGCCTTCTTCGGCGGCTCGACCGGGGTGATCTATCAGCAATTCTCGATCACCATCGTCTCGGCCATGGCGCTGTCGGTACTGGTGGCGCTGACGCTGACGCCCGCGCTCTGCGCCTCGATCCTGCGCTCGAAGGACGCGGTCCATACGCGGCGCGGACCCTTCGGCTGGTTCAACATCGCCTTCGACAAGCTGACAGGCGGCTATGCGGGGTCTGTCGGCTGGATCATCCGCCGCCCGCTGCGGGTCGGGATGATCTATGTGCTGCTCGCGGTCGCGATGGGCTGGATGTTCGTCAAGACGCCGACCGGCTTCCTGCCAGACGAGGATCAGGGCATCCTGATCACCCTGATCCAGGGCCCCACGGGGGCCGCCGCCGAGCGCACGCTGGCCGTCGCCGACCGGGTGCAAGACCATTACCTGAATGCCGAGGGTGCGAATGTGAACTCGGTCTTCTCGGTCGTGGGCTTCAGCTTTGCCGGGCGCGGCCAGAACATGGGGCTGGCCTTCGTCCAGCTCAAGGACTGGGACGAACGCACCCGACCCGACCAGAGCGTGCAGGCCATCGCGGGCCGCGCCTTCGGCGCCTTCAGCCAGATCCAGGATGCGATGGTCTTCCCCATCGTGCCGCCCGCGGTGATCGAACTGGGCAACGTCTCGGGCTTCGACTTCTACCTTCAGGCCCGCGGCGGGCAGACCCACGAGGAATTGCTGGCGGCGCGCAACCAGTTGCTGGGCATGGCCACGCAAAGCCCGCTGATCGGCCCGATCCGGCCCAACGGGCTTGAGGATGCGACGCAGTTCAAGCTGGATATCGACTGGCGCGCGGCCGGGGCGATGGGGCTTTCGGCCTCGGATGTCGGGCAATTGCTGTCGATTGCCTGGGCCGGGCGTTATGTCAACGACTTCATCGACCGCGGCCGGATCAAGCGGGTCTATGTCCAGGGCGAACCCGAGTCGCGCGCAACCCCCGAAGATATCGAGCTCTGGCGCGTGCGCAACGCAAGCGGCGGGCTGGTGCCGTTCTCGAACTTCACCGATGCCGAATGGCAGTTCGGCCCGCAGGGGCTGACGCGCTACAATGGCGTGCCCGCGATGCAGTTGCAGGGCAGCCCCGCGCCCGGCGTGACCACCGGCGAAGCCATGGCCGAGATCGAGCGGCTGGCAGGCCAGTTGCCCCCCGGCTTCGCCGTGGCCTGGACCGGGCTTTCGCTCGAGGAACGCGAATCCGGCAGTCAGGCGCCGCTGCTCTACGCGCTGTCGCTGGCGGTCGTCTTCCTCTGCCTTGCCGCGCTTTACGAAAGCTGGGCGATCCCCTTCGCGGTGATGCTGGCCATGCCCATCGGGGTTCTGGGCGCGCTGATCGGCGCCTGGCTTGGCGGGTTCGAGAACGGGGTGTTCTTTCAGGTGGCGATCCTGACGGTGATCGGGCTGACCGGCAAGAACGCGATCCTGATCGTGGAATTCGCGCGCGACCGGCAGGTGGCGGGCGAGGATCTGTTCACCGCCATCCGCGAGGCCGCGCGCCAGCGTTTCCGTCCGATCATCATGACCTCGATGGCGTTCTCGCTGGGCGTGCTGCCGCTGGCGCTAAGCTCGGGCGCAGGCTCGGGCGGGCGCAATGCCATCGGCTCGGGCGTGCTGGGCGGCACGCTGACGGCCACGATCCTGGGGGTTCTGCTGGTGCCGCTGTTCTATGTGGCGATCCGCCGGATCGCGGGCGGGGCGATGGGGCGCTGAAGCCGCGTCTTCGGCACCTGCCCGCCAGGGCACCCCCCGAACGCTGCCCGGGGGGTGCGGGTCTCAGACTTCCGGCGCGTTGCGGCCGGGCAAGACGCCCATACGGGCGTCGCCCTGCCAGAACGGGTCGTTCTCCTTGATCCGGCGCGAGACGACAAAGGCGGCGGGCCAGGCCAGCACGCAGCCGATGCCCGCGCCGATGCCGACCGCGGTCCAGCTGTAGAAGCCCAGCGAGAACAGCACGATGACGATGAAACCGGTGATGACGGCCCCGGTGACGGGGGTGAGCATGATGCTCAGACGATCCATGGCGACCTCCCTTGGTTCTGTGACATGCGGAAGGGATACGTGCGTCAGGATGTCGCGGATCAGTCGGGCGGGATAACAGGGGCGTGAGGGGCGCAGAGGGCAGCGCCCGGCCCGAGGGTGGAAGCGAAGCGGAGATCATCACGCGACGTACCAAGTTTATCAAGGCTTGCAAAGAAAATGCCCTTCGACATAAAGGTGTTGTAGAAAGATTTTCTGACCACCCAAGATAAGATTCTCAGCATGGCCAGTTCGAAAAATGCGACGCTAGGGTCAGGACCCATTGATATACTTGAGGCTGTCCGGCCTGCGTGATTCAAGCTCCCGAACTGACGGGGGTGGAGATGAGCAACCTTTTCTGGCTGACCGACGCG
>NZ_WJPO01000014.1 GCF_009649175.1 Rhodovulum strictum | reverse complement strand
CTGCATCTGGGCGGCGTCCTGCTTGCCAGCAGCGTGCATCGCGAAAACCTCGCCCGCGCCATGATCACCGGCGACAAACGCCCGTAAACGGGCAGAACCCCGGCCGCGCACCCGGCGGCCGGGGAACGCGGCAAGTCGGAATGGTCGGGCTTGCCCGAGGCCAGACATGTCAGGCGCCATGGCGGCCGGTTCGGCTCCGGATCGGTGCGATGCTGACCGGCGCGGATGCCGGATACCGCTGTCGCGGCGCGAGACCCGGCGCCGGGCCGTTGTGCTGTTGCGCATCACCGAAGAAGGACCGGACCGGCCGTCCCGCCGAGAGAAGGATTTTCTCTGCCGGGGGGCCGTTTCAGGAGGCGGAGCCTGCCCGGGGCAGGTCTTTGGAATTCAACGGAATCGGAATTTCTGGCTAATTCGCGACAAGACAGATCGTCTTTTCGCATCAATCGGAGAGTCCAATGGCCAGTCAACGCAGCGAGACGCTTGCGCTTCACGCGGGATACCGCGCCGACCCGACGACCGGGGCAGTCGCGGTGCCGATCTACCAGACGACATCGTATCAGTTCCGCGACACCGACCACGCCTCGGCGCTGTTCGCATTGCAGGAACTGGGCAACATCTACACCCGCATCGGCAACCCGACGACCGACGTCCTGGAACAGCGCGTGGCCGCGCTCGAAGGTGGCGTGGCCGCGCTCGCGGTGGCCTCGGGGCAGGCCGCCTCGGCCTTCTCGATCCAGAACATCGCCCGGGCGGGGGACAACATCGTGTCCTCGACCGACCTTTACGGCGGCACCTGGAACCTGTTTGCCAACACGCTCAAGGATCAGGGCATCGAGGTGCGTTTCGTCGATCCCGCCGATCCCCAGGCCTTCGTGCGCGCCTCGGACGAGCGCACCCGCGCCTGGTATGCCGAAACGCTGCCCAACCCCAAGCTGGAGGTGTTCCCCATCGCCGAAGTGGCGGCGCTCGGCCGGCCGCTGGGAATCCCGCTGATCGTGGACAATACCGCGGCGCCCTTGCTGGTGCGCCCGTTCGACCACGGCGCTGCGGTGGTGGTCTATTCCTCGACCAAGTATCTGGGCGGGCACGGCACCTCGATCGGCGGGCTGATCGTCGATGGTGGCAATTTCGACTGGGCGGCCCACCCCGCCCGCCAGCCGGCGCTGAACACCCCCGATCCCAGCTATCACGGCGCGGTCTGGGTGGAGGCGACGGCACCGCTGGGGCCGGTGGCCTATATCATCAAGGCACGCACGACGCTCTTGCGCGATCTGGGCTCGGCCCTGTCACCCTTCAACGCCTTCCTGACCTTGCAGGGGATCGAGACGCTGGCGCTCCGGATCGAGCGGCACAGCCAGAACGCGGCAAGGGTGGCCGAGTTCCTGTCCGGCCGCCCCGAAGTGGCGCGCGTCATCCATCCGGGCCTTCAGACCGGCATCGCGGCCGAGCGGTCGGAGAAATACCTGACGCATGGCAAGGGCGGTCTGGTGGGCTTCGAGCTTGCCGCCGGGCGCGAGGCCGGGCGGCGCTTCATCGACGCCCTCACGCTGTTCTACCATGTGGCCAATATCGGTGATGCGCGCAGCCTTGCGATCCACCCAGCCTCGACCACCCATTCGCAGCTGACCGCCGAGGACCAGATCAAGACCGGCGTGACGCCCGGCTATGTGCGCCTGTCGGTCGGGATCGAGCACATCGACGACATTCTGGCCGATCTGCAACAGGCTCTGGAGGCCGCGGGCCAGCAGAGCTCGGCCGCCTGAGCGTCAGCCACTCTGTCCCGCTGCGCCTCCGGGTGCGCGGGCGCTTGTTTCCGACCCCATCTGACACAGCGCGCCGCGATACTGTCGGCGCCCCACCGGAGAGACATTTCCATGACCCTGACCCGCCGCCTAGTCCTTGCAGCCAGCGCCGCGCTGGCGCTGGCCGCTGCCGCCCCTGCCATGGCGGATGCGCCAAAGGAAATCCGGATCGACTGGGCGACCTACAACCCGGTTTCGCTTCTGATCCGCGAAAACGGCCTTCTGGAGCGGGAATTCGAGAAGGACGGTATCGCGATCACCTGGGTCCAGTCGGCCGGGTCCAACAAGGCGCTGGAATTCCTGAATGCGGGCTCGATCGATTTCGGCTCGACCGCCGGTTCGGCGGCGCTGCTGGCGCGGATCAACGGCAACCCGATCAAGTCGATCTACAGCTATTCCCGTCCGGAATGGACCGCGCTGGTCACCCGGAGCGATACCGCCATCGCCTCTGTCGCAGACCTAAAGGGCAAGACCGTTGCGGTCACCCGCGGCACCGATCCGCATGTCTTCCTGGTGCGCGCGCTGGCCGAGGCCGGGCTGGGTCAGGACGATGTAAGGACCGTCCTGCTGCAACACGCGGATGGCCGGACCGCCCTGATCCGCGGCGATGTGGATGCCTGGGCCGGCCTGGACCCGATCATGGCCTCGGCCGAGCTGGAGGACGGCGCGGTTCTGTTCCACCGCGATCCGGGGGCGAATACCTGGGGCATCCTGAACGTGCGCGAATCGTTCCTGACCGACTATCCCGAGATCGTCGCCCGCGTGCTGAACGTCTACGAGGCCGCACGCCAGGAGGCGGTGGCGAACCCCGATGAACTCAAGCGCATCTTTGCCGCTGTCACCGGCCTGCCCGCGGCGGTGATCGACCGGCAGCTGGACGAGCGCACCGACCTGTCGCAACCCCGCATCGGCGCGGCGCAGCGCGATGCGATCCTTCAGGCCGGGCTGGCGTTGCAGGCCGCGGGCGTGATCGAGGTGTCGGTGGACGTGCCCGCGACGGTGGATGTGCTGCTGGACGACCGCCTGCCGGTGCCGACCAATTGAGGCGGTGGCGATGACCGATACCTCGCTTGCAGCGCCGCGCACCGCCGCGCGGCGCTTTCCCGGCCCCGGACTGGCGCTCGGGCTTCTGCTGCCCTTGGGCCTTGCGCTGATCTGGGAAGCCGCGGTGGCGGCCGGTCTGAACAATGGCCGGCTGTTCCCGCCGCCCTCGGTCATCGCTGGAACCCTTTGGGCTCTGTGGCAGACCGGCGCGCTGGCCGACCATGCGCTGGCCACGCTCGGCCGCGTCGGGGCGGGCTTCGGGCTGGGGGTGGCGGCGGGCACGGTCGCCGGGGCGCTGACCGGCTATTCCCTGCTGGCAAGCCGCCTGCTCGACCCCAGCCTTCAGGCGCTCAGGGCGATCCCCTCGATCGCCTGGGTGCCGCTGTTCATCCTGTGGTTCGGCATCTTCGAGGCATCGAAGATCGCGCTGATCGCTGTGGGCGTTTTCTTCCCGGTCTATCTGGGCCTGATGGCGGCGATCCGGTCGGTGGACCGCAAGATCGTCGAGGTCGGCCGCATCTACCGGCTGTCGGGTCCGGAAATGGTCTGGCGCATCCTGTTGCCGGCGGTTCTGCCCGCCTATGTGACGTCGCTGCGCTCCGGGCTGGGGCTGGGCTGGATGTTCGTCGTCGCCGCCGAGTTCATGGGCGCGTCCGAGGGGCTGGGCTATCTGCTGGTCGACGGACAGCAACTGGGCAAGCCCGCGCAGATCGTCGCCGCCATCATCGCCTTTGCCATTCTGGGCAAGATCACCGACAGCCTTCTGGCCTGGGCCTCGACGCCGTTCCTGCGCTGGGAAGACGGCTTTGCCAACCATCGCTAGGGATTTCGGAATGCTTGCACTCGACAATATCGGAAAGACCTATCCCAACGGGGTTCATGCGCTCGACGGCATCGAGCTGCGGGTGGATCTGGGCGAGATCGTGGCCGTTCTCGGCGGTTCGGGCTGCGGGAAGTCCACGCTGCTGCGGCTGATCGCGGGGCTTGACCGTCCCGATCCGGGGCGGGTGACGCTGGACGGAACCGACATGAACGGCCCGCACGAAAAGATCGGCGTGGTCTTTCAGGAGCCGCGGCTGCTGCCTTGGCTGAGTGTGGCCCAGAATGTGGGCTTCGGTCTGCGGGGCAAGCGCCTTGCCGAACGCCGGAGGCTGATCGAGGACGCCCTGCAAAGGGTCGGGCTGGCAGACAAGGCCGATGTATGGCCGCGCGAGCTGTCGGGCGGACAGGCACAACGGGTCTCGATCGCCCGCGCGCTTGTCACCCGGCCCGAGGTGCTTTTGCTGGACGAGCCGTTCTCGGCACTGGATGCCTTTACCCGGATCGACCTTCAGGACCATCTGCTGCATGTCTGGGCGCAGACCCATCCGCGGCCCACGCTGATCGTGGTGACCCATGACATTGACGAGGCCATCGTGCTGGCCGATCGCATCGTGATCATGCGGCCCCATCCCGGCCGCGTGCAGGCCGAGATCGCGGTCGATCTGGATCGGCCGCGCGACCGCGCCGCCCATGCGTTCGAGGAGTTGCGAAGGCAGGTAATGGCCGTGCTCGACCAGTCCCTGATCCACCGGCTGGACTGAGCGGGGCCGGACAGTGCGGCCGGGCCTGTCCCGGGTCCGGCCGCCGGTTACCCCAGCGCGGCGGACAGGTCGGCCCAGAGATCTTCGGCATCTTCCAGCCCGACCGACAGGCGCAGCAGATCGTCGGGCACCGGAGAGGTTGGACCCTCAATGCTTGCGCGGTGCTCGATCAGGCTTTCCACCCCTCCAAGCGAGGTCGCCCGCGTCCAGACCCTTACCCGCGCCGCGGTGGCGATGGCGGCCTCGCGCCCGCCCGCGACCCGGATCGACAGCATACCGCCAAAGCCGCCCTGCATCTGGCGCAGGGCGGCGGCGTGCCCGGGACTGTCCGGAAGGCCGGGATAGAGCACCCCGGCCACCTTCGGATGCGCTGCCAGCCGCGAGGCCAGAAGCGCCGTGCTGGCGCATTGCCAGCGCACCCGCGCAAACAGCGTGCGCAGGCCCCGCTGCAAGAGCCACGCCTCGAACGGGCCGAGGATCGCGCCGTTCTGGCGCAGGACAGCCTCGATCCGGGCCCAGAAATCGTCGCGTTGTGCCGTGGTCAGCGTACCCGCGATCACGTCGCTGTGCCCGTTGAGGTATTTCGAGGCCGAGTGCATCACGATATCTGCCCCCAGCGCCAGCGGCCTGGTCAGCACCGGCGTCGCCACGGTGGAATCCACCGCCAGCCGCGCCCCGGCCGTCCGCGCGATGTCCGCGATGGCGGCGATGTCGGCCACCTCCCATGTTGGGTTGGCGGGGGTTTCCAGCCAGATCAGCCGGGTCTGCCCCGGCCGCACCGCGGCGGCGACGGCCGCCGGCTCGGAGGTGTCCACCAGATCGACCGCCAGCCCCCAGCTTGTCGCGAAGTCGAGAAGCCAGCCGCGCAGCGCCCAGTACATCACCCGGGGCGCCACCACATGATCGCCGGGAGAGAGCGCAAGGAAAACAGCCGTCGCAGCCGCCATCCCCGAGGAAAACAGCAGCGTTGCCGCACCCCCCTCAAGCCGGGTCAGCGTATCGGCTGCCGCCGCGAAGGTCGGGTTGTCGGCGCGGGCATAGACGCGGCCGCGGGCATAGCCCAGATCGGCGTCGCGCGCATAGGTGGTCGAGGCATGGATCGGCGGGATCAGGGCGCCGGTGGCCCCGTCGACATGCCCCAGCGCCTGCGCGGCGAGGGTCTCCGGGGCACGCGGACGGTCAGTCATGGGTGGCCACGTCCAGCGACAGGGCGGGCGGTACGGTCAGGGTCTGGAACACCACGCAATAGCGTTTGGCCAGCTTCGTCAGCGTGTCGATCCGGTCCTGCGGTTCGGGCGTATCGAGTTCGAAGCGCAGCCGGATCGCGGAAAAGCCGACCGGTGCCTCGCGGTCGACGCCTAGCGTGCCGCGGAAATCCAGATCGCCCTCGGCGGTGACGGTGCCGCCGCGCAGCTCGAAGCCGATTGCGGTCGCCACCGCGTTCAGCGTCACGCCCGCGCAGGCCACGAGTGCCTCGAGCAGCATGTCGCCCGAACAGGCCTGCGCCCCGCTGCCGCCGGTGGCCGGATGCAGTCCCGCCTCGACCAGTGCGCGGCCCGTCTCGACCCGGCAGGACAGGCCCTCGCCCAGGGCCCCCGTGGCCCGGAGGGTGATCTGCGCCGCGCCGGCATCGGTCTTGTAGCGATCCTTCAGCGGCGCCTGAAGCGCGCGCAATTCCTCTGCGTTCATCTCTGGTTCTCCAGGCTGGCCCGGTGGCGGCGAACGATCTCGTCCACCGCTTCTGGATCGGCCAATGTCGTGGTGTCGCCCAGATCGTCGTAATTCCCCGCCGCGATCCTCGCAAGCACGCGCCGCAGGATCTTGCCCGCCCGGTTCTTGGGCAGGGCAGGGGCCCAGAGGATGGCCTCGGGGGTGGCGATCGGGCCGATCCGCTCGCGCATCAGCGCAACGAGCGCGGCCCTGAGCGTGCCGCTTTCCGGATGTCCCGACTTGAGCGTGACAAAGGCGAAGATCGCCTGTCCCTTGATCTCGTGCGGGATGCCCACCACGGCTGCCTCGGCAACGGCGGGGTGACTGGCCAGAGTGCTTTCCAGTTCGACCGTGCCCAAGCGGTGACCCGACACGTTCAGTACGTCGTCGATCCGTCCGGTGATGCGGTAATAGCCGTCGCGGTCGCGTTCCACCCCGTCGCCGGTGAAGTAATGGTCGGGGAAGGGCGCGAAATAGGTTCGGATGAAGCGGTCGTGATCGTTCAGGATGGTCCGGGCCTGTGCGGGCCAGGACCCGGCGAAGCAGAGGCTGCCGCGCCCCGCGCCCGCCACCGGGCGGCCTGCGGAATCCATGACCACCGGGCAGATCCCGAAATAGGGCTTGCCCGCGGCGCCGGGCTTGTTCGGCACGGCCCCCGGGATCGGCACCAGCAGCACCGAGCCGGTCTCGGTCTGCCAGTAGGTGTCGACGATCGGGCAGCGCCCACCACCGACGACACGATGCAGCCACCGCCAGGCGTCAGGGTTGATCGGCTCGCCGACCGAGCCCAGCACGCGCAGGGATGACAGGTCGTGGCGGAGGACGGGCGCTTCGCCCTCGCGCATCAGCGACCGGATCGCGGTCGGCGCGGTGTAGAAGATCGCGACGCGGTGCTTCTCGATGACCGACCACCAGCGCGCATGGTCGGGAAAGGTCGGAATGCCCTCGAACAGGACCGAGGTGGCCCCGTTCAGCAGCGGCCCGTAGATCTTGTAGCTGTGGGCGGTGACCCAGCCGATATCGGCAGTGCACCAGAACACGTCGCCCTCGTGCCAGTCGAAGATGGTGCGCCAGCTCGTGCCGACCTGCACCAGATAGCCGCCGGTGGCGTGCACCAGCCCCTTGGGGCGCCCGGTGGAGCCCGAGGTGTAGAGCACGAACAGGGGATCATCGGCGCCGACCTCGGCGGGCGGGCACCAGGGATCGGCCAGGGCGAGGGCGGCACCCCAGCGGATATCCCGTCCGGGGGTCAGCGGCACCCGAGCACCGGTGCGGGCCGCGACGATCACGTGATCAACGCCCCCCGCCGCAGCCACGGCCCGGTCGGCATTGCGCTTGAGCGGCACGACACGGCCACCGCGCAGCCCCTCGTCTGCGGTGATGACCACGCGCGCCCCGGCATCGCGGATCCGGTCGGCCAGGGCCTCGGCGGAAAAGCCGCTGAACACCACCGAATGAACCGCTCCGATGCGAACGCAGGCCATCATCGCCACGATCGCCTCGGGGATGACCGGCATGTAGATCGTGACCACATCCCCCTTGGCCACCCCCAGACCGCGCAGCACGTTGGCGAGGCGGTTGACCTGATCGGCCAGTTCGGCCCAGGTGACGGTGCGGCTTTCGCCCGGCCGGTCGCCCTCCCACAGGATCGCGGGCCGGTCGGCCTTGGCAGGCAGGTGACGGTCGATGCAGTTGACCGAGGCGTTCAGCGTGCCGTCTGCAAACCAGCGGATGCGTAGGTCGGCGGGATCGAAGCTGGTGTCCGAAACCTCGCGGAACGGGCGGATCCAGTCGATAAAGGCTGCCTCCTCCTCCCAGAAATCCTCGGTTGTGCGCAGGGACTCGGCATAGCGGCGGCGATAGGTCGGCTGATCGACATGCGCGCGCGCCGCAAGGGTCTGCGGGATGGGAAACAGTTCGGACATCGGGTTTCCTGAAGATATGGATGGGGGTCGCCGGGGAGGGCGGCGACCCCCGGACCGTTCCTGCCTCACCAGGCCGGCAGGACGGAACCGCTGAATTTGCTGTTCACGAACTCGCGCACTTCGGGCGAGTGATAGGCCTCGACCAGATCCTTGACCCAGGCGGCATCGGCATCCACCTTGCGCACCGCGATCAGGTTCACATAGGGTCCCTTGGGGTCTTCACGCAGGATCGCGTCCGAGGGGGTCAGGCCGGCTTCGGTGGCATAGTTGGTGTTGACGGCCGCCGCATCCACATCGGGCAGCGCGCGTGCGGTCTGCGCCGCGTCGATCTCGACGATCTTCAGCTTCTTCGGGTTCTCGACGATGTCCGCCACGGTGGGAGTGAAGCCGACGCCCTCGCGCAGCTTGATCGCACCGTGGTCGTTCAGCAGCAGCAGCGAGCGGCCGCCATTGGTGGGATCGTTCTGGATCGCGATGGTGGCGCCTTCGGGCACGCTGTCCCAGTCGGCGTGCTTCGTCGAGTAGATTCCGAGCGGGAAGTTCACCGTAAGGGCCACTGGCACGATGTCATAGCCCCGGTCGCGGATCTGGTTGTCGAGATAGGGCTGGTTCTGGAAGCTGTTGGCCTCGATCTCGCCAGCGTTCAGTGCCTCGTTCGGCACCACGTAGTCCGAGAACTCGATGATCTTGATCTCGAGCCCCTTCTGGGCGGCGATCGGGCGCACCGCCTCGAGGATCTGGGCATGCGGGCCCGGCGTCACGCCGATCCGCAGGGTTTCGGCCAGCGCCGGAAGGGCGAGCAGCCCGGCTCCGGCAGCGCCCAGAAAGAGGGCGCGGGAAAGCAGGTTTCGATACATGTCATTCTCCGTCGTGAGTTGAGGAAACACTGCCGGTCACTGCCGGCGTATGCGCTTGTTGAGGTGGATGGCCAGCCGTTCGCCGGCGGTTTGCGTGGCCTGCACAAGCAGCACCAGCACGAGCACCACCACGGCCATCACCTCGGGCATGAAGCGCTGATAGCCGTAGCGGATCCCCAGATCGCCGAGACCGCCGCCGCCCACCGCACCGACCATGGCCGAGTAGCTGAGCAGGCTGACCAGCGCCAGGGTCAGGCCGAGCACGATGCCCGGCAGCGCCTCGGGCACCAGCACGCGGGTCACGATCTGCAAGGGCGTGGCGCCCATCGCGCGGGCGGCCTCGATCAGGCCGTGATCGACCTCGCGCACCGCGCCCTCGACAATGCGGGCGATGAAGGGCGCGGCGGCAATGGACAGCGGCACGATGGCCGCCGTGGTGCCGATCGAGGTGCCGGCGATCGCGCGGGTCAGCGGCACGATGGCCACCACCAGGATGATGAAGGGCGTCGAGCGGGTGGCATTGACGATGACGCCGAGGACGGCGTTCAGCCAGGGCGCCGCGAACAGTTCGCCCCGCTTGGAGTTGGCCAGAAACACCCCCAGCGGTATGCCGGCGGCCGCGCCGATCAGGCCGGATATGGCGACCATGTAAAGGGTGTCACGGGTGGCCTCGACGATGAGGCGGATCAGTTCAGGCGACATGGGCGACCTCCTCGATGGCGAAGCGCGGATCGGGCAGGGCGGCGCGCAGGCGGGTCAGCGGCAGGGTCGCGGGATCGAGCAGCGCCAGCACCACGCCGAAGGGCCGCCCTGCAATGCTGTCGATCCGCGCCGAGACGATCTCGCAGGCGGGGCCAAAGGCGGCCAGCCGGGCCAGCGCGACGCCGGTCTGCCCGGCCAGCGTGATCCTGACCACGATGCGCCCGCCGGTCTGCCCGGGGGCGAGCCTGCGCGCCTCCAGGTCCGGCGGCAGGTCCACCCCGGTGGCGGCCACCGCGAACCGGGCGGCAATGGCCGTGGCAGGGCGGGTGAAGACCTCGAACACCGACCCGGTCTCGACGATCTGCCCGGCCTCGAGCACCGCCACCTGGTCGCAGACTTCCTTGATGACGGGAATCTCGTGGGTGATCAGCAGGATGGTGACCCCGAGTTCGGCGTTGACCTGGCGCAGCAGGCGCAGGATCGACAGCGTGGTTTCGGGATCGAGCGCCGAGGTCGCCTCGTCGCAGAGCAGGATGCGCGGATCGTTCGCCAGCGCCCGTGCGATGCCGACGCGCTGTTTCTGCCCGCCCGAAAGTTCGGCCGGATAGCGGTCGCGCTTGTCGGAGATTCCGACCAGATCGAGCAACCTGTCCACGCGCGCCTTGATCCGGTCCGTCGGCTCGCCGGCAATCGCCAGGGGCAGCGCCACGTTCTGGAACGCCGTGCGCGAGGACAGAAGGTTGAAATGCTGAAAGATCATCCCGATCGAGCGCCGCTCGCGCCGCCAGCCGGATTCGGACAACCCGCCGACATCGCGGCCGAACAGCCGAACCGTGCCCGAGCTTGCATGTTCCAGCCCGTTGACCAGCCGGATCAAGGTGGACTTTCCCGCGCCGGACGGTCCGATCACCCCGGTGATCGAGCCCTGCGGCACGGTCAGGCTGACATCGCGCAGCGCGGGAACCGGCGCATGGCCGCGGCGGGCCGGATAGGCCTTGGAGACGTGCTCGAACGCGACGGCGGGGGCGGCATCGGGCGCCGGGGCGGCCGGAGTGTCGGGCAGATCGGGGACGACGCGCAACAGGCTCATGGGTGGTCTCCGGCAACGGGGCGCGGGGCGGACGATCGACGGAACATGCGGCAACCTTCAGTTTTCATGTCAGTTTCCCAGAGCCGTCTTGATAGTCGCCGGGCCGTTTCCTGACCAATCCAAAGACCGGCGGATTTCGGCGGTTCCAGTCTCCGCAGGGCGTTGCGGGGAGAAAAGCATTCCCGCGCCGCCCCCGCCGGTCCGGCCTCGGCGCGCGGCGAGTCGTGCCGCCGGCCGACGGTCCGGCCCGCCCGCCGCACCGCCCTGCCCGGTCGAAAGGTCGCAGAATTTGCGCTTGCCGAACGGATTTTCCCCTGACGCCCCCCTGTTCGGAGCAGAAATCTCCATCAGGGCAGTCGTGTTTGGAATTCGGCTTGACGCCCTCCGCGCCTATTGTCGGCGCCGGTTTGGCGGCTCCCGCCCGGACCGCCGCCGCAACGGCTGCACCGGTTGCGCCGCTGGCGAAAGCAACACTCTGAAGAACGAGGAAGACAGATGAACACGACTCGCCGCAACCTGATCGCGGTCCTGGGCCTGAGCGCCGCGCTGGGACTTGGCGCAATCGCGCCCGCCTGGGCCGAAAACCCGCTCAAGATCGGCGTCTCGGCCGGACCCTATGGCGACATCCTGCGCTACACTGCCGAGCTGGCCTCCGCCAGGGGGATCGAGGCCGAGATCATCGAGTTCACCGACTGGCCGCTGATCAACGACGCGCTGGCGCGCGGCGAGCTTGACGCCAACAACTTCCAGCACATCCCCTATCTGCAGAACCAGATCAACGCGCGCGGCTACGACATCGTTGCGGGCCCAGCCTCGATCGTGGTGCCGACCGGGGTGTATTCGGCGCGCCTGGCCTCGCTTGCCGACCTGCCCGAGGGCGGCCAGATCGCGATCCCGAACGATCCGAGCAACGCGGCGCGGGCGCTGTTCCTCCTGGAAAAGGCGGGCGTGATCCGGCTGCGGGATGGGGCGGACATTTCGGCGACGGTGATCGACATTGCCGAGAACCCGAAGAAGCTGCGCTTCGTCGAGCTCGATGCCGCGCAACTGCCGATCTCGCTGCCCGATGTGGATGCCGCGGTCATCACGCTGAACTATGCGGTTCTGGCCGGGCTCGACCCCAAGAAGGCCCTGATCCTGGAGGACGAGCACAGCCGCTGGCACCTGGTCTGGGCCACCCGCCCCGACAATGCCGAGGATGCGCGGCTGAAATCGTTCATCGAGCTGTACCGTTCGCCCGAGGTGAAGGAGTTCATCGCCGAGCGGTTCGACGGCACCATCCTGCCGACCTGGTAAGGAGAGCGCGGCAATGCCCTTTGCACAGGATCGCTGGACAGGTCTGTCGCCCACGGCGGCAACGGATGTGCCGCTATCGCCGGTGTCCTTCCTGCGCCGGGCGGCGCGGATCTGGCCAGGTCAGGTGGCGGTGATCGACGGTGAGCGGCGCTTCACCTGGGCCGAATACGCGGATCGGTGCCGACGTCTGGCGGGGGCACTTGCCGCGCTTTCGGTCGAGCCGGGCGACGTGGTGGCGGTGCTGGCGCCGAACGTGCCGGTAATCCTGGAGGCGCATTTCGGAGTGCCGCTGGCGGGGGCGGTGCTGAACCCGCTCAACACGCGACTGGACGGGCCGGGGCTGGCCTTCATCCTTGCGCATAGCGAGGCGAAGGTGCTGCTGGTCCACGAGAGCCTCGCGCCGCTTGCGGCCGAGGCACTGGCCAGCTTGGACCGACCACCGACGGTGCTGCTGGCGGGCGAAGGCCCGCCGCCCGCGGCCCTGCCGGGAGCGGCCAGCTACGAGGCGGCGCTGGCCGCGGCCGCCCCCGCGCCCTGGCGGCTGCCCGGGTCCGAATGGGATCCGATCGCTGTCAACTACACGAGCGGCACCACGGGCAACCCCAAGGGCGTGGTGCTGCATCACCGCGGCGCCTATTTGGCGGCGCTGGCGAACATGACGGTGCTGGGTCTGGCGCATGAAAGCCGGTATCTGTGGACGCTGCCGGCCTTTCACTGCAATGGCTGGAGCGGAATCTGGGCGTCGGCCGCTGCCGGCACGACGCAGGTCTGCTTGCTGCGGGTCGATCCGGTGGCGATCCTGAACCGGATCGAGAAAGAGGCGATCACGCATGTCTGCGCCGCGCCGGTGGTGCTGACGATGATGCTGAACGTGCATGGGGGGGTGCCGGAGCGGGGACCGGACAGCCGGAGGGTCGTGATCGGCACCGGTGGCGCGGCGCCCACCTCGGCGGTGCTGGGCGCTGCGGCGGCGCGCGGCTTCGAGGTCATCCACATGTACGGGATGACCGAAAGTTATGGCCCCACGACGGTCTGCGCCCCGCAGGCGTTCTGGGCCGGACTGCCCGCGGCGGAACTGGCGGCGGTCCGCGCGCGGCAGGGGGTGCCGCTGGTCGTGGTCGAGGATGTGACGGTGCTCGATCCGGGCAGCGGTCTGCCCGTTCCGGCCAATGGCCGCACGCTGGGCGAGATCGCCTTTCGCGGCAACACGGTGATGCTGGGCTATCTGAAGAACCCGGAGGCAACGGCCGAGGCGCTGGCGGATGGCTGGTTGCGAACCGGCGATCTGGGCGTGCTGCATCCCGACGGCTATGTCGAGGTCAAGGATCGCGCCAAGGACATCATCATCTCGGGCGGGGAGAACATAAGCTCGCTCGAGATCGAGGAGGTGCTGTCGCGCCATGCCGCCGTGCTCGAGGCGGCGGTGGTGGCCGAGCCGCATCCGTTCTGGGGCGAATCTCCTGCCGCCTTCGTGACACTGCGCCCGGAGGCACCCGCGCCGACGGAGCGGGAACTGATTGCCTGGGCGCGGGATCATCTGGCGCATTTCAAGGCCCCGCGCAGGATCGTGTTCCGCGAGTTGCCCAAGACCGCGACGGGCAAGATCCAGAAGGCAGTCTTGCGCGAGGAAGCCCGTCGGCTTGCCGCGGAGCAACCGGCCGCCTGACAAGGGCTGCGATGCGTCCGAGCCGCAGCCCCCGACCGATCGCCGCGGGACAACCGTCGCATGAGGTCGGGCGGCCCGGGAACCGGAATGCGTGTTCCGGCCAGTCCGGGCTCGCCTTCTCCGGGGGGCGCGGAAATCAGCACAAAACCACTGTGCGCGCCGAAAACTTGGAATGGAGCCCGGCGCCGCAACATGTAACCTCTAAATCACGATGGGTATTCTGATGTTTATCAGGCCCGTATTCCGGAACTCCGGTTCAAGCGAAAGAGGTTCTCAGATGGCGCTTCCCTTCTCATGGCTGCCGTGCCGCGCAAGTCGTTCGACGACCACATCCCGCCCCGCTCGGGCCGGTGCGGGGTGCCTTGTGGTGTCGGCAGAATTCGGGCCGCGCGATCCGTCGGCGGCGCATTGCCCCGGAAAGGTTTGAGGAGACAGGACATGCCGGACACGCAGATCGGGCTGAAGGACCGGCTCTGGAAGGAGCTGGCGCTGAAGGCGGAGTTGATGACGGATGGCGTCGACATCACCCACGAGGCGCTGGAATACCTTGCGCCCGGGGTCAGGACGCAGGAGCAGGTGCACACGCTCTTCGAGATGGATTTCGAGGTGCATGACGGCGAGATGCCGGCCTATTTCCGGCTGCCGCTCGGGCTGGTCGTGCCGTTCCGGTGGAACCGGGAGTCGCGTCACCGGATCGAGTTGGACGGGGACCGAACCATCGTCGTGAAGCGCGACGAAGAACTGGCCGAAGCGCATTTTCCCGAGCGCCCGGGCTATTACGGGCTCAAGACCTCGGACGGGGCGTCAATGGCCACGATCGGTTCGCTGGGGTCTGACCGGCAGTTCTTCGTCGCCTATTCCAACGAATGTTCCTACAAGGACAAGGGCGAGGACTGCCTGTTCTGCAACATCAACTTCACCAAGGATACCTATGGCGAGAAGTCGGGAATCTTCTGGAAGACCGCAAGGCAGATCGGCGAGACCTATGCCGAGGTCCATCGCCAGGGCCTTGTCGACCACGTCAACATCACCGGCGGCGTGATCCCCGAGCGCCGCGAGCTGGAATATTACCTTGACGTTGCGGAATCAATCCAGCGCCATTCGGGGGTCGAGGATTTCAACGGTACCGCCGTCGTCGCGGCGCCGCTCGATCTGCGCAACCTCGATCGGTTCCGCGAGGCGGGCTATCGCACCGCCGGGCTCAACCTCGAATTCTGGGACAAGGGCATCTACAATGCCATCTGCCCCGGCAAGGCGCGCGACTCCGGCGGCTGGGACCACTGGCTGCGGGCCATCGAGTATGCGGTGGGCGTGTTCGGCCATGGCAATGTGCGGTCGAATTTCGTGGCGGGGATCGAGCCCAAGAAGAGCCTTCTGACCGGCATCCAGTATCTTGCCGACAAGGGCGCGGTCGGGACCGCCTCAGTCTGGTGCCCGAACCCTGGATCCGACCTCGAAGGCCATCGGGCGCCCGAACCCGGCTGGTATCTCGACCTTGCCCACCACATTGCCGTGATCTGGAAGCGGGCCGGGTTCACCTGGGCCAATCTCTACGACTCGAATGCCTCGGTCGACTCGCTCCAGCACGACATCTGGCGGATCGAGGCCGAGACGCTGCCGGTATTCGGCGAGCTGGCGTTGAGCGCGGCCGAGTGAGCCAGGGCGCGGCGGTCCCCGGGGGAAGGGGCCGCCGCGCAAAGCCACCATCAATGACAGGTGAAGCATGAGCGCCAAGGACCGTCCACGGGCCAAACACATTGCGATCTACGGCAAGGGTGGCATCGGAAAGTCGACGACCACATCGAACATCAGCGCCGCGCTGGCCGAAGCCGGGCATCGCGTGATCCAGATCGGTTGCGACCCCAAGAGCGATTCCACCACCATCCTGCGCGGCGGCGCCGAATTGCCGACCGTTCTGGATTCGCTGCGTGGTCGCACGCGCCCGCGGCTTGCGGACATATCGGCCTTGGGCTTTGGCGGCGTGCTCTGCATCGAGGCGGGCGGGCCGGTCCCGGGGGTGGGCTGCGCGGGGCGGGGCATCTCGGCCGCGGTCGATCTTCTGGAGCGGCTTGAGGTGTTCGAGGAGTTCGAGCCCGATTATGTGCTGTACGACGTGTTGGGCGACGTGGTCTGCGGCGGGTTCGCGGTGCCGATCCGCGAGGGTATCGCCGAGACGGCCTATGTCGTCACCTCGTCGGATTTCATGGCGATCTTCGCGGCGAACAACCTGTTCAAGGCGATCGACAAATATGCGCCCTCGGGGGGGGGGCGGCTGGGCGGGATCATCGCAAACAGCCTGCAGTTGCCGCACGCCCGCGCACTGATCGACGATTTCGCCGATCGCACCGGCACCGAGGTCGTGGGCTACGTGCCACGCTCGACCGAAGTCGCCCAGAGCGAACTTTACGGCCAGACGGTGATCGAGGCGGTGCCCTATTCCGAGCAGGCCGAAATCTACCGTCATCTGGCGCGCCGCGTGGTGGCGGATCACGAAGGACAGCTTCCAAAGCCGCTGAACGGTCCGGACCTCAAGGACTGGGCGCGTGGCTGGGGCGATCGGATCTTCGGCGCCGAGACGGTCGTGGTCGCGGCGCAGGGGCAGCGCTGATGGCCCGGCGGCGCAACCGCATCCAGCCCCGGGAGACGCGCCTTGATGCGGTGGGCGCGTTCATCGGCGATGTCGCGAGCCTTGCCGCCGAATATGCGCGGGACGAACCGCCGCCGCCGCGCATCCGGACCTTCTCCGAGGCCGAGCCCGACGATCTGAGCGTGGCGCTGGAGTTGCTCGGCCGTTTCCGCGATCTGGGGCTTGTCGTGCATGGGCCGCGGGGCTGTGCGGCCGTGCCGGTGCACGGTCCTGCTCGGCTGGCGGTGACCGACCTCGATCAGCAGGACACGGTGCTTGGCTCTGGCGAGGCGCTGGCCGAGACAGTCCGCCGTCTTGACGCAACGGCTCGGCCCGCAGCCATCGCGGTTCTGGGAACGCCGGTGGTGGCGATCAATAACGACGACATCCAGGCGACCGTCGGCGACCTGTGCGAGGAACTGGGCAAGCCAGTTGTCTGGGTGCAGACCAACGCGCTGACGTCGCGCATTGCTGCGACCGGGGCGGATGCCGCGGCGCTCGCGCTTGTTCATCTGGCCAACCCGGAGGATGCCGCGGGCGATCTGGGGTTGCTCAACCTGCTGGTTCCGGCCGCAAGCCCGGAAGTCGACGATCTGGTTTCCGGGATAGAGGCTCAGGGCTGGAAGGTGAACCTCCTGTCCGAGACGGGCACGGTGGCCGATCTTGCCCGGGCGGCAACGGCCGCGGCAAGCTTGGTGCTCGATCCCGACACGCTGGAACCGCTCGCTGCCGCGCTCGAGGACCGGCGGGGTGTCCCGCAACTTCCGGTTGCCTTGCCCGTGGGCCATGCCGCGACCGCAGCGCTCTACCAGACCCTGGCGGACATCGCCGGGACAACCCCGGTGATCCCGCTGACGCCGGCGCGGACGGGCGCCGAGGCCCTTGCCGGCCGCCGCATCGCGATCGCGCTGGCCCCGGGCTGGGCGCTTGCGTTGGCGCAACTGGTCGAGGATCTGGGCGGCGAGGTGGTTCTGCTCTCGGTGCCCCATATCGACCGACGTCACGCCGGCGCGCTGGCCGGACTGGCCGCGCGCCGGGCCGCCGCGCAGATCCATGTCGGTGCGGCGCAGGGCTTCGAGCACGAGAACCTGCTGCGCCGCCTGGCGCCCGACCTGGTGCTGGGCGATCCCGCTGCCGGGGCCCATGCCCTGCGCCTGGGGATTCCGGCCGCGGCGGTTGTGCCCGAGCGTCTGATCGGGCCCGGAGCGGTCGAGCGGCTGGACGATCTGGTTCGCGATGCGCTGGCAGGCAGCACACTTGCCCTGCGGGCCGCGCGCGGGCGGCAGTCGCCCTATTCGCCGGGATGGCTGCGCCGCAGCCCGGACTGGCATGTCAAACGCGAGGTGAAATAGATGTCGCGCGCCCTGATCGGCCCCGCTGGCGGCTGCGCGCTGCACGGCGCCATCCTGACCGCCCTTGCCATCGACGGCGTCGTGCCGCTGGTCCATTCCACCCCCGGCTGCGCCCTGCGCGCCGGGCTGTCGCTGCGCGGACCGGGCCGGGCGACGACCGCTCCGGCTGCGCTGCCGCCCCTGCCCAGCACCAACCTGGCAGAGCGGCATGTCGTCTTCGGCGGCACCTCGCGGCTGCGCGAGCAGATCAAGAACACGCTTGCCGTCGTGCCCGGCAGACTTCTGACCGTCCTGACGGGTTGCCCGACAGAGATGATCGGCGACGATGTGACGGCAATGGTGAAGGAAGTGACAACACAGGGGGAGGCTGTGATCGACATAGCAACGGCAGGATTCCATGGCACGGCGCGGCACGGCGCCGAGAGTTTCATGACGGCGCTGGCCAACTGGGTCGGGAAGCTTGATCCCCGGCGCCGCGGCACCGAGGCCGGGCTGGTCAACCTGTTCGGCATCGTGCCGCGGGTCGATCCCGGCTGGCTGGGCAATCTGGAAGAAATCGAGCGCCTGCTCGCAGGGGTGGGGCTGAAGGTCAACCCCCTGATCGGCCCGTCCGGCGGTTTCGAAAGCCTTCAGGCGCTGCCCAGTGCCGAGGCCAGCCTTGTGCTGTCGCCTTGGGGGCTGGGCCCCGCGCGCACGCTGTCCGAGAGGTTCGGCATTCCTGTCGTTCAGGCGGCGGGGCTGCCGGTCGGTGCGGATGCCGTGCGTCAGGTTCTGGATCTTCTGTCCGAGGTGCTCGGTCGTCCCATCGACGAGGCGGGGCAGAAGTTTCTCGACGTCGAACAACGGCTGGAGGATTTCGTCCTGAACGAAAGCCTCGAGTCGCTGGTCGGGATCGGGCGGCGGCGGTTTGCGCTGGCAGGCGGAAGCCTGGTTGCCGGACCTGTCGCGCGGTTCCTTGGTGACGTCCTTGGCTGGTCGTCGGCCGCCATCCTCGTCACCGACGATCCGCCCGAACAGAGCTTCGGTCCGCTTTCGGCCGGGCTGGACCGGGTACGGTTCCTGTCGGATGCCGCCGCGATCGCCGAGGCGGTCCGTGCCAGCGAGGCGGATGTTGTGATCGGAGGCTCGGCCGAGCGCGACCTTGCCGAGCAGCTTCGCCTGCCCTTTGTCGAGGTGTTCCCGCCATCGGCGCTGGGAACCTTGTCCGAGGGCCATGCCGGTGCGCGCGGCGCGCGGCGCCTTGTTGCGGCGATCCTGCGGACCTTCGACCCGGAGGGTATCGGCGCCACCATCACGACGCGGCCCGTCCTCGAGCGGGGCAATGAAACACGGCTTGCCACCGTGGACGGTGTCCCGGCACCTCCGCGGAGGATCGGACGCTGAGAGGCGCGGACAGAGCCGGGCCAGCCAGAAGACACGGCTCCCAGAGTGGGCAAATCGCGCATTCTGCCGGTTTCCCCCCCCGGCGCTGTAGAAGACTGTTCCCATAAGCGGCGGCAATTTGGAATTCCGCTGCCCGATCCGATATTGTATGAGTTTCACGATCTTTAAAGTCGTGTTTTCCAAATGGCGCCTCGTGAACCAAGAATGCCTTACGCTGCTGATGAGGGTGACGCAGACGGCGGGATACGTAGGACGACCTGCTACATGTGCGCCTGCCGTTGCGGCATCGACGTGCACGTGCGATCCGGCCGCGTTACCTATATCGAGGGCAACCGCGATCACCCGGTCAACCGCGGCGTGATCTGCGCCAAGGGCGCGGCTGGCATCATGCAGGTCACCGCGCCCGCCCGGCTAAGGGCGCCGCTGCGCCGGGTCGGGCCGCGCGGCGCGGGCGCGTTCGAGGAGATTACCTGGGACGAGGCGCTGGCGCTGGCCGTGGACTGGCTGGCGCCGATCCGAGCGAAAGCGCCCGAGAAACTGGCCTTCTTCACCGGACGCGACCAGTCGCAGAGCTTTACCGGATGGTGGGCGCAGATGTTCGGCACGCCGAATTTCGCGGCGCATGGCGGCTTCTGTTCGGTCAACGTTGCGGCGGCGGGCATCCAGACCATCGGCGGATCGTTCTGGGAGTTCGGCCAGCCCGACTGGGACCGAGCGCGGCTGGTGCTCCTGTTCGGTGTGGCCGAAGATCACGACAGCAATCCGATCAAGATCGGGCTCGGCGCGATGAAGGCCCGCGGCGCCCGCGTGGTCGCGATCAACCCGATCCGTACCGGATACAATGCACTGGCCGACGACTGGCTGGGGGTGACGCCGGGCACAGACGGTCTTCTGGTGCTTGCGCTGGTGCACGAGTTGCTGGCGTCGGGGCGTATCGACCTTGACTATCTGGCACGGTTCACGGATGCGCCCTGCCTGCTGGCCGACGGCACAGGACCGCAGGGCGGACTCTATCTGAGAGACGAGGCCGGAAAGGCGCAGGTTGTGGACCGGCGCACCGGGCGGCTTGCCCCCTTCGACGGCGACGGGGTGGAGCCCGACCTTGGCGCAGACTGGCCCCTTCACCGCACCGTGTTCCGCGTGCTGGCAGAGCGATACCTGGATCCGGCCCATGCCCCCGAGGCAGTGGCCGACAGGATTGGCGTGCCGGCGGCCCGAATCCGGGCGCTGGCTGCCGAACTGGCGCGGGTGGCCTTTGACGAGGCGATCGTGATCGAACGACCCTGGACCGATTTTCGCGGGGTCCGGCACGAGCGCATGGTGGGCCGTCCGGTCGCGGTTCACGCGATGCGCGGGATCGCCGCCCATTCCAACGGCTTCCAGACCACCCGGTCGCTGCATCTGTTGCAGATCCTGCTGGGCGCGATCGAGACGCCGGGCAGCCTGCGGTTCAAGCCGCCCTATCCCAGGCCGCTGTCGGCCCATCCCGTCCCGCATTTCCGCGCCAGGCCGGGAGAGCCGCTCGACGGGCCGCATCTGGGTTTTGTCCGCGCGCCTGCGGATCTGGCGCTGAGGCCGGACGGCAGCCCAGCACGGATCGACGGTGCCTTCAGCTGGGAGGCGCCCTTTGCGGCCCATGGGCTGATGCAGCGGGTGATCGGCAACGCCCATGCCGGGCAGCCCTACCGGATCGACACGCTGTTCCTCTACATGGCCAACATGGCGTGGAACTCGTCGATGAACCCGGCCGAGGTTGCGCGGATGCTGACCGATCGCGATGCCTCGGGCGACTATGTCATTCCTCATGTCATCGTCTCGGACGCCTATGCCTCGGAGACGGTCGCCTATGCCGATCTGGTGCTGCCCGACACCACCTATCTGGAGCGGCACGACGCCATCAGCCTGCTTGACCGACCGATCAGCCGGGCCGATTGCGCGGCCGATGCGATCCGTTGGCCGGTGCTCGAGCCCGACCGCGATGTGCGTCCGTTCCAGTCGGTGCTGATCGAGCTTGGCCACCGGCTGGGCCTGCCGGGTCTAGTCGATGCCGACGGCGCGCCGGCCTATCGCGACTATGCCGATTATCTGGTGCGTCACGAGCGGCGGCCGGGGATCGGCCCGCTTGCGGGATGGCGCGGCGATGGCAGCCAGCACGGGCGAGGCGCGCCCAATCCCGGGCAGCTTGCGCGCTATGTCGGGAACGGCAGCGTGTTCACAGCCGAAATCCCCGCCGAGGCCGCCTTCTTCAAGCCCTAGAACCGGGCATATCAGGACTGGGCAGTGCAGATGGGGTTCTATGACAGCCCGCAGCCCTATCTGTTCACCCTCTGGTCCGAGCCGATGCGCCGCTTCCAGCTTGCCGCCGCGGGCCACGGGCCGCACCAGCCGCCCGACGATCTGCGCGCCCGCATTCTGGCGGCGATGGACCCGCTGCCGTACTGGTCGCCCCCCTTCGGAGAGGAGAGCGCCGCCGAATTTCCCCTGCACGCGCTGACCCAGAGGCCAATGGCGATGTATCATTCCTGGGGGTCGATGAATGCCTGGCTGCGGCAGATCCACGGGCAGAACGCGCTGTTCATTCCCGCCGCCCTGTGGGACCGGCTGGGCTTTCGCGATGGCGACTGGGCGCGGGTGACCTCGCCCTCGGGGCTGATCGAGGTGCCCGCCGCGCCGATGGCGGCACTGAACGAACACACCGTCTGGACCTGGAATGCCATCGGCAAGCGCAGCGGCGCCTGGGGCCTCGATCCAGGGGCGCCCGAGGCGCGACGCGGCTTTCTGCTCAACCACCTGATGGACGACCTGTTGCCCCGGGACGACGCGGGACCAAGGCTGGCCAACGCCGATCCCGTTACCGGGCAAGCGGCGTGGTTCGACCTGCGCGTGCGGATCGAGCGGATCGGCAAGCGCAAGCTGGTCATGCCCGGCTTCGGGCGGGTCGACCTCGACATCCGGCCGAGGGCGCCGAGATGAGCGGCGGGGCAGGGAAGCGCACGCTGGTCATAGACCTTGACGCCTGTGTCGGCTGTCACGCCTGTTCCATCGCCTGCAAGGGCTGGCACGCCGCCCGGCCCGGGACGGTTCTGGCCGACGAAGACGCCTACGGACCCGCTCCCTTTGGCGCCTTCCTCAACCGTGTCCATTCCTACGAGGTGACGCCCGCCGAAAGGCCGGCACAGGTCGTCCATTTCCCGCGGACCTGCCTGCATTGCGAAAACCCGCCTTGCGTTCCGGTCTGTCCCACCGGGGCCAGCCGCCAGCGCGCCGATGGCATCGTCGAGATCGTCGCCGAGCGCTGCATGGGCTGCGGCCTTTGCGCATGGGCCTGTCCCTACGGGGCGCGTGAACTGGACCCGGTCGCCGGCACGATGCGCAAATGCACGCTCTGCGCCAACCGAATCGACGATCCCGCCCGCAGCGAGGACGAGCGTATCCCGGCCTGTGTCCGGGCCTGTCCCACCGGGGCGCGGCATTTCGGCGATATCACCGATCCGGACAGCGCCGTCAGCCGCCTGGTGGCCGAGCGCGGCGGATATGATCTGATGCCCGGGTTCGGCACCCAGCCCACATCAAAATATCTGCCCCCCCGGCCCAGGGACGCACTGCCGACCGACGCGCCCCTGCCAAAGCTCGTCCCTGAAGGCGGGATCGAGCACTGGTTCGACCGGCTGCTGGCGAGGGACTGATGCGACCGGCGCCATCCGTCATCCTGTTCACTGTGTTCTCTGGCTTCGGGTTCGGGACGCTGGCCCTGCACGGTCTCGGGTTGGGAACGGGCGCGGCGGGCTGGGCCGCGGGTTTCGGCTTCGCGATTCTGGGGCTGGTCTGCTCGACCTTCCATCTGGCACATCCGTTGCGTGCGCCCTTCGCCTTTCGACAGTGGCGGACAAGCTGGCTTTCGCGTGAGGCATGGGCCTGCCTGGTCGCCCTTGCCGTGATGGTGCCTGTCGCGCTTGCCGATCTGGCGGGGCATTCCGGCCTGCTGCTGGCCGGCGCGATCGGGGCGGGGCTCTGTGCCGTGGCGGTGTTCTGCACCTCGATGATCTATGGCCAGTTGCGCGCTGTGCCGCGCTGGCATCACTGGACCACGCCGGCGCTGTTTCTTGTCTTCGCGCTGACCGGCGGCGCGCTGCTCGCCGACAGCACAATGCTTGCAGTTGGGCTGTGCCTGGGGTTGTCGGGCCTGCTGGCTGCGGTGTTCCTAGCCGGGGACAGGCGGCTGTCCCGATCCGGTCTGACGCCCGGCCATGCAACCGGGTTGGGCGGCGCGGGCCGGGTCCGAAGCCTGGAATTGCCGCGCACCGGCCCGAGCTACATCACCCGCGAGCTGATCGAGGCGAGCCGTCGCGGGCGCTCGGCGACGCTGCGGGTGGCGGCGGTGGGGCTGTCGGGCCTGGCGCCGGCGGTGGCGCTGGCGCTCTTGCCAGAGGCTTTCGCCGTATTGGCGGCCACCGGGCTGCACCTGGCCGGGGCGCTCTGCGCGAGATGGCTGTTCTTCGCCGAGGCGGAACATGTCGCCACGCTGTATTACGGTGGCCACATCTCGGAGGACGGCTGAACAGCGCGCACCCCGCGCCGCGGGGACCGGCCCGGACGACTCGCGCCAAGCGTGTGCATTCTCGAAATCGCGGCAGGAGGAAAATTGCCGCTTTCGGCGGAGCGACCGCAGTGCGCATCGTCCATTTCTGCCGCCACCTTTGGAAACCGGGCGCGGTCAGAATCCGATAAAAACGACCACAAGCGTCGTGTTTTTCGGAGGATATCATGGTACGCAGACTCGTTGGGTTATCGGGCAGCCTCGGGTTGAAGTCGAAGACCCGCGGGCTTGTCGAGCATGCGGTCGATGCGACCCGCGCGCGCTTTGCCGTCACCACCGCGGTGTACGATCTGAACGACCTTCAGCCCTCGCTGGGACAGGCGGCCCATCGTCACGATCTTGCGCCGGCTGCGACGGCCATTCTGGACGATCTGATCGGGGCCGATGCCCTCGTGATCGGAACGCCGGTCTACAAGGGCAGCTATACCGGCCTGTTCAAGCATTTCTTCGACCTTGTGGAGCCGGACGATCTGGCGGGCAAGCCGGTGCTGCTGCTGGCCACGGGCGGGGGCAGGCGCCACGCCCTTGTGATCGAGCACCAGCTTCGCCCGCTTTTCGGCTTCTTCGAGGCATTGACCCTGCCCACCGGCGTCTATGCGGAGGTGTCCGAGTTCAAGGGGACCGAGGTCTGCTCCCTGCCTCTGACCGCACGGCTTGAGCGCGCGGTCGGCCAGTTCGCGCCCTGGCTCGAGACCGGCACGCAGACCCGGCGGATCGCGGTCGCTTCCGGCTGATCCGGTCGCCCGACATCCGTTTTTCAAGAGAGGAGACAGCAATGACGCGCAAGATCAGACTTGGTGCTTTTCTGCCGGGCGGCGGCCAGCACATTGCCGCCTGGCGCCATCCCGACCAGCCCGCGGACGGGGCGACCAGTTTCGAGTTCCACCGCCGGCTTGCCGAAACCGCCGAGCGCGGCCTGTTCGACGCCTATTTCCTGGCCGACGGGCTGGCGGTGGGTTTTGCCGGGGCGCGCGAGGGCGGCAACGCCAAGGTCGCGGGGTTCGAGCCGGTGACGCTGTTCTCGGCGCTGGCGCCGCTTACGAAACATCTGGGCTTCATCGCCACCTCGTCCACCACCTACGAGGAACCCTATACCACGGCGCGCAAGTTTGCCTCGCTGGACCTGATCTCAGGCGGGCGGGCGGGCTGGAACGTGGTCACCACCACGGGCGACGCAACGGCGCAGAATTTCAACCGCGACACCCAGCCTCCGCATGCCGAACGCTACCGGCGTGCCCATGAGCATGTCGAGGTGGTCAAGGCGCTATGGGACAGCTTCGAGGACGACGCCTTCCTGCGCGACAAGGACTCCGGCGTGTATTACGACCGCGAAAGGCTGCACGAGGCTGACCACAAGGGCGTGCATTTCAAGGTCAAGGGGCCGTTGAATGTGCCGCGGTCGCCGCAGGGCCATCCGGTGGTGGTTCAGGCCGGACAGTCCGCCGATGGCCGCGCCTTTGCCGCCGCCCATGCCGAGGTGATCTTTACCGCACATCAGCATATCGAGACAGCGCGCGAGTTCTATGCCGACATCAAGTCCCGCGCCGAGGGTCTGGGCCGCAACCCCGACCATGTGCTGATCATGCCCGGCATCTCGCCCTTCGTCGGTCGCACCGAGGAGGAGGCACGCGAGAAGTACGACCGTCTCACCGACCTGATCCTGGAAGAGGACGGCATCGGGCTGCTGAACGGGCTGACGGGGGGCACGCTGGACCTGACGGGCTACGATCTGGACGGGCCGCTGCCGCCCGCGCCGCCGACCGAGGGGCTCAAGAGCCGGCAGGTGCTGATCCGCCAGATCGCGGACGAGAACAACTTCACCATCCGCCAGCTCTATCGCTGGGTCGCGTCGGCGCGGGGCCATTACACGGTCGTGGGCTCGGCCGTGCAGGTGGCAGACACGCTTCAGGAATGGTTCGAGACCGGGGCCGCGGACGGGTTCAACATCCTGCCGCCCTGGCTGCCGACCGCGTTGGATGATTTCGTCGATCTGGTGATCCCCGAATTGCAGCGCCGGGGCCTGTTCCGCACCGCCTACGAGGGCCGCACCCTGCGCGAGAATCTGGGGCTTCCCTATCCGGTCAACCGCTGGACCGCCGCGCGCGCCGCCAGCGAGGCCGCTGAATAGGAGGGTGCCATGACGATCCAGGAAATAGACAGCGGGCCGGTCGGTGCCGCCCGCACGGGGGAGGACCGCATCGCGCCGACATTGCGCGCGGTCGCGGGCCGGGCCGGGGATTTCGTCACGCGCTACGGCGTGCTTGTCGGCTTCATCGCGCTCTGGCAGGTGGGTTCGGTCCAGGGCTGGATCAATCCCGCGGTCTTTCCGCCGATCGACCGGATCCTGGCCGCGCTGTGGGACGGGCTGGTTGGCGGGTCGCTGCTCGAAGACGTGGCGATCAGCCTGCAACGCTCGGGCATCGCCTTTGCGGCGGCCGCGGCCCTTGGCATCCCGCTGGGGCTGTTCATGGGCCAGATTCCGGTGGTCGAGCGCGCGCTCGACCCGATCCTGCAATTCTTCCGCCAGACATCGGCGCTGGCGCTCTATCCGGTGTTCATCCTGCTTCTGGGTCTTGGCGAAACCTCGAAGGTCTTCGTGATCTTCTGGGCGACGCTGTTCCCGGTGCTGCTGGCCACGATCGGCGGCGTGAAGGAGGTGGACCGCAAGCTGATCGAGATGTCCGCGACCTTTGGCGCCCGGCGGTTGACCACATTCCGCCGCGTGGTGCTGCCCGCCTCGATCCCGCCGATCTTCGTCGGGCTCAGGCTGTCGGCGACGACGGCGCTCCTGCTGCTCATCGCATCCGAGATGATCGGGGCGCGCAGCGGGCTCGGGTTCCAGGTGATGAACGCGCAGTACAACTTCCAGATCCCGAAGATGTTCGCCGCGATCCTGCTTCTGGCCCTGCTCGGCCTTGCCGCGAACGCCATCCTCGTCGCGTTGCAGCGGTGGCTGTGCCGCTGGGCCGATCCCGCCAACTCTTAAGCGGCAACCTTTCGGCACCCGCAATCCAGACCCTGTTTTCCAGAGGAGACGACCATGACCTTCCTTTCCCGCACCTTCCTAGCCGGGGCCCTGGCCTTCGGTGTCGCCAGCCCGGCCTTCTCCGACGAGATCGTGCTGCGCTACTTCCAGAACCATGGCGGCGTGGCCGCACACGAACTTGCTCAGGAGCTGGGCTATTTCGAGGGCACCGGCATCCGGCTGGAATCGATCGGCTATGTCAGCGGCGGCCCCGAGTCGCTGTTCGCGCTGGCCGGCGGCAGCGTCGAGATCGGCTCGGCCGCGACCTCGGCGATCCTGAACGCCATCGGCGGCGGCAACGATTTCGTGCTGGCCTATCCGACCAATGGCATCAACGACGATGCGCAGTCGATCTTCTACGTCCTTGAGGACAGCCCGATCCAGGGCATCGAGGATCTTGTCGGCAAGACCATCGCGGTCAACACGCTGGGCGCGCATCTCGATTACGTCGTGCGAGAGGCGCTGCACCAGAACGGCCTGCCGCAGAACGCCGCCAACCTGATCGTGGTGCCGGGCCCCCAGCTTGAACAGGTACTGCGGTCGAAACAGGTCGATGTCGCGGCCTTCGGCTACTGGCAAACCACGTTCGAGGGGGCGGCGCGCCAGAATGGCGGTATCCGGGCGATCTTCGACGATACCGACATCATCGGCGATATCGCGGGCGGTTTCGCCGTGCTGCGGCGCGACTGGATCGAGGCGAACCCCGAGGCGGCGCGTATCTTTGTCGAGGCGTCGGCCCGGGCGCTGGACTACGGCCGCGAGAATCTGGAGGAGACCCGCGAAATCTTCGCCGAAATCTTCAAGCGGCGCGGCGAGAACCCCGAAGTGGCGCAGTTCTTCGCCGGGCATGGCGTGCGTGAGGGCGGGCTGCCCGTCGAGCGCGACGTCCAGTTCTGGATCGATGTCTTCGAGCGCGAGGGCAATCTGAAACCCGGGCAGATCGAGGCGAGCAACATCCTGTTCGTGACCGGCGACGCGCCGGTGACCAACTGAGGGGGCGGGCGGATGACCGTCCTGAACGACGACATCCGCCGCGGAGAGGTCATGATCCGTGACCTCTCCAAGTCCTTCGCGCTGAAGGGCCAGCGGCTCACCGTCCTGCGCAATCTTAGCCTCGATATCGCGCCCGGCGAAAGCCTGATGATCGTCGGGCCCTCGGGCTGCGGAAAGACGACGCTGTTGCGGATTCTCGCCGGGCTCGACGTGCCCGACAGCGGCGAGGTGCGGATCGACGGCGCGCCCGTCCTGGGTGTGGGCACCGACCGCGCCGTGATCTTTCAGGAGCCGCGCCTGCTGCCCTGGCTTACGGTACTGGGCAACGTGGCCTTCGGGCTGGAGGTGCGTGGCGTGCCGCGCACGCAGGCCTGCGAGCGGGCGCGGCGCTACATCCGTCTGGTGGGCCTTGCGGAGTTCGAGGATGCCTTTCCACGACAGCTCTCGGGCGGCATGGCACAGCGCGTCGGCATCGCCCGGGCGCTGACCGTTCAGCCCGAGATCCTGCTGCTGGACGAGCCGCTGGGCGCGCTTGACGCGATGACCAAGATCACCATGCAGGAAGAGCTTGCGCGCATCTGGCGCGAGGAGGAGGTGACCATGGTCATGGTCACACACGATCTCGAAGAGGCGATCTATCTTGCCGACCGGGTCCTGGTGCTTCCCGGCGACAAGGGGGCGCAGGTCGCGCTGGTCGACATCGACCTGCCGCGCCCCCGCAACCGCAACGAGGCGCGGTTTGTGAAGTATCGCCAGAACCTGATGGCCCGGTTCGGCCTGCATTGACCCGAGATGAAACCCCGAACGGAGAGGCTCTGAGGATGAACGCTGCCGATGTGATCGCGAACGAGAAGCTGTCCGACCTGAAATCCGTCACTGCCGTCGGCATTGACATCGGTTCGCGGCAGGCGAAGGCCGTTCTTGTGAACGACCGCGCCGTGCATACCGCCATCACCGCAAGCGGCATCGACTCGCAGGAGACGGCGGACCGGCTGCTGGCACGGCTCCTGCGTCTTTCGGGGGTGGACCGTTCCGATCTGGCCTTCATCGTCGGCACCGGCTACGGGCGCATCGCGCTCGACTACGACGACATCCGGACCGAGGTGGTGACCGAGATCTCGTGCCACGCGATGGGTGCGCATTTCCTGAACGCCGGCACCCGAACCATCATCGACATCGGCGGGCAGGATTCCAAGGCGATCCGCGTCGATCCCGACAATGGCCGCGTGCGCGAGTTCGTGATGAACGACAAATGCGCCGCCGGGACCGGGCGTTTCCTAGAAAAGATCGCGGAACTGCTGGACTACCGCCTGGACGAACTGGGCGACCGGGCGCTGGAAGCCGAGGCAGCGGCGGACATATCGAGCCAATGCGTGGTCTTCGCGGAATCCGAGGTGATTTCGCTCAAGGTTCGCGGTGTGCAGCGCGAGGCGATCGCTGCGGGCATCCACTATGCTTCGGCGCGGCGGGTGCGCAACCTCGTGCGCCGGGTGGGGCTCGATCCGGAGATCGTCTTTTCGGGGGGCGTCTCGAACAACAAGGGCATGAAGCGCGCGCTGGAGGATGTGATCGGTGCGCCGATCTCGGCCACCAAGCTCGACACGACCTATGCGGGGGCGCTCGGTGCCGCCGTCATCGCGCAACGCTTTTACGAGGGATCTGCGCTGTGAGTGCGAAGGCCATCAAGCTGACGGATGTGATTGACCTGGAACTTCTCGGCGAACTGACTGGTGCCACGGTGCTGGGCATCGACATCGGCTCCCGTGGGGGCAAGGCGGTTCTGATCCATGGGGACCGCCTTTATACGGCGCAGGTCGCCACCGGTGTCTTCATGCAGGACACGGCGAACGAACTGCTCGAGGATGTGCTGGTCGCCTCGGGCGTCGAGTTCGACGCGATAGAGCATGCGGTGGCCACCGGCTATGGTCGCATCGCCGTCGAGTTCGCGGGCGTGCAGACCGACATCGTGACCGAGATCTCGTGTCACGCGATGGGGGCTCATGTCCTGAATTCCGGAACCCGCACCATCATCGATATCGGCGGGCAGGACTCCAAGGCCATCCAGGTCGATCCCGCGACCGGCAAGGTCATCAAGTTCCTGATGAACGACAAATGCGCGGCAGGCACCGGCCGGTTTCTGGAAAAGGCGGCGGGGCTTCTGGATTTCACCATCGCCGAGATGGGGCCCGCATCGCTTCTGGCCGAGACCCGGCCGGACGTGTCGAGCCAGTGCACGGTCTTTGCGGAATCCGAGGTGATCTCGTTGCGGGCGCGCGGCGTCCCGCGCGAGGACATCGCCGCGGGGATCCATTTCGCATCGGCCCGCCGGGTGCGCACCCTTGTCAGCAAGGTGCCGCTGGAGCCGGACCTGGTCTTCACGGGCGGGGTGTCGAACAATGTCGGCATGAAACTCGCGCTCGAGACGCTGATCGGCTTTCCGATCACGACCACGCGGCTTGACATGATCTATGCCGGCGCGCTCGGTGCCGCGATCTACGCGCAGAAGCACCTGGTCGAGGCCAGACGCACGCTGCGCCGGGCCGATACGCCCGGGTCCTACGATTTCGGCGCGATTTCCGCCCGGATCGAGGCGGTGCAACAGGAATTCGTTGAGAGGACCGACGTCAGGAAGGTCGGCTACCTTTGCAACTACACGCCGCTCGAACTTCTCAACGCCTCGGGCGCGGCACATCTGCGCCTGTTCAAATGCGGCGACACCGAAGAGGTCTCGCGCGGCGAGCAGATCACGAAATCGGTATTCTGCGACTTCACCAAGAGCGTTCTGGGCCATTTCGCCACCGGTCATCCGGTGAGTGCGGCGATCGACAAGGTCTTTACCTTCTACACCTGTGACTCGATGCGGGCGACGACGCAGGCGATCGACAATTTCTACAAGCCCGCCCGCGGGTTCATTGTCCCGCGCAATGCGGACCGCGCCAGTTCGCGCGCCTTTTTCCGGCAAGAGATCCTGGCCTTCCGCGACGAACTGGAAAAGCTGACCGGAACCGTGATCCGCAACGAGGATCTGTCCGGCCAGATCCGGCTCTTCAACCGGGTGCGGGGGCTGATCCGCCAGATATCGGAATTGCGCAAGCGCGACGTCCCGGCGCTGTCCGGCGGGGAATTCCTGGAGATCACGCGCGCGTTCTTCTATCTTGAGCCCGAGGAGCTGGAGCCGCTTTACCAGGAGGTTCTGGAACGGCTTTCGGCGGCGCCGCAGACCGGCTCGCGGAGCCTGCGGCTGATGATGTGCGGCGGCGTGGTGGCCGATGGCGACCGGCGTATCCTTGACCTGGTCGAACAGGAGATCGGGGCGCGCATCGTGGTCGAGGATCACTGCACCGGTCTTGGCCCCTTTCGCCACACCCTGCGCGAGGATGGCGACCCCTGGACGGCGTTGGCCGATGGCTATCTCGACCAGACGCCCTGCGCCCGGCAGTTCCCGCTGGAACGGCGGGTGGAGATCTCGCTGGCGCTGGCGCAGGAATACCAGGTTGATGCGGTGCTCTACACCTATCTCAAATTCTGCCCCTGCTATGGTCTGACCAAGAACCTGTTCATCAGGAAGTTCCAGGACGCCGGCATCCCGGTGCTGGAACTCGGAACCGACTATTCCCACGGGGATATCGGCCAGATCAAGACGAGGGTCGAGGCGTTCATCGAGGTTCTGGCCGAGAGGGCCGAAGCCTGACCCCGTGCCAAAGGAGATTTTCATGGCATCCGAGACCATTGCATTGCGGGACGACGGGCTGAACCTTGCGGAGCTCGCGCGTCTTGACACCGCCAAGAAGGCCCGCACCGGCGAGGGGCTGGAAAGCCAGTTGGCCTATCTGGCCGAGACCCGGGCCGATCACGCCTATTCCCCGGCGGTGCAGAAGCTCTTCGACCTCGTGCTGTCCTATATCGAGGACGCCGAGGCAAACCATCGCGCTGGTCGCCAGCCCGCCGCCTGGATGTGCGGTGGGCTCTGGTCGCCGCTCTACTATGCCTGCGACACGGTTCCGATATCGATCAACGAGGTCGGGCGGCTCGGGTCCTCGGATGCGATGACGGTGGCCGAGGACTATTTCCAGCTTCCCAAGGAGTCCTGTTCCATGGTCGGCGCCGTTCTGGGTGAGTTCTTTCTGCGCGCCGACCGCACGGTGAAGCGGCTGGCCACCTACAACATGATGTGCGAGCCGCTGAACATCGCCTGGGAGTTGTTGCGCGCCGAGGGCGTGGACGTGTTCCGCGTCGAGGGGGCGAACCGCCCCAATACCGAGGACGAGGCGGGGCGCCTGCGCATCATACAGGACTTCATCGAAAGCGAATTGCGCGACCTGGCGATCTGGCTTCACGGTCGGCCCGTGGACGAGACCCGCCTGTCGGTCGAACTGCTGCGCTACAACCGCATCCTAGCAAAGATGCGCCGCATCCTGCATCTGCGCGTCGAGAACCCGCTTTACATCCGCAGCCTCGCCACGATGTACCTGCTGATCGGGACGGGCACCTATTTCGGCAAGCCCGACGCCTATGAAGAGGTGTTGGACGGGCTGCTCGAGGAACTTGAACGCCCCGACCACATCCGGCCCTATCCGGAGAACCTGGTACGACTGGTCTGGTCCGGCGGCCGCGGGCAGGAGTTCGGCGTCTACAAGACCATCGACGATTCCGGCGGCGCCGTGACCGCCTGGCACACGCCCGACGAGTGGACACGCGGCTATCGCGAGGATCTTCCGCCATTGCAGGCCTATGCCGATTACATCATCACCGGGCGCACGATGATCGGCACCCCTGTCCGGCATCTGAAGCGGATCGAGGAGACCATTGCCCCCTTTCAGGCGCGCGGCATCCTGTTCTATGGCTATGTCGGCTGCTCGTTTGCCGGCATCCACCGGGAGATCCAGTCGACCCATTTCCAGAGGCTGGGCATTCCCACGATCGCGCTTGAGGGATCGTTCCAGGTGGGGCCGCCCTCGGGTCAGTTGCTCACGCGGATCCGCGCCTTCGTCGAGATGCTGTCGCGCTGAGGCGGATCCGGTGGGCGCGCCGCCTTGATTCGCGGCAGACGGTCCGGACGGGTTCTCTGGACTGCCGGGGAATATTCTTGTCGCGCCGCCGCGGCGGGAGAAGCCCGTTCTACCGAATTTGCGTGCATCGCAGAAGCGGTTTTCTTTCCATCTTCTCGCAGCTGGAAAGCTGTGGTCCTTCGATAACAGCGTGTTAGCGGTTGCGTATCGCGAGGGTGATCGCTCTGCCGGACACGGGTTCAGACCCAAGGAGTCGTGTGACATGAATGCACTTTCCAAGTCCCTGACCGCTCTCGCGGAGTTGGAAGAGGTCCGCCGCCGGGCGCGCGATGCGCGATTGCCTTATGCTGGAGAGGTATCCCCGGACCTTGCCTGGGCGCTGGTCCAGGCGGGCGAGGCGCAACTGATCGACGTCCGGTCGCGCGAGGAGTTCAAGTTTGTCGGCCATGTGCCCGGATCGTCGAACGTCGCCTGGGCGACGGGCACGACCCTGACCCGCAACCCTCGGTTCCTGCGGGAGTTTGAGGCGACGGCCGCACGCGATGCGGTGGTGCTGCTGATCTGCCGGTCCGGCAAGCGGTCGGCGGACGCCGCGGCGGTGGCCTCCAGGGCCGGGTTCGGCAATGTCTTCAACGTCACCGAAGGGTTCGAGGGCGACCTGGACGTGGACGGTCATCGCGGCGCACTGAACGGCTGGCGCCAACGCGGCCTGCCCTGGCTTCAGGACTGAAAATGCCCACAGACCGGAAATCGAAATGACGAAAATCTATACCGACAACTCGTTGTCGATCGGGCATACGCCCCTTGTGCGTCTGAACGCGATCGCCAGCGGCGCCGGCGCGACCGTGCTGGCCAAGATCGAAGGCCGCAATCCCGCCTATTCCGTGAAATGCCGGATCGGTGCCGCGATGATCTGGGACGCCGAGGAAAAGGGCCTGCTCGGACCCGGCAAGGAATTGATCGAGCCCACTTCGGGCAATACCGGTATCGCGCTTGCCTTCGTGGCGGCGGCCCGCGGCATCCCGATCACCCTGACCATGCCCGAAACCATGAGCCTTGAGCGGCGCAAATTGTTGCTCGCCTATGGCGCAAGGCTGGTGCTGACCGAGGGCGCCAAGGGCATGAAGGGCGCGATCGCCGCTGCCGAGGAGATCGCCGCGTCGGACCCGAAATACGTCCTGCTGCAACAGTTCAAGAACCCCGCCAACCCGGCCATACATGAACGCACCACCGGCCCCGAAATCTGGGAGGATACCGGCGGCGAGATCGACATCCTGGTGTCGGGCGTGGGCACCGGCGGCACGATCACGGGCATCTCGCGCTTCATCAAGGGCACGCAGGGCCACAAGATCCTGTCGGTAGCTGTCGAACCCGTCGACAGCCCGGTGATCACCCAGACCATCGAGGGCCAGCCGGTGCAGCCTGGGCCGCACAAGATCCAGGGCATCGGGGCTGGCTTCGTTCCGGATGTTCTGGACCTGTCGCTGGTCGATGCGGTCGAGCAGGTCTCGAACGACGAGGCGGTGGTCACCGCGCTGCGGCTGGCGCGCGACGAGGGTATCCTGTCGGGCATCTCCGGCGGTGCGGCCGTTGCGGCGGCCTTGCGGTTGGCGCAACGGCCCGAGCATGCGGGCAAGACCATCGTCGTGGTGCTTCCGGACTCGGGCGAGCGCTATCTCAGTTCGGTGCTGTTCGAAGGCGTGTTCGACGCCTCGGGTGTCCCCGCATGACGCTGGATATTGCGGCGGGCGCACCTGATCGTCCGGCCGACGAGGGGTTCGGCCTTGATCGCGTGCTCGAGGAGCTTGCCGAGGCGCGGCGCCGCTGGCGGCAGGCCCATCACCGCTCGTTCGAGCCGGGCGGGCGCGAGATGCCTGCACTCGAGGCCGTGGACCGCATCGTGGAGGGGTTGCGCGGGGCGCTGTTTCCCATGCGCCTGGGGCCGCTCGACCTTCGCCAGGAAAGCGAGGACCTCTATGTGGGCCACACGCTCGACACCGTGCTGCACGATCTCGAGGGGCAGGTCAGGCTGGAACTGTGCGGGCGTCTGGAAGAGGTCGATGCGCTGCGGCGCGCCGAGGTTGTCGCGCAGGCCCATTCCATCGTGCGCGACTTTGCCCTGACCCTGCCGGACATCCGCTCTCTGCTTGATGGCGACGTGGTGGCGGCCTATCATGCCGACCCGGCCGCCCAGAGCGTCGACGAGGTTCTGTTGTGCTATCCGGGGCTGCGCGCGATGATCCACCACCGGATCGCGCACCGTCTCTATGTACTCGGGGTACCGCTTCTGGCCCGTATGGTGTCCGAAGCGGCCCACCGCGAAACCGGCATCGACATCCACCCGGGCGCCACAATCGGGCGCAATTTCTTCATCGACCACGGCACCGGTGTCGTGATCGGGGAAACCGCGCTGATCGGTGACAATGTGCGGCTGTTCCAGGCGGTGACCCTGGGCGCCAAGAGCTTCCCCGTCGACAGCAACGGCCGTGTGATAAAGGGCCAGCCGCGCCACCCCATCGTCGAGGACGACGTAGTGATCTATGCCGGGGCGACGATCCTGGGCCGGGTCACCATCGGCAGGGGCGCGGTGATCGGCGGCAATGTCTGGCTGACCGAGGATGTCCCGCCCGCAACCCACTATACCCACTCGATCGCGCAAGGTGCAGTGCGCCCGGCACAGGCCGGGTCAGGCCGATGATCGACCCTTGCACGCCCTGCGACCCTGTTCCGCGGGCCGGAGAACCGGCCCGTTCCTTCGCGCCCAACTGGAGCCTCTGACATGACGGAAACTGCACAGCTCGCGCTTGGCGACAACGCCGCCCGGCAGCTAGCGAACGCAACCAAGACCGCGCCGATCCTGCCCACCATCACCCCGCGCTGGCTGGTGCACCTGCTGCAATGGGTGCCAGTCGAGGCGGGCATCTACCGTCTGAACACGGTCCGGAACCCGCAGGACGTCCATGTTGCCTGCGGTCAGCGCGACGAATCCGTGCTGCCGCAGACCTTTGTCGATTACGACGAGCAGCCGCGCGAGTATTTCCTGAACTCGGTGTCCACCGTGCTTGACGTGCATACACGGATCAGCGACCTCTATTCCAGCCCCTTCGACCAGGTGAAGGAACAGCTGCGCCTGACCATCGAGACGGTCAAGGAGCGGCAGGAAAGCGAACTTATCAACAACCCCGATTACGGTCTGCTGGCCAATGTCGCGCCATCGCAGGAGATCGCGACACTGACCGGCGCGCCCACGCCCGACGATCTGGACGAATTGATCACAAAAGTATGGAAGGAGCCGGCCTTCTTCCTTGCCCATCCGCTGGCCATCGCCGCCTTCGGCCGCGAATGCACCCGCCGCGGCGTGCCCCCCGCAACCGTCAGCCTGTTCGGCGCGCAATTCCTGACCTGGCGCGGCCTGCCGATCGTCCCCTCGGACAAGGTGCCGCTTTCGGACGGCAAGACCTCGATCCTGCTGCTGCGCGTGGGCGAAAAGCGTCAGGGCGTCATCGGACTGTTCCAGCCGGGGCTTGAGGGCGAGCAGAGCCCGGGACTGTCGGTGCGCTTCATGGGGATCGACCGGAACGCGATCGCGTCTTACCTGATCAGCCTCTATTGCTCGCTGGTGGTGCAGTCGCCGGACGCGCTTGCGGTTCTCACGGATGTCGAGGTGGGCAAGTATCATGACTACCCCGACACCTACAGATAACCCCCCCGGAACGGTTCCGGCGGGACTGCCCGATATCGCCACGCTGACGGCGCTGGCGCGGGAGTTCTTCACCGCACTGCCCGGCGAGCCGGTGGCGGTTCTGCCTGGCGCACCCTCGGCAAGCGTTCCGCAAGCGGAGACCATTGCCGGGCTTGCCCGGCGGGCCCTCGCCTCGCATCCCGGCGCGACCGGCCCCGCGGCCGTGGCGCGTCCCGGGGCAGGCCTGGCCCCGGGCGGTGCGGGCAAGTCGCCCACGGGCGCAGCGGATGAGGGCACGCTTGACGCGCTGGCGCGTGCCGCCCTGGCCGCGCTGCACGGGGGCGGGGACCCCGGACATGCCGTGCCGTCGCTCGGCGCTGCCGAGACCCCGCCCCCCGCGGCACCGCAGGTTCCGGGCCATGCTCGTCCTGCGGCGGCGCCCTCCGCGCCGGACATCGGCGCGATCCCCTTTGCCGGGGCCGGCAGGGGCGGGTTCTATTTCCTCGATCAGGGCCCGGCGACGCCTGCCGCAGCGCCCTACTATTTCGCGGCCGCCCCGGCCCATCCGTCGGCTCCCGCGCTGGGGGCGGGGCCGCATCCGGCCCTTGACGTCCATGCTGTCCGGCGCGATTTCCCGATCCTTCAGGAACGGGTGAACGGTCGGCAGCTTGTCTGGTTCGACAATGCCGCGACGACACAAAAGCCCGCCTGCGTGATCGAGCGTCTCGCGCATTTCTACGAGCACGAGAACTCGAACATCCACAGGGCCGCGCATACGCTGGCCGCGCGCGCCACCGATGCCTACGAGCACGCGCGCGAAACGGTGTGCGACTTCCTCGGCGCCGCATCGTCCGAGGAGATCGTGTTCGTGCGCGGCGCAACCGAGGGGATCAACCTCGTCGCGCGCACCTGGGGCGCGGCCAATATCGGCGAAGGCGACGAGATTGTCGTGTCGCACCTGGAGCACCATGCCAACATCGTCCCCTGGCAGCAGCTTGCCGCCGAAAAGGGGGCGCGGCTGCGGGTGATCCCGGTGGACGATCACGGGCAGGTGCTTCTGGACGAATATGTCCGGCTGCTGAACGACCGCACGCGGATCGTCGCGGTGACGCAGGTCTCGAACGCGCTCGGGACCGTGGTTCCGGTCCACGAGATCGTGGCGCTGGCCCATTCCGTGGGTGCGGTGGCGCTGGTGGACGGGGCGCAGTCGGTCAGCCACATGCCGGTCAATGTGCAGGCAATCGGCGCCGATTTCTTCGTGTTCTCGGGCCACAAGGTCTTCGGTCCCACGGGGATCGGCGCGGTCTACATCCGCCGCGCGCTGGCCGAGACGCTGCCGCCCTGGCAGGGCGGGGGCAACATGATCGCCGATGTCACCTTCGAGCGCACGCTGTTCCAGCCACCGCCCGCGCGGTTCGAGGCGGGGACCGGCAACATCGCAGATGCGGCCGGGCTCGCGGCGGCGCTGGACTACGTGCAGCGGATCGGGCTGGAGAATATCCACCGCTACGAACACGATCTGCTTGGCTATGCCACGGGATGCCTGTCGCAGATTCCGGGCGTGCGTCTGGTCGGAACGGCGCTGGACAAGGCCAGCGTGCTGTCCTTCGTGCTTGCGGGCTACAGCCCCGGGGAGGTGGGACAGGCGCTCGACCGCGAGGGTATTGCCGTCCGCTCGGGGCATCACTGCGCCCAGCCGATCCTGCGCCGCTTCGGGCTCGAAGAGACGGTGCGGCCCTCGCTTGCGTTCTACAACACGCGCGACGAGGTCGACATGTTCGTGGCGACGGTCAGAAGGCTCGCCACGGGCCGTGGCCTGAGACGCGGATGACAACTCGACCGGGTCGCCACGTTCGGCGGTTCGGTCCCATCCTGGTTTGCTCCGGCGAGCCCCTTTCCGTCTCGGGGCTCGCCTTTCAGGATCCGATGATCGCGGCGACCAGGAAGATTGCAGCGGCGACCAAGGCGACCATTGCTGCCGCAAGGGCAGGGAGGTCGGCCCCGGAAGCCTCCGGGAGAAGGGCGAGCCCCGGATCGAAACAGCAGGACAGGATCCGTTCCTCCTATGGCTGCGCCGGGATGAGGGCGGTTTCGGCGGCCGCTTCGGTCGCGGGAAGCGTTCCGGTGAAGCTTTGCGGCGAGATGACGAAAACCAGCAGCGTGACATAGACCGCCGCGAAGGTCACCAGGCCGACGGTGTTCTGCCGCCTGGGGCGCAGGGCGTCGATCATCGCACGCTCCTGCCGATCGATCGGCCGCGGGGCAGGCGGATGGCGGGCGGGGCGAAGGTGGCGGTCTGGAGCAACTCATCGCGCAGTTCCAACCCGCGCGGCCAGGGGCCGAAGCCGCTTTCGACATTCACGTGTCCGGCAAAGCCCATGTCGTAGAGCGCCGCGCCCCAGGCGCCGGCAAGATGACTCGCCCGGGTGAAGGTCATCCAGGGATCGTTCCGGCTGGCCACCACGA
The DNA here is from genome assembly GCF_009649175.1 of Rhodovulum strictum. Taxonomy (GTDB): domain Bacteria; phylum Pseudomonadota; class Alphaproteobacteria; order Rhodobacterales; family Rhodobacteraceae; genus Rhodovulum; species Rhodovulum strictum. The sequence goes on along the minus strand of NZ_WJPO01000014.1, from coordinate 51,614 downwards.
GGGTGGGCACGCGCAATGGACGCTCGGGGATTGGCGCGAACGCGGCGAGCCGCCCCTCGCGACGGGGTTCCGCCGGTGCGACGAGCATGGCGGCCCGCACCTTCAGATGCGGCCACCTCGTCAACACGCGGGCTATCGTTATGGCGCCCAGGCTGTGACCGACAAGAATCGAGTCGGGGTAGTGAAGGATTGCGCCGGCGATCTCGGTTTCCCAGTCATCGGGCTGCGGTTTCGACCAGTTTGCCTGATCCACCAGGCGGGAGGACGGCTCGACGCCGAGCCACCAGGACTGCCAATGGGCAGCAGGGGAACCATCAACACCGGGAACGATCAGAGTGCGGGTCATGATTGTACTCCTTCTTGGCTTCGGTCAGGCGGGACAAGGCCCCATGGACAAGGTCATCCGAATTGCGCGCTGGCGATCACGTTTGCCCATTTGGCCAAAGCTATCCAGGCGGCGAGGCAAGCGAACGACATCGGCAGGATCCACCAACCGGAGGCTGCGAGGGCCTCGTCGCGCAGCGCGTCGCGCTTGTCGACGAAGATGGCGCGATTCGACGCGGGGCAATCGGCTGGCATGAGAATCTCTCCTGATCACACAATAACTCTACCTGTTTTATCGTGATAAAGATTCCAAACTGGCGGCCGCTCAGAGCATCAGGTTCCATGGCGCGCCTTTTCAGCGGTTTCTTGTGTCGATCGGGTAGACGGTTCGCCCGGCGATGCGTTCCATTGCGAAGTGGGATGTGACGTTCTTGATGGGCAGGGCGTCGGTGAGGCGTCGGTAGAAGGCGTCGAAGGCTTCCATGTCGGGAACGGCGACGCGCAGCAGGTAATCCATGTCGCCAGCCATGCGCCAGGCATCCATCACCTCGGGCATGTCGCGGACCAGGCGGGTGAAGGCGTCGCGCCAGGACGCGGCGTGGTCGGGGGCCTCGATTCCGACCAGCACGGTCAGGCCGATGCCGATCTTGACCGGGTCTACGATGGCGACCCGGCCCAGGATCACCCCCGTCGCCTCGAGCCGCTGGATGCGTTTCCAGCAGGGCGTCTGCGACAGGCCCACGCGATCAGCGACCTGGGCCACGGGCAGGGTCTCGTCCTCCATCAGCGTTGCCAGAATCTTGCGGTCGATCAGGTCGAGGCCCGTCATCCTGTCCTCCATGTCTGCCATGGCGATCCTGAGGCGCAATTCCATAAATGTCTATAGTTAAGATCGCGTATGGCCAAGTCATTGACAAGAAACAGATGTGTGCAACCCATCCGCGCCGGGTCCGGAAATGCCGACCTTGATTATCGGGCTTTTTCCCCCTATGGATGGCCGATGATCACCCAGAGAACCAAATATGCCCTCAAGGCGCTGATGGAGCTTGCCGAGGAGGCCGCAGGGGCAGGCGAGGCGTTGACGATCGAGCAGATCGCGCAGCGGTCGGGCACGCCCAAACGCTTTCTCGAACATATCCTTCTCGACCTGAAGAAGGCCGGTTATCTGGGCTCGAAGCGCGGTCGCGCCGGGGGCTATGTGCTGATCCGGACGCCGCGCCAGATCTCGATCGGCGAGTTGCTGCGCGAGGTGGACGGGCCGATCGCGCCCCTGTCCTGCCTGTCGCGCCGGGCCTACCAGCCCTGCGAGGATTGCACGGACGAGGCAAGCTGCCGGATCCGCAAGCTGTTCGGGCAGGTCTTCTATGCCTATCTGCTGCTGGTCGAGTCGCTGACGCTGGCCGATCTGGTCGAGCGGACCGACAGGCTTGACCGGCTGTTGGCGGGCGTCGAGGCGGCCGGAGAATAATCTTCCACGCCGGGGCCTAAAATCGCCCGGAATATTCCGTTGCTATTATCTACCTCTCCTGTCGATATTATCGGAAAGGCCGCCGCAGGGCAGCCCGGTCACCGTAAACGGACAGGAGGTCGACATGCTGGACAATACCGCCCACGCACCGCGTCCCCAGCACGGGGAAGCCATCATTGACCGGAGCCGGACCTGCATGATCCGTCTGGTGGACCGCCGGACCGGCGCGCCGCTGCGCCTGAACGGCTCGGTGCTGCGTGTCTTCACCCGCGATCCCAGGGCGGCGGTGGCCGAGCTTCTTGAGGGCCGCGATCCCGCGCTGTGGGAAGCGCGCGTCGATATCCTCAGGACCGCACGCGCCTGAACGCCCGGCCCTCCCCGAAAATCATATGGAGCAGAAGATGATCCTTTCGTTCGTGTCCCTGCGCGGGTTCGCCCGCCCCGTACTGGCCGCCGGTGCGCTGGCGCTGTCGCTCGCGGCCGGTCCTGCCGCGGCGCAGTCGCTGCTGAATGTCAGCTATGATCCGACGCGCGAGCTTTACCGCGAGTACAACGCCTGGTTCGCCGAGTGGTGGCAGGCGCAGGGCAATCCGCGCCCGACGATCCAGGCCTCGCATGGCGGGTCCGGTGCGCAGGCCCGCGCGGTGATCGACGGGCTGGGCGCGCAGGTGGTTACACTGGCGCTGGCGGGCGACATCGACGCGATCGCGGCCAATTCCGGCAAGGTGCCGGAAGACTGGCAGTCGCGCCTGCCGCACAATGCCTCGCCCTATACCTCGACCATCGTGTTTCTTGTGCGCGAGGGCAATCCCAAGGGGCTCAAGGACTGGGACGATCTGGTGAAGCCGGGGGTCGAGGTCATCACGCCCAACCCCAAGACCTCTGGCGGTGCGCGCTGGAACTACCTTGCGGCCTGGGGCTATGCGCAGGAGAACGGGCTTGATCCGCAGGAGTTCGTGGGCGCGCTCTACCGCAACGTGCCGGTGCTGGACACCGCCGCGCGCGGTTCGACCACGACCTTCGCGCAGCGCGGCCTGGGCGATGTGCTGCTGGCCTGGGAGAACGAGGCCTATCTGGCGCTCAAGGAACTGGGCGAGGACCAGTTCGACATCGTGGTGCCCTCGGTCTCGGTGCTGGCCGAGCCGCCGGTGGCGCTGGTCGAGGGCAACATCGCCGATGATGCGACCCGCGCGCTGGCCACCGCCTATCTCGAGCAGCTCTACAGCCCCGAGGCGCAGGCCATTGCCCTGCGCAACTTCTACCGCGCCTGGGATGTCTCGGCCGCCGATCCCGCGGATGTCGCCCGCTTCCCCGAGGTGAACCGTCTGTCGATCGACTATTTCGGCGGCTGGGCCAGGGCGCAGCCCGAGCATTTCGGCGATGGCGGCATCTTCGACCAGATCTATCAGGGCCAGTGAAATGACATCCCGGACCCTGAGCCTCAAGGCGCCCACCCCGATGCCGGGGTGGGGGCTTTCATTCGGGATCATGCTGAGCATGCTGTCGGTGGTGGTCCTGATCCCCATGGGCGTACTGCTGTGGCGCGGGTTCGTCGATTTCGGCGCGGCGGGCATCTGGGAGGTGATCAACCGCCCCCGGGTCTGGGCCGCGCTGGAGCTCAGCTTTCGCGCCGCTCTGGTGGCCTCGCTGTTCAACCTTGTCTTCGGCGTGGCTCTGGCCTGGGTGCTGGTGCGCTACCGCTTCCCCGGCAAGCGCATCGTGGATGCGGCGGTGGACCTGCCCTTTGCCCTGCCCACGGCCGTTGCCGGCATCGCGCTGACCGCGATCTATGCCCCGCGCGGCGTGTTCGGCGCCTTCATGCTCGAGCATTTCGGCCTGCGCATCGCCTATACCGAGATCGGCATCTGGATCGCGCTGATCTTCGTCGGGCTGCCCTTCGTGGTGCGCACCGTCCAGCCGGTGATCGAGGAGATCGACCGCGAGACCGAAGAGGTCAGCGCCACGCTGGGCGCGTCCCGCCTGCGTACGATCACCCACGTCATCCTGCCGATGCTGGCGCCCGCAGCGCTGACCGGCTTTGCGCTGGCGCTGGCACGGTCGGTCGGGGAATACGGCTCGGTCATCTTCATCGCCGGCAACCTGCCCAACGTGACCGAGATCGCGCCGCTTCTCATCGTCATCCGGCTGGAAGAATTCGACTATGACGGCGCGGTCGCCATCGCCATCGCGATGCTGGCGATCTCCTTCGCGCTGCTGCTGGCCATCAACCTGATCCAGATCTGGAGCCGCCGCCGCATGGGCGCGGTGTGAGGGAGGCTGCCATGACCGACATCACCCCCACCCGCTGGCGCCCGGCCACGACAGAGCCTGCACTGGTCAAATGGTCGTTGACCGGCCTCTGCCTTGCGGTTCTGACCGTCCTTCTGTTCGCGCCCCTGATCGCGGTCTTCGACGAGGCGTTGCGGCGCGGCTGGGCCTTTGCGCTGGCCTCGCTGGGCGATCCAGACGCGCAATCGGCGATCCGGCTGACGCTGGTCGTCGCCGCGATCAGCGTGCCGCTCAATGCCGCCTTCGGCATTGCCGCGGCCTGGGCGATCACCAAGTTCGACTGGCGCGGCAAGGCCTGGGTCATCACGCTGATCGACCTGCCCTTCTCGGTCTCGCCCGTGGTCGCGGGGCTGCTGTTCGTGCTGATGTTCGGGGCCAATTCGGCGCTTGGCGGCTGGCTCGTGGCGAACGGCTTTCCCGTCGTCTTCGCCGTGCCCGGCATCGTGCTGGCCACCATGTTCATCACCTTCCCCTTCGTTGCCCGCGAACTGATCCCGGTCATGCTGGAACAGGGTCGGGCCGAGGAGGAAGCGGCGCTGACCCTTGGCGCCTCGGGCTGGCGCACCTTCCTGACCGTCACGCTGCCCAACATCCGCTGGGCGCTGCTTTACGGCGTGCTCCTCTGCAACGCCCGCGCCATGGGCGAGTTCGGCGCGGTCGCCGTGGTCTCGGGCAAGATCCGGGGCCAGACCACCACGATGCCGCTGATGATCGAGATGTTCTACAACGAATACCTCTCGGTCGCGGCCTTCACCATGGCCAGCGTCCTGGCGCTGCTGGCGCTTGTCACGCTGACCCTGAAATCGGCCCTGGAATGGCGCTATGCCGACCAGCTCGCCGCCACCCACCGCCACCACTGACGGAGCGCGCGATGAACATCGAGATCGAAGAGATTTCCAAGGCGTTCGGCACCACCGCCGCACTGCATCCCGTGTCGCTGTCCATCCCCTCGGGCACGCTGGTCGCGCTGCTTGGCCCCTCGGGGTCGGGCAAGACCACGCTGCTGCGCATCCTCGGAGGGTTGGAGTTCCCTTCGGCCGGCCGGGTGCTGTTCGACGGCGCCGACGCCACGGGCCTGACGGTGCAGGAACGCCGTGCGGGCTTTGTCTTCCAGTCCTACGCCCTGTTCCGCCACATGACGGTGTTCGACAACATCGCCTACGGCCTGCGCGCCCGCCCGCGCAAGACCCGGCCCGCCGGCCCCGAGATCGCCCGGCGCGTGACCAGACTGCTGGACCTGATCAAGCTGCCGGATATCGGCGCGCGCTATCCCAGCCAGCTTTCGGGCGGCCAGCGCCAGCGCGTGGCGCTTGCCCGGGCGCTGGCGATCGAACCGCGGATGCTGCTGCTGGACGAGCCCTTCGGCGCGCTGGACGCCCGGGTGCGCAAGGAACTCCGCCAGGGGCTGCGCGACATCCACGACACCACCGGTCTGACCACGGTCTTCGTCACCCATGACCAGGAAGAGGCGATGGAACTGGCCGATCTGATCGTCGTCATGTCGATGGGCCGCATCGAACAGGTGGGCCGCCCCGACGACATCCGAGCCCGCCCCAAGACCCCCTTCGTGCGGGAGTTCATATCAGCGTGAGGGCGATGCGGTGGGTTGCAGCATCCGTCTTGCCAGGCTGCTGCTCTGGCCGACCCGTGCAGTTCCCGATTCCGCCGCAAGGGAACTGCAACTTGACCGCTGGGCCGGGGCAGGTCTGCGGCTGCGCCTCGCCAGCCCCAGAATTGTGCTCGTCTGGCTTTCGGAGGGTCTGGCGCGGGACACCGGCATCGTTCTGGTCCCGGATCCGGCCTTCGCCCGGTTCGCGCCGGGCGAGGTCGCGATCATCCTCGACGCTCAACGCTCCCCGCCATACCTGGGCGGACAACCCGATGCCGCCGCCCCTGACGGGGAGCCGTGCAATTCGGCAAAGGCGATCCTGACCAGCAGGATCGGGGCGGCCCGCAGGTGCCGGTCCCTGTTTCTCTGAACCCGGCCATTCGGACAAGGCCCCCTGCCGGAGGCGGCCAATCGAGAACGACGCGAACATCCTTCAAGACCAACGGAGACCGACGATGAGACGAAAGAACGTTGTCCCCAATGCCCTGGCAGCTCTCGCGCTGATCGGGGCGGCCGGTACGGCAAGCGGGCAGCACCTGACGGCCGAGGATATCTCGGTTCTGGCCGGTGTCTGCGCGAACTGCCATGGCCCCGACGGCCATTCGCGCGGCGCCATTCCCGGCATCGCCGGCAAGCCCTATGTCGCGCAACTGGCGCTGCTTCAGGCGTTCAAGGCCGACAGCATTCCCGATACCACCGTGATGAACCGCCTCGCAAAGGGCTACAGCGATGCCGAGCTCGATGCGCTGGCTCGCCACTTCTCCGAAATCGGCAAGTGAGGGCCCGATAATGGTTTCCAGACGTTCCATCCTGAAATCCCTTGGCGCGGCGGCCCTGGCGACGCCGGCGCTTTCCATGCCCTCGATCCTGCGCGCCTCGGAGAGCGCGGGTCGAGTGGTGATCGTGGGCGGCGGCTTCGGCGGCGCGACCGCGGCGCGCTACCTCAAGCGTCGCAACCCCGCCATCGACGTGACCCTGGTCGAGCCGGTTGACCGGTTCTACACCTGCCCCTTTTCCAACCTCTATCTCGGCGGCCTGCGCGAGTTCGAGTCGATCGGTCACGGCTATGACGATCTGACCGGCAGCCTGGGCGTGACCCATGTCCGCGCCCGGGCGCAGGATGTGGACGGCGTGGCCCATACCGTCACCCTGGAGAGCGGCGACGTGCTGTCCTACGACAAGCTGGTGCTGGCGCCGGGCGTCGACGTCAATTTCGGGGCACTCGAGGGTTATGACGAAGCCGCCGCCGAACTTGCGCCGCATGCCTGGAAGGCCGGTCCGCAGACCCGGCTGCTCAAGGCGCAGCTCGAGGCGCTGGAGGATGGCGGCGTGTTCGTCCTGTCGGCGCCCGCCGATCCGTTCCGCTGCCCGCCTGGGCCCTACGAACGGGTGTCGATGATCGCGCACTATCTCAAGACGCACAAGCCGCGCTCCAAGATCCTGGTGCTCGACGCCAAGGATGCGTTCTCCAAGCAGGGCCTGTTCCAGGCCGGCTGGACGGCGCTTTATGGCGATCTGATCGAATGGGTCGGCTTGTCGGGCGGCGGTCGCGTGGTGCGGGTCGATCCGCGGACGCTGGAGGTCGAGACCGAATTCGGCGACGTCCACAAGGCGGGCGTGCTGAACGTCGTGCCGCCCCAGCGGGCCGGCGTGATCGCAGAGCGGGCCCGCGTCACCAACGAGGCGGGCTGGGTGCCGGTCAAGCCCCGGACCTTTGAAAGCCGGACCGTGGCCGACATCCATGTCGTGGGCGATGCCACCATTGCGGCCCCGATGCCCAAGTCGGGGTTCTGCGCCAACGCGCAGGGCAAGGTGGTCGCCGCTGCGATCGCGGCCGAGCTTGCCGGGGAAAGCGCGCCGAACCCATCCTGGGCCAACACCTGCTACAGCCTGATCGGTCCAGATTACGGCATCTCGGTCGCCGGGGTCTATGCGGTCGCCAATGACGAGATCGTGGCCATCGAGGGCTCGGGCGGCGTCAGCCCGGCCGAGGCAAGCCCCGATTTCCGCCGCCGGGAGGCGCAGTTCGGGGCGGCCTGGTACGCGGCGATTGCCGAAGACATCTGGGGCACCAGGGCCTGATCCGCCCGGACCAGGCCTTGTCTTGTTCGTCGGCGGGGAGGTCATGCCCCCGCCGGCGGCGCAAACCGGGCATGCGCAACAGTCACCTCTGTCCGACAATGCAGGAATACCCGTGACCCTGTCCGATCATCCGGCCATCACCGCTGACCGCGCCCATGTCTGGCACCATCTGACCCAGCACCGCCGCTTCGAGACCACCGATCCCCTGGTCTTCGTCGAGGGGCAGGGACTGCGGCTGCGCGATGCGCCGGGGCGTGAATTCCTCGACGCCACTTCGGGCGGGGTCTGGACGGTCAACCTCGGCTACGGGCGCGCCAGTATCGCCCAGGCGATCCACGACCAGCTGGTGCGCCTGCCCTATTTCGCCGGAACCGCCGGAACGGTTCCCGCCGCGCTCTATGCCGCGCGGCTCGTCTCGAAGATGCCCGGGCTGTCGCGGGTCTACTATTCCAATTCGGGTTCCGAGGCGAACGAGAAGGTCTTCAAGATGGTGCGCCAGATCGCGCATCGTCACCGTGGCGGGCGCAAGTCCCGCATCCTCTACCGCGCGCGCGACTACCACGGCACCACCATCGCCGCACTGTCGGCCGGCGGCCAGCCCCAGCGCGCGGCGCAGTTCGGACCGCTGACGCCGGGCTTCGTCGAGGTGCCGCATTGCTTGGAATACCGCCGCCAGTGGCCGGAGGGCGATTATGGCGCGCGCGCAGCCCGCGCAATCGAAGAGGTGATCCTGCGCGAGGGGCCCGATACCATCGGGCTGTTGTGCCTCGAACCGATCACCGCCGGGGGCGGAGTGATCGTCCCGCCCGAGGGCTACTGGCCGCTGGTGCAGGACATCTGTCGTCGCCATGACATCCTGCTGCACATCGACGAGGTGGTCTGCGGGCTAGGGCGCACCGGGGCATGGTTCGGCTATCAGCATTACGGCGTGAAACCCGATTTCGTGACCCTCGCCAAGGGTGTGGCCTCGGGCTATGCCGCCGTCGCCTGCACAGTCACGACCGAAGCGGTGTTCGATCTGTTCAAGGACGACCCGAATGACCCGCTTGGCCAGTTCCGCGACATCTCGACCTTCGGCGGCTGCACCGCGGGGCCTGCCGCGGCACTGGAGGTGTTGCGGATCATCGAGGACGAAGGGCTGGTGGAGAACGCCGCACGGATGGGGGCGCGGCTGCTTGACAACCTGCGTGCGCTTCAGGCCCGTCACACCGCCATCGGCGAGGTGCGCGGCAAGGGGCTGCTGGTCGGGATCGAACTGGTCTCCGACCGGGGGCTCCGCACTCCCGCCCCCGAAGCCGCCGTCCAGCAGGTGGTGGCCGAGGCGCTGGCCCGGGGGGTTATCTTGGGCGCCACGACCCGCGCGATTGCGGGATTCAACAACACGCTCTGCCTTGCCCCGGCGCTGATCGCAACGGCCGATGACATCGACCGGATCGCCGACGTGATCGACCGCAGCCTTGCGCACGTCTTCGGCACTGCAGACACAAGGACAACACCATGCGAATGACCACCGAAGAGGCCTTTGTAAAGGTGCTGCAGCGCCACGGCATCGAACATGCCTTCGGCATCATTGGATCGGCCATGATGCCGATTTCCGACCTGTTCCCAAAGGCAGGGATCCGGTTCTGGGACTGCGCGCACGAGGGCAATGCCGGGATCATCGCGGATGGATATACCCGCACCACGGGCAGGATGGCGATGCTGGTGGCCCAGAACGGCCCCGGCATCACGAATTTCGTCACGCCGGTCAAGACCGCCTATTGGAACCACACGCCGCTCCTGCTGGTCACGCCGCAGGCGGCGAACCGTACCATCGGGCAGGGCGGTTTCCAGGAAGTCGAGCAGATGGCGGTCTTCCGCGACATGGTCGCCTATCAGGAAGAGGTGCGCGACCCCGCCCGCATCGCCGAAGTGCTGAACCGCGTGATCCTCAAGGCCCGGCGCGCCAGCGCCCCCGCGCAGATCAACGTGCCACGCGACTTCTGGACCCAGGTGATCGATATCGTCCTGCCCGAACCGGTCGAAATCGCCCGACCCTCGGGCGACGCTGCGGCGATCGCGCGGGCGGCCGACCTGCTGTCGGCGGCACGGTTCCCGGTGATCCTGAACGGGGCGGGCGTGGTGCTCGCCGGTGCGATCCCGGCGACGGTCCGCCTGGCGGAACGGCTGGGGGCGCCGGTGGCCTGCGGCTATCAGCACAATGATGCCTTTCCGGCGGGCCACCCGCTGGGGGTGGGGCCGCTTGGCTATAACGGCTCGCGCGCGGCTATGGAACTGATCGCCCGGGCCGATGTGGTGCTGGCGCTGGGCACACGGCTCAATCCGTTCTCGACCCTGCCGGGCTATGGCATCGATTATTGGCCGCGGAACGCGGCGGTGATCCAGGTCGATCTGAACCCCGACAGGATCGGGCTGACCCGTCCCGTCACCCTGGGCATCGCGGGCGATGCCGCGCGGGTGACTGAGGCGATCCTCGAACGGCTGGCCCCCGAGGCGGGCGAGGCGGAACGCGCCGAGCGGTTGGACGATATCGGGCGGCGCAAGTCGGCCTGGGCGCAGGAACTGGCGCGGCTCGATCACGAGGACGACGATCCGGGCACCGACTGGAACGCCCGTGCCCGTGCCCGCGACCCCGACATGATCAGCCCGCGTATGGCTTGGCGTGCGATCACCGCTGCGCTGCCGCGCGAGGCGATCATCTCGACCGACATCGGCAACAACTGCGCCATCGGCAACGCCTATCCCGGGTTCGACGAAGGGCGGCGCTATCTCGCCCCGGGGCTGTTCGGACCTTGCGGCTACGGGCTGCCGGCGATCATCGGGGCGCGGATCGGCCGGCCCGACCTGCCGGCCGTGGGCTTTGCCGGCGACGGGGCCTTCGGGATCTCGATGAACGAGATGACCGCAATCGGTCGGCCGGACTGGCCCGCGATCACCATGGTGATCTTCCGCAATCTCCAGTGGGGAGCCGAGAAGCGGAACACCACGCTCTGGTATGACGACAATTTCGTGGGTACCGAACTGAACCCCGCGGTCAGCTATGCCGGGATCGCGCGGGCCTGCGGCCTGAACGGCGTCGAGGTGCGCACAATGGCCGAACTGACCGAGGCGCTGCACGCCGCGCTGGCCGCGCAAAAGGCGGGGACCACCACCTTCATCGAGGTGGTTCTGAACCAGGAACTGGGAGAGCCGTTCCGACGCGATGCGATGAAGAAACCCGTCATCGTGGCGGGAATCGACGCCGCCGACATGCGCCCGCAAGACGCAGGATGAGCGCGCCATGCTGCCGTAACGTCAACAAGAGATTTTCCCCGCAGGCGCCCTGAAGAGAATGGCTTTGCTGCCGCGGCCGGAACTAGGGAATGGCCCGGCGTGGAAATCCCGGCAAGATGCATCGTGGATTTGGCAACATCCGTGCTGCCTGTCACAGACCCCAAAACGGAAAGACCCTGCATGTCCCTGCGTAATATCCCCGCGTCCCTGATCCTGACCGGTCTGCTGGCCGCCGCCGCCAACCCCGCCGCCGCCCAGAATCTGCGCATCGGCTGGCAACAGATCGTCGAACCCTCGCGCCTGGCGCAGGCCAATGGCGACTATGAAAGGGAAACCGGGGCAGATGTGAGCTGGAGCCTGTTCGGCGGTGGCGCAGACGTGATCGCGGCCATCGCTGCGGGCGCCATCGACATCGGCTATGTCGGTTCGTCGCCTCTGACCGCGGCGGCCTCGCAGCAATTGCCGATCGAGACCATCTATATCGTTGGCAACATCGCCGAGGCCGAGGCGCTGGCAGTCAGGGGCGTGGATGGCCCCGAGGGGCTGAAGGGCAAGAAGATCGCCACGCCCTTCGTCTCGACCGCGCATTACTCGCTGCTGACCGCGCTCGACCATTGGGGCGTCGCCCCGTCCGAGGTGAACCTTCTGAACCTGCGCCCGCAGGAGATCGCCGCCGCCTGGGAGCGCGGCGACATCGACGGCGCCTATATCTGGGATCCGGTCCTGACCGCGATCAAGACCACCGGCGGCACCGTGCTGGCCGACAGCGCCAATGTCGCCGAATGGGGCGGACCGACTTTCGATGCCTGGATCGTGCGCAAGGACTTTGCCGAGAAACACCCCGAGATCGTGACCGGCTTCGTCAGGGTCACCGGGCAGGTGACGGATGCCTATCTGGCCGAGCCGGACGCCTGGTCGGCCGATTCCGATGCCGCCGCGAAGATCGCCGAACTGACCGGCGCCCGCGCCGAGGACGTGCCGGCCCTGTTGAAGGGCTATGTCTTCGCCGGTCTCGCGGACCAGACGACCGAGGCGTTCCTGGGAGGCGCTACGGCCGTGGCCATCAAGGCGACCGCGGATTTCCTGGAGCAGCAGGGCGCGGCCAGCGCGCTGGGCGACTACGCCGCCTACGTGAACCCCGCCTTTGCCGAAGCGGCGCAGAAGTGAAACCGCTCTGGGGTGACGCAGACCTGCCACCCCAGAGCGACTGCCCGGTGCCTCGTGTCGATCCTCAGCCTTCACAATGTCAGCCTGCGCTACGACCCGGACGGCGAGCCGGTCCTGGAGGACGTCACGCTCGATCTCGCGCGCGGCGATTTCATCTCGGTGATCGGACGGTCGGGGTCGGGCAAGACCTCGCTTCTGAACTTGGCCGCGGGCTTCCTGCCGCCCAGTTCCGGCCGCGTCCTGATCAACAGCCGCCCAGTCACCGGCCCCGGCCCCGACCGGGCCGTCGTTTTCCAGGATGACGCGCTCTACCCTTGGCAGACAGTCGTCGAGAATGTGGCGCTGCCGCTGAAACTGGCCGGCGTGGCACCTGCCGAGCGGCTGCAGACCGCCCGTCGTCTGCTCGATTCGGTTGGCCTTGGCGAACACGGTCAGCGGCGTATCTGGCAATTGTCGGGTGGCCAGCGCCAACGCATCGGCATTGCCCGCGCCCTGGCAGCCCGGCCCGAATTCCTGTTGATGGACGAACCGCTGGGCGCGCTCGACGCAATGACCCGCGAGATGATGCATGGCCTGATCCTGAAGCTCTGGAACGACAGCCGGGCCGGAACGCTTCTGATCACCCACAGTGTCGAGGAGGCGCTGTTCCTGTCGACCCGCGTGGTCGTTCTGGCGCCGTTTCCCGGCCGCATCGTGCTGAACGAACCCTTTGACTTCGGGCGCCGCTTCCTTTCGGGGGAAAACCCGCGCGTGCTGAAATCCGATCCCGCCTTCATCGCGGCGCGCGAACGGCTGGTGACCGCAATCCATGACGAGGAGACCGTGTGATGGCCGACACAACCCTTCAACTCGAGGCGCGGCGTCCCGCAGATGCCGTCGTCGCGCCGGGCTTGTCCTGGGGTCGGTTCATTGGGGTCGCCACCATTCTGGGGCTGCTACTGCTATGGGCGCTGGCCTCGGCCTTGGCCTGGACATCGCCGGTGTTCCTGCCATCGCCCGCCAGGGTCTGGGATGCGCTGGTCCGCGCGGCAACCATCGGATATGCAAATGCGACGCTGGTCGAGCACATGGCCGCAAGCCTCTGGAGGGTGGGCGCGGCGCTGGGCTGCACGCTGGCGGTCGGGGTCCCGGTGGGCCTGCTGATCGCCACGTCCCGGATCGGCCGCGGCATCCTTGATCCGCTGGTCGAGTTCATCCGCCCGCTGCCGCCGCTCGCCTATCTGCCGCTGATCATCATCTGGTGCGGCATCGGCGAGCCGTCGAAGGTGCTGGTGATCTCGATTGCCATGTTGGCGCCGATCGTCATTTCCACCGTTTCGGGCGTTCGCGCGGCCGGCGAAAGCCAGATCCGGGCGGCCCGGTCCTTTGGCGCGACCCGTGGCCAATTGCTGCGCGAGGTGATGCTGCCCGCCGCGCTGCCATCGATCTTCACAGGGTTGCGCATCGCGCTGGGGGCGGGCTGGACCACGTTGGTGGCGGCCGAGCTGGTCGCCGCGACACGGGGGCTTGGCTACATGATCCAGTCGGCGGCGCAGTTCCTTGTTACTGACATGGTGATCGCGGGCATCCTGATGATCTCGGCGCTGGCGACGGTCTCGGAATTCTTCCTGCGCTGGATCGAGCGCCGCTTTCTGCCCTGGATCGGCAAGCAGTGATCGCGGCGGCAGGCGAGGACACGCCCGGCGGCAACGGCGTGTCAGTTCGGCGCGCGGTCTGACATGCCGATTCCCGATTCGGTTGCGGATGTCATCGTGGTGGGTGCCGGTTCGGCAGGATGTGTCGTCGCCAACCGGCTCAGCGCCGATTCGGCATTTCGTGTCGTCCTGATCGAGGCGGGCGGCCGCGACAGCAATCCCTGGATCCACATCCCGGTCGGCTATTTTCGCACGATGCACGATCCCCGGTTCGACTGGTGCTTTGAGACCGACCCCGATCCGGGGCTGAACGGGCGTTCGCTGAAATGGCCGCGCGGCAAGGTGCTGGGCGGCTCGTCCTCGCTGAACGGGCTGCTCCATGTACTCGGCCAGCGCGAGGATTACGACCGATGGGCCGAGATCGGCAACCCCGGCTGGTCATGGGCAGATGTCGGGCCGATATTCGAGCAGTTGGAGACCTTCCAGCCCGGACCCCTGCCGGGGCGCGGTGCCACCGGCCCGTTGCAGGTTTCGGCTCCGCGGCTCAGGCGCGAGATCTGCGAATTGTGGATCGCAGCGGCAAAGGCCAGGGGATACCCCCTGAACGCCGATTACAATGGCCCGGTGCAGGAAGGCGTCGGCCATTTCCAGTTGACGGCAAACCGGGGCCGGCGCTGTTCGGCGGCGACGGCCTTCCTGCACCCGGCACGCAGACGGCCCAACCTGTCGGTCGTGACCGGGGCGCATGTGCTGCGCGTGGTGATCGAGAAGCGCCGTGCCGTGGGCGTGGAAATCCGTCTGCGCAACGGCGAACGCCGCATCCTTCGCGCCGCGGCCGAGGTGATCCTGTGTGCCGGGGCGATCGGATCGCCACAGATCCTTATGTTGTCGGGGGTGGGCGATGCGGCGCATCTGCGCGGCCACGGCATCGACGTGGCGCATCACGCCCCCCAGGTCGGGCGAAACCTTCAGGACCATCTTCAGGCGCGGCTTGTCTTCAAGTGCCGCCATCCGACGATGAACGACGAGGTGCGCAGCCTCAAGGGCCGGGCAAGGGCGCTGCTGGACTATGCCCTGTTCCGCCGCGGGCCGATGACGATGGCGGCCAGCCTCGCCTTCGGCTTCCTGCGCAGCCGGTCCGGCCTGACCCGTCCCGACATCCAGTTCCACATCCAGCCCTGGTCTGCGGACAGTCCCGGTGAAGGTGTGCACCCCTTTGCTGCGTTCACCCAGTCGGTCTGCCAGTTGCGGCCGCAGAGCCGGGGCCGCATCACGCTGCGCTCGCCCGATCCGATGGCCGCGCCGACGATCGCGCCCAACTACCTGTCCGAACAGGCCGACCGGGACACGATCATGGCCGGCGTCGCCATCGCTCGCGCCATCGCACGGACCGAGCCGCTGAATTCGGCCATCCTGGGCGAGTTCCGGCCCCCCGCCGCGCCGCAGGGCCATGACGAGGTGCTGGACTGGGTGCGGATGCACTCGACCACGATCTATCATCCGGCGGGCACCTGCAGGATGGGGCCGGACGACTCCGCGGTCGTCGATCCCCGCCTGCGGGTCGGGGGCATCGACGGGTTGCGGGTGGCCGATTGCTCGATCATGCCCGAGATCGTGTCGGGCAACACGAACGCGGCGGCCATGATGATCGGCGCGAAGCTTGCGCAAATGGTGATCGAGGACCGCAAGGCGCGGCGCGCGCCTTCCCCCACCTCTGCCCCGACCTGAGTCCACCGCAGTCTTGCCGCTATTGCGGCAGGAAATCCAGCGCGGCCCCGGCGCACAGGGCAGGCAGCAGTGCCCTCGGTCGGGATCACGGTGCCCAGCAGTTCCATGTAAACCTTCGGAAACAGGATGGTGCCTTTCGCGGCGGTGTGCAGCCGTCGGGGCGACAGGGTAAAACCCAGCCCCCGGTAGGTCGCGGTCCTCGACCAGAAGAAAGCGTGCCCGTTCACCGGGCCGCATCCGCCCGAGCCAGTCGCGGGTCGAGGCACGGCGGCGCCATGGCTGCGCCGCGAGGACAAGATCAACCCCAAACCCCGAGGAGAGCCCCGATGACGGATCTGCCCATCTGGAACGCCGCCGCATCGAGGCGACGATCCTCAGGCATGGCGCAATGTCTGGCCGTTCGCGGTGCTGATCCTGTCAGCCGCCCAGATTGCCCGCACCGTGCTGCGCGGGCAAACCGGGTTCACTCTCAACTACGGTCGCCACATGCGTGGTCCGTCCGCTGACGCCGATTTACGGCAGGCATTGCCCACCGGTCGTCCACATTTCCCCTGGTGCGGAGAACGAGGATCTCCTGGACGTGCGAATAACGAATCCTATTTCACGACCACCATGCTAGAGTTATTCGAGATAGAGGAGAGCCAGACATGCCCCGTACCCTGCTGATTCCCGGCCTTGACGGCTCGCCTGATCCGCATTGGCAAGCCTGGTGGCAGGCGAACGATCCGACGGCGCTGATCATAAACCAGGAAGATTGGGCGGTTGCGACGCCCGAAGCATGGGAGTCCACGGTGGCGGGCGCTGTGCTGCACAATCCCGGGTCGATCGTGGTGGCGCATTCCCTGAGCTGCCTCGTGGTCGCGCGACTGCTTGCGAAATGGCCGCAGCTGGAAATCGCCGGTGCGCTGCTGGTGGCGCCCGCCATCCCGCATCGCAGCACCAGGCTCGCCGGTTTCGTGGATCTGCCCCGCTCTGCGTTCCCGATGCCCACCACCGTCGTCGCAAGCCGCAACGATCCGTGGATGCCGTTCTCCGTAGCCTTCGATCTGGCCGATGACTGGGGCGCGGCCTTCGTCGATCTGGGCGATGCGGGCCACATCAATGTCGCCAGCGGCTTCGGTCCGTGGCCCTTGGGGCTCGAACTGCGGGATTCGCTCGCGCGGCGCGCGGGGGCCCCTCTCCGGCCTGCGCCGCGACGAACAGCGGTGCCTGCACAGCGTTGGGCGTTCTGATGCGTAACGCGACGGTCGTTTCGGTCCGGCGACCGGACAGATCGAAGCGTCGGCTCCGCAGCGCGGGCTTTGCGTGTGATCGGCCATGTCGCGCTCTGCTTGCCCGGGAAAGCCGTCGCCACGTCCCCTCGGGTGGTGCAAACCCGCCGATAGGGAGGATCGCGTGCCCGTCTTTCTCGATCACGATCTCTGGCGGCTCCTGGCCGGCCCGGACGCCGAGCCGCATATGGTGCCTCGCCCCGAGGGCTGCGCGACAGACAGCCGGGCCGGTCTCATTGTTCCGGGGCTCGGTCCTGCACTGGTTCTCTGGGCGAGATTAGCGGCTTGGCTCTGACACGGAGCATCCCAGATATTTCGCGGGCGCGACCCAGCGGCCCGAATGTCGCCGTCCTTGGCGGCGGTGCCAGCGGCGTTCTGATGGCGCTGCACCTGCTGCGACACAGCCCGAGCGCGCGGGTGGTGCTGATCGAGAAATCCGGTGTCCCTGGCTGCGGAGTAGCCTACGGCACGGATGACCCCGCGCATCTGCTCAACACGCGTGTGTCGAACATGTCGGCCTTCGCGGATGATCCGGCGGATTTCCTGGACTGGCTGCGTGCGAGGGTCGACCCTTCGGCTTGCCCCTTTTCCTTTGTTTCAAGGGGGTTCTATGGCCGTTACTTGACCGAGAAGATGGCAGGAGCGCAGGGCGGCGACCGGCTGAGCTGTCTGACGGCAGAGGCCCTCCGGGTGATCCCGCAGGCGCAGGGGGTGTCCGTGCACTTGGCGGATGGCAGCGTCCTGTCGGCCGACCTTGCCGTTCTTGCCACCGGCCATTCCCTGCCCGACGCTGATCCGGGCGGCGCGCTGACACTGCCCTGGGGCAGTGATCCGCTGCCGGACCGGGATGCCGATGTCCTGATCGTCGGCACCGGGCTGACCATGGTGGATCAGGTGATGACCCTTCTGGACTCAAACCATCGGGGCAGGATCGAAGCGATCTCGCGCCGCGGACTGCTACCCCAACCCCATGTCGATGCCGCGCCCGAGGCGATCGGCGCGGACGAATTGCCGCTCGGCCAGCCGGTCAGCGTGCTGATGCACTGGCTGCGGTACCGTGTGGCCCTGACCCAGGCCCAAGGCGGCGACTGGCAGTCGGTTGTCGATGGCCTGCGTCCGCATGTGCAGAGTCTCTGGCAGTCCATGGACGAAGCCGCGCGCGCCCGGTTTCTGCGCCATGCCTGCGCGTGGTGGGAGGTGCATCGCCACCGCCTGCCGCCACCCTCGGCCGAACGGCTGAAATCGGCCATCGGCGAAGGACGACTGTCGCTTCGGCGTGCCAGCTTCCTCGGGGCCGAGCGGACGTCCCGCAATGCCGTATTGGCCCGCCTGCGGCCGACCGGAGCAGGCGCTGGCGCAGAGGAGTATCGCCTGTTTCATCACGTCTTCGATTGCCGCGGCGTCCGGCGCGACCCCGACCGACATTCGGTCCCGGTGATCCGCAACCTGATCGCCGAAGGGCTGGCCAGCCTGGACCCGCTGCGACTGGGGATCGTTGTGGACGCGCGCGCACGGGTTCTGCGCCCGGACGGCACGGCGCTGTCAGGGGTGTTTGCCATCGGCCCCGTCAGCCGCTCTGCCTTCTGGGAGATCACAGCGATTCCGGATATTCGCGTGCAGGTCGCAGGGCTGGCCAAATCGGAAGAGTTTTCCGTATGATATCGTTGCAGGAATGAGAAAAAGGAATTCCTTCGTTTCCGAGGGGATATTCAGGACCGGACTTTCCCCCGGATCGAGGGGTTCCGGCGAACGTCACGCTGCGTCCGGCAGTGCTGGAACTTCCGTCCCGCCCGGCGGGGTCAGGCCCGCCGTGATCCGCTTGCCGCCCGCGATCACCCTGACTAACTCGGAAATTCGTTGAGAGAGGCACAGCCATGTCGATCACCATCTCGGGGCTGACCAAACGGTTCGGGCAGACAGAGGTCCTGCGCGGGATCGAGCTTGGCGTGGACCGGGGCGAACTGGTTGCGCTGCTGGGGCCGTCGGGATCGGGCAAGACGACGCTTCTGAAGATCATCGCGGGGCTGGAATGGCCCGACGCCGGGCGTCTGTCCGTTGAGGGCGAGGACTGGCTGCAACTGGCCGCGCAGGACCGGCGCATCGGCTTCGTGTTTCAGCATTACGCGCTGTTTCCGCACATGCGCGTGCGCGACAATATCGGCTTCGGGCTGAGCGTGCGCCCACGCGCCGCGCGGCCGGGCAAGGCGGCAATTGCCGCCAAGGTCGACGAATTGCTGCATTTCCTTCAGATCGCCCATCTCGCCAACCGCTATCCGACTCAGCTTTCGGGCGGACAGCGCCAGCGCGTCGCGCTGGGGCGCGCGCTGGCGATCGAGCCCCGGGTTCTGCTGCTCGACGAACCCTTCGGCGCGCTGGATGCTGCGATCCGGCGCGATCTGCGGCGCTGGCTGCGCGGTGTGCATGACGCGACCGGTTCGACTACGATCTTCGTGACCCACGACCAGGAGGAAGCCTTTGAACTGGCCGACCGCGTGGTGGTGATGGGCGCGGGGCGGATCGAGCAGATCGGCCATGCCGACGCGATCCACGACCACCCTGCAAGCCCCTTCGTTGCGCGCTTCATGGGCGCCACGGTGGAGCTGCCAGTGACCCTGCATGCGGGCCGGGCCGAGGGTGCGGGGCTTGACCTGAGCGCCCTGCCGCGCCGGGCGCTGCCCGATGGCGCGGCCAACCTGTTCGTGCGACCTCAGGACATCACGCCAATCCCCGACGCCGCGGCGCCCTGGAGGATCGCCAGCCGAAGCTCGACCGGCGCGCATCTGCGACTTGTGGTGCGCGCCCCCGATGGCGCTGAGGCTGAGGCCGATCTGCCGCGCCGTGCCGTCAACGCCGAGGCCTTGGATCCCGGCGCCCCGGTGCGGCTGAGGATCGAGGCCGGAACGATTTTTCCCGCCGAGCGGCGCGCGGCACTGCCAGTCGTCACCCCCATTTCCCTGAAACTGGAGTCTTCCCGATGAAACGCTCTCTGCTGGCCGCCGCCCTGGCGGTGTCCCTGGCTGCCCCTGCCGCCGCGCAGGACCGCCTGCTGAATGTCAGCTACGACATCGCGCGCGAGTTGTTCGAGGCGCTGAACCCCGCCTTCGCCGCGCATTGGCAGGAAACCACCGGCCGGACGGTGACCATCGACCAGAGCCATGGCGGCTCGTCGCGGCAGGCCCGCGCGATCCTCGAGGGGCTGAACGCCGATGTCGTGACCTTCAACCAGGAAACCGATATCGACGTGCTGGCCGAAAGCGGGCTCGTACCCGCGAACTGGCGCGAGCTGCTGCCCAACGGCGCCTCGCCCTACTACTCGCTGCCAGCCTTCCTGGTGCGCTCCGGCAACCCGAAGGGCATTCAGGACTGGGACGATCTGGCCCGCGACGACGTGGCTCCGGTGTTCCCGAACCCCAAGACCAGCGGCAATGCGCGCTACACCTATCTGGCGGCCTATGCCTTCGAACTGGCGCGGACCGATGGCGACCACGCGGCGGCGCAGGAATTCACTCGCGCGATCTTCGCCTCGGTGCCGGTGTTCGATACCGGCGGCCGCGCCGCGACGCAGACCTTCGCCGAGCGGGGCATCGGCGACGTGCTGGTGACCTTCGAGGCCGAGACCGGCGGGATCGCCGCCGAATACGCCGCGCAGGGCTTCGAGCGGGTCACGCCCTCGCAGAGCCTGTTCGCGGCCTTCCCGGTGGCCGTGGTCGCGCAGAACGCCGAGCGGAACGGCTCGACCGAGGTGGCGACGGCCTATCTCGAATGGCTGTATTCGCCTGAGGCGCAGCGCATCCTCGCCGAGCATTTCTATCGTGTGACCGACGAGACCGTTGCCGCCGAGTTCGCGGACAGCCTGCCCGCCGTGGATCTGGTCACGGTCGATGAGGTCTTCGGCGGTTGGGATGCGATCCGGGCAGAGCATCTGGCGGATGGCGCGATCCTCGATCAGGTCTTCGTGAACCAGTGACGCGATGACCGCAATCGACGCCAGCCCGGGGGCGCCGCATGGCGCCCCCATCCGCGCCAAGCGCGTCCTGCCGGGGTTCACATTGAGCCTTGGCACTACGCTGCTGTATCTGACGCTGATCGTTTTGATCCCGGTGATCGCGCTGATCCTGAAGGGGGCCGAGATGGGACCGGAGCGGTTCTGGCGCATCGTCACGTCGGCGCGCGCGGTGGCGGCGTTCCAGATCACCCTGACCGCAGCGGTCATCGCCACGATCTTCAACGCGCTTTACGGCCTGCTGATGGCTTGGGTGCTGGTCCGCTACGAGTTTCCGGGCAAGCGCATTCTGGACGCTCTGATGGATGTGCCTTTCGCGCTGCCCACGGCCGTGGCGGGCCTGTCACTGACGGCGCTGTTTTCCGCGAACGGCTGGTTCGGCGCGATCCTGCACCCGGCCGGCATTCCGGTCGTCTACACGATCTGGGGCATTGCGCTGGCGATGGCCTTCACCTCGGTCCCCTTCGTCGTCCGCACCGTCCAGCCAGTGCTGGAGGATATGGACCCCGCGCTCGAACAGGCCGCCGTCACGCTGGGGGCGCGCCCGTGGACAATCTTCACCCGCGTGGTGTTCCCCGCGATCCTGCCTGCATGGCTCGCAGGCTGCACCACTGCTTTCGCACGCAGTCTGGGCGAGTTTGGCGCCATCGTCTTCATCGCCGGAAACCTGCCCTTCCGCACCGAGATCGCGGCGCTGCTGGCCTTCATCCGGTTGGAGGAATTCGACTACAACGGCGCCGCCGCCATCGCGCTGGTGCTGCTTGCCTTCGCGCTGGTGCTGCTGCTCGTCTCGAACCTGCTGCAGTTCTGGGCCTCCCGCTACCGTGAGGCCAGCCGATGAGTGCTGCGTCCCCCTTGCCCGGCCAGTCCCGACGGGGCGAGAGCATCCTCATCGGCCTCGCCGTGGGCCTGACGCTGCTGTTCATCGCCGCCCCCCTCGCCTTCATCTTCGCTCGCGCCTTCTCGCGCGGCTGGGAGGTCTACGCCGCGAACATCCTGCACCCGATGACGCTGCATGCGATCTGGCTGACCACGATTACCGCGCTGATCGTCGTGCCGCTGAACGTTGCCTTCGGCATCGCCGCCGCCTGGGCCGTGGCCAAGCACCGCTTTCCGGGGCGCGGTATCCTCGTCACCATCATCGAGATCCCCTTCTCGATCTCACCGATCATCGCGGGCATCTGCTACCTGCTGCTCTATGGCCGCCAGGGGTTGCTGGGTCCCTGGCTACAGGCCAACGACCTGCAGGTGATGTTCGCGCTGCCCGGCATCGTGCTGGTGACGATGTTCGTGACCGCACCGTTTGTGGCGCGCGAGGTGCTGCCGCTGATGCAGGCCCAGGGCTCCGAACAGGAACAGGCTGCGGTCACACTGGGCGCCAACGGCTGGCAGATCTTCACCCGCGTGACGCTGCCCAACATCAAATGGGCGCTGCTTTACGGAGCCGTCCTTTGCACCGCCCGCGCGGTGGGCGAGTTCGGCGGCGTCTCGGTCGTGTCGGGCAACATCCGCGGCCAGACCAACACCCTGCCGCTGCATGTGGAACTGCTGTTCAACGATCTGAACGCGGTCGGCGCCTTCGCCGCCGCCTCGACCCTGACGCTGATCGCTGTCGTGGCACTGGTGACCAAGGCGGCTCTGGAAGGCCGCAAGGGCACCTGACAGCGGGATGCCCGACGGGCCGTGGGGGGCCGTACCTTGCCCGACAGTCGACGTCCCTGCCCGCTTCGCGACAATTGCACAAACCCGCCGGTTCGCGACGCGTCTCCCGTGATGATGGCCAAACCGACCAAATCCGTGCCGCCTCGCCGACCTTGCATGCCACACCCGTCCGCGTCTATGCGCTTTGCCGCCAGTACGGAATCACATCGCCCAAGATGGAAACCCCGCGACGCCCCGGCCCTGAACGAGCGTCGCTCGCCCGCCATGAGCGCCGACGAAAGCAGGATCGGGGATCGAAGGGATTGATGACCTCGATGCCGGTGGGCCGGAAATCAGCCACGTTTCCGGTTGCAACTGCGGCGCATGGGCAAGCGCGGTGGCGGCAATCATCAGATCGGCGCCGGCGGAACCGATCTCGGCGGAGAGGCGTCCCCAGATCAGGGCATCCTCGGCACTGAAGGGCAGCAGGCGATCGGCGTAGACCTCCAGCGTGGTGGCGAGCCACGCGGCAAGGTCGCGGGCAAAACCCGGGTTCTTCCCGTGCTGCAGGGCTATGCCCCGCTCGATCTCGCCGATGGTCACGACGCTGATGAACAGGGCTTCCTCGGGCTGGGCCTTTAGCCAGTCGACCGCCTGCCGGGTGCGATCGGGCCGCCGCAGGGCCGAAAGCACATTGGTGTCGAGGGTGATCATCAGAGGGAAAGATCGCGCGGCTGCGCCTCGAGGCGCCCGAGTTCCTCGTCCTCGAGGCCGGGAAAACGCGCCGGGTGATCTGCTGGGGCGTTCCGGTGAGGGCGGCATTCACCAACTCGCTGAACCGGTTCTTGGCGTCCTGAAGTGTCCACATCTGCGCCTCCCTTTCTGGCTAGAGCGAAATCCTACCGGTCTGGATCGTATCCGCAGGCGCTGAAGTCGTTCGCGCCCTCGGCTACCGCCTTCGGGAGACGGACGCGAAGATCGAGGGACAGCGCTTTCACCTTCATCGCCGGCCTCCTCCCCGGCGGGTAGGTTGAATCAGAACTGCCCCTCATGGGAATCCCCAACGATTAAGTTTTCTGGGACAACGCTCCAGGGAGATGGCTGGCCGGATTCTGTCGACCCGCCTCTCCCGACGGCGGCGCTTGGCCAGCCCGCTCACCCCTCCCCGACGAGATCGAGCTGGCCCTCACGGTGGGCCGCGATCATGCCGCGAAGATAGCCGCCGGGATTGCGGACGGGCAGGGGATGGCATTGGCCATGCCGCCAGCGCTATCGACCGAGATGATCTGTGGTCGGCCGTCCGTCAGGGTGCCGGTCTTGTCGAGGATCAGCGTGCGGCTGCGCAACATCGTCCCGAGCTGTCCCGCGCCCTTGATCAGCACGCCTTAATGCGCCGCGCGAGAGAGGCCGGCCACCAGCGCGACCGGCACGGCCAGGCTCAACGGACAGGGCGTGGCGAGTGCGGGAGCGACACCGGCGATTCAGACAAGGTTCGCGATATCGGGTTGGCCTGCGGACCAGAATGCAAGTCCGGCGATCGGACCGGTCGCGGCCGGCAGCAGGATTGCGGTCTTGAAGGGATCGTCACGGGTCTGTTCCATGCGGCTCATCTTCCCCCGGCTGAGGCGATTGCCGCTGGTTCTTCCGAAAACAGTTGTCCGACTCCCACGCCCCTTGCGTGCCCTTCATCATCGCGCAGGAGAAAAAGGGCGTCGAGCCCGCGTCGTCTGGCGATTGCCGCGCCCGCATCCGGGCCGAGCACCATCAGCGCCGTCGCCCAGGCATCGGCCTCGGCACAACTGCGGGCCACGACGGTGACAGAGGCCGGCGATGCGATCAGCGGAGCGCCGCGCCTCGGATCCATCGTATGCGACAGGCGTCGTCCCTGCACCTCGACCCAGTGGCGGTAGTCGCCCGAGGTCGCCACGGCGGCGTCCTGGAGCGAAAGGATCGAATGGGAGGTCCGACGGGCGATGTCCGGCGCCTCGACCGCGATGGTCCAGGCTTCGCCGTCCGGCCGCAGGCCCGTCGCGCGCATCTCGCCGTCGATCCCGACGAGGGCGGCCGCAATCCCGTGGTCGCGCAGCGTCTCGGCCAGCCGATCGACCCCATAGCCCTTGGCGATTCCGTTCAGGTCGAGGGCGATGGGCGCCGACTTGCGTACTTCGCTCTCGCCGATCTCCAGGACCTCATGCGCCGGCCGGCGTGGGGCGGTCATCGCCGCACGGATGCCCGCAGGCGCGGCGGCCTCCTGCCCGAAGCCCCAGGCGGTCACCGCATCGCCCATGCCGATGTCGAACGCCCCGCCCGAGGCGCGCCCGATTTCCAGGCCGAGACGCAGGACCTCCGTCAATCGTGCGGGCACCGTCACCCAGACGCCCACCGAGGCCGCGTTGAGGCGCATCAGGTCGCTGTCTGGCTTCCAGGTGGACATCTGCGCGTCCACCTCGTCGACGGCATCCTGCAGCGCCGCGCGGATCGGGTCCGGATCTAAACCGTGCTCCGCAAAGAACAGCGCCGACCAGCGCGTGCCCATGGTCGGGCCGTTCAGTGCAAGTCGCACCAACTCAGTAGATATCTTCGACATACCGTCCCTCCGCCTTCAGGACCGCGGGCGTGAGCCCAACCGGCGCCAGAACCTCGGCCAGCGCATCGGCCACGCCCGCCGCCATGTCGCGTCCGCCGCAGACCATGACGCGGGCCCCGCCGCGGATCAGCCGGGCCACCTCGGTGGCATCGCCGCGCAGCGCGTCCTGCACGTAATGGGGGCGCGCCCCGCGCGAGACGGCCGTGACGAGGCGGGTCAGGCGACGCTCTTCCTGCCAGGCGGGCATCTCCTCGCCGTAGAAGAAGTCGCTGTCGGGGTGGCGCATCCCGAAGAAAAGGTGGATCGGCCGATGGCGCGCATTGTCGCGCACGAATCCGGCAAGCGGCCCGATTCCGGTTCCGGCGCCGATCAGGATCAACGGCGCCCGGCCGCGGCCGGGGCGGAAACCGGGGTTGCGGCGCAGGAAGGCGGTCGCCGTATCGCCCGGTTCCAGCGCCGTGAGCTGGCCCGAACAGAGGCCGCCGGGGTGTTTCTTCACCACGATCTCGACGAACCCGTCGCGGCGGCCCGAGGCGAGCGAGTAGAGCCGCGGCAGGGCGCTGCCCTCGGGCAGGATGCCGATCAGGTCGCCGGCGTCGAACCGTGCGAAACCCGCCCCGGTGAGCCGCTGCCAGAGCGAGACGCGCGGCAGGGCAAAGCGGAGGATCGCGGTCGGGGCCTGCACGTCGGCGCCGTAGTCGCGGCGCGAGACGAGGGTCAGCGTCTCGGTTGTCGGAAGGACGGGCTGGTGCGACAATTCCAGCGGGATCCCGAGCGCCTCGCCAAGCATGCTGCCCCAGCGCGCGAAATCCTGCGGCGACTGGCGGTCGATCGTGTCGAGCGGCATGAGTTCGGGCCAGCCCTTTGCCTGCGCCGCCGCCGCAACGGCCTTGGCGAAGGCGCAATAGGCCGGAAAGCTGCGGTCGCCAAAGCCGAGCACTGCGAGAGGAATGTCCGGCGCGTCATCGAGCGCGCTCAGCCGGTCGAGGAACCCCTTGGCAGAGGTCGGTGCCGCCCCGTCGCCATAGGTCGCGGCCAGCACGATGATGCGCTCGGCCCGTGCGTAACGGTCTGGCGCGAAGCCCGACATCGGGCCGACATGGACACTCTGTCCGGCCTGGGTTAGCGCGGCGTGCAGGGTGGCGGCGAAGCCCCAGGAGCTGCCGCCCTCGCTGCCGACGAGCAGGATCGTCTCGGCGCGCCCGGCGGGCTGATTGCCCCGGATGCGCGGGCGCCCCCGCCGCCCGGCAAGCCAGACCAGGACGCCGGTCGCGCCCATCGCGGGCAGGCCGAGCGCCATCGCCCCGAGGACGAGGCCCAGCGTCGCCGCGCCCTGTCCGGTGTGCAGCATGTAGATGGTCTCCGAGACGCGCTCCCATCCCCTCAGGTCGGCCCAAGCCAGCAACGCACCGGTGCCCTGGTCGAGATAGCCGGTGCCACGGTCGGTCTTGAGCGTGAAGACGTCCGTCGCGTCGCCGGGATAGGGAAAGCTCAGTTCGCGCAGCTCGGCGACGGGCGTCTGCCGCAGCGTGGCCATGTGGTCCAGAGCGATCCCCGTCTCACCGCTGACCTCGGCGGGGACGGCTGGCATGGCGCCTCCGTCGGGTAGAAGGCCGAAGGTGGACGCCGTCATCCAGAGGGCTGTGGTGGAGGACAGAATGAGGCCGAAAACGGCGATCCGGGCGATCTCGACGTGCAGCCTGCCCGGGAGGGAACCCCGCAGAGGCGCGAACCAGTGCCGCCAACCGCCCATACGCCGCGCGACCAGCGCCGCGCCGGAAAGCGAGAGGACCAGCATCGCCGCCGCACCCGCCGCCATGGCGATGCGCCCGCCGTCACCGAGGAACAGCGAGCGATGAAGTTTGGTGAGCCAGCGTTCGAGTTGGTTCGGGTCGGCCGAAGCCACGTCCTGCCCGGTCGCGGGTTCGATCACGGCGGCACCGGGCGCGCCCTGATCGAACCAGTAGGCGGTGATCCGGCCCGAGGGCGACCGGCGGATCTGCTCGACGCCGGGATGGACCTCCTGGATGCGCTCCGCAAGCGCGGCAACCGTCAGTCCGGCCTCGGCCTGCGGCGCGGCGATCCGCTCGCCCGCCGGGAAGACCGACAGCGCCGCGCCGCTGAGCGCGAGAAGCGTGACGAGCGCGAGGGCCAGAAGACCCGGCCAGCGATGGAATGAACGGATCATGGCCCTCACCCCTCACATGTCGTAGGCGAAGCTGGCGATGTAGCGGCGCCCGGTCACGGGCGTGCCGGCGCCATCGGTCGTGAGCGGGACGGCCACCTCGTTCGGGCTGTCGCGCATGTCCTCGACGGCCGCGTCGATGTGGAGCGTGTAGCCCGCGTCGAAGAGCGCGTCGGCGAGGTCGAGCGTGATCTCGAGCGTGCGGCCCGCGCCGACGCTGGCGCCGGTGATGCCGTTCACCTGAGTGGTATCGCCGCCGGTGGCGCGGTACCAGTCGCTCAGATGCTCGTAGTACTTGGACTTGCCGCCGGCCATCCACAGGCTGCCGACATAGGCGCCCGAGGTGTCGGTAACGTAGAGCGCGAGATAGGCCCCGTCGCCGCCGTAGTTGTTGAGAATCGTGGTCAGCGTGACCGGCCGGGCCATGGCGAAACCGGGAAGTGTCAGCGCCGTAGTCAGCGCAAGAGTTGCGAGAAGCGATTTCATCGTGATGATCCTTGTTCGGAGGGGGCTTCGGAGCGGTTCAGTTCACCTGAACCTGCGGAGGGGCGCCGTTACCGAAGAGGCCGTTCTGCGGAGGGGCGACCGTGCCTGCGGGCGCGGGATTGCGGGCGCCGCCCTGACAATCGTCGTCGTCATCATCGTCGTCGCAGTCATCGTCATCGTCGTCGTCGTGGCCGCGACGCGAACCGCCCCGCCAGCGGTCGTCATCGTCGTCGTCATCGTCGCTTGCGAGAACGAGCGGCATGGTTTCCGGGGCGTCGTCGAAGAGCGCAGCGACGGGCCGAAGGAAGTCGGACGGGGCTTGCATCGCGCTCCAGGCGGGGACGCCGATCGCGGCGGTCAGCGCCGTGGACGCGACCAGAAGTGTCAGGGTCTTCTTCATGGCAGGGTCTCCTTTTGTCTGCTGGAGACAATCTGGAGATCCGACCTGAGGGCTTCCTGACGGCACGGCGATTCCCGCTTCAGCTTGCCGTCAGGAACGAGAACGCCCCGCCGGGATGGCGGGGCGTGGCACGCACAGCGCTGCAGCCCGTCGACCGGACGGGCTGCACCTCAAGCGAACTCGAAATGCTCGAAGCGTACCCGTCGCGGCGCCTGCCCCAGAGCCGCCAGGCCCTTGAGGATTCCGTCTTTCAGACCCGTCGGGCCGCAGAACCAGAGATCGGCCTCGCCGACCGGGAACGGGGCCGATGCGATCAGCCGGTCGGCCGTCAGTCGTCCATCACCTGCGGTCGCGACCACCTCGAAGCTGAATCCAGGGTTGCGCGCCGCCACCTGCAAGGTCTCCAATCCGATCGCCTCTTCAGGCGTGCGGACGCAATAGACCAAATGGATGTCGCGCCGTTCGCTCTCTGCCAGGCTCTCGGCCCAGGCGAGGAACGGCGTGATGCCGATGCCGCCCGCCAGCCAAATCTGCCGCGTGCCGCCCCTGCGGAAATCGAACCGTCCATAGGGGCCTTCGACCTGCACGCTCATTCCCTCGCGCAGCGCGCCGGGCAGACGCCGGGTCCAGCCGCCGAGTCCCTTTATGGAAAGGGTCAGCGTGCCGTCGCGGTGCGGGGCGTTGGAAATCGTGAAGGGGTGCGGCTCGGACAGCCCCGCCTCGGGCGCGCTGAAAAAGACGAACTGCCCCGGCCTCCAGCGCATGGCCCGCCCCTTGGGGCGCAGCGTCACCGCTGTGGTGTCCCCGTGGCGGCCGATCGCGCTGACCGTGAAGTCCCTTCGCCGCAGACGCGGCGCGAGGAACTGGGTATGGACCCAGGCGAAAAGCCCGGCGAGGCCAAATACGTTCAGGAGCACCGAGAGCGACGGGTCCACCCCGGCCGGCACGTCGATGAAAAACTGGTGGAACACGACGACGGCGAACAGGACGCCCATGAAGCGATGGCTGAACCGCCAGAGTTGATAGGGAATCTCCAGCCCGGTGAACGGCAGCCTCCGGAACCAGCTGATCGCGACCAGCGCGATCAGGGCGTGGAAGACGAGCTCTCCGGCGTCGCCGGCGATCTCTCCCATCCCGGTCTCGCGGACCCGGCGGCCGAACTCGGGTTCGACGAGGTCGTGCAGGATCATCAGGATCAACGCCGATATGCCCAGCCACTTGTGAACACCGTACATGCGGTCTAACCCGCCGAACACGGGTTCCAGCAGGCGCGGGCGAGCCGCGAGGATCAGGGCCTCGCCCATCGCGACGACGGCCGCGGCCCCGACGGCGATGCCAATGGCCGCCTCGGCGCCATAGGGCGCGTAGGTGACGAATCCCATGGCAGCCGCCAGGATACACGGCAGCGCGACCAGCAAGGGGCCCAGGGTCATGACGCCACCCGTGGCAGATGTGTCGGGCATGGATCGGCGCCCCGGCGTCAGGGAGACCATTCTTGTGCGGCCCGATACATCAGTCACGGCTTCGTCCCTCCCGATCCCGGTGCCGTCGATCATCGTCGTCCTCGTATTCGAACTCGATCACCTCAAGCGTTGCCGGATCGACCGTCACCTCGATCCGGCGCCCCTCGGCATCGGTGCCGTCGATCTCGTAGCAGCCGTCGTCGATCTTGATGCGGCGCACCGTCCAGCCGTTCTCTTCGGCCAGCCGCGCAACCGCATCCCTGGGCTGCCAATCCGCCATCGGCACGAAGCAATCATCGTCGGCCAGCGCCATCCCTGCCGGCATCAGCACGAGAATGCCCAGAATTGTCAGTGTCTTCCTCATGGGCCAAACTCCTCGTTGCGGCCATCTTGGTGCTGCTTGTGCGCGGTGAACCTGACGGCAGCCTGAAGCGCCGTTCCCGGCGGTGTCAGCTTTGCGTCAGCCTTGCGGATTATACAGAGTCATCGGGAAAGGAACGAACCGGCCATGCGCATCCTGCTCATCGAGGACGACACGGTTCTGGGCGCCGCCGTGCGGGACCAGATCGTCGGCGACGGCCAGTCGGTGGACTGGGTCACGCGGCTGGATGCGGCGGCGGATGCGATCGCGGGAGCCGCCTATGACCTGGTGTTGCTGGACCTGATGCTGCCCGACGGCCGCGGCATCGGCTTTCTGAAGACCATGCGTGCGCGGGGCGACGTGACGCCCGTGATCATCCTGACCGCGCTCGACCAGGTGTCGGACAGGATCGAGGGGCTGAACGCGGGCGCGGACGATTACCTGGTGAAGCCGTTCGACCTGTCCGAACTGTCGGCCCGGATCGGCTCGGTCGCCCGGCGCTACAGCGGCAATCCGAACCCCATCGTCACCCATGGGTCGCTGGATATCGACCTCGCCGCGCGCAGCGTGCACCGGGAGGGCAAGCCCGTGCCGCTGACGGCGCGGGAATGGGCGCTTTTCGAGGCCTTCCTCGCGCGCCCCGGTCAGCTCCTGTCCAAGGTTCAGCTGGAAGAAAAGCTCTACGCCTTCGATGCCGAGGTCGAGAGCAACACCATCGAGGTCCATGTCAGCCGCCTGCGCAAGAAGCTTGGAAGCGCGATCATCGAGACCGAGCGTGGCATGGGCTACCGGCTGGGCAAGCCATGAGGTGGCCCGCCAGCCTTCAGGCGCGGCTCGGCCTGTCGCTCGGCCTCGTGCTGACGGTCCTCTGGCTCGCCGCCGCGACGGTCACAGCGGTGATCGTCCGGGGCGAGATGGACGAGGTCTTCGACAGCGCGCTTCGCGAAACCGCAGAGCGCATCCTGCCGCTGGCGGTGACCGACATCGTCGGGCGGGAAGATCAGGGGGTAACCCAGCGCCTCGCGCCGATCCGCGAGCATGACGAGTTCTTCACCTATCTCGTCCGCGATGCCGAGGGGCGCATCCTCCTGCAATCCCATGCCGCTGATCCGGCCGTGTTCCCGCCCTGGGACGGGCCGGGGTTTCGACAGACCGCGACCCATCGGACTTATAACGACGCGGCGCTCCAGGGGACGATCCGCATCACCGTGGCCGAACCGCTGGCGCATCGCGCATCGGTCTTGCGGGACATCCAGATGGGACTCGGCCTGCCGCTGCTGATCGTGCTGCCCGTCGCTCTGGCAGCCATCATCCTGGCCGTCCGCTTCAGCCTCGACCCCCTGCGCCGGTTTCGCGCAAGTCTCGAGGCGCGCGGGGCCCGCGACCTCTCGGAGGTGCCCGCGGGCGACCTGCCGACGGAGATCGGCCCGCTGGCTGCAACCCTGAACAGCCTTCTGGCCCGGTTGCGCGAGGCGTTCGAGGCCGAGCGCAGCTTTGCGGCGAACGCCGCCCATGAGCTTCGGACGCCACTGGCAGGCGCCATCGCGCAGGCGCAGAGGCTGCGGTCGGAAACCGGGGACAGGGCGGCCGCACAACGCGCGGCCGATATCGAGGAGGCGCTGAAACGGCTGACGCGCCGGACCGAGCGGATCATGCAACTGGCGCGCGCCGAGGGCGGACGCCTTCAGTCTGAAACGGCCTACGATACCCGGGCGACCCTGCGCATCGTCATCGAGGACATGGCGCGAAGTCCCGAGGCGCCCGACCTTGCGCTCGACCTTCCCGACAGCCCTGTCCTGTCGACCATCGACCCCGACGCCTTGGGCATCGTCTGCCGGAACCTTGTGGAGAACGCGCTTCGACATGGCGCAGCCCATGGAGAGGTCGGGGTTCTCCTGACGCCGGGGGGCGACTTGATCGTGGCGAACGATGGACCGGTCGTGGACCCGGATCGCCTGGCCCGCCTGACAGAACGTTTCCAGTGTGGCGCGCAACAGGCGAACGGCAGCGGGCTCGGGCTTTACATCGTCGCCTCGATCGCGAAACGCACGGGAAGCAGGCTGACGCTGGCGTCGCCGAGGCCGGGCGCGGTGGACGGATTTGAAGCGCAGTTCCATCTGCCTGCGCCGACCTCCGAGGCCTGACCGGCGCTACGCGGCGATGCACCAGATCTTCGCGGGCCAGTCCTCAACCAGCCACGGGCGCGCTCAGAGGCAGGGAGGTGATGGTTCGCAAGCTTCAAGCGCAAGGATGGAATTCACGTTGCGCAACCTGACCGTCGCGGTCAATTCGTCATGGAAGCTGTCGAATGCCGCCATGTCCGGGACAAGCACGCGCAGCAGCGAGTCGAAGGTTCCCGCGCGCCGGCAGACGTTGCGAACGGGCGTGAGGGCGTGCCCCGTTGGTGGGTGCCGAGTCTCCAGAAATGGGGGACAGATCAGATGCAGGGGCAGGCTGCTGAGACAAACCTGCTTGGTTAAGCCTCAGCGTCCGGTCGAAACGGGGCCAGTTCAGCCGCCCAGGTTAGTCGTGCAGCGTCACGGTGCAGGGCGTGGGCTTTGTCAGATAGGTTGCCCGGGTTGCGCCCGACAGCACCGTGACCCGGTCGGGCGGCAGGTCGCGGTCCAGCACGTGGCGTCCCCCGATCCGCGCCAGGGGCAGCGACCAGTCCAGCGCCGTTCCTGCCGGAAGCGCGCGTTCCCCTGCGTTGTGCAGGATGACGTCATAGCCTTCGGCCCGGCAGTTCAAGCCGCCGGTTTCCGCCTGCGCCAGGATTGGAGCGATGGACAGCAGACCGATCAGCAGTAGGAGGTGACGCAGCATCCCGAGCATTGTCGCGGCTCAGGGTTTCGGGCCGATCACGATACGCGCGAGGTCGCGGATATCGTCTGGCAGGGCCTCGTTTCCGGCCGGTGCGCCAGAGGATTGCAGCATCAGGGCGATGATCGCGACGTAATCCTCGCGTGCCAACGAGCCGGGATTGCTTTGCGGCATGGTCAGGCTGGCATAGGAATAGAGCGCGCCCAGAGACCGGCCGTCCCATTGGCGCAGGAACTTGTGCCGCGCCAGCGGCGGTCCGGGCACCATGTCGTTGTCGTCGGGCACACCGTCGAGTCTGCTGCCATGGCACAGCCCGCAGGGCGCTGCGAACACCTCCCTGCCGCGGGCGGCCTGCGCCTCGGTATAGACCGCGTCCCAGATCGAGGCGGTTCCCCCACCGCCGTCCAGATTGTCCATGATCGTCGCGACCTCGAGCGGCGATGCCCCGCCATGGGCATTGCCCCAGGCATTGCGGACATAGTTTGCCACGGCTGCGATGTCCTCGATCCGAAGCGACGGGAAGGGGGGCATGAAGCCCTGCCCCTCGTGTACATTGGCCACCACGAGAAACAGATCCTGAAGCCGGTCGTTCCCGGCCAGGGCCGGAAAGTTGGGCGGACGGCCGGTGCCCGTCTCGCGGTGGCAGAGCACGCAATTGCGCTCGAAGACCTGCTTGCCGAGGGCGATCTGTGCCGGATCGACCGGCGTTTCTGCCGCCGGAGCCGTCGCGGCCCCGAGCGTTGCAGCCACGGCCATCGCCGCGGTCCTAGCCTTGAAACGGGTCATGCCGCCCCCCCCTTGTCGTCACGCGAGTTGCTCTGCTTCAGGCCCAGATATCCGCCTGGGTCAGTTCGCGATCCTCCTGCAAGGCCGCCTCTACGGTGATCTCTGCCCCGGCCCGCAGGCTGAGGGGCGTCTTGAACGGGAAATGCCGTCCGCCCGAGACGAACAGCGTGTAATCACCCGGCGGCAGCGCCAGTTCGGCCTGTCCATCGGCACCGGCAAGGGTGCGGTACGGGTGGGCGACCACCCTGGCGCGGGCAAGCGGGGCACCGGTCCGCGCATCGGTCGCGATCACGCGGACCTTGCAGCCGGCTGGCGCGGTGATCCGGGTGCGGATCGTGGCGCGCCCCTCGGCATGGGGCTGGGCCGCGCCGGCGGCGGCCGTCGCGACCACGGTCCAATGGGCCGCACCCTCGGCATCGGGGACGGGCAAGGTCAGGTCGGCATGGAACAGCCCGTCGGTTCCGGGCCAGGGCGTCGGGCCGGTCCGGCCCTGTGCGACAAGGCACCCCTCCGCGTCGTCGACACGAAAGTGCCATCCCGCCGCGCAGCATCCCGCCGCGCAGTGCAACCCGATCCGGGCGCGGATTTCGCCGCCCTGTTCGACCGCGCCGGGCACGTCCCAGATGACGGCGCCGACCCGGTGGGCCGCGACCGGCAGTTCGAAGTCCAGAACCGCCGCCTCGGCGGGGTCGCCATCGGCACCGGGCGCGGCCGCCAGCAATACCGCCTTCATCCTGTGGGTGCCTGACAGCGCGGGGGCGACGATCGCCAGAGGATCGGTCCGCCAGCTGCCAAGCTCGCTGACCGAGATGACGGCGCGACCGATCTCGGCGCCGTCGGCATCGCGGAACGCCACGCGCCGGCCGCGTATGTCACGCCCGCAATCGGGCACCAGGGCGACAAGGCGCAGCTCGCCGTTCGGATCGGCCGTCTCGGGGGTCAGTTCGACGGACAAGCCCTGGGCCTGCCCGGAAAGCGCGGTGTGCTGTGTCATCTGTCGTCTCTCTTTGGGTCTGTCGCGGATGATAGCCGGGGCCTGCGGGGGCACCGCCAGCCCCGGCGCACCGGGTGTTCAGCCAAGCTCCTGCGCGGCGTGGGTTCCGGCGATGAAGCCATGGACATGGCCCTTGCCCAGCCCATGCTTGTTGAACCCGCCGACCGCCTCGCCGCCCGCATAGAGCCCGGGGATCGGCTGACCCTCCATGTCGATGACCTGGTTGCGGCCGTTGACGCGCAGCCCGCCATAGCTGTCATGCCAGACCACCATGATCGACAGCGCATAGAAGGGCGGCCGGGCGATGGCATACATCGGCGCATCCGCCTCGCGTTCGAAATCGGGATCGGCACCGGCGGCGACATAGCCGTTCCAGGTCTCGACGGTCTGGGCCAGATGGCTGAGCGGCACCCGCTGGTAGGGGTGGCCCGCGAATATCCGGCGGGCCAGGTCCTCGATCGTGTCGGCCTTGAAGAAATAGCCGTTGGTCTCGCTGACATAGGGGAACCGAAGCTCCCAGCCGGTGCGCTCGATCGCGTCCTCGTCCATGATCGCCCAGAGCGGACCCGAATGGTAATGCGGCGGCTTCGATCCCTCGTTCATGGCCAATGCAGCATCCAGCCCGTGATCGTAGCTGTACATCTCGCGCACCCATTCATGGCGGCAGTTGCGCCAGTCGAGCGGCTTGTGATCGAGCCCCCGCCCCGGCGCCCCGCCATCACCCGGATAGCGGTTGGCCCCGGGGCGCTTGGGCAGGCGCACCTCGTTGAAGAAGCGCTTGCCCACCTGGTTGACCGCGATGAACTCCTCGAACCCGGCATTGCCGACGGCAAGCCCCGCGGCTCCCCGGAAGACAAAGGCCGGGTGGCCGGGCATCATGTCGGTATAGGCGTCGCGGGTGCCCAGCCGGGGCGAGATATGGAAGGTCGTGGGATAGCTCAGGTTCTGCTGCATCCCCGCAAGATTCGCCCCGATCCTGAGCGCGGCCTTGAGCGCGCTGGCGTCCTGGCCGCCCTCGCCCTGAAGCGCCGCGCCCGAGGTCGGGAAGGCCGGTTCGCGCATCGCAGGGTAGAACATCGAGCGCACCTCGGGATTGCCCGCATGCCCGCCCGAGGCCAGGATCACCGCCTTGCGCGCGCGGATCGTGATGCTTTCGCGGCGCTCGTCGATATTGCCGTTCTGCCAGAAGCTTTCCAGACGCTGGCCGGTCACGGGGTGAACGCGTGGCGAATAGCTCGCCCGGATGCCCAGCACGCGGCCCGAGAACGGGTGTTCGCGGATCAGGTCCACGAAGCGGCGGTTCAGCATGAACTGAACCCCCTTCTCGCGGGCCGAGAATTCCAGCGGACGCGCCAGCGCCACGCCGTTGCGCACTGCACCGGGGCCGACGAAGGTCGAGGCGTCCTCCATCTGCACCGGGGCCATGGGGCTGGTGCGCTCGGGATGGGCGCGGCCGGCATCCTCGGCGGTGATCGTGCCGGCGCGGATATCGGTGACATCGCCCAGCATCAGGAAGCAGTAGGGCGCCCTTGCCCGGCTGAGCCCGCCGCCGCCATGGGTGCCGCTGATCCGTGTGAACCGCACGTAGTTCTGCATCAGGAATTCGCGCGTCGGCGGGCAGTTCTCGGCCCAGGCGCGCATCATTTCGCGTTCGTTGTAGCGATAGGGTGCCTGCGCCTTGGGGTCGACCACCGACCAGTCGGTAACATCCGTGAACAGAAGGTCGATTGTATCGTCTAGCTCCTCGGGGTCTTCGACCGGGGGTACGGTGATGAAGCCCTCGGCATCTGCCTCGCCTGCGGCATCGCGCTTCTGGATCACGTCGCCGCCACCGAGCGACAGGTAGGATCCCGAATGCAGCATCCGGCCGCCAAGGTCGAAATTCTGGTCAACGACCAGAACCGAAACGCCGTGGTCGCGCGCCCGGATCGCGGCGGTCAGCCCGGCGCATCCGCCGCCTGCGATCACCACGTCGGCCTCGTAGTCCCAAACCGTTTCGCCCGCGGCCGCCGCCGCCTCGGCCCCGCTGCCGGTCGAGAAGGCGGTCGCGGTGACCCCCGCCGCCGCGCCCGCCTTGAAGAAATCGCGCCGGTTCAGCCCGTTCGGCTCCACACTCTGGACCGTCTTCACGATATCGTCGCCATCGCCTTGTCGCGCCATGATCGTTCCTCCCTCGTCTGGCTTGCCAGCCCGTCCGGACGCGCGGAACTTGCGTGGTCCGCCGGGCGTGATCCTTTCGCTTCGCATCTGTGCAGGGGCCGGTTTCAGCCGGCACATATCCCGCGCCACCCCAAGGCGCCCTCACGCCAAGGGAGAGAGTTTTCCCTTTCTTTCATGTCGTTACGGTCGGAAGGACGGGTCCCGGGCACCCTGCTCCCGGGAAACGCTAGGACGGTACTCGCCTTGCTGTCCATTGCATTATCCTGAGGCTTGCCTTATGAAAAACTTAAGGCGAGAGCTTCTCGCGACGACCGAGGCCGCCCATGCCGATGCGCGTCACGCTTCGCCAGTTCACCTATTTCGTGTCGATCGCCGACGCCGGAAGCATGAGCGTTGCGGCGAGCCACCTGAACGTGGCGCCCACCGCGCTGAGCCTTCAGATGAAAGCGCTGGAAGAAACCCTGGGCGTGCCCCTGCTGGAACGCCATTCCCGCGGCGTCCGGCCGACCGAGGCGGGACAGGAATTCCTGGTCCGGGCCCGGCAAATCCTTGATCTCGTGGCCGACACCCGCGCGCTGATGGCTGCGCGTGCCCGGCGGACGAAACGGCCGGTCCGGCTGGGGGTGCCGCCAGCGGTCGCGCGACTTCTGGGGGTCGAGGCCGTTCTGGGCGCCGCGACCGCGCTGGACGGGACCATGCTGCTCATCACCGAAGCCTGGTCAACCGATCTCGTGAAACGGCTCGCGGAAAAGGACATCGACTTCATCCTCGGCTATGGCCTGGTGCCCTGTGACGAGATTGCGGTGATCGACCTTCTGGAAGAGGATTTCGTCTTCGCCGCCTCGCCTGCGATCGCGGGCGGAGAGGGGCCGGTCGGGCTGTCAGAGGTGCTGGCGTCGGACCTGATCTTCTATGGCGAGAAAAGCGTCGGCCTGCGGGCCCTGCGCGCCGAGGTGGACCGGGCCGGTCTGGTGCTGGAGAACAAGCGCGAGGTTGCCTCGATCAATGTCTGGCGCGCATTTCTCTGCCGTGGTCTTGGCACGGCGGTCACGCCCTTCGGCGCGGTTGTCGACGAACATGAACGCGGCGAGATCACGGTGCGCGAAATCGCCGATAGTCCCGTGACGGCCCGGCTGTCGCTTGCCACCCGCCGCGACGGGCTGGGCGCCGACGATGTACAGGCCTTCATCGCCTTCGTGACCGATCTGGTGCTCGCCCAGCATACAAGGATCGGGTCGCTGTGCCGCGTGCTGGCCCCCGCGGCCGGGACACGATCGCGGACGTAACGGGTTCCCCTGTGCCGATATCGGTTCGGCCGCCCCTTGGGAAACTTGCCGTCAGCGCTTCAGCACCGACAGCGGCATGTCGGCGACGGAAAGGGGACGATGGCGCAGATGCGCAGCCCGGTGGCCAGCATGATGATGCCGCCAGCGACGATAAATCGGCCGCCATCGCGGGGTCAGCATCGGCATGATCCACATGCCCAGCAGCAGGATCCTCGCTGACCCACCTTGGCACGTCGACGCCGTCGGGGTGCGCTCACATCATCAATGCCGTTTGGGTGCCGAGAATGCAGAGCTCGGGTCGGGGCAGCGCGACTGCATCGGCCCTGGCGAGGATTCTCTTTGCCCAGGACGTAGCAAGCAGCTTTAATTTCAACGGCATCTTGTAGCCGACCGCTTTGATACGCAATTCAGCGCGGAAGGCGGATCAACTGCCTGAGAGGGGCGGTTGCCGTGGACTATCTCTATCTGATCGCCGGGTTGGTGGGGCTGTTCCTCGGCGGCGAGGCGCTGGTGCGCGGCAGCGTCGGCATCGCCCGCCGCATGGCTATCCCGCCTCTGCTGATCGGCCTCAGCGTGGTCGGCTTCGGCACCTCGACGCCCGAGCTTCTCGTCTCGGTCGATGCCGCCTGGCGCGGCGTGCCCGACATCGCGCTCGGCAATATCGTGGGCTCGAACATCGCCAACATCCTGCTGATCATCGGCCTGTCGGCGCTGGTCTGGCCGATCAAGGTGATGGGGGCGACGCTTCGGCGTGATACGGCCGTGATGATGGCGGCCGCGCTGGTCCTTGTGCCCATCTTTGCCATGGCGCAGATGGGGCGGCCCGCCGGCTTGGTGCTGTTCGCCGGTCTCGTGGCCTACCTTGTCTGGGCTTACCGACAGCCTGGCGACATGTCGGCCGAGGATGCAAGCGTGCCCACTCCGACGTCGGCGCTCATGTCGACCCTGTGGGTGATCGGCGGCCTTGTCGCTCTCATGGTCGGCGCGCGGCTCCTGGTTGATGGCGCGGTCAGCGTCGCGCGCGCTTACGGTATTTCCGAGGCCTTCATCGGCCTGACCATCGTTGCCGTCGGCACATCTCTTCCGGAGCTTGCGACTTCGCTCATAGCTGCGTTCCGCCGCCAGTCCGAAATCGCCATTGGCAACATCGTTGGCTCGAACATCTTCAACGTGCTGGCCATCCTCGGCGTGACCGCGATGATCACCCCGATCCCGGTCGCACCGCGGTTCCTGACCTTCGACCTGCCCATCATGATCGCCGTCTCGCTGGTCCTGACCGCGCTCCTGCTGACCCGTCCGGTGATCGGGCGCGGGATCGGCGTGGCGATGCTGGCGGGCTATGTCGCGTATGTCTGGGCCGCCCAGGGATGACGCAGGCGCCGCCGGACGATCGGGCAAGACCTGGCGCGATCCTGTCGCGGCTTCTCTTCGTTCTGGCATTCGTGCTTTTCGGTGCGCCGCAGGCCCAGGTGGAGCGGGCGGCGCCCCTTGCCGGCCCCGCGGCCCAGAGCGAGGTCGCGCAGGCCCCGGGCATCATCTCGGTGCAGCGGCACCTGCTGCGCGCGCAACCGGCCCCCGACACATCGCCCGACGCGATGCTGCCCGGCGTGGCCACGCCCGCGGTGCCACCCTCGGCTGCAGCGTTGGCTCCTGCGCCCCGCACCTCCTTCGTGCCCGCCGCGATCCGTATCCTGCCCCCCGTCCGGGGGCCGCCTGCAGCCTGACCCGTTCCCGTCAGGCTGAACCTCACAGGTAGAAATGGATACTCAACATGCGCCGACCAGCATGGGTCGTGACGACCTATGCCGTCCTGCTGCTTCTGGCGGTGGCGACGGCTCTCCCGAACTTTCTCCCCTCAACCGTCCGTAGCACGCTGCCGGACTGGGCAACACGCCAGACCGTCCCGCTGGGTCTTGACCTTCAGGGGGGTGCGCATTTGCTGCTTGCCGTGGACCGCGAAGATCTCGCCGAGGCGCGACTGCAAGAACTGCGTGAAACCCTCAGCGCAGAGATGCGTGTCCGGAACCTGAACCCGGGAGCGATCCGCACCGAAGGGCTGGCCCTGTCGGTCCCCGCTGACGAGGCACTGTTTTCGGCCCTGCAGAGCGTCGCCGCTGTGACTGCGCAGCACGGCAGCCCAGCCGACTTCACCGTGGACCTGTCCGATGGAACCTTGCAACTCGAGTTGACCGAAGCCGGGCTGGACCGCGCCGCCGCCATTGCTGCCGACAGCAGCCTCGAGGTGATCCGCCACCGGGTCGACCAGGTGGGCGTATCGGAACCCGTCATCAGCCGGGTGGGCGACGACCGTATCCTCGTGCAGATGCCGGGCGTGGAGAACCCTGCGCAACTGCGCGAACTGCTGGGCTCCACCGCGAAGATGAGCTTTCAGATGGTCGCCCCTGGCCCCGGACCCGGCGTGTCGATGCTGGAAATGCGGGACGGTTCCGGTGCAATCCCGGTCGAGGATCGCGTGGCGCTGTCGGGCGACCGGCTTGACCGGGCGGCCTCGGCCTTCGACCCCGAAACCGGGCGTCCGATGGTCACCTTCGCCTTCGACCGGCAGGGCGGAATTGCGTTTGCCGAGATCACCGCGGCCAATATCGGTCAGCGCTTTGCCGTCGTCCTCGATGGTTCGGTGCTGACCGCGCCGGTGATCCAGACCGCCATTCCCGGCGGGCAAGGCCAGATCACGGGTGAGTTCACGCTCGAGGAGGCGCAAACGCTGGCGGTGCTGCTGACATCGGGCGCGCTGCCCGCCTCGCTCGAGGTGATCGAGGAACGCAGCGTCGGTGCGGCGCTTGGCGCGGATTCCATCAGGGCGGGGCTGGTCACCGGGGCCGTGGGCCTGACGCTGGTCGTGGCGATGATGGTGGGGCTCTACGGGGGCTGGGGGCTCCTGGCCAGCGCGGTCCTCGGATTGAACGTCATGCTGACGCTGACCGCGCTCGGGCTGCTGGGCGCTACGCTGACGCTGCCAGGGATCGCGGGCATCATCCTGTGCCTCGGGATCGCGGTGGACAGCAACATCCTGATCTTCAGCCGGATCCGCGAGGAAACGGCGAAGGGTGCCATCGCCATCAAGGCGCTGACGCAAGGCTACGCGCGCGCCTGGTCCACGATCCTCGACGCCAACATCACCACGCTTC
This sequence comes from Rhodovulum strictum, assembly GCF_009649175.1. Lineage (GTDB taxonomy): Bacteria > Pseudomonadota > Alphaproteobacteria > Rhodobacterales > Rhodobacteraceae > Rhodovulum > Rhodovulum strictum. Next base: position 10,448 of record NZ_WJPO01000014.1, on the reverse strand, counting down.
TGGCGATGGTGCTGCTGTTCATGTTCGGTGCCGGTGCGATCCGGGGCTTCGCCGTTACCATGAGCCTCGGCATCCTGATCTCGATGTTCACCGCCGTGGTGCTTATGCGGATGATGATGGAGGCGCTGGTGCGCCGCCGCAAACCCGCGCGGCTGGCCATCGCCCCACTGATCGGCGGGGTGCCCGCGCCCGGCGCGTTCTCCTTCATGCGTCGGGGGCGGCTGGCGCTGGCAGTCTCGGCCGCGCTGTCGGTGGGGGCCGTGGGCGCGCTGGTATGGCCGGGGCCGAATCTCGGCATCGACTTCACCGGCGGTGTTCAGATGGTACTGCGGTCCGACGCGCCGGTGCCGCTGGCAGACCTGCGCGCGGCCCTCGCGGCGGGCGTGCCGGGGGATGCCAGCCTGCAGGCTTTCGGCGACCCGACCGAGGCGCTGATCCGCGTGCAGGGCGAGGCAGGCCAGGCCACGGTTGCTGCGGTGGAAGCCGCCGCCGCGCAGGCCGTTTCGGGCGCGGTCTTCGACCAGATCGACCTCGTCGGTCCCACCATCAGCGGCGAGCTTGCCACCACGGGCCTGATCGCCTTGTCGCTCGCGGTGCTGGCCATGCTGGCCTACATCTGGGTCCGGTTCGAGTGGCACTTCGCGGCCGGGGCCATCGTGGTGCTGTTCCTTGACGTCACCAAGACCTTCGGTGTCATCGCCGTGACCGGGTGGGAGGTGAACCTGACCACCATCGTCGCCCTGCTGACGCTGATCGGCTACTCGGTGAACGACAAGGTCGTGGTCTACGACCGCATCCGCGAGCACCTGCGCGGCGGCGGCGACGCGCCGCTGGCGGATGTGATCGACCGCAGCCTCAACCTGGTTCTCGCGCGCTGCATCTTCACCTCCGGAACGACGCTGGCGGCACTGCTGCCGATGGCGATCTGGGGTGGACCGGCCGTCGCCGGGTTCGCCTGGCCGATGATCGCGGGTGTGGTGATCGCGACGGGCTCATCGCTTTTCGTCTCGGGGCCGGTTCTGGCGTGGCTCGCCGCGCGCAGCCCGGCCGCGATGAGCGGCCCAGCTTCACAGCAAGCGGGCCAGATGCCTTCGTCGGAGACAGGCCCGGAGGCGCGCCCTCGCCGTAGCCGGCCCTCGTGAGGTGAGAGCGAAGCCTCACTGCGGATTTCGGAAAAACGGGACAGCGATTTCACTAAGTCCCGGACAGCCGTTTCGGTAGACCCCGGACAGTCGGGCGACGGCTGGTCGTTGGGTCGTGTCGCGAATGCTGTGGAGATTCCCTGACGGCATGTGACGGTTCGTTTTCTCAGGCGGCGAGGTCAAGGGACATCGGCTCGAGGGGCTGGGACAGGGTTTCCCAGCCGTCGACCTTATGCATCTGGATCTGGCCGGAACCTCCGAAATCTCGCGAAACAACGGACCCATTGCGCCCGCCCCGAGGCCAGCACATGAGCTGAGCGACCAGATTGCCGCCCTGTGCGGCTCGGCGGGCGATTGCCCGAAGCCAAAAAGCGCTATCCGCGTCCGCAGGCGGGGCAACTCGCCTCTCGTAGCGGATTTATTCAACAGAATCAGTACCTTAATGGGGTGATGGCGCCATCGATATGTTAGGTCCATAGGCGTCGCGCGTGGACCTTGCTCCCGCACCGCCTCGACGGAAAAGGCGGACGGCTGGTTTCGTGACATTCGTCACTGCACCTTGCGGCGCAGACGGTCTGTTGCCCACTCCATGCCCAGCACAATCAGGAAGATCACGAGGATGATTGTCGACGCGTTTCGGTATTGGAACAGATCGAAGGCGGCCTTCAGTTCCTGCCCGATACCGCCCGCACCAACCAGCCCGAGCACCACAGACGACCGCACCGCCTTTTCCAGCGCAAAGAGCGACGTGTTGACGAAGGATGGCATCACCTCAGGCAGGATCGCGCCGAACAGGATCGACAGCCGGTTGCCGCCGATGGCCGAGATGGCCTCCTGCGGTTCCTTCTCGCTATCCTCGATGGCTTCGGCAAAGAACCGGCCGCAAAATCCGATGGTATCGACCACGATGGTCATCGTGCCTGCCACCGCGCCCAGGCCCACAGTTGCGACGAACAGAAGCGCCCAGACCAGATCGGGCACCGTGCGCAGGAAGCTGATGAAGGCCTTGGAGAGGAACGCACCGACGTTGCCCAGGGGACCGACCCCGCGCGCGGCGAACCAGGCGATCGGCAGAGACAGGGCGATGCCGATGGCCGCCCCGGCAATGGCGATCTGGAAGGTCTCGACGATGCGCCAGAAGATACGCGTCAAGAAGGCCGGGTCCAGGTTGGGTGGCGACATCCGATTCACCAGCCGCACCAGGCTTGGCCCGCCGTCGACCAGTTGTCCGGGCGTGGGTGCCACCTGACCGACCGAGGCGATTACCAGCGCCAGCGCCGCCATGGTCAGGGCAAAGGCCAGCGGCGACAGGCGGGGCCAGCGCGAGGGCAGGGGGTCAGCGGGCTTCGACACGGAACACCTCCTCGATGTCGGCATCGGTGGTGGTGTCGGCTGGCTTGTCGAACAGCACGCGGCCAGCCTTCAACGCCACGATCCGGTCGGCAAAGCTGCGCGCATGCGACATGTCGTGCGAGGTGAACAGGAGCGTGATGCCATGCTCGGCACAGAGCCGGGTGAACAGTGCCATGACATCCTGCCCTGACACCGGGTCAAGGCTGGCCGCCGGTTCGTCGGCGATCAGCAGGGCGGGTTGTCGCACCAGCGCCCGCGCAATCGCCACCCGCTGCTGCTGGCCACCCGACAGTGCATCGGCCCGCGCCGCAGCCTTGTCGGCCAGGTTGACCCAGGCCAGCGCCTCCAGTGCGGCGCGGCGCCAGGTTTCGGGCGCAGTCATCTGGGAGAAGGCTCGCCAGCTGCCGGGTTCCGACATCATGCCGTGGATGACATTGGACAGCACCGACCGCCGCCGCACCAGGCAATGCTTCTGGAACACGAAGCCGGTTTTCCGCCGCAGCCGGGCCTTCTGCGCGCCTGCGGGCAGGCCGGTGAATGTTTCGCCAAGCGCGGTCACCTCGCCGGCCGAGACCTCGTGCAGACCTATGAGGCAGCGCAGAAGTGTGGATTTGCCGCATCCGTTGGACCCGATCAGCGCGACCCGTTCGCCCGCCCGGATCGTCAGGTCGATGCCCTTCAGGATCTCGGTCTTGCGGTCATAGCTTTTGCGCAGGCCGCCGGTCGTCACGATAGGGTCCGAAAGGGCACCGCGCGCCGTGGACGGCCGGGCAGGTGAAAGGTCGAGCATGACGGTGCCTCCGGTTGGGGGCGGGGCCCGGACGGGGCCCCGCCGCTATGGTCAATCGCCGACGAAGGACTTGGTATCGACCCCGATGGTGGCATACATCGACCGGACATAGTCGTAGTCGCTGTCCTTGATCTCGGTGAGGAAGAAGCCGCCATTGTACTTCTGGTTGTCGTCGCCTTGCAGCACGGCCGCCATCAGCGCATCGCCCTGTTCGGCAAAGGCCTTGCGAACCGTTTCGATCAGTTCGGGTGCCAGATCCTTGCGCGCGACCAGAATGTCGTTCGGCAGGTCACGGCCCCGGGCGATCACGGTGAAGCCGGTTTCGGGGAACGCCTCGCGGATAGACTTCAGGTGCCCTTCGCTCATGCCCACGGCCTGCACGTCGCCACGGATCAGCGCTTCGACGGCCACGTTGCGGCCGATGATCTCGCCCCGGTAATCCGTATCCAGCTTCAGGCCGAGATCGGCCAGCACCTGCGCCGGGCCAAGGTGCTGCGAGGTCGAGCCGATGGACCCGAAGGTGACGCGCTTGCCGCGCAGGTCCTGCACCGATTTCACCGGGCCGTTGGCCAGCACGACAACTTGCGCATAGTAGTTCGGGCGCTGCCAGCCCGCGACGATGACCGGATCGGCCAGTTCCTTGATGACCACATACTCCGCCGGTCCTGTCAGGATCAGGTCGACCTGGCCCTGGTTGATCGCCTCGACGGCCGAGGTGCGCGAGGACATGGCATAAAGCTCGATGTCATGGCCGGTGGCGGCTTCCAGCGCCTTTTCGAAGGCGCCGAATTCCTGCTGCATCGCCTCCATGCCTTCGATGTCGGTCACGCCGAAGCGCAATGCTTCGGCCATCGCCGGCATGGCAAGGGCGGTGGCAAGGGCGGTGGCGCCGATCAGGGTGCGGAACATCTGTCTCTCCGGGGCTTCTGCTGTATACACAGCGTTGTCACAATCGTGGGATAGACGATTCTCGTGACACTGTTGTGAAAGGACGGGCGTCGGATGGACTGGGTGCTGACAGGGGCCGAAATCCTGACGGGTGGCGCCTTGCGCCGCGGCGATCTGGCCATCCGGGACGGGCGGATCTCGGAAACGGCATCATCAGGTGCGGTCCGAATGGACCTGCCGGGCCTGTGGCTGCTGCCGGGAATCGTCGATATTCATGGCGACGCCATAGAACGCATCGTCATGCCGCGTCCGGGTGTGACCTTTCCCCTGGACCTGTCGCTGGCCGAGGCAGATCGGCAGATGCTGGCCAACGGCATCACCACGGCGTTTCATGGGCTCACTGTCGGGTGGGAACCGGGTCTGCGCAACATCGCAACTGCGCGCGCATTCGTTGCCTCACTGGCAGGGCTTCGGGCAAAGCTGGCCTGCGATACCCGCATCAACTTCCGCTGGGAGGTTTTCGCGATTGACCAGATGGACGAGCTGATCGCCTGGTTCGCGGATTCTCCCGGCGCGATCCTGTCGCTGAACGACCATACGACCGTGAACGTGGGCCTGCCGCCCGAGGCGAGGAAGATCCGCCGCATGGCGGATCGTTCGGGCCTGACGCCCGAGGGTTGCGTCGCGGCCCTGGCCCACGTGGCGCAGCGTGCGCCCGATGTGCCTGCCTCCGTTGCCCGGATGGTGACAGCGGCGCGGGCCGCGGGCCTGACCTGCCTTGCGCATGACGAGATGTCGCCGGAAGACCGGGCCGCCCATCGCGCGCTTGGCGTGGCAGTCAGCGAATTCCCGATGACCCGCGACACGGCCGATGCGGCCCGTGCGGCGGGCGAGGCCGTCGTGTTCGGCGCCCCCAACGTGCTGCGCGGAGGCAGCCAGAACAACGCTGTGGATGCGGCACCGGCCATGGCCGAGGGGCTAGGGACGGTGCTGGCATCGGACTACTGGTATCCTGCGCCCTTGCAGGCGGCATTCGTTCTGGCGGACACGCATGGCATGTCCTTTGCCAACGCTTGGGACTGTGTTTCGGCCAATGCCGCCGCTGCTGCCGGGCTTTCCGACCGGGGGCGGTTGGACGCCGGATTGCGCGCGGATATCGTTGCCCTTTGCCCCCGCAGCCGCAGCGTCAAGGCGGTCTGGGTGGCCGGGAAAAGGATGCTGATCCGTGACTGACACCGAACCCCTGCTGCTGACGCTGGCCGCCCCGGCCTTTGACGCGCGCAGCCTGCGCCCGATCTGGAAGCAGATTGCCGACCGGCTGCATGCCGCTTGCGTCGATGGACGGTTGCTGGGCGATGCGCGACTGCCGGGGGAGAACCGCATGGCGGAAATCTTTGGCGTCACCAGGGTCACGATGCGGCGCGCTCTGGCGCGGTTGCAGCAGGAAGGCGTCCTTCAGGCGCGCAAGGGCGTGGGAATCTTTGTCCGCCCGATGCCGCTGCGGTATCGGCTGGACCATGGCAACCGCTTTGCCGACGGCCTGAACCTGCCTGGCGCCAAGATCGGCGCCACGACCCTGACGCTGGAGCGCGCTCAGGCCGAGGCGGAGGAGGCCGAGGCGCTGCATATTGCCCCCGGCGATGCGGTGGTCCGGCTGACCCGCTTGCGGGCCGTGGACGATGCGCCCGTGTATCTGTCGCGCAAGACCTTTCCCGTTGCCACCCTGCCAGAGTTCGAAGCTGCCTATGCCGCCCGTTCCTCGGTCCGCGATGTGTTTCAGGCCCACGGCATCGCTAGCTACCAGCGGGTGCAGACCCGTGTCTCGGGCGGCTTCGCCAGTGATGCCGAGGCTGCGGCCCTGCGGCTGAGCCCGCGAATGCCGGTGCTGCGCACGGTGGCGCTGAATGCCGCACCCGATGGCCGGATCATCGAATACAACCTTGGCACCTGGCCGCTGACGGCGGTGGAACTGGTGCTGACACCCCTTGACCCATCCCAGACAGGACATTCCGATGCAGACTGAATTCCGGATCAACGGCCGAGATTATCGGATGCCCGACCGCCCTGCCGTTGTGATCTGCCTGGACGGCTGCGAACCCGCTTACATCGACGAGGCCTTTGCCGCAGGAGCGATGCCAGCGCTGGCCGACATGCTGGCGAACGGCGGCGCGCGGCATCTTGCGCGATCGGCAATGCCCAGCTTCACCAACCCCAACAACCTCTCGATCGCCTGCGGCGTACCGCCCTCGGTGCATGGCATTTGCGGCAACTTCTTCCTGAACCCAGAGACGGGCGAGGCCGTGATGATGAACGGCGTGGAGTACCTGCGCGCCCCGACCGTCTTTGCCGGGTTCCAGCAGGCAGGTGCCCGCGTCGCGGTGGTCACTGCCAAGGACAAGCTGCGCGCCTTGCTGGGTGCGGGTCTGGACTGTTCGGGTGGGCAGGCCATCTGCTTTTCCGCCGAACGGGCCGATCAGTCGACGATGGCCGTCAACGGTATCGATGATGCGGCCAACTGGCTGGGTCGTCCGGTTCCGGCGGTCTATTCCGGCGATCTGTCGCTGTTCGTTTTACAAGCGGGGGTGAAACTGCTGTCCGAAATTCGTCCCGACATCCTGTATCTGTCCACCTCGGACTACATCCAGCACAAGCACGCGCCAGGTTCGGACGAGGCCAACGAATTCATGACCGGGGTCGATGCGGCATTGGCCGGGCTTCTGGCGCAGGGTATACGGCTGGTGCTGACGGCCGACCATGGCATGAAGCCCAAGCACCGCGTGGATGGCTGCCCGAACGTTATCTACCTTTCGCCCTTGCTGGATGCCGCTCTGGGCGCGGGGCAGGCGCGCGTGATCCTGCCGATTACCGACCCCTATGTGGTTCACCACGGCGCGCTCGGGTCCTTTGCCACGGTCTATCTTGCCGAGGGGGCCGATGTGGACACGGCGGGCGCCACCCTGGCATCCATCCCCGGTATCGACACGGTCCTGCCGCGCACCGATGCCTGTGCGCGTTTCGACCTGCCGCCTGATCGCATCGGCGATCTCGTGGTGACCTGCGCCGCCGACTGGGCACTGGGCTCGCGCGTGGAAGATCACGACCTTTCGGGCCTCGACGCTCCGCTCCGCTCCCATGGTGGACTAGACGAACAGCTGGTGCCCTTCATCACCAACTTTCTCACGACGGAGCCGATCAATGGGTTACGCAATTTCGACGCATGGCAAGCGGTGACGTCCATGGTGGCCTGAGTTCGCGAACGTCACGTCCCGTTTCGGAACCCGCGCGATTACCCGCCGAATTCCAGTATGAACCGCGCAGGGTTTGCCGGAGGCTGATCTCGGTTAGTTACGCAGCCGATCACCGGGCGGCGGCGGGACGATGGCTCAGCGCGGCTCGTTCAGCAGGCCGCGGATGATCGCGTAGCAGGCCGCCAGCAGCACCAGCATGAAGGGCAGGCCGGTAGAGACCGCCATGGCCTGAAGTGCGATCAGCCCGCCGCCCAGCAGAAGCGCGATCGCCACCAGACCCTCGACAATGGCCCAGAACACCCGCTGCACGACGGGCGCGTTGATCTTGCCGCCCGCCGCAATGGTGTCGATCACAAGGCTTCCTGAATCCGACGAGGTGATGAAGAAGACCAGCACCAGCACGATCCCCACGAAGGAAGTGATCGCCGTCAGCGGCAGCCGGGCCAGCATCTCGAAAAGCTTCAGCTCCAGCGCGGCATCCTGAACGGCGCTCACGCCGTCATTGACAACCTGCGAAATCGCCGTGCCTCCCAGAGCGGTCATCCACAGCACCGACAGCAGCGTGGGCACGATCAGCACCGCGACCAGGAATTCGCGCACCGTGCGGCCGCGGCTGACACGGGCGATGAACATGCCGACGAAGGGCGACCAACTGATCCACCACGCCCAGTAGAAGGCTGTCCAGCCCTGCGCGAAATTCGCGTCCTCACGCCCGAAGGGCATCGACAGCGCCGGAAGATGCTGTCCATAGGCACCGAGATTGGCCAGGAACCCGGTCAGGATGTCCATGGTCGGCCCGGCCAGGATGATGAACAGCAACAGGGCCGCGGCAAGGCCCATGTTGATTTCCGACAGCACCTTCACCCCCGAGTCGAGCCCCCGCACGATCGAGGCGATGGCGATGGCGGTGATGAAGATGATGAGGAAGATCAGGACCGCATTGCTGGTGCCGATCCCGAACAGGTAGTCGAGCCCCGCCGAAGCCTGCTGCGCCCCGATCCCCAGCGAGGTCGCCAGCCCGAAGATCGTGGCAAAGACGGCAAGGATGTCGATGACATGGCCGGGCCAGCCCCAGACGCGTTCACCGAAGATCGGATAGAAGGCCGAGCGCAGCGTCAGCGGCAGGCCCTTGTTGTAGCTGAACAAGGCCAACGCCAGCGCGACCACGGCATAGATCGCCCATGGGTGCAGGCCCCAGTGAAAGATCGTGGCGGCCATACCCAGCCGCGTGGCCGCCGTCACGTCGCCCTCGGCACCGCCCAGCGGCGCCCAGTCGGTGCGCAGGCCGTCCTCGCCGATACTGATCCCGCCGAAGGCGCTGGAATAGTGGCTCAGCGGCTCGGACACGCCGAAGAACATCAGCCCGATGCCCATCCCGGCGGCGAACAGCATCGAGAACCACCCGACCAGCCCGTAATCCGGCGTCGCCTCTGGCCCGCCCAGCCGGATGCGGCCCAGCGGCGAGACGATCAGCGCAAGGCAGACAAGCACGAAGATGTTGCCCGACAGCAGGAAGAACCAGTCCAGATTGCCGGTCAGCCAGTTGCGCAGGCCCGTGAAGACGGGTTCCACCTCGTCCTGCAAGGCCAGCGTCAGCACGATGAAGGCCATGATCGCCAGCGCCGACCAGGTGAACACGACCTGATGGATGTCGAAGCTCAGCGTCCAGCTTCTCTCGATGTTGTCCTGTCCGATCTCGTAATCGGTCTCGATGACCTCGGTCGGTCCCTCGGGTTCGGGGATCGGCTCGATATCGGGGATGTCCTCGGCGGATGTCCGCGCCATGTCGGCCTCGGTCTCGGGGCGAATGGCATCGTCCCCTGATCCGCCGTTTCGGGTGTCGCTCATGAACTCTGTCCCCTCTGGTCTTGTTGTCCGGGCTCTTTGTGTCTGGCGTCCGGCGCGTCAGCGGACGACGAAGACCGACGCTTCGGAATGCTCGGCCAGGCTGCCGCCATGCGAGGGCAGCAGCCAGTCAAGCCAGCCTGGCGCATGCGAGGCCATCACCACCAGATCGGCGCCCAGCGTCTCGACGGCCTTGCGCAGCAGCTTGTCCAGTTCGGCCTGCGGATCGGGGCTGGACAGCGCATGCGCGGTCGCCTCGATGCCATGTGTCTCGGCCTGGGCCTTGGCAAAGCCCGTCAGCTTGTCGGCGAATTCCCTGGGGCTTCGTGCGACCGCGTCCGGCACGGTGCCGGACACGCCGGCATAAACCACCGGCAAGTGGTAATGGCGCGCAAGATCGGCCGCGACATGCAGCACCTTTTCAAGCCTGTCGAGATGGCTCAGATCCACCGGGACCAGTAATCTGGAGAACATGACTTCCTCCCGTCCTTCGGACATGGGAGCGGCAAGGACGGCGGGGCATGCGACCGGCTCGGTCGCTGTCGGACGCCCTGCCTGTCCGGGGACCGCAAGCGGGCCGGGATGGGTTCCCTGCGCTCGGTTTCCGTTCATGGCCGACATCCTAGCACCGGAACCGGCCGCTTGACCACCCGGGGGACGGACGGGCTCAGACGACCAACACAGGGCAACGCCCCAGATCGGTGTCTTTCAGGCAAGTTCAGAGCTGAGTATTGCCGAGCACAGCGCAGACCATGCTTGCATTTCGCGCTAGCATATCCCAATCATTACCATGATGCCCCGAAAGACCCTTGCCGCCGTCTTCACCGATCCGGTGCCAGACACCATCGAATTCACGCCCGCCGGATGGCATTGATGATGTGACCGCCCCCCGACGGCATCGATGTGCCAAGGTGGGTCTGCGAAGATCCACAAAGGAGGGCGGTCACATCATCAATGCCCCACACATTCCAGCGTCTTGCCTTGCTCGCATTGATTGCGATGATTACACTCCTCTGAGGAGGATACCATGGCAAGCATTACCATCCGGAACCTTGACGACGACGTGAAACGACGCCTTCGTATCCGTGCGGCCGAGCATGGCCGATCGATGGAAGAGGAGGTGCGCGAGATACTGCGCCACGTCGTTGGCGAAGCGAAGCCCACCCACGATCTTGCCGCGGC
>NZ_WJPO01000013.1 GCF_009649175.1 Rhodovulum strictum | reverse complement strand
AGAAACTACCTCGCCGAGATCCTCATCGCATCATCACGCCTCTGGATGCGCCATTATGAGTCCGCATCCTGGGCCGCGGCGAAGCGGCTTGCCGGGCGCGCGGGGGCTGCTAGTCTTGCGCCGACGGCGCCCCGCGGGGCGCTTTTCTGCGCAAGGCAAGCCATGTTCCAGAGCTTCGAGAGCCCCACATCGCCGCAGGACGGCCCGCCGCGACTTGCCGCCCTGCGCGCCGAAATGGCCCGGGCGGGATTGGCGGGGTTTCTTGTGCCGCGTGCGGATGCCCATCAGGGCGAATATGTCGCCCCGCGGGACGAGCGGCTGGCCTGGCTGACGGGGTTCACCGGCTCGGCGGGCTTTGCCTGTGTGCTGACGGATCGGGCGGGGGTATTCGTCGATGGCCGCTATCGCGTTCAGGTCAGGGCGCAGGTGGATCAGGGCCATTTCACCCCGGTCAACTGGCCCGAGACGCAACTGGCGGACTGGTTGCGCGCGGCGTTGCCGCAGGGCGGCGTGGTGGGGCTTGACCCCTGGCTGCACACGCCCGAGCAGGTGGAAAAGCTGAGCGAGGCGTTGCAGGGCAGCGGGGTTACGCTGCGCGAAACGGAGAACCTGATCGACCGGCTCTGGCCCGATCAGCCCGGCCCCCCGCAAGGCCCGATCACACCCTATCCCGAGGCGCTGGCGGGCGAGAACCATGCAGGGAAGCGGGCGCGCATCGCCGCTGTCCTGCGCACGGCTGGGCAGCGGGCGGCGGTGCTGACGCTGCCCGATTCCATCGCCTGGCTTCTGAACGTGCGCGGGGCGGATGTACCGCGCAACCCTGTGCCGCATGGCTTTGCCGTAATCCATGACGACGGGCATGTGACCCTGTATGCCGATCCGGCCAAGGCGACGGCGGATCTGCGCACGCATCTGGGGCCGGAGGTGACCTTGCGCCCGGATGCTGCCCTTGGCGCGGGGTTGAAAAGCCTTGTCGGCCCGGTGCGTCTGGACCCGGCCAGCGCGCCCCTGTGGGTGCTGCGCCAGTTGCAGGAGGCAGGGATCGAGGTCGCGCGGAGCGCGGATCCGTGCATCCTGCCCAAGGCGTGCAAGAACGCGGCGGAACTGGCCGGGGCGCGGGCGGCGCATCTGCGCGATGCGGCGGCCATGGTCGAGTTCCTGGCCTGGCTCGATGCCGAGGCGCCGGGCGGTGCGTTGACCGAGATCGACGTGGTCAAGCGGCTGGAAGGGTTCCGGCGCGCGACCGGCAAGCTGCGGGACATCAGCTTCGACACGATTGCAGGGGCCGGGCCGAACGGGGCGATCGTGCATTATCGGGTCAGCGAGGCGACGAACCGGCGTGTGGTGCCGGGCGAGGTGCTGCTGGTGGATTCGGGCGGGCAGTATCTGGACGGCACGACCGATATCACCCGGACGGTGGCGGTTGGCACGGCGCCCGAGGCGGCGCGCGCGCCCTTTACCCGCGTCCTGAAAGGCATGATCGCGATTTCCCGCGCACGCTTTCCCAAGGGCGTTGCGGGGCGCGATCTGGATGCGCTGGCGCGCTATCCGCTGTGGCTGGCGGGACAGGATTACGATCATGGCACGGGCCACGGGGTCGGTGCCTATCTGTCGGTGCATGAGGGGCCGCAGCGGATTTCGCGGCTGTCGCATGTGGCGCTGGAACCGGGCATGATCCTGTCGAACGAACCGGGCTATTACCGCGAGGGCGCGTTCGGCATCCGCATCGAGAACCTGATCGTGGTGCAGCCCGCGCCGGTGCTGGAGGGGGCCGACGACCGCGAGATGCTGGGCTTCGAGACGCTGACCTTCGTGCCCATCGACCACCGCCTGATCGTCGCGGGAATGCTGAATGCCGAGGAACGCGACTGGCTGAACGCCTATCACGCGCGCGTTGCCGATCTGGTCGGCCCCGAGGTCTCGCAGCCTGCGCGCGACTGGCTGGCGGCGGCGACGCTGCCGATCTGACCTTTCCGCCGTCTGGACATTCCGATGACGATCGTGTGACTGAACGCTGGCGCGTCAGACGCCGAAACCAGCGAGGGGAGTGTAGCCATGGCCGATCATATCGGGATTCACCGGGCCGAAGGCGTCTGGGTCGTCCGGGCGGGGGGTGCCGTGATCGCCGAAAGCCGCAATGCGCTGGAACTGGTCGAGGGCGACCGGCCAGCCGTGGTCTATTTCCCGCGCGAGGATGTGGCGATGGCCTTTCTTGAACGCTCGGACAGCCGGACCACCTGTCCGCTCAAGGGCGAGGCGAGCTATTTCACCCTGCATGCGAAAAGCTATGACATCCCCGATGCGGGCTGGTGCTATGAAAACCCGGGTCCGGGGATCGAGCGGATCGCGGGCCATCTGGCCTTTCACGCCGACAAGGTGACGGTCGAGCAGTTGTGATCGCGGCCCGCCCCGGCGGCATGGCAGCATGACGGCGGGCGGCAGCGCCCTATCCTTGCCCGCAGGAGGTGCCCGCCGATGATCCGAGCCTGCCTGACCGCGCTTGCCGTCCTGACCGCGCTGCCCGCCGCCGCGCAGGACCGCCGCCCCAGCCATTGCATCGCCATCGCCGAGGCCGATCCCGCGCTGGAATATGTCCAGCTTGCCGCGTTCGGCACGCCCCTGCCCGATCCGCATACGGTGCGCATCAGCTTTGTCGATCATGCAACCTTCCTGATCGAGACGGCGGGCGGGCTGAGTGCGGCGACCGATTTCACGGGTTTTCTGGGCGCGACCCGGCTGATCCCCGATGTGGTCACGATGAACAACGCCCATCAGACCCATTTCACCGCCTTCCCCGATCCCGCGATCCCGCATGTGCTGGAAGGCTGGGCAAGGGATGGCGTGGCGGCCGATCATCACCTCGATCTGGGTGAGATGCTGGTGCGCAACGTGCCGACCGATGTGCGCGGCTTCGACCGCTCGGTGGTGCGCGAGAATGGCAACTCGATCTTCGTCTTCGAGGTTGCCGGGCTCTGCATCGGGCATCTGGGGCATCTGCATCACGAGCCCGACGAGATGCAATATGCCTCGCTCGGTCGGCTGGACGTGGTGATGGCGCCGGTCGATGGCGGGCTGACGCTGGATCTGCCGACGATGATCCGGGTGCTGGAACGGCTGCGCAGTTCGGTCGTGATCCCGATGCACTGGTTCGGCGCCCCGTCGCTGGAGCGGTTCCTGGCGGGCATGTCGGGCGAATTCGCGATCCGGCGCGAAGGGGCGGGGCATCTGGAGATCTCGCTGCGCACGCTGCCCGACCGGCCCACGGTGATCGTGCTGGACCCTGAGCCGCTGCACGATCCGGAGTGACTGGCCCGAGTGACTTGCCAGCCGCGCGGGCTCTGTGCTTTGAGCTTGGGCGAAAGGACCGCCCATGCTGACCCCCGTCACCGACGCCTTTGCCGCCGATCTGCGTGCGCGCCTGCCCGCGGCCTGTTTCCGCGACCTGACCCCGGCCTATCTGGAGGAACCGCGCGGGCGCTATCGCGGGCAGGGCGGGTTGCTGCTGGCTCCGGGGACGGTCGAGGAGGTGGCCGAAATCGTGCGCGCCTGTGCCGCCGCGCGGGTGGGGGTGGTGCCCTATGGGGGCGGCACGGGGCTGGTCGGCGGGCAGGTGATGGACAGCGGCCCGGCCCCGGTGATCGTGACGCTGGAGCGGATGCGGGCGATCCGTGCCGTTCATCCCGCCGAGAACGTGCTGATCGCCGAGGCGGGCGCGATCCTGGCCGAGGTGCAGGATGCGGCCGAGGCGGCGGGGCGGCTGTTTCCGCTGTCGCTGGCCTCCGAGGGGTCTGCCCGGATCGGTGGTGTGCTGTCCACCAATGCGGGCGGGGTGAACGTGCTGCGCTACGGCAATGCGCGCGATCTGTGTCTGGGGATCGAGGCGGTATTGCCCGACGGGTCCGTGCTGCATGGGCTGAAGCGGCTGCGCAAGGACAACACGGGCTATGATCTGCGCCATCTGCTGATCGGGGCCGAGGGGACGCTGGGCATCATCACCGCCGCGGCGCTGAAACTGGTGCCGCCGCCCGCCCGGACCGGCGCGGCGCTGCTGGCGGTGACGGACCCGCAGGCGGCGCTCGACCTGCTGGCGCTGGCGCAGGGGCGGATCGGCGAGGGGGTCTCGGCCTTCGAACTGATCCATCGGCAGGGCCTTGATTTCCTGGCCGAGACCATGCCCGAGATCCGCCAGCCCTGGGCCGAGCCGCCCGAATGGTGCGTGCTGATCGACCTGGGCCTAGGTGCGGGGCAGGATCCGGGCGCGGCGCTGGAGGGGCTTTTTGCCGAGGCGGCCGGGGCGGGGCTGGTCAGCGACGGGCTGATCGCGCAATCCGAAGCGCAGAGGGCCGCGTTCTGGGCGCTGCGCGAAAGCCTGCCGCTGGCCAACCGCAAGATCGGCGCGATCTCGTCGCATGACATCTCGGTGCCGCTGTCGGCGATCCCCGATTTCATCGCGTGCGCGGGATCTGCGCTGGCCGCACTGGGGCGGTTCCGGGTGAACTGTTTCGGCCATGTGGGCGATGGCAACCTGCATTACAACGTCTTCCCCATGCCCGGCGAGACGCGCGCCGATCACGAGGACAAGCGCGCCGCGATCAAGCGCTGCGTGCATGATCTGGTGCATGCGCTGGGCGGGTCGGTCAGCGCCGAGCATGGGGTGGGGCGGCTCAAGGTCGAGGATCTGGAACGCTATGGCGATCCGGCCCGGCTGGCGGCGATGCGCGCGATCAAGACCGCCCTTGACCCGGCGGGGATCATGAACCCGGGCGCGGTGCTGGCTTGACCCGGTGGCACGAACCCGGCTGTCCCATATCTAGTTGACGAAATCGCCCCTACCCAAATGCTTGAGGCTCCCCTATAGTGCCTGTGGATAACCTCAAAGCACCACCGAGGGAGAGGCCATGCGCTGCCCGTTCTGCGGAAATATCGATACCCAGGTAAAGGATTCGCGGCCCGCAGAGGATCACGTCGCGATCCGCCGCCGCCGCTTCTGCCCGGCCTGTGGCGGGCGCTTTACCACCTATGAACGGGTGCAGTTGCGTGATCTGGTGGTCATCAAGTCGAACGGACGGCGCGAGGATTTCGACCGCGACAAGCTGGAACGCTCGGTCCGCATCGCGCTTCAGAAACGCCCCGTCGATCCCGAGCGGATCGACCAGATGGTGTCGGGCATCGTGCGGCGGCTGGAAAGCATGGGCGAGACCGACATTCCCTCGAAGACCATCGGCGAGATCGTGATGGAGGCGCTGGCCCGGATCGACACCGTGGCCTATGTGCGGTTTGCCAGCGTCTACAAGAACTTCCAGGCGGCGGATGATTTCGACAAGTTCGTGAGCGAGTTGCGCCCCTCGGCCCCGGCCGAGGAGTGAGCGCGCAGGACGACGCGCGGTTCATGGCGCTGGCGCTGGCGCTGGGCGCGCGCGGGCTGGGGCGGGTCTGGCCCAACCCCGCGGTGGGCTGCGTGATCGTGAACGGGGGGCGCATCGTCGGCCGCGGCTGGACCGCGCCGGGCGGGCGGCCCCATGCGGAACCCCTGGCGCTGGCCCAGGCGGGCGCGGCGGCGCGGGGCGCCACTGCCTATGTCAGCCTCGAACCCTGTTCCCACCATGGCCAGACGCCGCCCTGCGCCGAGGCGCTGGTGGCAGCGGGCGTGGCCCGCGTGGTCAGCGCGCTGGAAGACCCCGATCCGCGGGTGGCGGGGCGCGGTCACGCGATCCTGCGCGGCGCCGGGATTGCGGTCGAGACCGGCGTGATGGCCGAGGCCGCGCGTCGCTCGCATCGCGGGTTCCTGCTGAACCGGACCGAGGGGCGCCCGCTTGTCACGCTGAAACTGGCCACGTCATTCGATGGGCGGATCGCCACCGCGAGCGGCGAAAGCCGCTGGATCACCGGCGAGGGTGCCCGGCGACTGGTCCATGCCCAGCGCGCCCGACATGACGCGGTGATGGTGGGGGGCGGTACCGCGCGGGCGGACGATCCGGACCTGACCGTGCGGGGGCTGGGCGTGGCGCATCAGCCGGTGCGCGTGGTGCTGTCCCGCGGGCTCGACCTGCCAAGGGAGGGGCGGCTTGCCGCAACGGCTGCCAGCGTTCCGCTCTGGCTCTGTCATGGCCCCGATGCCGCGCCCGAGCGCTGCGAGCACTGGCAGCGGCTGGGCGCGCGGCTGATCGAGGGGGCCATCGGCGCGGACGGCCAGCTTGATCCGGCCGCGACCCTGCAAGCGCTGGGTGCGGCGGGGCTGACGCGGGTGTTCTGCGAGGGCGGCGGCAGCCTGGGTGCGGCGCTGCTGGCGGCGGGGCTGGTCGACGAACTGGTGGGCTTCACCGCCGGGCTGGCGCTGGGCGCCGAGGGGCGGCCCGCGCTGGGCGCGCTGGGGCTGGCACGGCTGGCCGAGGCGCCGCGCTTCCGCCTGATCGAGACCCGCGCCATCGGCGACGACGTGATGCATCGCTGGGAACGGGCCTGACGGACCCGATCCCCTGCCAGGGCGCTTGCGCCTTGCCGCAACCCGTTTCATTCCTTGTCCATCCACCGCCTCATCCTGCGGGGGATGCGTGTTTTCGGACCAGTGCGGGGCCGTCTTCGGGCGGAGTTTTCCCGACTTTCAGGACGACCAATATTTCAACGCTCCAAAGGGTGCGACATGATCAAGAAACTATCCGCCGAATTCTTCGGCACATTCTGGCTCGTCTTCGGCGGCTGCGGCAGCGCGGTGCTGGCGGCGGGCTTTCCAGACCTCGGGATCGGCTTTGTCGGCGTTTCCATCGCCTTCGGTCTGACCGTGATGACCATGGCCTATGCGGTCGGTCACATCTCGGGCGGCCATTTCAACCCCGCCGTTTCGCTGGGCCTTGCGCTGGGCGGCCGCTTCGGCTGGGGCGAGCTTCTGCCCTATTGGGTGGCGCAGGTCGTGGGCGGTCTTGCGGCGGCGGTGGTGCTGTACCTGATCGCCTCGGGTGCTGCGGGCTGGACGCCGGGCGGTTTCGCCTCGAACGGCTATGGCACGCTTTCGCCGGGCGGCTACGGGATGTTCGCGGCGCTGCTGGCCGAGATCGTTCTGACCGCGGCCTTCCTCATCATCATCCTGGGCTCGACCTCGGCGCGCGCCCCGGCGGGCTTTGCGCCCATCGCGATCGGGCTTGGGCTGACGCTGATCCATCTGGTCTCGATCCCGGTGACCAATACCTCTGTCAACCCGGCGCGCTCGACCGCCGTTGCGGTCTTTGCCGAGACCGGGGCGCTGGGCCAGCTCTGGCTGTTCTGGGTGGCACCGCTGATCGGGGCGGCCATTGGTGCGCTGATCTGGAAGGCGTTGCTGTCCGACGACGCCTAGTCGGATGAACCTGCCCCCGGCCCGTCGCCCGGGCCGGGGTGCCAGCGCCAGAGCCAGGCATGGCCCGCCAATGCCCCCTGAAGGCGCGACAGTGCCCGCAGCCCCGGACCAGGCGCGGGCAGGCGGCCCTCTCCCAGACGCTCGGCCACCAGTTCGGCGGGGCAGGGGCGCCCCGTGACGGGGTCGCGGTAGCGCGGATAGTCGATCAGCACCGCATGGGCCAGCGCGACGATATCGGGCCGCGCCTGACGGCGGGCGGGCACCGGCGCCAGATCGCGCGTCAGCCCCCAGCCCGCATAGAACGGCACGCCGAGGCAGGTGACGGGCAGGCCGCGCAAGAGCGCCTCGAAGCCCAGACCGGAACTCAGCGTCCAGACCTCATCGACCTCTGCCAGCAACGCGGCCAGCCCCGTCGCGGCGGGTACCGGATCGGCATGAGCGCGGATCTGCGCGTCGGTCAGCGCGCCCGGGCGCAGGCCCGCCGCGACATCGGGGTGCGGGCGGTAGAGGATCACGGCCCCCGGATTCTCGGCCCGGGCGCGATGCAGCAGCGCAAGGTTGGTCCGCTCGGCCGGACAGCCCAGCCGGACCGAGGCATCGTCCTCGACCTGTCCCGCGACAAGGATGCGGTGGCCGGGGGTCAGGTCGGGCAGGGCACCGCCGCCGAGGTTGTATTTCGTCACCCCCCCGCGCGTCAGCAGGCCGATCAGCCGCTCGGCCCGGGCGCGCGCGACGGGGTCGAGCCCGCAGGAGGCCGCGATCAGCCGCTCCAGCCGGCTTTCGCGTGCCGGGTCGTAATGGATGCCCAGATCGTCCAGCACCAGCGACAGCGGCGGCACCAGCGCCGCGCCCAGACCGCGCGAGCGCAGGAACCCGTCCTCGACCCGCACCGTGCCGTTGCGGGTGCGATCTGCCGCCGAAGCCCACACCATCGTCCGCCGCCCGCTTGCCGCCACCCGCGCCTCGGCCGCTGCGGCATCGGGGGCAAAGCGCACGGGCCGCACCCCGCCAAAGAAACGCTGCACAATGCCGCGTTTCCACATCCGCATGCCGCCTGCGACCCAGCCCTGCCGGTCCTCGCGCCAGGCGCGCGTTTCGGCCTCCAGCACCGCCAGCGCGTCTTCCAGTTCGCAAAGCCGGTCGCGGAGCGGGTCATACCATGTGGGCGCCAGGATCAGGGCGGCGGCGGCCAGTTGCGCGCGGGTCAACCGGCGGGTGCGACGGGCGAGGGGGCGTTCGTCATCCGTCAGGCCCCAGCCCGCATAGAATGGCTGGCCGAAGACGCGGGGCCGGTGGCCCGCGAGGATCGCCTCGAACCCCATCTGGGACGAGACGGTATAGACCCCCACCGCCCCCTCGAGCAGCGCCCAGGGCGAGACCGGCGCAGCCAGCATCCCCGGCTGGTCGGGCGCGTAATGCCCCGGCCGCAGGCCAAGCGCGGTTTCGGGATGGGCCTTGACGATCACCCGCGCGCCGGGGTGCTCGATCTGCGCCATCTCCAGCATCTCGCGGAAAGTGGCGGCATCCGCGCCGCTTGCGCCGACCGAGGCATCGCCCCGGCTCTGGTCGATCACCAGAACATAGCCGGGTTCGGGAACCGGTCTGGCCGGGTCGAAGCCCGTGTATTTGCTCAGATGCCCGGCCTTCAGCCGCCCGATGGCCGCCCGTGCCCGGTCCAGCAGCGCGGTATCGTCCAGCGGGTGGGTGGCCAGCAGATGTTCCAGATCGGACAGGCAGGACGGGTCGAAATGCACCCCCCGCCGGTCGAGCATCAGCCCCAGCGGCCCGCCCGCACCCCGCGCCCGCCCCGGCAGGACCGATCGCAGGAACGTATCCTCGACCCGCAGAACGCCCGCCTTGCGTGCCGCCGCCACCGCAAGCCCGCGCCCCGCACTCGGCCGCGCGCCCCAGACCGCCACCAGATCGTCGGGGCCGGGCAGGCCAAGCCGGATCTCGTGGCCTGCAAGCGTCAGGATGCGCCGCACCCGCCGCCCGGTCAGGAAGCCGCCATTGAAAACGAAAAGCCGCCGAGGGGTCTGTCCCCCGGCGGCGTCGCTATCGCGGTCGGGGCGCATCGCCCCGGTCAGTTGCCCGCAAGGGAGGTCAGGTTGTTGGCCGTACCCGCCGTGCCCGTGATCGCGTTCAGCGTCTTCTGCCACTGCACGAAGGGCGCCTCGGTCACATAGACCGTGTCACCATCGCGGATCGCGAAATCGCGGGCCAGGAACATCCCGTTGGGCTGGGTCAGATCCAGCACATAGACCATGCGCTGTTCGCCGATCAGATCTTCGCGGCCCAGCACCATGCGGGCCACCTCTTGCGATTCGTTGCGCATCACGAAGACGCCCTTGGGATCGGCCAGCCCCGTGTTCAGCCCGCCCACCTGGGCGATCGCCTCGATCGCCGACAGGTTCTGCGTCTCGAACGGCACGCGGCGCTGGGCGCCCATCGCGCCAAGCGCGGTAAAGGCGCGCGTGTCGCGTTCGACAAGGATGCGGTCGCCATTCCTGAGCGCGATGTCGATCTGGGGATGGCTATAGAGATCCTGGAACCAGACATCGCCGCGCTGGTTGCCGCGCAACAGCGTGATCCGTGCCACTTCGGGCGGGATCGAGATGCCGCCCGCAGTGGCCAGCATGCCGCTCAGGGTGCGGCTTGGGCGCTGGATCGGATAGACACCCTGACCCGCAACGCCGCCCACGACCGAAACGGTCGCCCCGTCGCCCGCCAGCCTGCGCACCACGACCTGCGGATCGGGGGTCTGGGCGTCGAGCTTTTCGGTGATGATCTGGCGCAGCCGCTCGGGCGTGTTGCCCGCCGCGCGGATCCGCCCGGCATAGGGGATGAAGATGAACCCCGAATCGTCCACCTGCACCTCGTTCAGCGCCGCGGCATTGCCGCCCGACCGGGCAAGGATGCCGTCATCCACGTTTTCATAGACCGTCAGGCCCAGAACGTCGCCCGCCTGGATGATGTCGGCGGTGACCAGTCCGGCGCCGCGGAACTCGGCCGGAAAGCCGATGGCCGGGACCACCGCGGTCGCCCGTGTCACATGGTCATTGACCGCGACCACAAAGGAATCGCCCTGTTTCTGGATCGCGCCGGAAAAAATCTCGCGCTTGTTGGGGCCAGAGCGCGGCAGGCCACAGGCGCCCACGGTCGCCACAAGAGCAAGAAGGGCGATGGCCCTCGCCCCCCGTGAATACATGATTCTCACTGCTCGGCGTCCTTGTTCTTGTTTGTAACTGCCTCAGGGTCGTCTCGGACAGCTTGGAACTGCCACGATATTTTTCCCGCAGGCTACAGGATCGCAGTGCATCGGGCCAGTCTGGCAAATCTGTCGGTCATCCGGCAAGGCGCAGGTGTTGCGTCAAGGCCGCGTTCGGCGCGGAACGCAGGTCGTAGGGATCGGCCTCGGCCAGCATAAGGTCGACCACCCGGCGCATCACCTGGTCGCGGCCAGCCCGCGCATAGAAGCCGCCCGGAACCTGGCTGGTTTCCAGCAGGAAGCGGCGGAACAGCCGATAGGCCGCGGGATCCGGGCGCTGGGGATCAGCGAAGAATTCGGCAAGCGGCTGGTCCGAGACCAGTTCGGGCTTGTCATAGACCGCCCGGCCAAAGGCGCGCAGCGGCAAGCCGCGCCACAGCGCCTGTTGCGCCGCGGTGGAATTCACCGTGACCGCGCTGTTTGCCCCGTCGAGCAGCAAGGCCAGCTTGCCGCCCGGCACGAAATGCACCCGCCCGGCCAGCCCCTGCGCGCGCGCCAGAGCCCGGATCGTGCCGGGCAGGGGGCTGCGCCCGTCCTCCAGCGGGTGGGCCTTGAACACCAGATGGTGATGGGCGGGGGCACCTCTGGCAAAGCCCTCGATGCAGAGCGCCAGGAAATCCTCGATCCGCGCGAATGGCCCGTGATGGCGGAAATTCGCATCATGGGCCAGTTGCAGCAGCACCAGGTGATAGGGAAACCCGCCCCGCCGGATCCTGCGCGTGGCGGCAAAGCGGGCGGCGGCATGGAGGGGCAGCAGCGCCAGCCGACGCAGGTACAGCGCGAATTCGGCGCGCACGGGCAGGCCGCGATGGGGCCGGTAGTGGCGATAGCGGCGCGAGGGCAGCATGACCAGCCCGTGATACAGCGCGCCATGGACCATATGCGCGCGCAGATCGCCCCAATGGGCGGGGGCCTCGGCGGCGGGCGGTGCCTCGCCCGGCATCAGCGCCGCGATGTGGGGGATCGACAGGTCCATCAGCCGCGAATGGCCGTTCGCGCCGTCGCGTTCATAGGTGACCCACCAGGGCCGCAGATAGCCTTCCTCGAAGATATGGATGCGCAGGCCCCGGGCGCGGGCGGCGGCGATGGCTGTGGCGTGGACGGGCCTTGTATCGCCGTAAAGCACGATATCGGTGATCGCCAGCCGGTCGAGCAGCCGGGCACAGGCCATGGGCCAGTCGGCGGGCGGGCAGGTGACCGGAACATAGCACGCCCGGTCCGACCAGAAGGCGGAATCGCCCCGGTTGAAGCCCGCGCGCCAGACCGCGTGACCGGCGGCCTGCAGGCCGCGGCCCAGCCGGTCAAAAAACGGCCCGTGCGGCCCCTGAAGAAGCAGAAAGCGCCGATTGCTGCCCGAATGTGTCGTCATGCCCGCCATAGGGCCATTTTTCGGGCGGTTGCGAAAGCGCCATTCGGCTGTGCGGGCGCGGCGCTTGCCCTGCGGGCGGCCAGCCGCTAGGTCGGGCGCAGAACCGCACAAGGAGCCCCGCGCCATGTTTACCGGCATCATCACCGATATCGGCACCGTCCGCGCGCTGGAAAAGCGCGGCGACCTGACCGCGCGGATCGGTTGCAGCTATGTGCCCGAGACAATCGAGACCGGCGCCTCGATTGCCTGCGACGGCGTCTGCCTGACGGTGACCGACCGCGGCCGGGACGAGAGCGGCGGCTGGTTCGCCGTGACGATCTCGGCCGAGACGCTGTCCAAGACCAATCTGGGCGGCTGGGCCGAGGGCAGCCGGATCAACCTGGAACGCGCGCTGCGGGTGGGCGATGAACTGGGCGGGCATATCGTGTCGGGCCATGTCGACGGGCTGGCCGAGATCGTCGCCATGCTCGACGAAGGCGACAGCACGCGCATCACCTTTCGCGCGCCCGATGCGCTGGCGAAGTTCATCGCGCCCAAGGGCTCGGTCGCGCTGAACGGCACCTCGCTGACCGTGAACGAGGTCGAGGGCGCCAGCTTCGGCGTCAATTTCATCCCCCACACCAAGCAGGCCACCACCTGGGGGCTGGCGCGGGTGGGCGACCGTGTGAACCTGGAGATCGACACGCTGGCGCGTTATGTCGCCCGGCTGGCCGAGGCCGCGGGCTAAGCGCGCCCTCTGGCGCTCTGTCTTGCGATGGTCTATCTGCCTCGCGACAGCCAAAGACGGGCAGACCATGACCACCGAGACCTCCGCCTCCGATCAGGACAGCTTCCGCGACGCGATCTCGTCCATCGAGGAGATCATCGAGGATGCGCGCAACGGGCGGATGTTCATCCTTGTCGACCACGAGGACCGCGAGAACGAGGGCGATCTGGTGATCCCCGCCCAGATGGCCACGCCCGAGGCGATCAACTTCATGGCCACCCATGGCCGCGGGCTGATCTGCCTGACGCTGACCGGCCAGCGAGTCGATGCGCTGGGCCTGCCGCTGATGGCCTCGCAGAATTCCAGCCGCCATGAAACCGCGTTCACCGTCTCGATCGAGGCGCGCGAGGGCGTGACCACCGGCATTTCCGCCCATGACCGCGCGCGCACCGTGGCCGTGGCCATCGACGCGGGCAAGACCGCGTCCGATATCGCCACGCCCGGCCATATCTTTCCGCTGCGCGCGCGCGATGGCGGCGTTCTGGTCCGCGCGGGCCATACCGAAGCAGCCGTCGATGTCGCGCGGCTGGCCGGGCTGAACCCTTCGGGCGTGATCTGCGAGATCATGAACGATGATGGCTCGATGGCGCGGCTGCCCGACCTTGTGGCCTTCGCCCAGCGGCACGGGCTCAAGATCGGCACGATTTCGGACCTGATCGCCTATCGCCGCCGTCACGACAATCTGGTGAACGAAACCGCCGCGCGGCAGGTGACCTCGGCCCATGGCGGCGACTGGCTGATGCGCATCTTCGCCGATGTGACCCAGGGCGCCGAGCATGTGGTGCTGACCAAGGGCGACATCCTGGCGCCCGGCCCGGTGCTGGTGCGGATGCACGCGCTTGACCCGTTGCAGGACGTGCTTGGCCTTGGGCCGCACCCCGCGGGCGAGTTTGCGCGCGCGATGGAGATCATTGCCGCCGAAGGGCGCGGCGTGGTCGTATTGCTGCGCGACACCACGATGAAGCTTGGCGGCGGCGGGGCCTCGCCCCAGACGCTGCGCCAGTACGGGCTGGGCGCGCAGATTCTCGCCGCCTTGGGGCTGCATGAATTGACGCTGCTGACCAATTCGCCCCTCCCGCGGGTCGTCGGGCTTGAGGGATACGGGTTGTCCATCGCGGGCACCCGCAAGATCGAGATGGAGGGCTGAGACATGGCCGACCAGGACCCCCACCACATCCTGCCGCTGCCCGTCTTCGACCGGCCGGTAAAGCTGCTGATCGCGGTCGCGCCCTTCTATCGCGACATTGCCGAGATGCTGGTTGCGGGCGCGCGGGCGAAACTGGACGCCGCGGGCGCTAGCCATGACCTGATCGAGGTGCCCGGCGCGCTGGAACTGCCCGGGGCCATCGCGCTGGCGCATCGGCTGTCGAATTTCGACGGCTATGTGGCGCTGGGCTGCGTGATCCGCGGCGCGACCAGCCATTATGAAACCGTCTGCAACGACAGTTCGCGCGGGCTGATGCTGCTGGGGCTTCAGGGCGCGCTGATCGGCAACGGGATCCTGACCGTCGAAAACCACGAACAGGCGGTCGAGCGGGCGAACCCTGCGGATATGAACAAGGGCGGCGGCGCGGCCGCGGCGGCGCTGCATCTGATCGCGCTGGCCCGGCGCTGGGGCGGCGAGACCCGCGGCGTCGGCTTCAAGCCCTCGGGCGGGTTCCAGATCGCCGAAGGGAGCGAGCGCGCATGACCACCGCCGCCGAACGCCGCCAGATGAAATCCGCCGCCCGGCTTTATGCCGTGCAGGCGCTGTTCCAGATGGAACAGTCCGGCCAGACCGTGGATGCCGTATGCCGCGAGTTCGAGACCTGGCGTTTCGGCGCGGCCTATGAAGAAGGCGAGGAACTGGCCGAGGGCGATGTCGAACTGTTCCGCGCCACGCTGGAAGGCGCGGTGACCTGGCAGGCGAAGATCGACCAGATGACCGACCGGGCGCTGGTGGCGAAATGGCCGATCGCGCGCATCGACCCGACGCTGCGCGCGCTGTTCCGTGCCGCGGGCGCCGAACTGGTGGACGGCAAGGCACCGCCCAAGGTGGTCATCACCGAATATGTCGATGTCGCCAAGGCTTTCTTCCCCGAGGGGCGCGAGCCGAAATTCGTCAATGCCGTGCTCGATCACATGGCGCGCGAGGTCCGGCCCGAGGCGTTCTGACCCCCCGCCGCGTGCCCGGCATCGGGGCTGTTCACACGAGGCGCGAGATTCTTCTTGGAATCGGTCCACGAATGGCTACCTAATGGGAGAACGCAACGGAGTCGGTCCATGCCCAGACTGGTAAGCCTCTACATCCGGCAAACGATCATCGGGTTCCTTCTGTCGGCCGCCTTCGTGGCGCTGTTGCTGCACTTGAACGTGGCCAATCTCTGGCACCTCGTCACTCATGTCTCGGGCGGGTGGCTGGCGGTTGCGCTGCTTTTCGTGTTCAACGGGATCGTGTTCTCGGGCGTGCAGTTCGGCATCGCGGTGATGTCGATGGCCCGCAACGAGGATGACGGAACGCGCGGCCGGTTCCTGCCGGAGCGCGTGCGCGAGCTGGCCGAGGTGCCGGTGCCCATTGCGGTGCCGGTGCGTGACCGACGCCCACCCCCGCGCTGATGCTCGTAGACGTCTTCATTCGGGATGATGCACAAACTGGCGGCCTTCGGGCCGCCATTTTTTGTCCGTGCTGCAGCTAGTCACCGGTCAGCGCCCGGAACCGCTGTTCCTGCCGCGCGGTCCAGTTGACCGTCAGATCGAACCCGTCCTCGCCCTGTTGCTCGGTTTCGACCACGCCTTCGGCATAAAGCCAGGCCCGCCGCCGCCCTTCGGCAAAGCCCAGATGCAACTCGCGCCGCACGCGCGTTTCGTCCAGCGCGGCGGTGATCGCCTCCAGTAGCCCCTCGATCCCCTCGCCGGTCCAGGCCGAGATCGTGCGCACCCCCTCATGCCGGGCCGCCACGGCAGCCAGCGCCTCGCGCCGGTCGGGCTCGATCAGGTCGGTCTTGTTCCACAGCTCGATCTGCGGCGTGTCCTCGGTCACGCCCAGATCGGTCAGGATCGCTCGCACATCCGCCGCCTGCGCCTCGGTGTCGGGATGGGCGATGTCGCGCACATGCAGGATCAGATCGGCTTCCAGCACCTCCTCCAGCGTGGCGCGGAAGGCCGCGACCAGTTGCGTCGGCAGATCCGAGATGAAGCCCACCGTGTCGGACAGGATCACCTTCAGCCCGCTGGGCAGCGTTATGCTGCGCATCGTCGGGTCGAGTGTGGCGAACAGCATGTCCTTGGCCAGCACCTCCGCCCCGGTCAGCCGGTTGAACAGCGTCGACTTGCCCGCGTTGGTATAGCCCACCAGCGCCACCACCGGGAACGGCACCTTGCGGCGCGCGGCGCGGTGCAGGTCGCGCGTGCGCACCACCTTGGAAAGCTGGCGCTTCAACCGCACGATCGCTTCGTCGATGGCGCGTCGGTCGGCCTCGATCTGGGTCTCGCCGGGGCCGCCCACGAAGCCGAGGCCGCCGCGCTGGCGTTCAAGGTGGGTCCAGGCCCGCACCAGCCGCGTGCGCTGATAGGACAGGGCGGCCAGTTCGACCTGCAACACGCCCTCGCGGGTGCGGGCGCGGTCGGCGAAGATTTCCAGGATCAGCCCGGTCCGGTCGAGGATCTTGACCTTCCATTCCCGTTCCAGGTTGCGCTGCTGCACCGGCGTCACCGGCCCGTCGATCAGCACCAGTTCGACCTCGGCCGCCTTGAGCCGGGCGCCCAGATCCTCGATCTTGCCCGATCCGAACAGCCAGCCCGGCCGCACCTTGGGCAGCGGCACGATCTCGGACCCGGCCACCTCAAGGCCGGGCAGGGCGGCGGCAAGCGCCACCGCCTCGTCCAGCGCGGGCCGGGCATCGCGCCGCGTGCGGTCCGATGCGATATCGGGATGCAGCACCCAGGCGCGCGTCACCTGGGGGCCATGCTCCAGAAGGTCAGAGGGGCTCAATCCTCACCGTCGTACAGATTGATCGGCTGCGAGGGCATGATCGTCGAGATCGCATGCTTGTAGACAAGCTGCGATTGCCCGTCCCTGCGCAGCAGAACACAGAAATTGTCGAACCAGGTGATGACGCCCTGCAACTTGACGCCGTTGATCAGAAAGATCGTGACCGGCACCTTGGTCTTGCGAACATGGTTAAGGAATGCGTCCTGCAAATTCTGCTTGTCGGCAGCCATTCGTTTCTTGCCCTTGTTGTCTGGACCTGCCCCAGGATGGACAGAAGCTGTTCCCTCGGTGCGAGTATGTCGCGAGGTTTCAAGACTTTCCACCCCCCTTTGCGGATCGGCAATCCGAAAAATCGCGCGCGCGGCTCAACCGCGCCAGAATTCGGGGTTCAGCAGCGCGATGATGGCCAGCGTCTCGAGCCGGCCCACCACCATCGCGGCGGCCAGCACCATCCGCGCGCCGTCGCCCAGCGCGGCATAGGACAGCGCGGGTTCGGTCGTGGCGGCGGCCAGCGGTCCCGTGGTGGTCAGGGCGGCCACCGTCAGCACCATCGCCGCGTCGAATTCGATGCCCGCGATGCCCAGCGCCACCATCGTCACCGTCAGCGACAGTGCAAAGAGCATGAAGAAGACAAAGGCGATCTGCGCCCCCTCGCGCCGGATGCGCCGGGCAAAGGCCCCCGCGCCACCGACCGACGAGGGGTTGATCAGCTTCTCCATCTCACGCACCCCATGCTTGTAAAGCGCGTAGATGCGCAGCAGCTTGACCCCGCCCGCAGTTGTCGCCACGCCGCCGCCGAACACCGCCAGCCCGACCAGGATCAGCCCCGGCGTGGCCAGCCCCGACCAGGTCTGCGCCTCGGCCCAGTCGGACGAGACGAAGCCCGTGGTCGTCAGGAAAGAGGTCACCGTGAACACCGCCCCCCACAGCGCGCGCAGCGCCGCGACCGAGTTCTCGTCGGCTTCGACCTCGTAGGCGCCGATCCAGTGGCGCGCGAACAGGAACAGCGTCACAGCCCAGGCGATCACCACCCCCATCCGCAACTCCAGATCGCTTCCCAGCGCGCGCCAGCTCTGG
Source organism: Rhodovulum strictum (assembly GCF_009649175.1). GTDB lineage: Bacteria > Pseudomonadota > Alphaproteobacteria > Rhodobacterales > Rhodobacteraceae > Rhodovulum > Rhodovulum strictum. The sequence continues at coordinate 73,118 of NZ_WJPO01000013.1, read as the reverse complement.
GGCCGCAGGTCCAGCATGAAGGTCTGCCGGGTGAAGGCGAAGATGAAGAAGCCCCACAGGAACAGCTCGCCCGCGAAACCGCTCTGGCCGCCCGGCACACCGCCGACCGGCGAGATGCCCGAGGTGGCCAGAACCGACATCGCGTGGCAGGCCGCGACCAGCGGGCCTTCGCCGGCGACCAGCATCAGCACCCACAGGCTGGCGGTCAGCCCCAGATAGATCGGCGCAAAGCGGCGGGCAAAGCGCAGAAGCCGCCCGCGCGGATCGGCGGCCCGGCCCGCGCCCGGCCCGGCGGTGCCCAGTTGGCGCGCGCCGCCGGGGCCCGCCGTCACCTCGAACCCGCCCAAGCTCATCGGCGCCAGGATCGAGATCGCCGTCACCCAGATGAAGAACCCGCCCAGCCAGCCGACCAGCGCCCGCCACAGATGCACCGCCGCGCTCAGGGACGCGGGATCGTCGTAAAGCGTGGCGCCCGTGGTGGTCAGGCTCGAGATCATCTCGAAATAGCCGTCCAGATAGCTGGCCCCCGGCACCGCCTCGACGAAGGGAACGGCCAGCATCAGCGGCATCAGCGCGTAGAAGCCCAGCATCGCCAGCAGGTGGCTGCGGGCCTGGTTGATGACGCGGTTCCCGATCGTGGCCAGCCCGATCAGCGCGGCCAGCACGCTGAAGATCAGCCCCGATTGCAGGAAGCTGCGCGCGCTTTGCCAGTCGCGTTCCGCCACGGCCACGCCCACCGGCAGGAACATCGCCAGCGCCCCGATCCCCATCAGGATCACCAGGAACGGAAGGTCGTAAAGCCGTCGCATCGGCCTAGAAATAGTCGATGGAGACCTGCAACAGGCGCTCCACTTCCGGCACATCGGCGGCAAGCGCAAAGATCGCGACCACATCGCCTTCTTCGATGCGGGTATCGCCATGGGGCCGGATCACCTTGCCGCCCTTCATCACGCCCCCGATCAGCGCGCCTTCGGGAAAGTCGATATCCTGCACCCGCTTGCCCGCCATCGGCGAGGTCGAAAGCACCTGCGCCTCGATCACCTCGGCCTCGGCATCGCCGATGGAATAGACGTTGCGTACCCGGCCGTGCCGGACATGGCGCAGGATCGAACTGACCGTGGTGGCGCGCGGGTTGATATAGGCGTCGATGTCCAGCGCCCCCATCAGCGGCACCAGCGAGGGGTCGTTGACCAGGCAGATCGCCATCGGGCAGCCCGCCAGCTTGGCCTGGACCGCGGCCAGCAGGTTGGTCTTGTCGTCATCGGTCAGCGCCAGAACCGCATCGGCGCGGTCGACATTGGCCTCTTCCAGCAGGCTCACGTCCAGCCCGTCGCCATGCAGGACGATGGTGCGTTCCAGCGCATCCGCCGCCGTCTCGGCGCGGGCGCGGTCCTTCTCGATCACCTTGGCGCGGATGCGGTCCTCGCGCCGTTCCAGCGCCTGTGCCACGGCCAGCCCGACATTGCCGCCGCCGATGATGACCACGCGCTCCTGCTTCTTCGTGGACTTGCCAAAGATCTCCAGCGTCCGGTTCACGTCCTCGACATGCGAAAAGACATAGACCTGATCCTCGGGGAAAAGCTGGTCGCCGGGTTCGGGCGCGAACAGCGTGTCCTCGCGGCGGATGCCGACGACCAGCGCGCGCAGGGTCGAGAACAGGTCGGTCAACTGACGCAGCGGCGTTTTCAGCACCGGGCAATCCGCGTCGAGCGAGATGCCCAGAAGCTGCGCCTGGCCGCCCAGGAAATATTCGGTGTCAAAGGCCGCAGGCGCGGCGATGCGTCGCAGCGCCGCCTCGGCCACCTCGCGCTCGGGGCTGATGACCACGTCGATGGGCAGGTGGTCGCGGCGGTAAAGCTCGGAATAGATCGCGGTCAGGTAGGATTCGGCGCGCAGGCGGGCGATCTTGCGCGGAATGGCAAAGATCGAATGGGCCACCTGGCAGGTGACCATGTTGACCTCGTCAGACTGGGTGGCGGCGATGATCATGTCGGCATCGCGCGCGCCCGCCCGTTCCAGGATGTCGGGATAGGACGCGTGCCCCGCGATGCCCTGCACGTCCAGCGCATCGGTCGCCCGGCGGATCAGGTCGCCGTTCAGATCGACGATGGTCACGTCGTTCTTCTCGCCCGACAGGTGACGGGCGATCTGCCAGCCGACCTGGCCCGCGCCGCAGATGATGACCTTCATTCACCGCACCCGTTGGCGATACATGCGCCCATGAATCGCAGAACGGGCAGGCGGGGTCAATCGGCCCCGGCTTCCTCTTCCTCGTCCTCGAAATGGGCCAGCCGCGCGCCGGATTTGGGCGAGGTGACCACGCCCAGCGATTTCAGCTTGCGATGCAGCGCCGAGCGTTCCATGCCGACGAAATTGGCCGTCCGGCTGATATTGCCGCCGAAGCGGTTGATCTGGGTCAGCAGGTATTCCCGTTCGAACAGCTCGCGCGCCTCGCGCAAGGGCAGCGTGGCCAGCCCCGCCGACAGCACCACGCGCCCCTCATCGGCGGCGCCCTCGACCGGCATGGGCAGTTCCGCGGCGGTGATCGGGTCGTGGCCGTCGCCCAGGATCAGCACCCGCTCGATCACGTTCTTGAGCTGGCGCACATTGCCGGGCCAGGCCATGGTCTGCAACAGCGCCTCGGCCTCGCCGGTCAGCGCGCGCAGCGGCAGTCCCTGGGCGCGGTTGAAGCCCTGGATGAAATGGCGGGCGAGTTCGGGAATGTCCTCGCGCCGTTCGTCCAGCGCGGGCACGTCGATCGGGACCACGTTCAGCCGGTGATACAGCTCCTCGCGGAAGCCGCCTGCGGCAATCTCGGCGGGCAGGTCGCGCGTGGTGGACGAGATCACGCGGATATCGACCCGCACCCGGTCGGTGCCGCCCGCGCGCTGGAATTGCTGGTCGACCAGCACCCGCAGGATCTTGGATTGCGTGCCCAGCGGCATGTCGGCGACCTCGTCGAAATAGAGGATGCCGCCATGGGCCTGTTCCAGAAGGCCCGGTTCCACGCCGCGCGCGGGGCTTTCGCGGCCGAACAGAACCTCCTCCATGCGCTCGGGCTCGATCGAGGCCGAATTGACCACCACGAAGGGGCCGTTCGCGCGGTTCGACTGGGCATGGATATAGCGCGCCGCCACCTCCTTGCCGCAGCCCGGCGGGCCGCTGAGCATCACCCGGCCATTCGATTTCGTCACCTTGTCGAGCTGGGATTTCAGCGCCCGGAAGGCCGGGCTGGCGCCGATCATCTCGGCCTGGGTCACGTCCTTGCGGCGCAGGTCCTGGTTCTCGCGGCGCAGGCGCGAGGCTTCCATCGCGCGGCGGATCACCACCAGAAGCTGGTCGATGTTGAACGGCTTCTCGATGAAGTCATAGGCGCCCTGCTTGATCGCCGCCACCGCGATCTCGATATTGCCATGGCCCGAGATGATGACGATGGGGATATCCGGGTTGTCGCGCTTGACCCGGGACAGGATGTCGATCCCGTCCATGTTGCTGTCCTTGAGCCAGATATCCAGGATCATCAGCGCGGGCGGCTCGGCATTGATCTCGGCCATGCACTGGTCGGAATTGGCGGCCAGCCTTGTGGAGTAGCCCTCGTCCTGAAGGATGTCCGCGATCAGTTCGCGGATGTCGCGTTCGTCGTCGACGATCAGGATGTCGCCCATGTCCTACTCCCCGGATACCGCTGTCTTTGTTGTGGTGAAGAAGGGCTCGGCCGGCTCGGCCGCCCTGTCGGTTTCGGCCACCGGCAGGCGGATCACGGCCATCGCGCCGCGATGCGCGCCGGGCGCGAAGGGCTCGGCATCGACCAGTTCCAGCGTGCCGCCATGTTCCTCGACGATCTTCTTGACAATGGGCAGGCCCAGACCGGTGCCGCTGTCGCGCGTGGTGACATAGGGCTCGAACAGCCTAGCGCGGTCCTCGGGCAGGCCGATGCCGTTATCGGCGATCTCGATCCGCCCGCTGCCCTCGTCGCGGACAAGACGCAGCCGGATCTCGGGCACGAAGCCATCGGGCACGCCGGTCTTCGCGATCCGGGTCTCGATGGCCTCGCCCGCATTCTTCAGAAGGTTGGTCAGCGCCTGGCTGATCATCGTGGCGTCCAGTTCGGCGGGCATCGCGCCCTGGGGCAGATCGGCCACAAACCGCACACCGGGCTGGCCGCTTTCCTGAAGGACCAGCGCATCGCGCACCAGTGCGGCCAGATCGACGGGCTTGCGCTCGGGCTCGGGCATTCGAGCGAATTTCGAGAACTCGTCCACGATCCGGCGCAGATCGCCGGTCTGGCGCACGATCACGTCCGTATACTGGTCCAGCGTGTCGGCCTGATCGCCCACCAGCGGACGGAACTTGCGCTTGATGCGCTCGGCCGACAACTGGATCGGGGTCAGCGGGTTCTTGATCTCATGCGCGATGCGGCGGGCGACATCGCCCCAGGCGGCCATGCGCTGGGCGGTCACCAGGTCGGTCACGTCGTCGAACGCCACCACATAACCCTCGCGCCGCCCGTCGGTGCCCTGCCGGGTCGCCATCCGCACCAGCAAATTCTCCATCTTGCCGCTGCGGATCAGCCGGATTTCCTCTTGCGCGGCGCTGCGCCGCTCGGCCCGCAGCCGGTCGAACAGTGCGGCGAATTCGGGCACGGCGACGCGCAGTTCGTGACCGTTGTCGCGCGTCTCGTCCAGTTGCAACAAGGTCAGCGCCGAGCGGTTCATGAACTCCACCCGCCCCTCGGCATCCAGCCCCATCACACCCGCCGTGACCGAGGACAGCACCGAATCGAACAGCCGCCGCCGCATTTCGGTCTGGCGGTTGTTTTCCAGCAGCGCGTCGCGTTGCAGCTTGAGCTGCCGGGTCATCTGGTTGAACATCCGCCCCAGCATCGCGATCTCGTCATCGCCCGCTTCCTCGCGCACGCGCACGTCCAGATCGCCCGCGCCCACCTGTTGCGCTGCCCCCGCCAGCCGCCCAACCGGGCGCGACAGCCGCTCGGCGAACCAAAGCCCCAGCCAGACCGCGGCCAGGATCAGGATCATCGCAAAGCCCAGATAGAGCAGCCCGAACTCGAACAGCACCCGGCCGCGTTCGTTTTCCAGTTGCTGGTAGAGCCGGATCGACTGCTGGGTGTCGTCGAGCAGGCTGAGAATGTCGCCATCGACCGTGCGCGAGATGTAGAGAAAGCGGTCGACATAGGCGCTCAGCGCCAGAAGCGCGCGGAACTCGTTATTGTCCCAATCCTCGATGATGACCGTCTCGCCTGCCGCGGCGCGAGCGATCTGGGCGGGCGTGGGCTGTTCGTAGTCGAACAGATAGGACCGCTCGCCGCGCGCCCGGATCTCGCCCATGCCGTCGATGATATAGGCTTCCTTCAGCCCGCGCTGGACGCGCGCCTGCGCCTGGGTCAGCAATTGCCGCAGATCGCCATCGGACAGCAGGAATGTCGCCTGCCGCGCGACGTTCAGATAGCCCGCCAGCGTCACCGCATCGGCGGCAAGGTCGCGGCGGTGTTCGTCTTCATAGGCTTCGGCCGCCGAGAGCGAGGCACCGACCACGTTGCGCACCCGATCGGAGAACCAGCCTTCGAGCCCGATATTGATGGTCAGACCGGCAAAGACCGCGACCAGAACCGCAGGCACCAGCGCCACCGCGGCAAAGACGCCGGTCAGGCGCAGGTGCAGCCGCGAACCCGCCGAATGGCTGCGCCGTGCGGCGACCATCCGGGCGATCTGGCGCACGACCAGCGTGGCCACGACCAGCGAATAGACCAGATCGGCCAGCAGGATCGCGCGCAGCCCGTGCGAGGTGGTGCCCTGGTCGAGCGGACCGAGCAGCAGGAAGGTGCCGATCGCCAGCACCGGCCCCAGCACGACAAGGCCCAGCGTCGCGACGTTCTGCACCCGCCGCGACGACCGCCTCTGAAAGAGCCGTTCGAGGGCCATTCGGCCCGTGGCGCTTGCCACTGCTCGCCTCGTGTCCTTGTGCCGCCGGGTGCGGCCTCGCTCCCGATGCGCGCTGCGGATTCGATGCAACGCGCTGTTGCGAAATTACATCAACTTGCGGCGGCGTGTCACGCGGATATCGAGATCGGTGATCTTCTTTCTCAAGGTATTGCGGTTGATGCCCAGCAGATCGGCACATTTGGCCTGATTGCCGCCGGTCGCGTCCAGCGCGATTTCGATCAGCGGCATCTCGACCTCACGCAGGATCCGGGTGTACAGCCCCGGCGGCGGCAGCACACCGCCATGCAGGTCGAAATAGCGCCGCAGGTGCCGCGCGACCGAGGCGGACAGCTTTTCGCCCTCGCCACCGCCCACCAGCGGCTCGATCTCGGGCTGGTTGCCCAGCACCGCCTCGACCTCGGCGCGGGTGATGACCTCTTCGGGGCTGGTCACGACAAGGCGGCGGATGGTGTGTTCCAGCTGGCGCACATTGCCCGGCCAGCTATAGGCGCGGATCAGGTCCATCGCATCGGCGGCAATCGTGCGCCGCGCCGCGCCGTCGCGTTCGGCCCGGGCCAGGAAATGTTCGGCCAGCAGCGGGATGTCGTCCACCCGCTCGCGCAGGCTGGGCACCGCAAGCGAGACCCCGCCGAGGCGATAGAACAGATCCTGGCGGAACTGGCCCGCCTCCATCCGGCCCATCAGGTCGGTCTGGCTGGTGGCCATCACGCGGGGCGCGGTGTCGCCAAAGGCGTCCAGCATGCGCACGATGCGCGCCTGCGCGTCTTCGGTCAGATCCGCCACCTCGTCGAACAGGATCGACCCGCCGCGGGCGCGCGCAACCAGCGCCGAGGGGCCATCGACGCCTTCCATGTCGCCCGCGGTGGCGATCACGAAGGGCAGCGAGCGGCGGTCGGAAAAGTCATGGATCGCGCGGGCGATCAGCGATTTGCCGGTGCCCGACTCGCCGGTGATCAGCACCGGCAGATCGGCATTCATCACCCGCGCCACCAGCCGGTACAGCGCCTGCATCTGCGGCGTGCGGCCGACCAGCGGCAGGTCATCCTCGTCGCGTGGCGGCTCGACGCTTTCGGGGCGGCTGCGCACGCGGCGCTTGGTTTCCAGCGCGCGGGCCGCGCGCTTCATCAGGTCGGGCAGGTCAAAGGGCTTGGGCAGGTAGTCATAGGCTTCGGCCTCGGCGGCCTGGATCGCCGTCATGATGGTGTTCTGCGCCGAGATCACGATCACCGGCAGGCCCGGACGCTCCTGCCCGATCTTGGGCAGCATCTCCAGCCCGTTGCCGTCGGGCATGATGACGTCCGAGATCACCAGATCGCCCTTGCCCTCGGATACCCAGCGCATCAGCGTGGTCAGCGACGAGGTTGCATGCACCTTGCAGCCCGCCCGCGTCAGCGCCTGGGTCAGCACGGTGCGGATCGTGCGGTCGTCATCGGCGACAAGAACGGTGCCGTCCATCAGATGTCATCCTCTTGCGGGTTGGGCCCTTGGGGTTTGGGGGCGACAGGCAGCGAGACGCGGAAGACGGTGCGTCCGGGCACCGAGTCGACCGCGATCCAGCCGCCATGGTCGTTGACGATCTTCGAGACCAGCGCGAGCCCCAGCCCGGTGCCGTTCTCGCGTCCCGAGACGAAGGGCTCGAAGACCTCGCCGGCAATCTCGGGCGGCAGGCCGGGGCCGTCATCCACGATTTCAACCTGCAACGGCACCGGCACGCCCGAGCCATCGGGATGGCGCATCCGCAGCGACAGGTCGTAGAAGCTGCGCAGCCGGATCGTTCCACCCTCGGGCGCGGCGGCCTGGGCGGCGTTGCGGATCAGGTTCGAGAAGACCTGCATCAACTGGTCTGCATCGGCCCATGTCGGCGGCAGCGAGGGGTCGTACTCCTCCTCGATCCGCATATGCGCGGCATAGCCGACCAGCGCCGACTTGCGCGCCCGGTCAAGGATGTCGTGCAGGTTCACCGCCTTGCAATTGGGCGGGCTGAGATTGCCGAACTGTTCGACCTGGTCCAGCAGCTTCACGATCCGGCGGCTTTCGGCCACGATCAGGTCGGTCAGTTCCAGATCGCCATTGCGCAGGTTCATCGACAACAGTTGCGCCGCCCCGGTAATGCCCGCCAGCGGGTTCTTGATCTCGTGGGCCAGCATCTCGGCCATGCCGATCGCCGATTTCGCCGCCGTCTTGACCGAATGCGCCCGGCCCAATCGCCCGGCGATCTCGCGCGGGCTGACCAGCAGCAACAGATGATCCTGCCCGTCATTCATTGGTGCTATCTGAAGGTTGCACTCGACCGGCGGGCGGGTGCCTGTGGTCACGTCGACATCGTTGATGAACAGCGGCGCCCGGTTCGCCCGCACCCGGGCAAAGGCGTCGTCAAGCGGGGCATCCACCGCCAGCCGGTCGAAGACGGGGGCATCGCGCAGCGCCCTGATCGTGGCGTTGGTGAAGATCTCTGCCGCCGGGTTGATCGCGGCGATCCGGTCCCCGGCATCCAGCAGGAAGGCGGGGATCGGCAGCGCGGTCCAGATCGCGTCCTTGTCCAGCGTCATGCCGCGACCCTTTCACTGCTTCCCGCCATCGCATCGGGCAGAAGGGCCAGCACCCGGCCGGGATCGCGTTCGGTCAGCACCGCCTGGCGCAGGGCAGGGGGCGTGTCCGCCTCGTCCATGTACCAGCCCAGATGCTTGCGGATCACCCGCGCCCCCAGCGTGCGGCCGTAAAAGGACAGCGACGCCTCGTAATGGTCCGCCACCATGTCGGCAAAGGCTCCACCTTTGGGCGCGGCGGGGGCGGGCCGTCCGGCCAGCGCCGCGGCGATCCGCGCCAGCACCCAGGGTCGGCCCTGCGCGCCGCGCCCCACCATCACCCCGTCCGCCCCCGAGGCCTCCAGCGCGGCGCGCGCCGTGGCGGCATCGACGATATCGCCATTGGCCACCACCGGCACCGACACGGCCTGTTTCACCGCGCGGATCGCGGCCCAGTCGGCCCGGCCGGAATAGAACTGGCAGCGGGTGCGGCCGTGAATGGTGATCATCCGCACCCCCGCCGCCTCGGCCCGGCGCGCAAGATCGGGGGCATTCAGCAGGTCGCTGTCCCAGCCCAGCCGCGTCTTCAGCGTTACCGGCACCTTGACCGCGCCCACCACCGCCTCGATCAGCCGCAGCGCGCGGTCGGGGTCGCGCATCAGTGCCGAGCCCGAAAAGCCCCCCGTCACCTTGCGGGCGGGGCAGCCCATGTTGATGTCGATGATCCGCGCGCCCTGATCCTCGAGGATGCGGGCGGCGCTGGCCATCCAGCCGGGTTCGCGACCGACGATCTGCACTGCGCTGGCCTGTTCGCCCAATCCCAGCGCCGCGCGCTCGCGTGTGCCGGGGCGGGCCTGGACCATGTCCTGGCTTGCCACCATTTCCGAAACCACCAGCCCCGCCCCGAACGAGGCGACGAGCCGACGGAACGGAAGATCGGTGATGCCGGCCATCGGGGCCAGCAGGACAGCCGGATCGAGCGAAATGTCTGCCACCTGAATAGACAAGTGATTAATCCTTGTGCGGTTGAGACCGGATGTAGCCCGACCTTTCGGGAATTACAATCTGGGGGATAGGCCGACGAAGCCCGAAACAGCAAATGCATAAAATTTAATCGCGCAGCCCCGTCCTTTTGCCCCATTGCCCCGCAGCCCGACCCCGCCTAAAGAGGCGCCGACCGGTTCGGGGGCAGGGCATGACAGTCACGGCGATCATCGTGGCCGCAGGGCGCGGGACAAGGGTTGGTGGCGACCGACCCAAGCAATATCAGCCGCTTGGCGGTCGTGCGGTGCTGGGCCGCACGGTAGCGGCCTTTGCCGCCCATCCCCGTGTGGCGGGGCTGGTGGTGGTGCTGCATCCCGACGATGCCGATCTTTTCGCCGAAGCGATGGACGGGCTCGATCTGGCGGTAACCACGGTGCCCGGGGGCGCGACGCGCGATGCCTCGGTCGCGGCGGGGTTGATGGCCGTGCCGCAGGGCACCACGCGCGTTCTGATCCATGACGGCGCCCGGCCGTTGGTCTCGGCCGCGCTGATCGACCGGGTGATCGACGCGCTCGACAGCCATCCGGGGGCGGCGCCCGCGCTGGCCGTGACCGATGCGCTCTGGCGCGGCGCGGCGGGGCGCGTGCTTGCGCCGCATCCGCGCGACGGGCTGTTCCGTGCCCAGACCCCCCAGGGTTTCCGGATCGAGGCGATCCGCGCGGCCCATGCGGCGCATCCGGGCGGGGCGGCCGACGATGTCGAGGTGGCGCTGGCCGCGGGGCTTGACGTAGCGATCGTCGAGGGCGACGAGGACAATCTGAAGATCACCCATGCACAGGATTTCGCCCGCGCCGAGCGGGTCTTGCGGGAGAGGGACATGGACATTCGCACCGGCAACGGCTTTGACGTTCACGCATTCTGCGACGGCGATGGCGTGATCCTGTGCGGCATCAAGGTGCCGCATGACAAGGCGCTCAAGGGCCATTCGGATGCCGATGTGGGCATGCACGCCGTTACCGACGCGATCTATGGCGCGCTGGCGGATGGCGATATCGGCCAGCATTTCCCGCCCTCGGATCCGCAATGGAAGGGGGCGGCCTCGGACATCTTCCTGAAACATGCGGTGGGCCGGGTGGCCGAACGCGGCTACCGGATCGCGCATGCGGACCTGACGCTGATCTGCGAGCGGCCCAAGATCGGCCCCGTCGCCGGTGCGATGCGGGCCGAGATGGCGCGGCTGATGGGGATCGAGCTGGACCGGATCAGCGTCAAGGCCACCACGTCCGAGCAACTGGGATTCACCGGCCGGGAAGAGGGCATCGCGGCGCTGGCCACGGTGACGCTGGTGCGCCCGTGAGCCCGGCGCGCTTTGTCGCGACCTGGTTCGGCGTGGGCTTTCTGCGCCCGGCCTCGGGCACCTGGGGGTCGCTGGCCGCGCTGCCGATCTTCTGGGCGCTGCATGTGCTGGGCGGGCCGTGGCTGGCGGTGGCGGCGACGGTTCTGGTCTGCGTGCTGGGCTGGTGGGCGGTTGGCGCCGCCTCGCGCGGGGCGGCCGATCCCGACCGGTCGGAATATGTCATCGACGAGGTGGCGGGGATGTGGATCGCGCTGTTGCCGCTGTCCTTCGGCGCGCGGGCGTCGGGGGCCGACATCCTGGCGCTCTATCCCGGCTGGATCGTGGCCTTCCTCGGCTTCCGGCTGTTCGACATCTGGAAACCGGGGCCGATCGGCTGGGCCGACCGGCAGAAGACGGCGCTGGGCGTGATGCTGGACGACGTGCTGGCGGGCATCGCTGCGGGGGCGCTGGTGCTTGCGCTGGCGGCCGTCTGGCATATCCTCCTGGCATGACCAGCCGTGCCGAAACCCTGGTGGCTCTGGCCCGTGCGCGGGGGGTGCTGGTGGCCAGTGCCGAAAGCTGCACCGGCGGCATGGTTTCGGCCGCGATCACCGATATTCCCGGCTCGTCGAAGATGTTCGACAGGGGGTTCGTGACCTATTCCAACGCCGCGAAACAGACGCTTTTGGGTGTGCGGGCCGAGACGCTGGACGCCCATGGCGCGGTGTCCGAGCCCGTCGCGGCCGAGATGGCCGAGGGGGCGCTGGCCCGGTCCGAGGCCGATCTGGCGGTCGCGATCACCGGCATCGCCGGGCCCGGCGGGTCCGAGCACAAGCCCGAGGGGCGGGTCTGCTTCGCGCTGGCGCGGAAAGGCGCGGGTGTCGTCACCGAAACCGTGGAGTTCGGCGCGCTGGGCCGTGACCGGGTGCGCGCCGCCAGCCGCGATCACGCGCTCGACCTGCTGATCGGCGCGCTGAACGGCTAGCGTCCCCCCGACAACAGCGCCCCCAGCGCCGCGGGGTCGGGGCCGTCGGGTGCCATGCAGATCGCCGCGAGCCGTGCGGCCGTTTCCTCTCCCACAAGGCTTGCCACCTTGGCCCGCAGCCTGGCTGCGCGCTGGTCCGGTGGCATCGGCGCGTCCAGATCATGCGCGGCCTCGCCTGGGCCGTCTGCCGTCTCGACGCTGACGCGGGCGGCGGTTTCGGGCAGGCGTTCGTCGGCCTCGACCGTCACCCGGTCGCGCAGGCCGACCAGCAGCGGATCGGCGCAGGCGGCATCGCTGAAACTGGCCAGTGCCGCGGTGTCCCGCCCGGCCAGCACCATCGCCGCGATCAGCCGATAGCTGAACTTCGCCGCAAGCCCCGTCGCCGGTGCAGGCTGGTCGCAGACCCGCAGCCAGCGCGGATGGGTCGCAACCCGCACCTGCCGCACCGCGTCCGGGTCCAGCGGCATCAGGTTGCGCAATGCCTCGATCATCGCATGCGTGCCGTGGCAACAGGCGTGGAACTTGTGGCTGACGGTTTCGAACAGCCAGTGCTGGCCCAGCCCGTCCAGCGCGGTCGCATCCGCCGCGCCCGCATGCGTATCGCCAAAGCCCTGCGCGCCCTCAAGCCCCTGCGCGGTCGAACCGAAGCCGGATGCCGCCAGCAGCGCGGCCTCGACCCCGTTCGCGGCGGCGATCCCGGCATTGAAGGGCTTGCCCATGGTCCCGAACTGCGATTTCAGCCCCGAAGCGCGGGTCGATACGATGCCCAGCGCCTGCACCCCGTCCGCGCCCAGCAGCCGCGCGCCCGCCAGCGCCGCACCAAAGGCGCCCGCCGTGCCGGTCTGGTGAAAGCCCTGCTGGTAATGGCCCCGCCCCAGCCAGAGGCCGACGCGGATGGATGCCTCGGCCCCGACCAGCGCGGCATCCAGAAACGCCGTCCCGCCCGCGCCCGTCTTTTGTGCGAGTGCAAGGGCTGCGGGCAGCACGGCGACCGAAGGGTGGCCGATATGGGCGAAATGGGTGTCGTCATAATCCAGCGCGTGCGAGGCCGCGCCATTGGCCAGTGCCGCCGCGCGTGCGGGCACACGCGCGCCATGCCCCACGAGCCCCGCCTGCGGCGCGCCCGCCTCCTCCAGCACCATGGCGCGGACGATCCGCGCCACGGGTTCCCCGGCACCCGCAAGCGCGCAGGCGGCCCAGTCCATGACAGAAAGCCGCATCATCGCCCGCGCACCCTCGCCGGGCACGGTACGGGCGGCGAACTCGGCCAGAGTTTCGGAGATCCCCATCGCTTCCCCCTTGTGGCGCCTGCCCGGGCGGCAAGGCTCAGGCGGCGGGCTTGCCGTACAGGTCTTCGGCCCGCGCCTCGAAGGCGCGCACGATGCGCAGCATCGCCTCGTTGAACACCGCGCCGATCACGCCCTGCAACACGCGGTTCTTGAACTCGAAATCCACGAAGAATTCGACCTTGCAGCGGCTTTCGGCGATATCCTCGAAATGCCAGTAGGATTTCAGGTACTTGAACGGCCCGTCCAGATATTCGGTGTCGATCCGGTGCAGGCTGGGCCACAGCGTCACCCGGCTGCCGAAGCGTTCGCGGAACACCTTGAACGAGATCACCAGATCCGCCTCCATCAGCTCGTGATCGCCGAAATCGGTGCGCTTGCGGATGCGCGCGGCGGCCGTCCAGGGCAGGAATTCCGGATAGGCGGCGACATCGGCCACCAGATCGTACATCTGCCGGGCCGAATAGGGCATCTCGCGGTTTTCGGAATGTCTGGGCATGATCCCGTTTGTCTGCTGACAGTGGGCAGTCGTTTCTGCTAGTGAGCGGCCGAAATCAAGGGGGAAGGCATGGGCGAGCGACCCTATGTCATAGACGAGATGCTGTCGGCCAAGACCATCGCGGCCCGGGTCGAGGCTCTGGCGGCCGAGATCACGCGCCATTTTGCCGATACCGACAAGCTGGTGGTGGTGGGTCTGTTGCGCGGCTCGTTCGTATTCATCGCCGATCTGGTGCGCGAGCTGCGCCTGCCGGTCGAGGTCGATTTCATCGAGACCTCATCCTATGGCAGCGGCATGGAAAGTTCGCGCGAGGTGCGCATCCTCAAGGATCTGCGCGGCAAGATCGAGGGGCGCGACGTGCTGGTGGTCGAGGATATCGTCGATACCGGGCACACGCTTGCGCATGTGCTGCACCTTCTGGCGGCCAAGAAACCGCGACGGCTGGAATCCTGTGCGCTGCTCGACAAGCCGTCGCGGCGCGAGGTCGAGGTGCGGGCAAGCTGGGTGGGCTTCGAGATCCCCGATCGGTTCGTGGTGGGCTATGGCATCGACTTTGCCCAGCGCAACCGCAACCTGCCCTATATCGGCGCGGTCCGTTTCGAGGAATGAGCCTGCTGTGGCTTCTGCGTGCGAAACGCTGGGCCCAGAACCCGCCCAGCCCGGCCCGCGTGCGGCTGGTTCTGGGCGTTGTCGCGCTGTGCCTGCTGCTGGTGCTGGTCGAATGGCTGCTCGGCTGGCCCGACGCGCTGACGGTCAATTCCGGGGCGCGCGGCAGGTTCACCCCCTGAGCGGGGGCGGCTTATCGGCTTTCAGGGTGGTGAGGGGCGGGACCACCACGACCGTAGAGGCAACTCATTCCCGAGGACCTGTTCATACAGGTGGGCACCAGGTAAACGGGCCAGAACCCGATCAGAGCCGGCTCCCTCGGATTTGCTTAAGGCCACCGGAATTTGACCCCAGCACGGGAAGGGCAGAACCCGCCTGATCCCACAGATAGGGCAGGGCGGGGGCGGCTGCAAGGCTTGCCAAATGTTCACGCATTGTTCATCATGCGCCGATGTCCGCCGCCACCATCATCGCGCCCGCGCCCCTTGCCCCCGGCCAGCTTATCGCCCGCGGGGTCTGTCGGCATCTGCGCGATCTGGGCTTTGCCTGCGTCGAGGAACTGGTGCCTACGGGCGGGCTGCGGGTCGATGTGATGGCGCTGGGGCCGAAGGGCGAGGTCTGGATCGTCGAGTGCAAGTCGTGCCGGGCCGATTTTGCCGCGGATCGCAAATGGCAGGGCTATCTCGACTGGTGCGACCGCTTCTTCTGGGCGGTGGACGAAGCTTTCCCGGTCGATCTGCTGCCGCCCGGGAGCGGGCTGATCCTGGCCGATGCCTATGGCGCAGAGATCCTGCGCGAAGGCCCCGAGGCGCGGCTGGCGGGCGCACGGCGCAAGGCGGTGACGCAGAAATTCGCCCGCCACGCGGCGCTGCGGTTGCAGGCGCTGCGCGATCCGGGGCTCAGCCCTTAGGGCGGTCCTTCTTGCCCGGTTTCGCGGCCTTGTCGCCGACGGCGCGGGCGCTTGCGGCGGCGGCGCGGATTTCCTCGGCGATCTCCTCGGCCTCGTCGGGATCGAAATCCATCGGCAGGTCGATTCCCTCACCCTCGACATAGATCCGCACCATGCCAAGGCTCGTCGGCCCGATCTGCAGATTCGCGGCGAGCTCGCTTTCCTTGTCGATGCCCATGGCGGCCCCCTCGGAATGATCAGGGCCCTGCGTTAGCCTGTCGACCCCACGCTTGCAAGAGGCGCGGCGCGCAGGCAAAAGCTGCGCCGACCCGGCAACGGGGCTTGCATTGCGCCCCGACGGGCGTTAAATCGCGCCCCAGTGCCGCCTTAGCTCAGTTGGTTAGAGCGCTGGATTGTGGATCCAGAGGTCCCCCGTTCAAGCCGGGGAGGCGGTACCAACCCTTCAGATCACATGCTTCGTGTCAGCTGGACTGCTGACCAGTGTCCAGCGAAAGCCGCGGCGCGCCTGCGGGTTTGGCAAATGCCGAGCCATTCGTCATCTCGGAACCGTGACGCAGCGTTACGTTTACGTAAACGTAACTTCGACTTGTCAGCCCGATGCCCGCGCTTTCTTCTCCGGTGGACAATCACCGCCAGAAGACGGACCATGACCGACGAGTTTCTGACCATCCGGCAAATGTGCGACGCCTTTTCGGTGACGCCGCGCACATTGCGATTCTACGAATCCATGGAGTTGCTGGACCCCGTCCGCGAGGGACAGCGCAGGCTTTACACCCGCCGCGACCGTGGCCGACTGACCCTGATCCTGCGCGCCAAGCGCTTCGGCTTCAGCCTGGAACAGATCCGCCAGCTTCTTGCGCTTTACGACGAGGAGCAGGGCCAGGAGGTCCAGCATCGCGAAGCCTATGCCATCGGCCGCGAGCGGCTGGCCGACATGCAGCGCCAGCGCGCCGAACTGGACGAGGCGATCGCCGAACTCGAACAGCAGCTTGCCTGGTGCGAGGAGAAACTGGCCGAATACGCGAGGGCCGCTCGCAGCTAGACGCATCATCGGACAGGGCCGCCCCGCAGAAGGGCGGCGTCCAAGGGAGAGAGAGATGCCGATCTATACCCCGCCCATCGACGACATGCAGTTCCTGCTGCACGAAGTTCTGGACATCCGCAGCGCCGCCATTCCGGGCTATGCCGATCTCGACCGCGACACCACCGCCGCCATCCTGGACGAGGCGGGCAAGATCGCGGCCGAGGTGCTGGCGCCCCTGAACGCCACGGGCGATGCCGAGGGCTGCACGCTGGAAAACGGCGCGGTGCGCACGCCTTCGGGCTTTCGCGCGGCCTATGAGCAGATCGCGGCGGGCGGCTGGATCGGGCTGGATGCCGACCCGGCCCATGGCGGCCAGGGGATGCCCTATCTGGTGAATACCGCGGTGGGCGAGATGTTCGTCTCGGCCAACATGGCGATGAACATGTATTGGGGCCTGACCCATGGCGCGATGTCGGCGATCCACGAACATGGCTCGGACGCGCAGAAGGCGCTGTATCTGCCCAGGATGATCGCGGGCATCTGGTCGGGCACGATGAACCTGACCGAACCCCATTGCGGCACGGATCTGGGCCTGATCCGGACGCGCGCCGAACCGCAGCCCGATGGCAGCTACGCCATCACCGGCACCAAGATCTGGATCTCGGCCGGCGAACATGACCTGACCGAGAACATCATCCATCTGGTGCTGGCGAAAATCC
The DNA here is from genome assembly GCF_009649175.1 of Rhodovulum strictum. GTDB lineage: Bacteria > Pseudomonadota > Alphaproteobacteria > Rhodobacterales > Rhodobacteraceae > Rhodovulum > Rhodovulum strictum. Next base: position 56,284 of record NZ_WJPO01000013.1, on the reverse strand, counting down.
CGGGCGGGCCCGAGGGCACCAAGGGCATCTCGCTGTTCATCGTGCCGAAATTCCTGCCCGATGCCGAGGGCAGGCCGGGCGCGCGCAACGCGCTGGCCTGTGTCGGGCTGGAACACAAGATGGGCATCCATGCCAACGCCACCTGCGTGATGAGCTACGAGGGCGCGACCGGATTTCTTGTGGGCGAGGAACACAAGGGCATGCGCGCGATGTTCACCATGATGAACGAGGCCCGCCTGGGCGTCGGGCTTCAGGGCTACGGTCAGGGTGTCGTCGCCTATCAGAACGCGCTGGCCTGGGCGAAAGAGCGGTTGCAGGGCCGCGCGCCGAGCGTGCCCGCCAATCCCGACGGACCGGCCGACCCGATCATGGTCCACCCCGATGTGCGCCGGAACCTGATGCACCAGAAAAGCCTTGTCGAAGGGGCGCGCGCCTTCACCTTCTGGGGGGCGCAACTGATCGACCGGGCACGCCGCTGCAATGACGACGGCGCCGAGGCGCTGATTTCGCTGCTGACCCCGGTCATCAAGGGCTTCCTGACCGACAAGGGCTTCGAGACCACGGTTCTGGCGCAGCAGACGCTGGGCGGCACCGGGTTCACCCGCGCCGCGGGGCTGGAACAATTCGTGCGCGATGCGCGGATCACGATGATCTACGAGGGCACCAACGGCATCCAGTCGCTGGATCTGGTGGGCCGCAAGCTGCCGCAGGAGGGCGGCCGCGCGATGCGCGATTTCTTCGAGATCGTGAAGGCTTTCATCAGGGAAAATGAGGGCGATGCCGAGCTCAAGGCGGGCTTCCTCGACCCGCTCAAGGCGGCGTCGAAGGATCTTCAGGCGGCGGTGCTCTATTTCGTCGAACAGGGAATCAGGAGCCCGGCCAATGCGCTGGCGGGCAGCTACGACTTCATGCACCTGTTCGGCCATGTCTGCCTTGGCCTGATGTGGGCCCGGATCGCGCACGCTGCGCGCGCGGGGCTGGCGGCGGGCACGGGCGATCCGGCCTTCCTGAATGCCAAGCTTGTAACGGGGCGCTACTACATGACTCGCCAGTTGCCCGCGACGACGCTGCATCTGGCGCGCATCACCTCGGGCGCCGAGACGGTGATGGCGCTGGAGCCCGACGCCTTCTAGCCGCCCGAAAGGAAGGACAGCCATGCCCCGACGCCTGCGCCTGACCCGCCGCTTTCCGGTTGCCATGTCCGAGGATGCCTATCGCCGACTGCGCCGTTTCGCGCGCGAGGCCGGGCTCGACGAGGGTGAGGCGCTGTCCTTCCTGTTCGAGCATTTCGACAGCGTGACCGATTCCGAGGTGCTGACCCACCGGCTGCGGCTGTTCAATGCCGAGCTTGAGGAGCGCAAGCGATGAACCCCGGAGGTCGCGCAGGATGGCGAGGGCAGCGTCGTGGGTATTTTTGCCAAGAAGAAGGCAGATGCGCGGCCCCCCGCCCGGACGGCGCCCCCGGTCGATACCGGGGTGGAGGCGCCGGGCGGAGGGTCTTCTCCTTGGGCGGTCATCGGCTCCCCAGCCTGTACCGCGAGTCGCAGACTGGCGCGTTAACGTTAACGCGCGGTTACGGGGCGCGGCCGTGCATTTCTTCTTGGCGAAAATACCCCTGCAACGCTGCCGCCGGGCGCAGCGCCAACCGTTTCTTCCCGACTGCGAGGACACAGAAATGACCGATGCCTATATCTACGACGCGATCCGCACCCCGCGCGGCAAGGGGCGTCAGGATGGCAGCCTGCACGAGGTCACGGCGCTGCGGCTGTCGGCACAGGTGCTCGATGCGCTGGCCGAGCGCAACGGGCTGACCGGCCACGCGGTCGAGGACGTGATCTGGGGCAATGTTACCCAGGTGGGCGAGCAGGGCGGCTGCCTTGCCCGCAGCGCGGTTCTGGCCTCGCGGCTGGACGAACGCATACCCGGCCTGTCGATCAACCGCTTCTGCGCCTCGGGACTCGAGGCGGTGAACCTGGCGGCCAATCAGGTGCGGGCCGGTGCGGGCGCGGGCTATATCGCGGGCGGGGTCGAGATGATGAGCCGCGTTGCCATGGGCAGCGACGGGGCGGCCATCGCCGTCGATCCGGGCCTTGCGATAAAGGCCCATTTCGTGCCGCAGGGCATTTCGGCCGATATCATCGCCACCCGATACGGCTTCACCCGCGATCAGGCTGACGCTCTGGCCGTGGAAAGCCAGCGCCGCGCCGCGCAGTCCTGGGCCGAGGGGCGGTTCGCGCGCTCTATCCTGCCGGTCCGGGATGTGAACGGCCTGACGATCCTCGATCGCGACGAGCATCTGCGCCCCGAGACCGACATGCAGAGCCTGGGCGCGCTGAAACCTGCCTTTCGCGAGATGGGCGAAACGATGCCGGGCTTCGATCAGGTGGCGCTGATGAAATACCCCGATCTTGAACGGATCGAGCATATCCACCACGCAGGAAATTCCTCAGGTATCGTCGATGGTGCCGCCGGTATCCTGATCGGCAGCGCTGAGTTCGGGCAGGCGAATGGCCTGAAACCAAGGGCGAAAATCCTGGCAACGGCCAAGATCGGCACCGATCCGACGATCATGCTGACCGGTCCAGTGCCCGTGACCGAGAAGATCCTGGCCGATGCAAGGATGCAGATTTCCGATATCGACCTGTTCGAGGTGAACGAGGCCTTTGCCGCGGTCGTGCTGCGCTTCATCCAGGCGTTCGGGGTCGATCCCACGCGGGTCAATCCCTGTGGCGGGGCGATCGCGATGGGTCATCCGCTGGGGGCAACGGGCGCGATCATTCTCGGGACATTGCTGGACGAGCTGGAGCGCACCGACAAGGCGACCGGGCTGGCGACGCTGTGTGTGGCCAGCGGCATGGGTGCCGCCACGATCATCGAACGGGTCTGAGGGAGGCTGGGATGGCAGAGTTTCATTACGCGGTGGATGCCGATGGCGTGGCCAGCATCACCTGGGATGTTGCGGGGCGCAGCATGAATGTCCTCAGCCTTGAGGGGTTGAAGGAGCTTGATGCCCATGTCGACGCCGCGCTTGCCGATGAGGCGGTCAGGGGCGTGGTCATCACCAGCGGAAAGAAGGATTTCGCGGGCGGGATGGATCTGAACGTCATCGCCCGCATGCGGGACGAGGCGGGCGACGATCCGGCGCGGGGGCTGTTCGAGGGCGTGATGGCGATGCATGGCGTGCTGCGCAAGATCGAGCGCGCGGGCATGGACGACCGGAACAAGGGCGGCAAGCCGATTGCCGCTGCCCTGCCGGGTACGGCGCTGGGGATCGGGCTGGAACTGCCGCTGGCCTGCCACCGGATCTTTGCCGCCGACAACCCCAAGGCCAAGATCGGGTTGCCCGAGATCATGGTCGGCATCTTCCCCGGGGCGGGGGGCACGACGCGGCTGGTGCGCAAGCTGGGCGCGATGGCGGCGGCGCCCTTCCTGCTGGAAGGCAAGCTGAGCGATCCGAGAAAGGCGAAATCGGCGGGGCTGATCGACGAGGTGGTGGACGATCCGGTGGCGGCGGCAAGGGCCTGGGTCCTGTCGGGTCCGTCCATCGTCAAGCCCTGGGACGAAAAGGGCTACAGGATGCCGGGCGGCGCGCCCTACAGCCCTTCAGGCTTCATGACCTTTGTCGGTGCCAGCGCGATGGTCAATGGCAAGACCAAGGGGGTCTATCCGGCGGCAAAGGCGCTTTTGTCGGCGGTCTATGAGGGGGCGCTGGTGCCCTTTGACACCGCGCTGCGGATCGAGGCGCGCTGGTTCACGCATGTGCTGATGCACCCGTCCTCGGGCGCGATGATCCGGTCGCTGTTCATCAACAAGGAGGCGCTGGAAAAGGGCGCCGTGCGGCCCGCGGGCGTGCCGGACCAGAGCGTGCGCAAGCTGGGCGTGATCGGCGCGGGCATGATGGGGGCGGGCATCGCGCTGGTGGCCGCACAGGCGGGTATCGAGGTGGTGCTGGTCGACCAGTCGCAGGAGGCCGCAGACAAGGGCCGGGCCTATACCGAAGCCCACATGGACAAGGGCATCGCGCGGGGCAAGGCGAGCCCCGAGAAAAAGGCCGAGATTCTGGGCCGGATCACCGCGACGACGGATTATTCCATCCTTTCCGGTGCCGATCTGGTGATCGAGGCGGTCTTCGAAGACCCCGCAATCAAGGCCGAGGTAACGAAACGGGTGCAGGCGGCGGTGGGCGAGGCGTGCATCATTGCGACGAATACCTCGACCCTGCCGATCAGCGATCTGGCCCGCGCTGCCGACCGGCCCGGCGATTTCATCGGCATCCATTTCTTCAGCCCCGTCGACAAGATGATGCTGGTCGAGATCATCAAGGGCCGCGAGACCGGCGACCGCGCCGTGGCCCGGGCGCTGGATTTCGTGCGCCAGATCCGCAAGACGCCCATCGTGGTGAACGACGCGCGCTTCTTCTACGCCAATCGCTGCATCATCCCCTATATCAACGAAGGCATCCGCATGGTCGGCGAGGGCGTGGCGCCCGCGCTGGTCGAGAATGCGGCGAAACTGGTGGGCATGCCGCTGGGGCCGCTGCAACTGGTGGACGAGACCTCGATCGAGCTGGGGGTCAAGATCGCAAGGGCCACGAAGGCCGCGATGGGGGCCGCCTATCCGGATGAGGCGGTGGATGCGGTGCTGTTCTGGCTGGCCGATCAGGGGCGGCTGGGGCGCAAGGCGGGCGCGGGTTTCTATGCCTATGACGAGGCGGGCAAGCGCACCGGGTTGTGGGTGGGGCTTGGCCATTACACGCCCGCTGCACAACAGCCGGAACTGTCCGAAGTGCAGCACCGGTTGTTGTTCGCGCAGGTGCTGGAAGCGGTCCGCGCGCTGGAACAGGGCATTCTGACCGATATCCGTGAGGGCGATGTGGGCGCGATCCTGGGCTGGGGCTTTGCGCCCTGGTCGGGCGGGCCGTTCTCGTGGCTGGACATGATCGGGGCGGGCCGCGCGGTCGAAATCTGCGCCGATCTGGCTGCGCGCCACGGCCCCCGCTTTGCCCCGCCCGCATTGCTGCGCGAGATGGCCGAGCGGGATGAAACCTTCTATGGCCGCTTCGATCCTGCGGCTCAGGCCGCCTGACGCGGACCAAAGCCGGGGTCCGGCGCCGGACCCTGGTCGCCCAACGCCTTGGCAAGCCGCCGCGCGTCATGCGGGGCGCGGGGGCGCAGGTAGTTGCAATCCTCTGCGACCTGCAATTCGCAAAGTCGGTTCAGCGGCACGGTTTCGCCCTCGCCCCGGGCCGGGCAGAACACCAGCGCGGCGCCGTTCGCAAGGGCGATCTCGGGCCGGTCGAACAGGGGCACGATCACCTCGACCGGCATCCCGAGCCGGGGCGCGACGCGCTCGATGCCCAACGCGTCTTCGAGATAGCGCGCGGGCAGAAGCACGAATGGATCGCCGTACAGGTCTTCGGCAAGGTCGGATTCGACCAGAACGCTTTGCTCCGCCAACAGCGTCAGCGGGGTGGAATTGCCCAGCACCCCCGCGGGCACCAGAAGCGGCCAGAGCGGGGCGGGGCAGGGCGTCCAGCCCCGCCACAGGAACCCGCGCTGGACCGCGCGCACCGGCTGCGAGCCATGATCGAAGGTCAGCACCCGGTCGCCCGGCGCCAGCGCCTCGACCGCCCGCCATCCGGTCGTGGTGGCGATCTCGGTCCCCGCGACAAAGCCCGAGGCCAGCCCGGCGATCCCGCGCACCGGCCCGCCCCCGCAAGGTTGTGGTTCGTCCTCGAACCCCGTGGCCGGTTCGCAGCCTTCGAAGGCGATCCTGAATTCCATCTTCCGCTCCCCAGAATGTTGGTGCGGCCCTGGTTTGTCAGGGGCCGTGATCGGGTGGTCTGCCGTCGGCATGCCGGGTCGGGGCCGGCCTGTTCGCTACAGCAACGTTAACCCGGGCGTGCGGACGGCAATTCGGCCCGATTGCGATTGCATTGCGGCGCGCGTGTCGCGGGCTCGCGCAATCGGATGCGTCGCGGGGGCATTGGGGGCCGGTCAGGAACAGTCAACCATGACCGGGCCGCCATCGACCGGCGCGCCGGGCGCAGGAGAATCGGCGCAGCCCGATGCGGCGCAGGGTCTGATCTGCGCGACGGCCCTTTTCAAAGCTGCGCGCCGCGGCCAAACTCCGCGCCGTCCAACGAAGCACCGGGAGGCAAGGAACAATGGGCTGGCTGTCCGACGAAACGGGTCTGGAGAAATGCGCGGCGAATTTCGTGCCGCTGACGCCCTTGTCCTTCCTTGCCCGGGCCTTGCAGGTGTTTCCCGATCACGAGGCCCTTGTCTACGGTGGCCGCCGCTACACCTACCGGCAGTATCATGCGCGGGTGACGCGGCTGGCCTCGGCGCTGGCGGCGATGGGTGTGAAACCGGGCGATGTGGTGGCGACGCTCTTGCCCAACATCCCCGCCCAGGCCGAGGCGCATTTCGGCGTGCCCGCCTGCGGGGCGGTGCTGAACACGATCAACATCCGGCTCGACGCCAATACGGTCAGCTACATCCTGGACCATGGCGGGGCCAAGGTGCTGCTGTGCGATCCGCAATTCATCCCGCTGGCCGCCGCCGCCATCGAGGACATGGAGGGCGAGCCCCCCGTCATCATCGAGGTGGCCGACGATGCCGCAGGCGTGCATGCGATCGGCGAGTATCCCGAATACGAGGATATCCTGGCCAAGGCCGATCCCGATTTCGACTGGATCCTGCCCGAGGACGAGTGGGAAAGCCTGGCGTTGAACTACACGTCGGGCACCACCGGGCGGCCCAAGGGCGTGGTCTATCACCATCGCGGCGCCTATCTGAACGCGATGGGGCAGGTGATTTCCTGGCGGATGACGCTTCATCCGAAATACCTGACCATCGTGCCGCTGTTCCATTGCAACGGCTGGTGCCACACTTGGATGATGCCGCTGGTCGGCGGCACGGCCGTCTGTTGCCGCGACATCACGGCGCGCGCGATCTTCGACGCCATCGCGGACGAGGGCGTGACCCATTTCGGCGGTGCGCCGATCGTTCTGAACATGCTGGTCAACGCCAAGGACGAGGACCGGCGCGAATTTGGCCACCTGGTCGAGGTCTTCACCGCGGGCGCCCCCCCTGCCCCGGTCACGCTGGCCCGGATCGAGCCGATGGGATTCAACATCACCCATGTCTACGGGCTGACGGAAACCTATGGCCCGGCGACAGAATGCACATGGAACAGCAAATGGGACCATGCGCAGGGCGAGGAGCGCGCCGCGCTCAAGGCGCGGCAGGGTGTGGCGATGCCCTTCATGGAACCGGCGCGGGTCTGGGACGAAAAGCACCAGCAGGTGCAGATGAACGGGCAGACGCAGGGCGAGATCGTGTTCCGCGGCAACGGGGTGATGAAGGGCTATCTGAAGAACCCCCGCGCCACGCGCGAGGCTTTCCAGGGCGGCTATTTCCATTCGGGCGACCTGGCGGTGCATCATCCCGACAGCTACCTTCAGATCGCCGACCGGGCCAAGGACATCATCATCTCGGGCGGCGAGAATGTCAGCTCGGTCGAGGTCGAGGGCGTGCTGATGCGCCACCCCGATGTGCTGCTGTGCGCCGTGGTGGCCAAGCCCGACGAGAAATGGGGCGAGGTGCCCTGCGCCTTTGTCGAGTTAAAGGACGGCCACAGTGTCGACGAGGCCACGCTGATCGCCTTTGCCCGCGACCAGCTTGCCGGGTTCAAGACGCCCAAGACGGTGGTATTCCGCGAATTGCCCAAGACCTCGACCGGCAAGATCCAGAAGTTCGAGCTGCGCAAGCTGGCGAAGGAGTTGTGAGATTGTGGCGCGCGCGCTGCGCGGGTATCTCTGGGCGTGATTGCAGGCAACGGACAGGCACGGTCGGCCGCCCATGACGGCGCTCAAGCAGTATCAACGGCTCGAAAGCCCCGGGGTCTGGCGCGAACACGCCGAGGCCCAGCGCCGGAACGTGATCCTGTCCTTCGGCGACGCCTCGCTGGTGGTTGCCGACAGTGCCGACCGGGTGCTGACGCATTGGTCGCTGGCCGCTCTGGACCGGCTGAACCCGGGCGAGATGCCCGCGCTTTATGCCCCCGACACCGACAGCGACGAGACGCTGGAGGTGGACGATCCCCTGATGATCGAGGCGCTGGAAACCGTGCGCACGGCCGTATCGCGGGCCGAACCGCATCCCGGGCGGCTGCGGCTGGCGATCCTTGGTGCCATCGCCGCCGGGATCATGGCGCTGGGCGTGTTCTGGCTGCCGGGCGCGCTGGTGCGCCATACCGTGTCGGTCGTGCCGCTTCAGGTCCGCGCCGAGATCGGGCGCGATCTTCTGGGCCGGGTGACGCAGGTCACCGGCCCGCCCTGCACCCGCCCGGGCGGTGCGCAGGCGCTGGACCGGCTGACCGAGCGGCTTCTGCCCGGCAGCGGGGCGCGTGTCTTCGTGCTGCCCACGGGGATGCCGCGGGCGACGCATCTGCCGGGGCGGATCATCCTTCTGAACCGCGCGCTGGTCGAGGAGCATGACGATCCCAGCGCCGTTGCGGGGTTCATCCTGGCCGAATCCGCCCGCGCCGCGCGGTCCGATCCGCTGGCCATGCTGCTGAAGGAGGCGGGCGTTCTGGCGACCTTCCGGCTGCTGACAACCGGCCACCTGCCCGAGCGCGCGCTTGACCAGCACGCCCGCACCGTGCTGACGGCACCCCCCCGGCCGCTGCCCGACGACGCCCTGATCGAGCGCTTCGCCCGCGCGGGCGTGCCCTCGGCGCCCTATGCCTATGCGCTCGACATCTCGGGCGAGCGGGTGCTGGGTCTGGTCGAGGCCGACCCGATGCGCGGCAAGCTGGCGCCGCCGCTGCTGTCGGATGGCGACTGGGTGCAGCTTCAGGCGATCTGCGGGGGCTGAGGCAGCCCTGCAAAGTGAAACGCCCCGTCCGGGGACGGGGCGCCTCTGTCTTGCTGCTCGATCGTCTTACTTGCGATATTCGAGGTCGAAGAAGCCTGCGCGTTTCAGCCGGGTTTCGGCCCGCGCCAGTGCTGCGGCATCGCGGAAGGGGCCGGCATAGATCACCTGGACGGGCTGGCCGGCGCGCTGCCCGGATGCCCGGCTGACCGGCAGGCCAAGGCCCTGGATCGTCCGGACGGTCGGCCGGGCCGCCGTGTCCGTGTCATAGGCGCCGACTCGCAGAAAGCGGGGCGCCGCCGCGGCCGGGACCGTGGGCTTTGCCAGTTGCATCGGCACCGTATCGGTCCAGACCAGCGCCATCTGGGCATCGCCCCGGGCCGTGCGCGGCCCGCGCTGCGGGTTCAGCCGGTCATCCTCCCACACCGCGCGAAAGCCCGGCGGAATGCGCACCGGCAGGGGCCGGATCGTTGCGTCCATCGCCCCGGTTCCGTTGGCCAGACCGGGTGCGGGGGCCGACCCGAGCGCCGCGCCCAAACCCGCAACCGCGAGGAATGTGCAAAGTCTGGCGCGGATTTCCATGCGATGCCCCACAATATCTAGTCATAGACTGCCAGATCGCCCACAAGTTGTAAAGTGGTTTCCGGCTATCTGGTGCCGAACATCCGGTCGCCCGCATCCCCTAGACCCGGCACGATATATCCGTGTTCGTTCAGGCATTCGTCCACCGCCGCCGTGACGATGGGGACATCCGGATGCGCCTGTCCCATCCGCGCGACGCCTTCGGGCGCGGCCAGAAGGCACATGAAGCGGATATTGTTCGCCCCCGACGCCTTGAGCAGATCGACCGCCGCGGCCGAGGAATTGCCGGTGGCCAGCATCGGGTCCAGCACGATCACCAGCCGGTCTTCCAGATCGGTCGGCACCTTGTAGTAATATTGCACCGGCAGAAGCGTCTTCTCGTCGCGGTAAAGCCCGACATAGCCCACCCGCGCGGACGGCACCAGTTCCAGCACCCCGTCCAGGAGCCCGTTGCCCGCCCGCAGGATCGACACCAGCGCCAGTTTCTTGCCCGCCAGCACGGGGGCGTCCATCTCGCAGAGCGGCGTCTCGATGCGGCGGGTCGTCATTTCCAGTTCGCGGGTGATCTCGTAGGCCAGCAACTGGCTGATCTCGCGCAGAAGCTGGCGGAAGACGGCGGTGGGCGTGTCCTTGTCGCGCATCAGCGTCAGCTTGTGCTGCACCAGCGGGTGTTTGACGATGGTCAGATGCTCATACATCGGCAGGCTCCAGTTTCTTGGCGATCGCGGCGCGGGTGTCAGCGTCGCAGAAGGCGGCGTCCAGCGCCACCCGGTTGATCTGTGCGAAAACGTCCTCGTCCCAGCCGAAGGCATCGGCAAGCCGGTCATATTCGCGGGTCATGCTGGTGCGGAAGAAGGGCGGATCATCGGTCGAGACGGTCAGCTTGACCCCCGCCTTGCGCAGTCGCTCGATCGGGTGCGACCGCCAGTCGGGGTAGAGCCCCAGCGCGATGTTCGACCCCGGGCAGATTTCCAGCACGATGCCGGTTTCGACCAGATGCTCGACCAGCGCGGGATCCTCGATGGCGCGCACGCCATGGCCGATGCGGTCCACCCGCAGATCGGACAGCGCGTCCCGCACCGATTGCGGCCCGCCCCATTCGCCCGCATGCGCCGTCAGCCCCAGCCCCGCCTCGCGCGCCATGTCGAAGGCCCAGGCGAAATCGCGCGGATGGCCTGCGGTCTCATTGCCCGCGATGCCGAAGCCGACGATGAACGGACCTGCGGTTTCGGCGGCGCACAGGGCTGTCTGGCGGGCCTTGTCGGGGCCGAAATGGCGGATGCAGGTGACGATGCCGCGCAGCGTGATGCCATGTGCGGCCTCGGCTGCGGCGGCCGCTTCCTCGATGGCATGCAGATATTCGCGCCAGGCCGTCAGGTCGCGGCCGCCGCAGAAATCGGGCGATAGGAAGGTTTCCAGGTAGACCACGCCCTGCGCGGCCGCCTGTTCCAGAACGGCCGCGGTCAGCCGGGCATAATCGCCGGGGCCTTGCAGCACCGAGGTCGCGGCTTCGTAGATGTCGAGAAACTGGGGGAAATCCCGGCAGAAATAGCCGCCATCAGGACCGAAGATACCCGAAATGTCGACATGCCGGGCACGCGCCATGTCGCGGATCAGCGCGGGCGGTGCGGCCCCTTCCAGGTGGTGATGCAGTTCGATCCTGGGCAGGGCGGTCAGGCTCACAGGAAACTCCGTCCCGGGCCTTGCGCGGGCACGCCCAGATGCGCGGCGATGCTGGCCGCGACATCGGCAAAGGCGACAAGGCCGATTGCGCGGGGGCCGAGCCCCGCGCCCAGCACCGGCACGCGTTCGCGGGTGTGGTCGGTGCCGGGCCATGTCGGGTCGTTGCCATGATCGGCGGTGATCAGGATCAGATCGCCGGGCCGCATCCGGGCGAAGACGCGGGGCAGTTGTGCGTCGAACCATTCCAGCGCGCTTGCATAGCCCGCAACATCGCGGCGGTGGCCATAAAGGCTGTCGAACTCGACGAAATTGGCGAAGGTCAGGCTGCCTTCGGGGGCCTGATCCATCAGCGCGACCCAATGTTCCATCAACTCGGCATCGCTGCCCCTGCGCAGCTCGTCGATGCCGCGCATGGAAAAGATGTCGCCGATCTTGCCGATGGCCTGCACCCGCCGCCCCGACCCCTGCACCCAGTCGCAGAGCGTTGGCGCGGGCGGGGCGCAGGCATAGTCGTGGCGGTTCTGCGTGCGGTTGAAGCCGGTTTCGGGGCTGCCGGTGAAGGGGCGCGCGATGACGCGGCCAACCCGCATCGCGTGCAGGCTGGGTGCGATCGCCTGACAAAGTCGCAACAGCCGGTCGAGCCCGAAGGACTGTTCATGGGCGGCGATCTGGAACACGCTGTCGGCCGAGGTGTAGCAGATCGGCCAGCCGGTCCTCAGATGCTCGGCGCCCAGTTGTGCAATGATCTCGGTGCCCGAGGCGTGGCAATTGCCCAGCGTGCCGTCGGTGCCCGCGAGGGCGCGCAACTCGGCAAGCAGGGCTTCGGGAAAGGCGGGCACCGTGCGCGGGAAATAGTGCCAGTCCCAGGGCACCGGCACCCCCGCCAGTTCCCAATGGCCCGATGGCGTGTCCTTCCCGCGCGAGGTTTCGGTTGCTGCGCCCCATAGGCCCTGCGGCGCGGCGCCCAGCCCCGGCGCGGCTTCGCCGCTGGCCAGCCGGATCGCGGCACCAAGGCCCAGATTATCGAGATTGTGCAAGTTCAATGGGCCAGTCCGGCCGGATTTGGCGGAGCCAGCGGCGCAGGCATGTGCGATATGTGCAAGTGTGTTCGCTCCGGTATCCGGCATGCCATCGCTGAAAAAGGCGCCTGCATCGGGTGCGCCGCCGCAGCCCACGGAATCGATCACCACCAGAAAGGCGCGTGTCACCGCAGGATCCTCTGATGCACCAGCGGGGGGATGTCGGGCACGCTGTCGCCCAGCCGATAGGCCGCCAGCACGGCCCGCGCCGCCGCCTCGGCATCTGCCTCGCAGGAGGCATGGACCAGCGCCAGCGGCTGGCCCGCGCCGATATCCTCGCCCAGCGCGGCCAGTTCCGACAACCCGACCGAGGGGTTGATCCGGTCGCCCTCGCGCCGCCGCCCGCCGCCAAGTGCCACGACCGCCAGCCCCAGCGCCTCGCCATCGATGGCCTGCACGATGCCGCCCTCGTTATCCACCACTTCCTGGATCACGGGCGAGGCGGGCAGCCGGTCGGGCCAGCGTTCGACGAAATCCAGCGGCCCGCCGAGTTCGGCGACCATCTCGCCGAATTTCAGCGCGGCCTCGCCCGATTCCAGCGCCCGCGCGATCCGCCGCGCGCCATCGGCAGAATCGTCCGCCAGCCCGCCCAGCGCCAGCACCTCGCCGCCAAGCGCACAGGTGATGTCCCACAGGGCGGGCGTGACGCCGGTCCCCGTGAGCGTCTCCATCACCTCGATGACTTCCAGCGCATTGCCCGCCGCGCCGACCAGCGGCTGCGACATGTCGGTGATCAGCGCCGTCGTCATGCAGCCCGCCCCCTGCGCGGTCGTGACCAGCGCGCGCGCCAGATCCTCGGCCTCGTCCAGTGTCTTCATGAAGGCGCCCGAGCCGACCTTGACATCGAGCACCAGCGCCTCGAGCCCGGCGGCCAGTTTCTTGGACAGGATCGAGGCGGTTATCAGGTCGATGCTTTCCACCGTGGCCGAGACATCGCGCACCGCGTAAAGCCGCCGGTCCGCAGGCGCGATATCGGCCGAGGCACCGACGATCGCGCAGCCGATCTCGGCGGTGATCGACTTCAGTTCAGACACCGAAACCTGCGTGCGATAGCCCGGAATCGCCTCCAGCTTGTCGAGCGTGCCGCCGGTATGCCCCAACCCGCGGCCCGAGATCATCGGCACATAGGCGCCGCAGGCCGCCAGCGCGGGGGCAAGCACCAGCGACACGCAATCGCCGATGCCGCCCGAGGAATGCTTGTCCAGCACCGGGCCAGGCAGATCCCAGTCCAGCACCTTGCCGCTGTCGCGCATCGCGCGTGTCAGCCCCACCCGCTCGGGCGTGGTCAGGCCGTTCAGCAGCACCGCCATGGCAAAGGCCCCGGCCTGCGCATCGGTCACGGCCCCGCTGGCAAGCCCGCTGGCGAACCAGATCAGGTCGTCCTGGGACAGCGCCTCGCCGTCGCGCACCCTGGCGATGATGCCGCGCGCGTCCATCAGCGCCCGCCCATTTGCGCCGCCGAGAACGCGCCGGGCAGCAGCGCGCCTACGGTCATCACCAGCGTTTCGCCCGACAGCGTCGCCATGGTCACGGGCACGTCCGCTGCGGCGAATTCGGCCAGTTTCTGGCGGCAGCCGCCGCAGGGGGTGACCGGGGCGGGGCCGTCCGCGATGACCGCGACCTCGACGATCTCGCGGCAACCTGCGGCCACCATCGCCGCGATCGCACCCGCCTCGGCGCAGGTGCCTTCGGGCGAGGCGATGTTTTCCACGTTGCAGCCCGCATAGATCGCCCCGTCGGCGCCGCGGATCGCCGCGCCCACCTTGAAGCGCGAATAGGGGGCGTGGGCGTTTTCGCGCACCGCGCGGGCAGCGGATATCAGCGGCATGGGGTTCTCCTTCGGGCTTAATCTGCGGCGGCCCCACGGGGGATGCAAGAGCACATCCCCGCCTGTGCGCTGCGCTGCGCGGGTTTGGATCTTGCGCTATCGCGCCTGCCTGCGTAACAGAATTTCGCACACCAAAGGAGGGACAGCGATCATGGGCTACGGCGCGCTTTACGAAGGCTGGAGGACCGACCCGGAAGGCTTCTGGATGCAGGCGGCCGAGGCCATCGACTGGGTGAAGAAGCCCACGAAGGCGCTGTTCGACGAGAACGCCCCGACCTATGAATGGTTCGTGGATGGCATGGTCAACACCTGCTGGAACGCGGTGGACCGCCATGTCGAGGCCGGACGCGGCGATCAGGTCGCGATCATCTATGACAGCCCGGTGACCGGCACCCGGAAATCCATCTCTTACGTCATGCTGCGCAACCGCGTCGCCCAACTGGCAGGCGCCCTGCGCGCCAAGGGCGTGGAAAAGGGCGACAGGGTCATCATCTACATGCCGATGATTCCCGAGGCGCTGGAGGCGATGCTGGCCTGTTCCCGCCTGGGCGCGATCCATTCGGTGGTCTTTGGCGGCTTTGCCGCGAACGAGCTGGCGGTGCGGATCGACGACGCGAAGCCGAAATGCATCATCGCGGCAAGCTGCGGGATCGAACCGGGCCGGATCGTGCATTACAAGCCGCTGCTGGACGGTGCGCTGGATCTGTCGACCCACCAGCCCGATTTCTGCGTGATCTTTCAGCGCGAACAGGAAGTGGCGCTGCTGAAAGAGGGGCGCGACGTCAACTGGCACGGGTTCCAGTATGGTGTGCAGCCCGCCGAATGCGTGCCGGTCGAGGGCAACCACCCGGCCTATATCCTTTACACCTCGGGCACCACGGGCCAGCCCAAGGGCGTCGTGCGGCCGACCGCCGGGCATCTGGTGGCGCTGAACTGGACGATGAAGAACATCTACAATGTCGAGCCGGGCGAGGTGTTCTGGGCGGCATCCGATGTGGGCTGGGTCGTGGGCCACAGCTATATCTGCTATGCGCCGCTGATCCACGGCAATACCACCGTCGTCTTCGAGGGCAAGCCCATCGGCACGCCGGATGCGGGCACGTTCTGGCGGGTGATCTCGGAACACAAGGTCAAGAGTTTCTTCACCGCGCCGACCGCGTTCCGCGCGATCAAGCGGGCCGATCCGAATGGCGAATTCGTCAACAAGTATGACCTGACCGGGCTGCGTGCGCTGTTCCTTGCGGGCGAGCGGGCCGATCCCGACACGATCAAATGGGCGCAGCGCATGCTGGGCGTGCCGGTGATCGACCATTGGTGGCAGACCGAAACCGGCTGGGCCATCGCGGCAAACCCGCTGGGCATCGAGAAGCTTCCGGTCAAGATCGGCAGCCCTTCGGTCGCGATGCCGGGCTTCGACGTGCATGTGCTGGACGAGGGCGGGCACGAGGTCGCGCCGGGCACGCTGGGCGCCATCGCCATCAAGCTGCCGCTGCCGCCCGGAACGCTGCCGACGCTGTGGAACGCGCCCGAGCGGTTCCACAAATCCTATCTGAGCCATTTCCCCGGCTATTACGAAACCGGCGATGCGGGCTACAAGGACGAGGACGGCTATCTCTACATCATGGCGCGCACCGATGACGTGATCAACGTGGCGGGCCACCGGCTGTCCACCGGCGCGATGGAGGAGGTTCTGGCCAGCCATCCCGATGTCGCGGAATGTGCCGTGATCGGCGTCGCGGACGAGTTGAAGGGGCAATTGCCGCTGGGTTTCCTGTGCCTGACCTCGGGTGTCACCCGCGACCATGGCGAGATCGTCCGCGAATGCGTCAAGCTGGTGCGCGACCAGATCGGCCCGGTCGCGGCCTTCAAGCTGGCCGTGGTGGTGGACCGTCTGCCCAAGACCCGCTCGGGCAAGATCCTGCGCGGGACGATGTGCAAGATCGCCGACGGGGAAGAGTTCAAGATGCCCGCCACCATCGACGATCCCGCGATTCTGGACGAGATCGCGCAGGCGCTGCGCGCGCTGGGCTATCCCCAGGCGGCCTGACCCGACCTGCGCCCCCGTGCCACGGGACGACCCGGCGGCACGGGGCCAGGGCAGGGCGCGACCTGACTTATTATACAGGTTGGCCTGCTGCATACGGGCGACTAGACTAATTTGATGCAACCTTTACGAGTGCCGCCATGGTTGGTCCACCGGTTTCGGACGTAGTGGCTGCGGTGATCGACATGCCGGAGGTACGACAGCCCGGAACCGGACTGCGGGGAGAGGGTGACGCGCAATCCCCGCGCAACCGGGCCGCCATGCTGGGCCACGACATGCGCGCCGCGATAGCGGATATCCTCGGCGGGCTCGCGCTTGCCGATCTCTCCCGGCTTGACCCCGATTCCCAGCTTCAGCTTCAGCGGGTCCAGAGTTCGGCCGAGCAGCTTGTGCGGCTCACCGACGAAACCCTTGCGCTGGTGACCGGCGATGACGCGCCCCGTGCCGATGCGCCGCTGCCCACCAGCCTTGGCCCCTTTCTCGATCGGATCGGGGCCCGCTGGCGGGCCCATGCCGGGCAGCGCGGGCTTGGCTTCCGGCTGGAGCGGGCCGACGACCTGCCCGCCGAGATCGGCACCGATCCCGCGGCGCTCGAACGCATCCTGTCGAACATGATCGGCAATGCGGTGAAATACAGCCCCGCCGGAGAGGTGCGTCTGCGCGTCCATCTGGGCCCGCAAGAGGCGCTGTGCCTGCGCGTGCGCGATACCGGCCCCGGCTTTTCCGACGCGGCGCTGGCGCGGCTGTTCGACTATGCCGGTCGGCCCGAGGACAGCGGCCAGCCCGGGACGGGGCTGGGGCTGCATATCGTGCGCGAGCTTGCGCAACGCATCCGCGCCCAGATCCAGGTTGCGAACGGTGCCGAGGGCGGGGCCGAAGTTTCGCTGATCCTGCCGCGCCGGTCCTGGGCGCCCGGCGTCGAGGCGCCTGCCGCGATGGCGGAACTGCCCGACCTGACCGGCTGCACCGTTCTGGTGGCCGAGGACAACCCGACCAACCGGCTTCTGGTGCAGCAGATGCTGGAAACGCTTGGTGCCGAGGTGACGCTGGTCGAGGATGGCGAGGAAGCGGCCGAGGCGCTGGCCGCGCGCCGCTTCGATCTGGTGCTGGTCGATATCGAGATGCCGCGGCTGTCGGGGATCGACGTGATCCGCCGCTTGCGTGCGGCCGAGGCCGAGGCCGGGGAACCTGCCTCGCCTGTGCTGGCGATCACCGCCTTCGTGCTGTCGGCCAACCGCGACCAGATCTATTCCGCGGGCGCCGACGGGATCCTTGCCAAGCCGATCATGAGCCTTGACGCCTTTGGCGAGGCGATTGCCCGGGTGCTGAGCAAGCGCCCCGCTTTCCGCGCCGCCCCATGGGTGGGGGCGCCGTTCGACCGCGTGCATCTGGACCGGCTGCTCGCCCTGGCCGGACCCGAGGACGGGCGCGAATTGCTGGGCCGCATGCGCGAGGATCTCGGCACCGTTCTCAGCGGGATCGGCGAGGGCAGCGCGCGCGACGACATGGCGCTGATCCGGGCCCGGACCCATGTGCTGATCTCGCTGGCGGGCGCGGTGGGCAATACCGCGCTCCAGTCCGATGCCGAGGCGCTGAACACCGCCGCCCGGATCGGGCAGCGGACGGCGGTTGCGGGCCTTGTGCCCGGGGTGATGCACCGGATCGAGATGCTGCGCGCCGCGCTTGGCGGCGAGCTTGAGACCCGTTTCGCGGTTGAGGCCGCAGGATGACCGCGCTTCCGCTTCTGCTGATCGAGGACACGCCATCGCTTCAGATGGTCTACGAATCGGTGCTGCGCGGGGCCGGGCACAAGGTCGTGTCGGCATCCACCGCTGCCGAGGGGCTTGACCGGTTCCGCGCATTGCGCCCGGCGGTGGTGCTGCTCGATCTGATGCTGCCCGACCGCCCCGGCCAGGCGGTGCTTCAGGAAATCCTGTCGATTGCGCCCGATACCCGCGTGATCGTCATCACCGCCAACGGCTCGATCAACCGGGCGGTCGAGGCGATGCGCGCAGGGGCCTATGAATTCCTGCTCAAGCCCTTCAACGAACAGCGGTTTCTGCATGCGGTCGAGACCGCGCTGGCCGAGCGGCCGGGCAATGGCGCCGCCCGCCCATCGCCCCCCCGTCCGGGCGCTGTCCCCCGCGAGGATTTCGTCGGAAGCTCGCCGCAGATGCAGGCGGTCTATGCCCGCATCGCTTCGGTCGCGCGGTCGATGGCGACGGTCTTCATCACCGGTGAAAGCGGCACCGGCAAGGAAATCTGCGCCCAGGCGGTGCATGCCGCCTCGTCCCGCGCAAATGGCCCCTTCGTGCCGCTGAACTGCGCCGCAATCCCGCGCGATCTTCTGGAATCCGAGGTGTTCGGCCATGCCAAGGGCGCCTTTACCGGGGCCCTGGCGGACAAGCCCGGCGCGGCCGCGGTGGCCGATGGCGGCACGCTGTTTCTCGACGAGATCTGCGAGATGGATGCGGCGCTGCAAACCAAGCTGCTGCGCTTCCTTCAGACCTCGACGATCCAGCCGATCGGTGCGCCGCATCCGCGCAAGGTCAATGTGCGCATCGTCTGCGCCACCAACCGCGATCCGATGGACGAGGTACGCCGCGGCCGGTTCCGCGAAGACCTGTACTACCGGCTGCATGTGGTCCCGATCCACCTGCCGCCCCTGCGCGACCGGGGCGAGGACGTGATCGAGATCGCCGAGTCGGCGCTGGTGCGTCTGGCGGCCGAGGAAGGGCGCCGCTTCACCGGCCTGTCGCCCGAGGTTGCGGACCTGTTCCGCCGACTGTCCTGGCCCGGCAATGTGCGCCAGTTGCTGAACGTGCTGCGCCATGCCGTGGTGCTGCATGACGGACCCGATGTCACGCTCGACATGCTGCCCGCCGCGCTGCAACAGGAGCGTGACATGATCCAGAAAGGATCTGCCGGGCCGGGGGACGAAGTGTTCCGCGGTGACGCCCGGCACTGCGCGCTTGGCGATCTGATCGGGCGCACGCTGGCCGAGATCGAGCAGATGGTGATCGAGGAGACCATCGCGCGCGAGGGCGGTTCGCTGCCACGGGCGGCGCGGGTGCTGGATGTCTCGCCCTCGACGCTTTACCGCAAGCGCGAGTCCTGGGGGCGCAAGGACGGATCGGCCGACAGCCAGGAGCCTTGAGCCGGACGAGGGGCAGATGCCCTGGTTGGCGCGTGCACGGCCCTAAAGGAACTGTTCGCGGATCAGCCGTTCTTCAAGCCCGTGGCCGGGATCGAACAGGATGCGATGCGCGATCGCGGGTTCCGAGGCGACCTCGACCGCCGTCACCACGCCCGCGCCGCGGCTGTCGCCCTCGGCCATCACCGGGCGCTTGTGCGGCTCCAGCACCTCGATGCGCACCCTTGCGGTCCGCGGCAGCAGCGCGCCGCGCCAGCGCCGCGGCCGGAACGGTGCGACCGCCGTCAGCGCCAGCACGTCCGAGCCGATCGGCAGGATCGGGCCATGGGCGGAATAGTTGTAGGCGGTCGATCCCGCGGGGGTCGCCACCAGCGCCCCGTCGCAGACCAGTTCATCGAGCCTGAGCTTGCCATCGACCACGATCCGCAGCTTGGCCGCCTGCGGACCTGCGCGCAGCAGGCTGACCTCGTTGATCGCCAGCGCCTCGACCACGCTGCCATCGGGCCGGGTCGCCTGCATCCTGAGCGGATGGATGATCTCCTGCTCAGCGGCGGCCAGCCGCGCGATCAGGCCCTTTTCGCGGTACTCGTTCATCAGAAAGCCGATGGTCCCGCAATTCATGCCATAGACCGGCGCGGGCAGATCCTGCGTGGCGTGCAACGTCTGCAACATGAACCCGTCGCCGCCCAGCGCCACGATCACCTCGGCCTGGTCGGCGGGCACCTGGCCATAGCGCGCCACCAGCGCCTCAAGCGCGCCCTCGGCACGGGCCGTCTCGCTGGCCAGAAAGGCGATTTTCGGTGCTGGCGCCATGTCCTGACCGCCCCCTTCCGGCCCTTGGGACCAGTGATTGCCCAGTGCGGCGCGAATGACAAGACCGACGAAAGGACCAGCCCCGCGGCGCCAATTCCGGCTTTCTTGGCGGCGCAGCTTCCGCTAGAACCGCGGCCACGCCGCCACCGGCCGCCAGAGGGAGACGCCAGGATGAACGCACCGCATCAGGACAACGGCTTTTTCACCGAGACGCTTGCCAGCCGCGACCCCGAGATCGCCCATGCCATCGGGCTTGAGCTTGGCCGCCAGCGCGACGAGATCGAACTGATCGCGTCGGAAAACATCGTCAGCCGCGCCGTGCTCGAGGCGCAGGGCTCGGTGATGACCAACAAATATGCCGAAGGTTATCCGGGGCGGCGCTATTATGGCGGCTGTCAGTTCGTCGACATCGCCGAAAGCCTGGCGATCGAACGGGCCTGCAAGCTGTTCGATGTGGCCTATGCGAACGTCCAGCCCAATTCCGGCAGCCAGGCCAATCAGGGCGTGTTCACCGCGCTTCTGAAACCCGGCGATACCATCCTGGGGATGAGCCTCGATGCGGGCGGGCACCTGACCCATGGCGCGGCGCCCAACCAGTCGGGCAAGTGGTTCAACGCGGTGCAATACGGCGTGCGCGAAAGCGACCTCATGCCCGATTACGACCAGATCGAGCGTCTGGCGAAAGAGCACAAGCCGCAGATGATCATCGCCGGCGGCTCGGCGATCCCGCGTATCCTGGATTTCGCCCGCTTCCGCGAGATCGCCGACATGGTGGGGGCGTATCTGATGGTCGACATGGCCCATTTCGCGGGGCTGGTGGCGGCGGGTCTTTATCCCTCGCCCTTCCCGCATGCCCATGTCGCCACGACCACCACGCACAAGACCCTGCGCGGCCCGCGCGGTGGCATGATCCTGACCAATGACGAGGCGCTGTCGAAGAAGTTCAACTCGGCCATCTTCCCGGGCATCCAGGGCGGGCCGCTGATGCATGTGATCGCGGGCAAGGCCGTCGCCTTCGGCGAGGCGCTGCAACCCGGCTTCAAGGTCTACCAGGAACAGGTCATCCGGAACGCCAAGGCGATGGGGGCCGCGCTGATGGAAGGCGGGCTTGACCTAGTGACGGGGGGCACCGACAGCCATGTGCTGCTGGTCGATCTGCGGCCCAAGGGGGTGAAGGGCAACGCCACCGAAAAGGCGCTGGGCCGCGCGCATATCACCTGCAACAAGAACGGCATCCCGTTCGACACCGAGAAACCCACCATCACCAGCGGCATCCGCCTGGGCAGCCCGGCCGGGACCACGCGCGGCTTCGGCGAGACCGAATTCACCCAGATCGGCCGCTGGATTACCGAAGTGGTGGACGGGCTGGCCGCCAATGGCGAAGACGGCAATTCCGCGGCCGAGGACAAGGTCAAGGCCGAAGTCGCCGCGCTTTGCGCGCGCTTCCCGCTCTATCCCGGGCTCTGAGCCCGGGTCCGGGCCCCGGCCCCGGCGGGTCGACCAGAGCGGTTGAACATCGCGAACCGATGCGGTCAGACGGGCGGCCCGTCTGACCGCAACCCCCTGACCGGACATCCCGGGCGCGCAGCAGCCGGTCTGTCCCCGTGTGCTGTGTCGCTCGCCATCCTGGGGCCACTGACGGCCGGAATGGCGCCCGCACGCGGCATCGCGATCTGCCAGATCGGGTGATGCCGGTCGTCCCCGACAAGCGGCATCCATGGTCGAGGTCAGCACGATTGGCACCGATCCGGCGAATCGGTCAGGCAGGAAGGTAACCGACCGGCCGCTGCCTGTACCCTCCTTGCAGCCCCGCTCAGGGACGCCTTACCGGTCGCATGCCGCTCGGCCACCGGCCGCCGGGGTCATTCGACGGTCACCGACTTTGCCAGGTTGCGGGGCTGGTCGACGTCGGTGCCCTTGGCGACGGCGGTATGATAGGCCAGCATCTGGGCGGGCAGAGCGTAAAGGATCGGGGCGAACAGTTCGGGCACTTCGGGCATCACGAGGCATTGCCAGACCCCGTCGCCCGCTTCGGCGGCGCCGCGGGTGTCGGTGACCAGCAGCACCTTGCCGCTGCGGGCCATGACCTCGTGCATGTTCGACACGGTCTTGTCGAACAGCCGGTCATGCGGCGCCATCACGATCACCGGGACGGTGGCATCCACCAGCGCGATGGGGCCGTGCTTCAACTCGCCCGAGGCATAGCCTTCGGCGTGGATATAGCTGATTTCCTTGAGTTTCAGCGCGCCTTCCAGGGCCAGGGGATACATCGCGCCGCGGCCCAGGAACAGCACGTCGGTCGCCTCGGACAATTGCCGGGCAATCGCCTCGATGCGCGGTTCGGTGGCCAGCGCGGCGTTCAACCGGCCGGGCATCGAGCGCAGATCCTCGATATGGCGGGCCAGCGTCGGCGCATCCAGCGTGCCGCGCTGCCGCGCCGCCTCGAGCGCGATCAGCGCCAGAACGACCAACTGGCAGGTAAACGCCTTGGTCGAGGCCACGCCGATCTCGGCGCCGGCAAGGATCGGCAGCGCCAGGTCGCTTTCCCGCGCGATCGAGCTTTCGGGGACGTTGACCACCGACACGATCCGCTGCGCCTTGCCCTCGCAAAAGCGCAGCGCGGCCAGCGTGTCGGCCGTCTCGCCCGACTGGCTGACGAAGATGGCCAGCGTGCCCTCGGGGATCGGCGGTTCGCGATAGCGGAATTCCGACGCGATATCGACATCGACGGGCAGGCCCGCCAGTTGCTCGATCCAGTATTTCGCCGTCAGGCAGGCCAGATAGGCGGTGCCGCAGGCAACCATGGTCAGGCGCGAGACGCGGGAAAAGTCGATGCCGCCGCCGGGCAGCGTGATCTGGCCGCCTTCGCCGATGTAATGGCGCAGCGCATCGCCCATGACGCTGGGCTGTTCGGCGATTTCCTTGGCCATGAAATGCTTGTAGCCGGCCTTTTCCACCCGGGTCGCGTCGATCTCGATGGTGCGGATCTCGCGGTTCACCGGGCGGCCCTGCTCGTCGAGGAAGGTGGCGCCTGCGCGGGTGACGATGGCGCGGTCGCCCTCTTCGAGATAGGTGATGCGATGGGTGAGCGGCGCCAGCGCGATGGCATCCGAGCCCACGAACATCTCTCCCTCGCCATGGCCCACGGCCAGCGGGCTGCCCTTGCGGGCCGCGATCATCAGATCGTCCTCGCCCTCGAACAGGAACAATAGCGCGAACGCCCCTTCCAGCCGTTCCAGCGTGCGTTCGGCTGCCTCGCGCGGGGCAAGCCCCTGATCGAGGAAGACCTGCGCCAGATGCGCGACCGTCTCGGTATCGGTGTCGCTTTCGAAGCCAGCGCCCTGCGCCACCAGTTCCTCGCGCAGCGTGCGGAAATTCTCGATGATGCCGTTATGAACGACCGCGACCTTGCGCGCCCGGTGGGGATGGGCATTGGCGACACTGGGTGCGCCATGGGTGGCCCAGCGGGTATGGCCGATGCCCGACTTGCCCGCGAGCGGATCATGCACCAGCAGATCCGACAGGTTCACCAGCTTGCCCACCGCGCGGCGGCGATCCAGCTTGCCCGCATTGACCGTGGCAATGCCCGCGCTGTCATAGCCGCGATATTCCAGACGCTTCAGCGCCTCGACCAGAATGGGCGCGACCTCGTGATCGCCCAGAACGCCGACAATTCCGCACATGATTTCAATTCCCTTTGCGCCGGGCCTTTTCGGCCTGCAATCTTTCAAAAAGTTTCGCCGCCAGTCCCGGCTTGTTGTCCTGCCGCGCCCGGCCCAGCGCCAATGCGCCATCCGGCACGTCCGAGGTGATGACCGACCCGCCGGCGGTCATCGCGCCTTCGCCGATGCGGACCGGGGCCACCAGCATCGTGTCCGAGCCGATGAAGGCGCGCGCGCCGATCTCGGTATGGTGCTTGAAGACGCCATCGTAATTGCAGGTGACGGTGCCCGCGCCGATATTGGCCTCGGCGCCGACGGTTGCATCGCCGATGTAACTCAGGTGGTTGATCTTGGCGCCCTCGGCCACCAGCGCGTTCTTGACCTCGACGAAATTGCCCACGCGCACGTCTTCGGACAGTTCCGCGCCGGGGCGCAGCCGGGCAAAGGGGCCGATGACCGCGCCGCGGCTGACATGGGCGCCTTCGAGATGGCAGAAGGCGCGGATATGGGCGCCGGATTCGACGGTGACGCCGGGGCCGAAGATCACGTTGGGCTCGATCAGCGCATCGCGGCCGATCACGGTGTCATGGGCAAAGAACACGGTTTCCGGCGCGATCAGCGTGACGCCGTTTTCCAGTGCCTCGGCGCGGGCGCGGGCCTGGAATGCGGCTTCGGCCCGGGCCAGATCGGCGCGGGAATTGACGCCCAGCGTCTCGGCCTCGTCACAGACCACGACGCCCGCCGAAAGGCCCCGCGCGCGGGCCAGCCCGACGATGTCGGTCAGGTAGTATTCGTCCGCGGCATTGTCGTTGCCGACCGCGTCGATCAACTGGAACAACAGCGCGCAATCGGCTGCGATCACGCCGGAATTGCAAAGCCCGATGGCCCGTTCGTCCGGCGTTGCGTCCTTGAATTCCACGATCCGGTCCAGCGCGCCGCCCGCCATCACCAGCCGGCCGTAACGGCCCGGATCGGCCGGTTCGAAGCCCAGCACGACCACCGCATGGCGCGCGCGCGCCTCGGCCATCGCCGCAAGCGTTTCGGGCCGGATGAAGGGGGTATCGCCGTAAAGCACGATGGCATCGCCCGTGAACCCGTCCAGCGCCGCGCGCGCCTGCGCCACCGCATGCGCGGTGCCCAGTTGTTCCTGCTGCACCACGACCGCAGCATCGGGGGCGATCTCCAGCACCGCTGCCCGCACCGCGTCGGCGCCATGGCCCGCGACGATCACCGTACGCTCGGGCGCCAGTGCCGCGCCGGCCGCCATGGCATGCGCGATCAGGGGCGCGCCCGCGATCTCGTGCAGCACCTTGGGTCGGTCGGACTGCATCCGGGTGCCCTGGCCCGCGGCCAGGATGATCAGGGCTGTTGGCATGGGGCCTGTGCTCTTTCCTTTTGGTCGCATCCCTTTTATCGCGGTTCGGCGGGCGCGCAACCGTCGCCCGGATCACTTGGCGTTTCGCTCTGTTTCAGGGAGCGCAACGGGCAGCGGGGGGCATATGCGCACGGTCATCTTCGATCTCGACGGCACGCTGGCCGATACCAGCCGCGACCTGATCGACGCGGCGAATGCCTGTTTCGAGGATGTGGGTCTGGGCCTGCCGCTTGACCCCGTGCAGGACGCCACGACTGCCTTTCTGGGCGGACGGGCGATGCTGCGGCTGGCGTTCCAGCGGCTGGGCGTGGCCGGGCCGGAGGCCGAGATCGAGGCGCAGTTTCCCGTCTTCTTGGCCCATTACGCGCAGAACCTTGACCGGCATACCCGGATGTATCCCGGTGCTGTCGAGGCGGTCGAGCAGTTGCGCGGCGCGGGCTATCGGGTTGGCATCTGCACCAACAAGCCCGAGGCGCTGGCCGAGGATCTGCTGGCGCGGCTGGGCGTGCGGGATCTGTTCGGCTCGCTGGTGGGCGCCGACACGCTGCCCGTGCGCAAGCCCGATCCCGCGCCCTATCGCGCCGCGGTCGAGCGGGCGGGCGGCGCGGTGCCGCGCTCGATCCTGATCGGCGACAGCGCGACCGACCGCAACACCGCGCGCGCCGCCGGTGTGCCCTGCGTGCTTGTCACCTTTGGCCCGGCCGCGGCCGAGATGCCCGCGCTGGACCCCGAGGCGCTGATGGCCGATTACGCAGAACTTTTCGATCTTGCCGGGCGGCTGATCCCGCAGGCAGTGCCATGACCGACCGGTTCACCGGCAGCTTCACCCAGCAGGAGCCGATCCCCGACGAGGCGATCACGGCGGCCGTGGCGGTGCTGCGGCACGGGCGGCTGCACCGCTACAACCTCGCCCCCGGCGAGACGGGCGAGGTGGCTGCACTGGAACAGGACTTCGCGGCCTTCACCGGCGCGCGCTATTGCCTCGCGGTTGCCTCGGGCGGCTATGCGCTGGCCTGTGCGCTGCGG
This sequence comes from Rhodovulum strictum, assembly GCF_009649175.1. Lineage (GTDB taxonomy): Bacteria > Pseudomonadota > Alphaproteobacteria > Rhodobacterales > Rhodobacteraceae > Rhodovulum > Rhodovulum strictum. The sequence goes on along the minus strand of NZ_WJPO01000013.1, from coordinate 30,159 downwards.
GCCTTGCAGGTCGAGCCGGGCGAGGTGGTGCTGACCAATGCCTTCACGCTTGCCCCGGTGCCGGGCGCGATTGCCAGCCTTGGCGCAAGGCCGGTCTTCGTCGAGACGATCGAGGCGCTGACCATCGACCTGGCCCATCTGGAACAGCGGATCGACGAGACCGACGCGCGGGTGCTGATGCTGTCCCACATGCGCGGGCATATTGGCGACATGGACGAATTGATGGCGCTTTGCGATGGCGCCGGGGTCGCGGTGATCGAGGATTGCGCGCATACGATGGGCGCCGACTGGGCGGGCGTGCCATCGGGGCGGCATGGGGTGATCGGCTGCTATTCGACCCAGACCTACAAGCACATCAACTCGGGCGAGGGCGGGTTGCTTGTCACCGACGATGCCGGGCTTGCCGCCCGCGCGGTGCTGTTGTCGGGCAGCTACATGCATTTCGACCGCCACCGCGCCGCTCCGCCCCCCGAGGCGTTCACCGGGCTTGCGGGTGAGGTGCCGAATGTTTCGGGCCGGATGGACAACCTGCGCGCCGCGATCCTGCGCCCGCAACTGGCCCGCCTGCCCGAGCGGGTGGCCCGCTGGAACGCGCTTTATCGGGTGATCGAGGACGGGCTTGCGGGCGTGCCGGGGCTTGCGCTGATCCCGCGCCCGCCGCGGGAGGGGTTCGTCGGATCGTCCTTCCAGTTCCGCCTGCCCGGCTGGCCCGCGCCCCGGATCGAGGCGTTTCTTGCGCGCTGTGCGGCCCGTGGCGTTGAATTGAAATGGTTCGGCGCGGACCGGCCGCATGGCTTCACCTCACGCTACGACCAGTGGGACTGGGCCGCGCCCGAACCGCTGCCGCAGACCGACCTTGTGCTGGCGGGGCTGATCGACATGCGCCTGCCGCTGACCTTTTCGCAGGCCGATTGCGCCCTGATCGCCCGCATCATCCGCGCCGAGGCGCTTGCGGGCTGAACTGTCCGCGAGGCCCGGGGCAGGGCACTGGACCTTGTGGCCCGCATGCGGCATATGTGCTTTCAGCACCACGCGGAGGATCCCATGGGCGTGATCGACAACCTTCTGAAATACGTGACCTGGTGGAACGCCGAAACGCTTGGCACGCGCCTGTTCACGGCCCGCCACGGCCAGAAGGTCGGCGAGGATGCGCAGGGCAATGTCTTTTACCAGTCCAGGGACGGCACGCGGCGCTGGGTGATCTATAATGGCGAGGTCGAGGCCAGCCGCATCGCGCCGGACTGGCATGGCTGGCTGCACCACACCTTTGCCGAGCCCCCGACCGAGCGGCCGCTGCCGCGCAAGATCTGGGAAAAGCCGCATCAGGAAAACCTGACCGGCACGCCCCTGGCCTATGCGCCGCCGGGCTCGATCCGCCGGGCCGAGCCTGCGCCGCGGCGCGATTACGAGGCGTGGCAACCCGAATAGCGCCATGGCCGAGAATACAGCGACAGAGGTGATCACAGGCGGCGCGGTTCTGGCGCTGGCGGTCGGATTCTTCCTTTATGCCACCCAGTCCACCGGCATCGGCGGCGGCGCCGCGGGAAGCTACGAGCTGACGGCCAGTTTCCGTTCGGTCGAGGGGGTCAATGTCGGCACCGATGTCCGGCTGGCGGGCGTCAAGGTGGGCACGGTGACCGCGCTTGACCTGAATCCCCAGACCTTTCGCGCAGATGCCCGCTTCACGATGAAGAAGGGGATCGAACTGCCCGATGACAGCGCCGTTCTGGTCTCGACCGAGGGGCTTCTGGGCGGCACCTTTGTCGAGATCATCCCCGGCGGCTCGCCCTTCAACCTTTCGCCGGGCGACGAGATGCTGGACACCCAGGGTGCGGTCAGCCTGATTTCGCTTCTGATGAAGGTCTTTACCGCCACCACGGACGAGGCGGGCCGATGACCGCCGCGCGGCTGGCCCTTGGCCTTGCGCTGCTTGCCGCGCCGCTGGCGGCCCAGCAGGAACCCACATGGGATCCCGACAGCTGGACGACCGAGGGCTGGTCGGTCGCGCCGCTCGACGACCTGCCCTCCGGCGAGAGCATGCTGAATCAGCAGTTGCAGGGCGAGCCGCTGCCGATCATCGAACAGGAAGACCCGCTGGTGATGGTGCCGGCCGCGCCCGAGCCCGACACCGCCCGCACGACCCGGACCGAGACCCAGACCGAAACCGCGCAGGCGGGCGCGGTGCTGCGTGGGCTTGACCGGGTGTCGGGCGAGGTGGTCGATCTGGAGCTTGCGCCGGGGCAGGGCGCGCGGGTGGGGCGGTTGCAGGTGATGCTGCGCGAATGCCGCTATCCGGCGGACAACCCGGCCTCGGACGCCTTTGCGCTGATCGAGATTGCCGACGAGACGGGGGTTTCGCGGCTGTTTTCCGGCTGGATGCTGGCGTCAAGCCCGGCGCTGAACCCGCTGGACCATGCCCGCTACGATGTCTGGGTTCTGCGCTGCAAGAGCGCCTGACCGGAGGCGGGCGTTATGGGGCCGGTGAAATCCGCCTCTGCGGCCAGTGCCGCCTCAAGCTGCCGCATGTAGTCCACGCGCCCGATCTCGATGGCGCCCAGGCTTTGCAGATGCGGCGTCAGGAACTGCGCGTCGAACAGCCGGAACCCGCCTGCGCGCAGCCGGTCCACCAGATAGGCCAGCGCGATCTTTGACGCATCGGTGCGGCGCGAGAACATGCTTTCGCCGAAGAACGCCGCGCCCAGCGTCACGCCATAGACGCCGCCGACCAGCGTATCGCCGTCCCAGACTTCCAGCGAATGGGCATGGCCCTGCGCGTGCAGTTCGCGGTAAAGCGCAAAGATCGTGCCGTTGATCCAGGTCTCGTCACGCGCGGCGCAGCCCGCGACGACGCCCGCGAAATCGGTGTCGATGCGGATGGCGAAGGGATCGCGGCGGATATGCCGGGCAAGGCTTTTCGAGATGTGGAACCGGTCGAGCGGAAAGATCCCCCGCCGCCGCGGCCGGACCCAGAAGATCTCGGGATCCTCGCGCGATTCCGCCATCGGGAAGATGCCCGCGGCATAGGCGTTCAGCAGAACCCCGGGCGTCAGTCTGTCGGCCGTCATACCCTCGTTCCCGGCGGGCCAAGGCGCAGGGTCCGTCAGAGTTCCGGCCCGGCCTCCAGCCAGCGTTCCAGCCAGTGGATGTTGTAGTCGCCGCGCTGGATGTCGGGCTCCAGCAGAAGCGCGCTGAACAGCGGTGCGGTGGTTTCGATCCCGTCCACGATCAGCTCGCCCAGCGCCCGGTCCAGCCGCGCCAGCGCCTCGCCACGGTCGCGGCCGTGCACGATCAGCTTGCCGATCAGGCTGTCGTAATAGGGCGGGATCGAATAGCCGTCGTAAAGTGCCGAATCCATCCGCACACCCAGCCCCCCCGGCGCGTGATAGGCGGTGATGCGGCCCGGGCAGGGGGCAAAGTTCGGCAGCCGCTCTGCATTGATCCTGACCTCGATGGCATGGCCGTTCAGCACCAGATCGTCCTGGTCGAAGGACAGGGGCCGCCCCTCGGCCACCCGGATCTGTTCGCGCACCAGATCGACGCCGAAGATCGCCTCGGTCACGGGATGTTCGACCTGAAGGCGCGTGTTCATCTCGATGAAATAGAACTCGCCGTCCTCGTACAGGAACTCGATCGTGCCCGCGCCGCGATAGTTGATCCGCGCCACCGCGTCGGCACATACCTTGCCGATGCGCGCCCGCGTCTCGGCGTCGATCACCGGGCCGGGCGCCTCTTCCAGAACCTTCTGGTGGCGGCGTTGCAGCGAGCAATCCCGCTCGCCCAGATGCACCGCGCGGCCCTGGCCGTCGCCGAAGACCTGGATCTCGATATGCCGCGGCTTCTGGAGGTATTTCTCGATATAGACCTCGTCATTGCCAAAGGCCGCCTTTGCCTCGGCGCGTGCGGTCTGAAAGGCGCGTTCCAGATCCTCCGGCCCGCGCGCAAGCTTCATGCCGCGCCCGCCACCGCCCGCGGTTGCCTTGACGATGACCGGATAGCCCATGTCGGCGGCCAGCTTGCGGGCGGTCTCGACATCGGGCACCCCGCCTTCGGAACCGGGAACGCAGGGCACGCCCAGCGCCTTCATGGTTTCCTTGGCGGTGATCTTGTCGCCCATCATGCGGATATGTTCCGCCGAGGGGCCGATGAAGGTCAGGCCGTGATCCTCGACGATCTGCACGAAGCGCGCGTTTTCCGACAGGAAGCCATAGCCCGGATGGATCGCCTGTGCCCCCGTGATCTCGCAGGCCGAGATGATCGAGGGGATCGACAGATAGCTGTCGGGGCTGGGCGGCGGGCCGATGCAGACGCTTTCATCGGCCATGCGCACATGCATCGCATCAGCATCGGCCGTCGAATGGACCGCGACCGAGCGGATGCCCATCTCGCGGCAGGCGCGGATCACGCGGAGCGCGATCTCGCCGCGGTTCGCGATCAGGATCTTGTCGAACATCGCACCCGCCTTATTCGAGGATCATCAGCGGCGCGCCATATTCCACCGGCGCGCCATCCTCGATCAGGATGCGCTTGACGGTGCCGGACCGCGGCGCGGGGATGTGGTTCATCGTCTTCATCGCCTCGATGATCAGCAGCGTCTGGCCTTCGCTGACCGTGTCGCCGACCTTGACGAAGGCATCCGAGCCCGGCTCGGGCTGAAGATAGGCGGTGCCGACCATGGGCGAGGTGACCGCACCCGGATGCTGCGCCGGATCCTCGGCCGGTGCGGCGGCGGCGGGGGCGATGGCCATGGGGGCGGCCGGCATCGCGGCCATCGCGGGCATGGCCATCGGTGCCGACAGGACCGGCGCTGGCGCCGAGCGCGACACCCGCACATCCAGCGAGTCGTCTTCGCCATATTCCCGCTTCACCTGAAGCTCGGTCAGGTCGTGTTCGCGCAACAGTTCCGCCAGCGCCTGGATGAAGGCGACATCCGCTTCGTGGGTGGTGTTGGTCATGCCTGTCCTCGATCGGTCGCGATGCGGCCCCGCCCGGGGCCGCCCGCTTCGTGAATTGCGCCGCTTATACGCGAGGGTCACCCCCATGGAAAGCGGGTGCGGCGGTTTTTGCCGATGCGCCGCGCGCGCCCCGATCTGCCCAATCGGCGGGCACAGGATGTCCGCCCCATCGTCGAAGAACCGTCTCGGCACCGTACCGGGAATTTACCGTTTGATAAAATCCAACACTGTGGCAGGCTTCGAGGCATCGGGATGGCAGCAGGGAGGGCCAGCATGGCCAACACGCCACTTACCCCCGGAATCGTATCCGGGCGCCTCGGGGCCGAGCAATACCGCGACAATTTCGCCGACAAGGCGCCGCCCCTCACCCCGCACGAGGCCGCGGTGGCGGCCGACCGCTGCTATTTCTGCCATGATGCGCCCTGCGTCACGGCCTGCCCCACCGCCATCGACATACCCCTGTTCATCCGCGAGATCGCGACCGGCGCGCCCCGGGCCGCCGCGCGCACGATCTTTGCGCAGAACATCCTGGGCGGCATGTGCGCCCGCGTCTGCCCGACCGAACAGCTTTGCGAACAATCCTGCGTGCGCGAGACGGCCGAGGGCAAGCCGGTCGCGATCGGGCGGCTGCAACGCTTTGCCACCGACACGCTGATGGCGGCGGGGGGGCATCCCTTCACGCGCGCCGCACCGACCGGCAGGCGGATCGCGGTGGTGGGGGCGGGGCCTGCGGGGCTGGCCTGCGCGCATCGGCTGGCGATGAAGGGGCATGAGGTCACGCTGTTCGACGCACGGCCCAAGCCGGGCGGGCTGAACGAATACGGCATCGCCGCCTACAAGACGGTCGGCGGCTTCGCCCAGGCCGAGGTCGACTGGCTGCTGGGCATCGGCGGGATCAGCCTGCGCAACGGCATGGCGCTGGGCCGCGACATCACGCTGGACGGGCTCAGGGCCGAACATGATGCGGTCTTTCTGGCCATCGGGCTTGCAGGCGTCAACGCGCTGCGCGCCGAGGGCGAGGACAAGGCCCATGTGCGCGACGCGGTCGATTTCATCGCCGAACTGCGCCAGGCCGAGGATCTCTCGAAGATCGCGGTTGGCCGCAACGTGGTCGTGATCGGCGGCGGCATGACGGCGGTGGATGCCGCGGTGCAGTCGAAGCTGCTGGGCGCCGAGACCGTGACCATGGTCTATCGCCGCAGCCGCGCCGCGATGGGCGCCTCCGAGGCCGAGCAGAACCTGGCCGCCTCCAAGGGTGTGCGCATCGTCACCGGCGCGGCACCCCTGCGGATTCTGGGCGAAGGCGCGGTCGAGGCGGTCGAGTTCGCCTATACGAAGGAAACCGCGTCGGGGCTGGAACTGAGCGAGGAAACCTTCCGCCTCAGGGCCGATCAGGTGTTCAAGGCCATCGGCCAGCAACTGGAAGGTGCGCCCGAGGGGTTGGCGCTGTCGGGCCGCAAGATCGCCGTCACGGGGCCGGGGCGCACCAGCCTGCCGGGCGTCTGGGCGGGCGGCGATTGCGCCGCGGGGGGCGACGATCTGACCGTGACGGCAGTCGCCGAAGGCCGCGACGCCGCCGAGGACATCCATGCAACGCTGATGGGGGAGGGCTGAGCCATGGCCGATCTCAGGAACGATTTCGTAGGCATCAAGTCCCCCAACCCGTTCTGGCTGGCCTCTGCGCCGCCGACCGACAAGGAATACAATGTCCGCCGCGCGTTCGAGGCAGGCTGGGGCGGCGTGGTGTGGAAGACGCTGGGCGAGGACGGCCCGCCCGTGGTCAACGTGAACGGCCCCCGCTATGGCGCGATCTACGGGGCCGACCGGCGGCTTCTGGGGCTGAACAATATCGAACTGATCACCGACCGCCCGCTTGAGGTGAACCTGCGCGAGATCAAGACGGTCAAGCGCGACTACCCCGACCGCGCGATGGTGGTCTCCCTGATGGTCCCCTGCGAGGAGGAGGCGTGGAAGCGCATCCTGGCCCGGGTCGAAGAAACGGGCGCGGACGGGGTCGAACTGAATTTCGGTTGCCCCCACGGCATGAGCGAGCGCGGCATGGGCTCGGCCGTCGGGCAGGTGCCCGAATATGTCGAGATGGTCACCCGCTGGTGCAAGGCGAACACGCGGATGCCGGTGATCGTCAAGCTGACGCCCAACATCACCGATATCCGCCTTGCCAGCCGCGCGGCGCACAAGGGGGGCGCGGATGCGGTCAGCCTGATCAACACCATCAACTCGATCACCTCGGTTGACCTCGACCTGATGTGCCCGGAGCCCACCATCGACGGCAAGGGCACCCATGGCGGCTATTGCGGCCCGGCGGTGAAACCCATCGCGCTGAACATGGTGGCCGAGATCGCCCGCGATCCCGAAACCCGCGGACTGCCGATTTCCGGCATCGGCGGCGTCACGACATGGAAGGACGCGGCCGAGTTCATGGCGCTGGGGGCGGGCAATGTGCAGGTCTGTACGGCGGTCATGACCTATGGCTTCCGCATCGTGCAGGAAATGATCGCGGGCATGTCGGACTGGATGGACCGCAAGGGTTTCTCAACCCTGTCGGACTTTACCGGGATGGCCGTGCCGAACGTAACGGATTGGCAATATCTGAACCTTAACTACATCACCAAGGCGGTGATCGACCAGGAGGCCTGCATCAAATGCGGACGATGCTATGCGGCCTGCGAGGATACCAGCCATCAGGCGATCGGGATGACGCCCGAGAGGCGATTCGTGGTGAAGGACGAGGAATGCGTGGCCTGCAACCTGTGCGTCGATGTCTGCCCGGTCGAGGGGTGCATCACGATGCGCCGTCTGGCGCCGGGCGAGGTCGATCCGCGCACGGGAAGGACAGTTCCCGCCGAATACGGGAACTGGACGGCGCATCCCAACAATCCGGCAGCGCGCGCCGCAGAATAGGCGCGCGCCCCTGCGGTGACCTGCTGCCTCAGATCTCGATGTCGAGCTGGCGTTGCGTCGGCTCGGGCATCGGGGTGCCGCTGCGCCAGAGCAGCGACGCCTCGTTCATGCGCCGCTCTGCCTCTAGCTGGAGCGGCGTCGTGTCGAAGGCTGGCGGCGGTCCGGTCGGACGGTCGGGATCCGGCGCAGGGAAGATCGGACGCGGCGGCTGCTGGCCGCGCTCGCCGGTCTCGCTGCGGGTCTGTGCGGACGCACTTCCCTGTGCCGCAGGCGCAACGACGGTTACCGACGCCAAGGCATTGGCGGTGCTCACGCCGCTGTCCTGAAAACCGACCGCCGGAATCGGGGCGATGATATTCATTGGTCCCAAGCTCCTGCTCAGGCCCCCACCACAAAACTCAATGAAACCAGCTTGCCCGTGCTGGCCCGGCATGGCGAGCGGATTCGTGCGCCATGGTTAACGCCGCTTCGGCGGTCAGGGGGTCAGAAGCCGGGTGAACAGCATCACCAGATGCCGCTCGGCCCCGTCCAGCGGATCACCGCGCTCCTCGCCCAGCACGGCGCGCACCTGGACGTCGAAATCGGCGTAATGCTGGGTCAGCGCCCAGATCGAGAAGATCAGGTGATAGGGGTCGACATCGGCGATTCGGCCTGCTGCGGACCAGCCCGCGATCACCGCCGCCTTTTCATCGACCAGCGATTTCAGCTCGCCGCCCAGCGTCGGCGCGATCCGCGGCGCGCCTTGCAGGATCTCGTTTGCGAAAAGGCGGCTTTCGCGCGGGAAATCCCGGCTCATCGCCAGCTTGCGCCGGACATAGCCCAGAAGTTCCGCCACCGGCTCGCCCGCGGGGTCCAGCGCGCGCAACGGGTCGAGCCAGGTCTTGAGAAGCCCGGCCAGAAGCGTCTCGTGGATCGCCTCCTTCGAGGGGAAGTAATAAAGCAGATTGGGCTTCGACAGCCCCGCCTCGGCGGCGATCTGGTCAAGCGTGGCGCCGCGAAAGCCATGCTGCGAAAATACCACCAGCGCGGCGTCAAGGATCGCATGGCGGTTGCGGCGTTGAATGCGGGTGCGGGGGCGTTCGGACGTCATCGGAAAGGGATTGGTCGATATCTCTTTGGGTTTGCTGACGATAATCGGTCTGATGGCGATTTGAACAGCCGAAAGACGGTTGGTCGGTGCGCTTGACTGCCCCGGGGCCTCTGCTAGCGTGTTCCTGACCGCCCGGTCAAACGTTTCGCCCGCCCCTTCGCTCGGGCGGCCCGCCCTTTGGAGATCTGTCATGGCGCTCGACCGCAATCCCGGCCCCAACGACCTTTCGGCCTTCTGGATGCCGTTCACCGCGAACCGCCAGTTCAAGAAGGCGCCGCGGATGTTCGTGGGCGCCTCGGGCATGTATTACAAGACCGCCGACGGGCGCGATGTGCTGGACGGCACCGCCGGGCTGTGGTGCTGCAATGCGGGTCATTGCCGGCCGAAGATCACCGAGGCGATCCAGAAACAGGCGGCCGAGCTTGACTATGCGCCCGCCTTCCAGATGGGCCATCCCAAGGCGTTCGAACTGGCTAGCGCGCTGCGCGACATGGCGCCCGAGGGGATGGAGCATGTCTTCTTCACCAATTCCGGCTCGGAATCGGTCGACACCGCGCTGAAGATCGCGATTGCCTATCACCGGGCGCGGGGCGAGGGGGCGCGCACGCGGCTGATCGGGCGCGAGCGCGGCTATCACGGGGTCAATTTCGGCGGCATCTCGGTCGGCGGCATCGTCAACAACCGCAAGATGTTCGGCACGCTGCTGGCGGGCGTCGACCACCTGCCGCATACCCATCTGCCCGACCAGAACAGCTTTACCCGCGGCCAGCCCGAACATGGCGCGCATCTGGCCGACGATCTGGAGCGGATCGTGGCGCTGCATGGCGCGGAAACCATCGCCGCCGTGATCGTCGAGCCGATGGCGGGGTCCACGGGCGTCCTGATGCCGCCCAGGGGCTACCTTGAACGGCTGCGCGAGATCTGCACCAAGCACGGCATCCTGTTGATCTTTGATGAGGTCATCACCGGCTTCGGCCGTCTGGGCAGCCCCTTTGCGGCCGATCATTTCGGCGTGCTGCCTGACATGATGACGGTCGCCAAGGGGCTGACCAATGGCGTGATCCCGATGGGTGCGGTGCTGACCACGCCAGCCATCCACGACGCCTTCATGCAGGGCCCCGAGCATGTGATCGAGCTGTTCCACGGCTATACCTATTCGGGCAACCCGATTGCCTCGGCCGCCGGGATCGCCACGCTTCAGACCTATCGCGAAGAAGGGCTGTTCGAGAATGCCGCGGCGCTGGCGCCCTATTGGGAGGATGCGCTGCACAGCCTCCGGGGCCTACCCCATGTGATCGACATCCGAAACATGGGCCTGATCGGTGCGGTGGAACTGGAGCCGATCGCGGGCGAGCCGACCAAGCGCGCCTTTACCGCCTTCCTGAACGCCTATGAAAAGAACCTGCTGGTACGCACGACCGGCGACATCATCGCGATAAGTCCGCCCCTGATGATCGACAAGGCGCAGATCGACGAGCTGTTCGGCAAGCTCTCCGATGTGCTCAAGACGCTGGACTGAGATGGCCCGGGGCGCAGGCGCCCACGCCGCAACCGGCGCGGGCGCCGGCAGATCAGCTTCCGCAGGCGTAGCCGAAGCTTGCCCGTCCGTCCTCGATCGCGACAAGGCTGACCGAGCAGCCTGTCTCGTCGAGGCTGACAGCCTCGCCGGTGGACAGGGTCGCCATGGCGGTGCCGTTGACCGCGATGCGGGCCGATCCGGCATCGGCATCGACGCGCGAGACGAAGACGCGCACCGAACCGTCGCCGAAACTTGCCGTCTCGCCGGGGCCGACCGGGGCAGGGGCCTCGGCCACCGCATCGGCCGCATCGGCCGCGTCGGCCGGGCCGCTGGCCGCACCGGCTGCCGCCGCACCCTCAAGCACCACGCCGCCCAGTCCCTGCACCGTTTCGGCCAGCCGGCTGCCCAGCGCGGCAACCTCGGCCAGGCCCTGGGCCTGTTGCGCGCCAGCCTCGGCAAGACCCGCGACATCGGTGCCGATCTCGGCCAGATCCGCGCCCAGCGCGTCGATCCGGGCGTTCAGCGCGGCGATCTCCTGTTCCATGCCGCTGCTGCCCGAATCGGATTTCTGCCAGATCAGGAACGCTGCCATCAGCACGACGGCACCACCCACCAAAACCGTTCCGTTCTTTCCTTCCAAGATCATGTCCTCCCTGAGAGATTCGTCCCTGTACGGGGCTTTCCCCAGCCCCGGTCTTCCCGCCCCGGGCGAGCCGGGACGCCAGATTTTAGCCGCTTGCGGGGCAATTCGATAATTCTTTCGTGTGTCCGGGCCGGTGCGCTTGAAAGGGTCGGGACCGGGCGCAAGACTGTGGCCGAATTGTACGGCACAAGACAAAGAACCAGACAGGCGAGGTGACGGACGATGACAGCCCCCGGCGAGAACCTGAAGGTCAACGGCGAACGGCTATGGGACAGCCTGATGCAGATGGCGCAGATCGGCCCCGGCATCGCGGGCGGCAACAACCGCCAGACCCTGACCGACGCCGATGCCGAGGGCCGCGCATTGTTCAGACGCTGGTGCGAGGAGGCGGGCTGCACCCTGGGCGTGGACGAGATGGGCACCATGTTCGCGATGCGCCCGGGCGAGGACCCGGACGCGCTGCCGGTTTACGTGGGCAGCCATCTCGACACCCAGCCCACGGGCGGCAAGTATGACGGGGTGCTGGGGGTGCTGGGGGGGCTCGAGATCATCCGCACGCTGAACGATCTGGGCATCCGGACGAAACACCCCATCGTCGTGACCAACTGGACCAACGAGGAGGGCACGCGCTTTGCCCCCGCGATGCTGGCCTCGGGCGTCTTCGCGGGCGTGCTCGAGCAGGACTGGGCCTACGACCGGCGCGATGCCAAGGGGCTGCGCTTCGGCGACGAGCTGGACCGCATCGGCTGGAAGGGCGACGAGCCCGTGGGCGCGCGCAGGATGCACGCCTTCTTCGAACTGCATATCGAACAGGGCCCGATCCTCGAGGCCGAGGGCAAGGAGATCGGCGTTGTCACCCACGGCCAGGGCCTCCGCTGGATCGAATGCACGGTGACCGGCAAGGGCCAGCACACGGGGTCCACGCCGATGTACCTGCGCCGGAACGCGGGCCGCGGCATGGCGCGGGTGATCGAGCTGGTCCACGAGATCGCCATCGCCCGCCAGCCGAATGCGGTGGGGGCGGTGGGGCACATCGACGTCTACCCCAACAGCCGCAACATCATCCCCGAAAAGGTGGTCTTCACCGTCGATTTCCGCAGCCATATCCTGGACACGCTGGAGGGCATGGTGGCCGAGTTCCTCGCCCGCGCGCCGGGCGTCTGCGCCGATATCGGGGTCAAGTTCTCGTCCGAGCTTGTCGGCTTCTTCGACCCGCCCGCCTTCGACCCGGTGCTGGTGGGCCGCGTGCGCGACGCCGCGGAACGGCTGGGCTATTCCCACATGGACATCGTCTCGGGCGCGGGGCACGACGCCTGCTGGATCAACCGCGTCGCCCCCACCGCGATGGTGATGTGCCCCTGCGTGGACGGCCTCAGCCACAACGAGGCCGAGGAGATTTCCCCCGAATGGGCCACCGCCGGGGCGAACGTGCTGTTCCACGCGGTGGTGGAGACGGCGGGGATCGTGGGGTGAGCGAGCCTAGGTTTCGCCAGCGAGGCCAGCTAACAGGCAATGCCGGGCTTTTTCACGTTGCCCGCGAATTGTCTCGTCGTGGCTGGAACGTCATTCTGACGATTAGAAACGCGCGCGGCGCGGATTTGTATGCCGCGAACGACGATGAGACGATCGTTCACCCAATTCAGTCGAAAGCTCTATCGAAGCGAAGCGATGTTCCCTTGGGTAGCTCTATTGGGAGCTTGAGGTCGCCGTGGTGGGTAATAACGATGAACGCCCACGCGGACGAGCCGGAGTGTTATGTCCTGTCTCTGGACGAAGTGACCACGCTTGCGGTTGAAAACATCAAGGAAGGTAAGTCATCGTTCTGGCTTCCCTTTAAGTCCTTCACCCGACCGGAATTCAAAAACGCTTGGCACCGATTGGAATAGCAGAGAAAGGCCCCTGACTAATGACCACCATCATCAAGAACGGCACCATCGTCACCGCCGATCTGACCTACAAGGCGGATGTGGCTGTCGAGGGCGGCCGGATTGTCGAGATCGGGCCGGATCTGAAGGGCGATGAAATCCTCGACGCCACCGGCTGCTATGTGATGCCCGGGGGCATCGACCCGCATACGCATCTGGAAATGCCCTTCATGGGCACCTATTCGGCCGACGATTTCGAATCCGGCACCCGCGCCGCGCTGTCGGGCGGCACGACGATGGTGGTGGATTTTGCGCTGCCGAGCCCCGGGCAGGGGCTGCTCGATGCGCTTCAGATGTGGGACAACAAGTCGACGCGGGCGCATTGCGATTACTCGTTCCACATGGCGGTCACCTGGTGGTCGGAGCAGGTCTTCAACGAGATGGAGGCCGTCGTCCGCCAGAAGGGCATCACCACCTTCAAGCATTTCATGGCCTACAAGGGCGCGCTGATGGTGAACGACGACGAGATGTATGCCTCGTTCCGCCGCTGCGCCGAATTGGGGGCCATCCCGCTGGTCCATGCCGAGAATGGCGATGTGGTGGCCGAGTTGCAGCGCCGCCTGCTGGACGAGGGCAATAACGGCCCCGAGGCGCATGCCTATTCGCGCCCGCCGCAGGTCGAGGGCGAGGCCACCAATCGCGCGATCATGATTGCCGACATGGCGGGCGTGCCGCTTTATGTCGTCCATGTCTCCTGCGAGGAGGCGCATGAGGCGATAAGGCGCGCGCGGATGCTGGGCAAGCGGGTCTGGGGCGAGCCGCTGATCCAGCATCTGACGCTGGACGAAAGCGAATATGCCCATCCCGACTGGGACCATGCCGCGCGGCGCGTGATGTCGCCGCCCTTCCGCGACAAGCGCCATCAGGACAGCCTGTGGGCGGGGTTGGCCTCGGGCTCGCTGTCGGTCGTGGCGACCGATCATTGCGCCTTTACCACCGCGCAGAAACGCTTTGGCGTGGGCGATTTCACCAAGATCCCGAACGGGACCGGCGGGCTTGAGGACCGGTTGCCGATGCTGTGGACCCACGGGGTGAACACCGGGCGGCTGACGCCGAACGAGTTCGTGGCCGTGACCTCGACCAATATCGCCAAGATCCTGAACTGCTATCCGAAGAAGGGTGCGGTGCTGGTGGGGGCGGACGCCGATCTGGTGGTCTGGGATCCCGAAAAGGAAAAGACGATTTCTGCGGCGGCCCAGCAATCGTCCATAGATTACAACGTGTTCGAGGGCCACAAGGTCAAGGGCCTGCCGCGCTTTACCCTGACGCGGGGGCGTGTTGCGGTGAATGACGGGGCCTTTGTCGGCGAGGAAGGGCACGGGGCTTTCGTCCGGCGCGAGCCGAACGGGGCGGTCAACCGGGCGCTGTCGTCCTGGAAGGAACTGACCGCGCCGCGCAAGGTGGAACGGACGGGAATTCCCGCAAGCGGGGTCTGAGGCAGGGGCAGGGCGGCGGGCCCTTGGGCCCGCCCGGGCAAGGGAAAGACCATGCAGGCTTCGGTCATCAAGGCGGATCACCTCGATCTGGTGTTCCAGACGAACGACGGGCCAGTCCATGCGCTCAGCGACGTGTCGCTGGACATCGGCAAGGGCGAGTTCGTCAGCTTCATCGGGCCAAGCGGTTGCGGGAAAACGACTTTCCTGCGCTGCGTGGCGGCGCTGGAGCATCCGACGGGCGGCAGCCTGACGGTGAACGGGATGACGCCGGATGCCGCGCGGCAGGCGCGCAGCTATGGCTACGTGTTCCAGGCGGCGGGGCTTTATCCGTGGCGGACCATCGCCCGAAACATCAAGCTTCCGCTTGAAATCATGGGCTTTCCCAAGGCCGAACAGGAGGAACGGGTCGCCCGCGTGCTGGAGCTGGTGGACCTCAAGGGCTTTGGCAACAAGTATCCTTGGCAGTTGTCGGGCGGGATGCAGCAGCGCGCCAGCATTGCCCGCGCGCTGGCGTTTGACGCCGATATTCTGCTTATGGATGAACCCTTTGGCGCGCTGGACGAGATCGTGCGCGACCACCTGAACGAGCAGTTGCTGGCGCTGTGGGCGCGGACGGGGAAGACCTGTCTGTTCGTGACGCACTCGATCCCCGAGGCGGTGTATCTGTCGACCAAGATCGTGGTGATGAGCCCGCGTCCGGGGCGGATCACCGACGTGATCGAAAGCCCGCTGCCGAAGGAGCGGCCACTTGATATCCGCGACACGCCGGAATTCCTGGAAATCGCCCATCGCGTGCGCGAGGGCCTGAGGGCGGGGCATGCCTATGACGACTAGACGCTGGGTCTATCTGGGGCTGGCCGTGCTGTGGCTGGCGGTGGTGCTGGCCTGGGCCTTTGATCTGGGCGTCAGTGCCTCACCGCTGCTGGGCTGGGTCGCCTTTCTGGTGACGGTGGCGCCGGCGGTCCTGGCGCTGCATCTTTTGGGCAAGCGGTTCGGGGCCACGCGCAGCCCGCGGAGGCCGCCGGATGCGTAGCGTCCTGCCGATCCTGACGGTGGTGATGGCGATCCTGGCGCTGTGGTATGGCGCGGCGGTGATGCTGAACCGGCAATGGACGCTGGATCAGGCCGCGCGGGCCGGGCAGGAACTGACGCTGACCCAGATCGTCGCCGACACGATGGCGCAGGACCGCCCCAAGCTGCCCGCACCGCATCAGGTGGGGGCGGAGCTGTGGAACACCACCGGCGCGATGGTTCTGGAGGGCAAGGCGTTCACGCGGCGCAGCCTGATCTGGCATGGCTGGGTCACGCTGTCGGCGACGCTGGTGGGCTTTGGCATCGGGACCGCGGCGGGGATCCTGCTGGCCATCGGCATCGTGCATAACCGTGCGATGGACATGAGCGTGATGCCCTGGGCGATCGCGTCCCAGACCATTCCGATCCTTGCCATCGCGCCGATGATCATCGTGGTGCTGAACTCGGTCGGCATCAGCGGGCTGCTGCCCAAGGCGATCATCTCGGCCTATCTGTCCTTCTTCCCCGTGGTGGTCGGCATGGTGGCGGGGCTGCGCAGCCCCGACCGGATGCAGCTTGACCTGTTGCGGACCTATTCGGCCAGCCCGGCACAGGCGTTCTGGAAGCTGCGCTGGCCGTCCTCGATGCCCTATCTCTTTACCTCGCTGAAGGTCGGCATGGCCGCGAGCCTGGTGGGCGCCATCGTCGGCGAATTGCCCACGGGCGCGGTGCGCGGGCTTGGCGCGCGGCTGCTGGCGGGCAGCTATTACGGGCAGACGGTGCAGATCTGGTCGGCACTCTTTGCCGCCGCGATCCTGGCCGCGACGCTGGTGGGGATCATCGGGCTGATCCAGCGGATCACGCTGGCCCGCATGGGGATGGCGCGATGATCTGGGTCGGTGGGGTCGCGGCGTTCTGGGCGGCGGCGCTGGCGCTGAACGTGTGGCTGTCGAACTCGCCCTGGCGGCGGGCCTGGGGCGTGCGGCTGGCGGTGCCCGCGATCTTTGGCATCACCATCCTTGTGGTGTGGGAGGGGCTGGTGCGCGGCCTCGGCGTGCCGAGCGTGATCCTGCCGCCGCCCACCGCTATCGGCGCGCGGATCGTGTCCAGTCTGCCGATCCTTTGGGTCGATTTCGTGCAGACCTTCGTCAAGGGGGCGCTTTCGGGCTATGTGATGGGCTGTTCGGCAGCGGTGCTGACGGCGATTATCATCGACCGCTCGCCCTTTCTGAAA
Organism: Rhodovulum strictum; assembly: GCF_009649175.1. Classification (GTDB taxonomy): domain Bacteria; phylum Pseudomonadota; class Alphaproteobacteria; order Rhodobacterales; family Rhodobacteraceae; genus Rhodovulum; species Rhodovulum strictum. The sequence goes on along the minus strand of NZ_WJPO01000013.1, from coordinate 13,427 downwards.
CGCGGGCTTCTGCCGGTGGGCAATTTCATCGCGGCGCTGCCGATCATCGGCACCGCGCCGATCCTGGTGATGTGGTTCGGGTTCGACTGGCAGTCCAAGGCGGCGGTGGTGGTGGCCATGGTGTTCTTCCCCGTGCTGGTGAACACCGTTCAGGGTCTGGCCGCCAGCGATCCGATGCAGCGCGACCTGATGCGGACCTATTCCGCAAGCTATGGCCAGACGCTGCTGAAGCTGCGGCTTCCGGCGGCGATGCCCTTCATCTTCAACGGGCTCAAGATCGCAACCACGCTGGCGCTGATCGGGGCCATCGTGGCCGAGTTCTTCGGCAGCCCCATCAGGGGCATGGGATTTCGCATCTCGACCGAGGTGGGGCGGCTGGCGCTCGACATGGTCTGGGCGGAAATTGCCGTGGCGGCGCTGGCCGGTTCGGCATTCTACGGCCTCGTTGCATTGGCCGAACGGGCGGTGACCTTCTGGCACCCCTCGCAGCGGGGCGAATGACAAAGGCAACACGGAGGTAACGATGAAACTGAGAATGACGACGGCGGCGCTGGCGCTTGTGCTGGGCGCGGGGGCGGCGCAGGCGGCGGACAAGCTGAACCTGCAACTGAAATGGGTCACGCAGGCCCAGTTCGCGGGCTATTACGTCGCGCTCGACCAGGGCTTTTACGAGGAGGAAGGGCTGGATGTGACGATCAAGCCCGGCGGCCCCGATATCGCGCCGGTTCAGGTGCTGATGGGGGGCGGCGCCGATGTGATGGTGGACTGGATGCCCTCGGCCCTTGCCGCGCGCGAGGCGGGGGCGCCGATCGTCAACATCGCCCAGCCCTTCAAGTCCTCGGGCATGATGCTGACCTGTCTGAAGGAAAGCGGCGTTGCCGGCCCCGCGGATTTCCCTGGCCGCACGCTGGGCGTGTGGTTCTTCGGCAATGAATATCCGTTCCTGAGCTGGATGAGCCAGCTTGGCATTCCGACCGACGGATCGGCCGGGGGCGTGACGGTGCTGAAACAGGGCTTCAACGTCGATCCGCTGTTGCAGAAACAGGCCGATTGCATCTCGACCATGACCTATAACGAATACTGGCAGGTGATCGACGCCGGGATCTCGGCCGATGAGCTTGTGACCTTCAAGTATGAGGATCAGGGCGTCGCGACGCTGGAGGACGGGCTTTATGTCCTCGAGTCGAAGCTGGCCGACGAGGCCGAGGTGGACAAGCTGGTGCGGTTCGTCCGGGCCTCGATGAAGGGGTGGAAATGGGCCGAGGAAAACCCCGACGCGGCGGCGATGATCGTTCTCGAGAATGACGAGACCGGCGCCCAGACCGAGACCCACCAGAAGCGGATGATGGGCGAGGTGGCCAAGCTGACCGCCGGTTCGAACGGCGCGCTCGACCCCGAGGATTACGCGCGCACCGTCGCCTCGCTGATGTCGGGGGGCTCGGACCCGGTCATCACGAAAGAGCCCGAAGGCGCCTGGACCCACGCGATCACCGACGCGGCGCTGCAATAATTTGTCCCGGCCCGGTCCCCGTCCCGGGGGCCGGGCCTAGCGGGTCAGGACGGTGGCCAGACCGTCCATCATGGTCAGGCATTGGGCCAGTTGGTCCAGCGTGACGAATTCATCGGGCTTGTGCGCCTGCGCGATCGAGCCCGGCCCGCAGACGGCGGCCGCGCAGCCGATGGACTGGAACAGCCCCGCCTCGGTCGAGAACGGCACGGTTTCGGCGCGGGCCTCGCCGGTCAGTTCCATCAGCAGGCGGCGGGCTTCGCTGTCCTCCATGGGTTCCAGCCCCGCCACCTCGCCCACCACGCGGGTCAGGATGGCGGCGCTGGGATCGGTGGCGCGCATTCCGGGCAGCAATACCTCGTCGACATGGCGGGCCATCTGGTCCTTGACGAAAGCCATGTCCGCGGCCTGGACGGGGCGCATTTCCCAATCCACTTCGGCGCGGCCGGGGATCACGTTATGCGCATGCCCCCCGGCGATCCGGCCCAGGTTGATCGTTGTCCAGGGCGGGCTGAACGGGCTGTTATGCGGGGCGCGGGTCTTCAGTGCTTCGGCCAGTTCCATCAGCCGGGCGACATAGCGCACTGCGGCCTCTGCTGCGTTCACGCCTGCGTCGGGGTTCGAGCCGTGGCCTTCCAGCCCGTGAAACGTGACGCTGTATTCGCAGCAGCCCTTGTGTGCCTCGACGATGCGCATTTCGGTGGGCTCGCCGATGATCGCGACCTCGGGGCGGAGGCCGCGGGCCGACAGTTCGGCCACCAGCGCCTGCCCGCCAAGGCAGCCCACCTCCTCGTCATGGGTAAAGGCGAAATGCAGCGGGCGTTTCAGATCCAGCGCCGCCCAGACCGGCGCCATCGCCAGCGTCGCGGCGATGAATCCCTTCATGTCGCAGGTGCCGCGGCCGTAAAGCCGCCCGTCGCTTTCATGCAGCACGAACGGATCGGTGGACCAGTCCTGATCGGTGACCGGCACCACGTCGGTATGACCCGATAGCACGATGCCGCCCCCCGCCGCGCGCGGGCCGAGCGTGGCGAAGATGTTGGCCTTGTGCCCCGTCTCGTCGTGGAACAGGTCCACATGCGCGCCCAGATCGCCCAGCATCGCGGCGATATGGACGATCATTGCGAGGTTCGAGTCCGAGGACACGGTGGGAAAGGCCACCAGATCGGTCAGGATCGCGCGGGTGCTGTCCAGCCGGTCGGTCATGGCTTGACGTAAAGCCTGCGCGGACGGTTGCAGAAGGTTTCCGCCGGGCCGTCCTCGCGGATCAGGATGGATTCGGTGATCTCCAGCCCCCAATTCTCCATCCAGAGGCCGGGCATGAAATGAAAGGTCATGCCGGGTTCCAGCACGGTTTCATCCTCGGGGCGCAGGGAAATCGTGCGCTCGCCCCAGTCGGGCGGATAGCTGAGGCCGATCGGATAGCCGCAGCGCGCGCCGCGGCGGATGCCTGCCCGTTCCAGGGGGGCGGCCAGCGCATTGGCGATGTCGCAGGCCCGGTTGCCCGCGCGGGCGGCCTCAAGCCCGGCCTCGATCCCCTCCAGCAGCGCGGCCTCGGCCCGGCGCATGTAATCGGGCGGCTCGCCCAGAAAGATCGTCCGGCAGAAGGGCGCGTGATAGCGCCGGTAGCAGCCCGAGATCTCGAAGAATGTCGCCTCGCCCTGAACGAAGGGCCGCCCGTCCCAGGTCAGGTGCGAGGCCGAGGCATCCGCGCCCGAGGGCAGCAGCGGCACGATGGCCGGGTAATCGCCCCAGCCCTCATCTGTGCCGGTGATCGCGTCGTGATAGAGATCGGCCACCAGCCGGTTCTTGGGCAGGCCAGGTTCGATCCGGTCCATCACGCCGTCGACGATCTTTTCCGAGATCCGCGCGGCGCGGCGCATGAAATCCAGTTCCTCGCCGGATTTCACCGTGCGCTGCCAGTTCACCAGCGCCGTGGCGTCCACCAGTTCGGCCTCTGGCAGCGCCGCGCGCAGGGTAAGGTAGGCCTTGGCCGAGAAATAGTAATTCTCCATCTCGACGCCGATCCGCCTGGCGCCATAGCCTAGGTCGCGGATGATGCCCGCAAGCTGCTGCATCGGGTGGCGTTCGGTCGACTGGACGTAAGCGTCGGAATAATGGGTGATATGGGCGCCCGCCATCCAGACCGTGCGCAGCGCGGCATTCGCGTCCATCTGCCGACCCCACCACATCGGGTCGGCATCGTGGAAGACCAGAACGCCCTGATGGACGTAGAAGGACCAGCCGTCATAGCCCGTCAGCCAGGCCATGTTCGAGGGATCCTCGATGAACAGGATGTCGATGCCGCGCTCTGCCATCGCCCGGCGCACCAGGCCCAGACGGCGGTCATATTCGCCCCGGCTGAAGGGCGCAGGCCCCGCATTGGCGGGGCGGGTCGGGGCGGCATCCTTGGTCATGGGCGAAGGCTCCTGTTGGCGGCGTGCGGGGCGATTTCAGACCGGCGCAGGGGCGCGCGTCAATCGCTGTTGCGGGGCAGGGGTAGAGACGGCAGGCGAAACCGGCTATGCCATGCCTGTGCGATGCGTCCGGCGGCATCCGGTGGCGCGCGAGGCGGGACAAGGGGACGGGCGAGATGCTGAGAAACGACCAGCTTGAACAATGGGACCGCGAAAGCTTTTTCCACCCGTCGACGCATCTGGGCCAGTTCGCCCGCGGCGAGGCACCACAGCGGATCATCCGCACCGGGCAGGGCTGTTTCATCGAGGATCGCGACGGCAATCGCTTTCTCGACGCCTTTGCCGGGCTTTACTGCGTGAATGTGGGCTATGGCCGCCCCGAGATCGCCGAGGCGATAGCCGAACAGGCGCGCGAACTGGCCTATTACCACGCCTATGTGGGCCATGGCACCGAGGCCAGCATCACGCTGGCGAAGATGGTGATGGACCGCGCGCCCGCGCATATGTCGAAGGTCTATTTCGGGCTGTCGGGGTCGGATGCGAACGAGACCAATGTCAAACTCGTCTGGCATTACAACAACCTGCTGGGACGGCCCGAGAAGAAGAAGATCATCAGCCGCTGGCGGGGCTATCACGGCTCGGGGTTGGTGACTGGGTCGATGACGGGGCTGAAACTGTTCCATGACCGCTTCGACCTGCCGCTGGAGCGGATCCTGCATACCGAGCCCGCCTATTTCTATCGCCGCCCCGACCCGGACATGACCGAGGCCGATTTCGTTTCCTTCTGTGCGGCGGAACTTGAGGCGCTGATCGCGCGCGAGGGGGCCGAGACCATCGCCGCCTTCATCGGCGAGCCGGTGATGGGTACGGGTGGGCTCGTGCCACCGCCTGCGGGATACTGGGACGTGATCCAGTCGATCCTCGAACGCCACGACATCCTGCTGATCGCGGACGAGGTGGTGACGGGCTTCGGGCGGCTGGGCAGCATGTTCGGTTCGGAGCATTACGGGTTGCGGCCGGATCTGATCACGCTGGCCAAGGGGCTGACCTCGGCCTATGCGCCGCTGTCGGCCTCGATCGTGTCGGGGCGGATGTGGGATGTGCTGGCGCGCGGCACCGACGAATACGGGCCGATCGGCCATGGCTGGACCTATTCGGCGCATCCGATCGGGGCGGCGGCGGGGGTGGCGAACCTCAGGCTGGTGGACGAGCTGGGGCTGGTGCAGAACGCCGCCGAAGTCGGGGCGTATTTCGTGGCGGCGATGCGAACGGCACTGGCCGATCACCCCCATGTCGGCGAGGTGCGCGGCGAGGGGATGCTGTGTGCGGTCGAACTGGTCGCGGACAAGGCTGCGCGCCGCTTCCACGATCCGGCGGGCAAGGTGGCGGGGGCCGTGGTGGCCGAGATGGCGCGCAACGGCGTGATCGCGCGGGCCATGCCGCAGGGCGACATCATCGGCTTTGCCCCGCCGCTTTGCCTGACGCGGGACGAGGCCGATCAGGTCGTCGCGGTCACCCGAAATGCGGTCCGGGCCACGCTGGGCTGACGCTTCGGGGCCCCGCAATCCCCTTCGGTCTACGCCTGTGCTGCCACGTTAGCGGAAACCTGCGCAAAGCTACGCATTGCGAGCCTTGAATTTCGGCGCGGAAACCGCTTTGAGTAGGCGCGATATCCCAGCGCGCGGGGACGCCCGCCCGCAAGCCCGGCCCGCAACGGCCGTGACAAGAGGACGCCCATGAGCCTGTCGAACGGATTGTCGTGCAAGGCCACGGCGTGCCCTCCCTCTGCTACTCCGGGCCACCGTGAAAGGGCAAGGCGATGAGCGGCGCGGACGATCGAAACGAATTCACCCTGGCCCGCGCCAAGAGCAGTCGCCTGTTCTGGGCCGTTGCGCTTTTCAGCTTCTTTGCCAACCTCTTGATGCTGACCGGCCCGCTGTTCATGTTGCAGGTCTATGACCGCGTGCTCGGCTCCCGGTCCGAAGAAACTCTGGTCGCACTCTCCATCCTGGTGGCGGCGCTTTACCTCTTTTACGGGCTTCTGGAATATGCACGCGGCCGGGTGACGGCCCGGATCGGGGCGCGGCTTCAGGCGGCGTTCGGACGGCGCGTGTTCGGCGCTTCGCTGGAACGGTCGGCGCTGCGAAACGGGCAGGGGCCGGGCGCAACCGCGCTTCAGGATCTTGATTCGGTGCGCGGCATGTTCGGCTCGCCCGTGCTTCTGGCCTTTTTCGACCTGCCCTGGACGCCGGTCTTCCTGGCTGCGATCTTCCTGTTCCATCCGATGCTGGGCTGGCTGTCGATCGGCGGCGCCGCGGTTCTGATCCTCGTGACGCTGATCAACCGCGCGGTGACGCAAAAGGGGCTCGATGGCTCGAACCGTCTGGCCTTTGCCGCGCAACGCCTGGCGCGGCAGGCCGAGGAGGGCGGGCCGCTGGTCTGGTCACAGGGCATGGCGCCGGTGATGTCCGAACGCTGGGCGCGGCTGCAAGAGGAATCGGGGGCAAAGGGGCTTGATGCCAATGACCGTACCGGCACCTTCAGCTCGTTCTCCAAGGCGTTCCGCTTCTTCCTGCAATCGGCCATCCTGGGGTTGGGTGCATGGCTGGTGCTGCTGCATGAACTGACGCCGGGCGCGATGATCGCGGCCTCGATCATGTTCGGCCGTGCGCTGGCCCCGGTCGATCAGGTGCTGGGCCAGTGGCCCGCGATCCAGCGCGCCCGGGCGGGATGGCGCAACCTGAACGAGTTTCTCATCTCGGTGCCCGCGCGCCGCAAGCCGACCGACCTGCCCCCCCCCAAGGCGCGGCTGTCGGTCAATGGCGTCGCGCTGCGCAGTTCGGCCCCCGGTGCCCCGCCCATCCTGTACGGCATCACCTTTGACCTGGCCCCGGGCGAGGCGTTGGGCGTGATCGGCAAGAGCGGGGCGGGCAAGACCAGCCTGGCGCGCATGATCCTGGGACTTGTGGCGCCGACGGCGGGCGATGTGCGGCTGGACGGGGCAACGCTCGACCAGTATGGCGCCGAGCGGCTTGGCCGGCTTGTCGGGTTCCTGCCGCAGGAGGTGCGCTTCTTCGACGGCACCGTGGCCGAGAACATCGCGCATATGGCGCTTGATCCCGACCCGGCCCGGGTTGTCGCGGCGGCGCAGCTTGCGCGGGTGCACGAGATCGTGCTGCGCCTGCCCAAGGGCTATGACACCCCGCTTGTCGAGGGCGACGGGCTTTTGTCGGGCGGCCAGCGCCAGCGCCTTGCGCTGGCCCGCGCGCTCTATCACGATCCGGTGCTGCTGGTCCTTGACGAGCCCAACTCGGCGCTCGATGCCGAGGGGTCCGAGGCATTGAACGTGGTCGTCGAGGACATGAAGAAGGCCGGGAAATCGGTGATCATCATGACCCACAGACCCTCGGCCATCGCGGTCTGCGACCGGCTTCTGGTGATCGACAACGGCCAACAAAAAGCGCTGGGCCCGCGCGACGAGATCGTGCGGTCGCTGATGCGCAATGCCGGTGAAGTGCAGCGCACCATCGGATCGGTGCGCGGGACCACGGTGCAAGGGGCCAGCGGATGAGCGAGGTTCAGAACAAGGCCAGCGACAGCGCCAACACCCAGGCTGCCGCGCCGCCGGTCGCGGGCAAGACCCCGTCGGGCGGGATGCCCAGCGCCCGCCTGCCGCTGATCGTCGGCGGGATTGCGATCGTGCTACTGGTCGGCGGGTTGGGGGTGTGGTCGGTGGCGGCCAGCATCGCGGGCGCGGTGGTGGCTTCGGGGACCGTCAAGGTCGAGAGCGACCGGCAGGTGGTCCAGCACCCCGATGGCGGCGTGGTGGGCGAGATCCTTGCCCGCGATGGTGATGCGGTCGCGGCGGGCGATGTGGTGCTGCGGCTCGATGGCACCTTCCTGCGGTCGGAACTGGCCATCGTCGAGCGTCAGCTTCTGGAAATCGAGGCGCGCAAGGCGCGGCTGGTGGCCGAACGTGACGGAGCCGAGACGCTGGTGATCGGCATCCCCGAGGGGTTCGACAATCTCGACCCGGATTGGGTGCGCGGCCAGATCGAGGGACAAAAGAGCCTGTTCGCCGCCCGCAGGCTGGCACTGGCCCAGGAGCTTGAGCAGATCGAGGAGCAGAAGCTTCAGATCGAGAACCAGATCGAGGGCACAATGGCCCAGATCGCGGCGCTGGAAAAACAGCTTGGGCTGGTCGAGCGTGAACTGGTCGACAAGCAGCGGCTTCTGGACCAGAATCTTGTTCCGGTGGGCCAGGTGCTGTCGCTTCAGCGCGACGAGGCCGGGCTTGAGGGCGATATCGGGCGGCTGACCTCGCAGGTTGCCGAAAGCCGGGGCCGTATCTCGGAACTGGCGGTGCAGTCGCTGCGGCTGGTGGATACCCGCCGCGAGGAGGCGCTGACCCAGTTGCGCGACCTGCAATATTCCGAGATCGAACTGATCGAGCGCCGCCTCAGCGTGACGGAACGTCTGTCGCGTCTGGATGTGCGCAGCCCGGCAGACGGCGTCGTGTTCGGCTCATCCGTCTTTGCCGTGCGGGCCGTGGTGCAGGGCGGCGCGCCGATCATGTATGTCGTTCCCGACGGGCAGGGGCTTCTGGTCTCGGCGCGGATCGAGCCTACGGATATCGACCAGGTCTTTCCGGGCCAGCCGGTATCGTTGCGCCTGACATCCTACGACAGCCGCACGACCCCGGAACTGCCCGGCGAGGTGCTGCGGATCTCGGCCGATGCGCTGTTCGACGAGGCGACGCGGATGACCTATTACGAGGCGGTGATCCTGCCCGATACCAGCGTGTTGGCCGACATGCCCGGCGTGCAGCTTTTGCCGGGGCTTCCGGTCGAGTCCTTCCTGCGTACCCGCGACCGCAGCCCGCTGTCCTACCTGCTGCGTCCGCTGAAAATCTATTTCGACCGCGCCCTGCGCGAGGAATAGCGTGCCAGCCTTCGGCGTATCATCCGATGTCCCGAGCGGATCGGGGCCGACCCTGCGGGCCGGCCCCCTTGAGCCTGGACGAAAGGCATTCCGCCTCAGTTCGGCATCACCTCTGCGGTCGGGCGCGGCGTGGTCGCGGTTTCGGCCGGCAGGACCGGCAGCGTGATCGTCGGAACCGTGCCGGTCAGGCTGTGCAGGAAGGCCACGATCTTGTCGGCTTCCTCGTCGCTGACCTCTTCGCCAAGCTGCGCGGTGCCCATCACCTGCACGGCGACCTTCAGATCCCAGACATTGCCCGAGTGGAAATAGGGCGCGGTCACGCCGACATTGCGCAGCGGCGAGGCGCGGAACACATATTGGTCCGCGGCCGTGTCGGTCACCGCATAGCGGCCCTTGTCGTCAGGCGGCAGGATGTCGGCGCCGGGTTTCTCGATCAGGCCGAACGGATAATAGCCGTTGCCGCCGAGGTTCACGCCGTTGTGGCAGCTCACGCAGCCCTTGTCGACAAACAGCGTAAGCCCCTCTTTTTGCTCGTCGCTCAACGCCAGATCGTCGCCGTTCAGGAAGGCATCGAACGGCGCGGGCGTCAGCAGCGTGGCCTCGAACGCCTCGATCGCGCGGGCCATATTGTCGAAGCTGACCGCGTCCGCATCTTCGGGGAAGGCGTTTGCGAACCAGTCGCGGTACTGCTGCATCGAGTTCAGCGTTGCCACCACGTTCTCGGGAGTGTTCGCCATCTCGACGCCTGCCTGGATCGGACCCTTGGCCTGGGCCTTCAGGTCTTCGGCGCGGCCGTCCCAGAACTGGGCGATGTTGAGCACCGCGTTGAACACGGTGGGCGAGTTGCGCGGCCCCTTCTGCCAGCCATGGCCGACCGAGGTGCTCATGTTGTCGTCGCCGCCGGTGGTCAGGTTGTGGCAGGAATAACAGGAAAACACGCCCGAGGCCGACAGGCGCGGGTCGAAGAACAGCGCCTTGCCCAGCTCGATCTTCTCGGGCGTGACGCGGTTGTCGGGCATCTGCGGGATGGTCGAGGGCAGCGGCTCGAAATAGTCGAGCGCCATCTGCCGCAGCTCCGAGGCCGAGGCGGGAAGCGCCATCGCAGAGGTGAGTAGCGCGGTCGTAAGAAGACGTTTCATGGCAAGCACCGTTTTACAGAGGTTCACGCGTTCCCCCTGACCTTAGAACCCTTCCAAATGGTGGCTTTGACCTGCATCAAGTCGCGGTCGATCTGTCGCCGGGTGTCGGTATCTGATCGCATGCAATGGTAGACAATGTTTTTGATTTTTCGGGCAAATCTGCGATCCCCCGCATGATCGCGACCTTTTGTCCCTGTTCTTGCCCCAACCTGGCCGAGCGCATCAGAAACTTGGTCGATCCGACCGCGGCGGCGATCCTGCGGTAATGCACCATGCGCCGTTCCGAACCCTCGGCCGAGCGCAGCAACTGCGTTTCGGCCTCTTGCAGGATGGCGCTTGCCTGCGGGCCGATCCGCCCCAGCGCGTCCGGTCGCACCGGTGTCAGCGCCCGGGGCGAGGTTGCGTTGCCGACGCGGACCCGGCCGCGGGGCAGCGCGGGGTCGGCATTGGCCTCGGCAAGCCGGCGCAGATCACGCGCGGTCCGGTCGAGGATCTGCCCCGCAGCGCGATAATCCCCGCCGGGCATGTCGCGGGCGACCCCCTCCAGATGGGCGGCAAGGCAGTCGATCACATAGGCGTGCTGGGCGATCCGGCCGCAGAAGTCCCGCGCCGCCTCGATCCGGGCCACGATGCGGTCGGTGGTCGCGGCGGTTGCCGTGACCCGCGTCAGCCCGGGTGCGGCAAGGGCATGGGGATGGGCCGGGCCGGGCGCGGCGATCTGCGCCGCTGCCGGATCGGGACCGGACGCAAGAACGGCAAGCGCCGCGGCAAGCAGGGTGGTTCGGTGCAAGGGGGTGTTCATCGGGCGTTCTCCGATTCCCTGGTCCTGTCCTGCCCGCCTAGCCCGAGCGTAACAGCACCTTTGTCGAGCCCACGGCCGCCGCGATCCGCTGGTAATGAACCATGCGCCGTTCGGACCCTTCGGCCGAGCGCAACAGCCGCGTTTCGGCTTCTTCGAGGATCTGCGCGGCGGCGGCGTTCGTGGCGGCCAGCGCCTCGCGGCGCACCGGGCTCAGCGGCGGCGTGGTCTCGCCCGAGGGCAGCCGCAGCCGGATGCGCGGCTGTTCGCGGTCCCGATTGGCCGCCGCCAGCGCGCCCAGCTCGCGCGCGGCCTGCGCCAGCACGTTCCTTGCGTCCTGATAGTCGCCGCGCGGCATCTTGGCGGCGATACTGCCGAGGCTCTGGGACAGGCAGTCGACAATGTATTCGGGGCGCTGGATCTGGCTGCACAGGGCGCGCGCCTCGGCGATGTCGCGGATGACAAGCCCGGTGGTCCCGTCCGATACGGATCCGCGCGGTCCGTCCGATGGTGACGGGTAGGTTTCGGGCGTCGCGAATGGCCCATCATTGCCATCGCCGGATCCCGTCCGCCCGGTCTGGCCGCCGCCGGTGCTCTGGGCAATAGCCGTTTGCGCGATCAGAAGGAGCGCCATCATCAGCGCAAGTCCGGCGGCAAGGGGGCGGGGGGGCATGGCATATCCTCCGGTTGGCGTGGCCGGGATCGTGGCCTGCCGGCTCATCCAGAGAGCCGCCGGGCGATGACTGTCCCGCAGAGCCAGCTGCCCCGGCATGTCTTGAAGAAGCGCGAGAAACCCACCCCCGAACGGACGAACGCATCGTAACAGACCGGAATGCTACCATAATCCGGGCGACCGGCCAATCCGCAGCCCGAATCGGATAGGATGGTCCGCAGGAAGCATGGGGGAGGTCGATGCGCATCGTGGTCCTGGCCATTCTGATGGCGCTGGCGGCACTGCCCTTGCGCGCGGCCGACCGCGTGGCGCTGGTGATCGGCGTGGCCGATTACGCGACGATCCCGCCGCTGAGAAACACGGTGAACGATGCCGCCGCGCTGGCCCGCACGCTGCGCGGGATCGGCTTCGAGGTCAGCACGATGCTGGACCCGAGTGCCGCGGATCTGCGTGCGGCTCTGGACGATTTCGCCTTTGCCGCCGAGACTGCCGATCTGGCGCTGGTCTATTTCGCCGGGCACGGGGTCGAGGTGCAGGGGCGGAACTTCCTGATCCCGGCGGATGCGGCGGTGCGTTCGAACCGGGATATCCAGGGGCAGGCGATCTCGCTGGACGATCTGTTGCGCGCGGTCGACCGGGCGCGGCGGATGCGGATCGTGATCCTCGATTCCTGTCGCGACAACCCGTTCGGCGACCTGATCGACCTGAACGAGCCGATCGGCAGTGGCCGCTCGGGCCTTGCGCCGCCCTCGCCCGAACGCGGCACGCTGGTCGCCTTTGCCGCACGCGACGGGCAGGTGGCGCTGGATGGCCAGGGCGAGAACAGTCCCTTTGCGCTGGCGCTGATCGACCGGCTGGCGCAGCCGGGGCTGGAGATCTCGTTGATGTTCCGGCAGGTGCGCGACCGGGTGCTGGAGGCGACCGCCAACCGGCAGGAGCCGCATACCTATGGCTCGCTTTCGGGCGAGCCGTTCTATCTGGCCGGTTCAGGCGAGGCCGACGAGCGGGTACGCGACGAGGATCGCCGCATTGCCTGGTCAAGCCTGCGCCCGGAACAGGAACTGCAACTGGCCGCATTGGCCGCCGAAGGCGATACCCGCTCGATCCTGGGGCTGGCCTATATGCGGCTGAACCCGGCGCAGGATCGGTTCGACCCGGCCGAGGCGGCGCAATTGCTGACGCGGGCGGCCGAGGCGGGTTCGCCCGAGGCGCAGTTCGAACTGGCCAAGCTTTACGAGACGGGGCTGGGTGTCGAACAGGACGAGGCCCGCGCGCTGGCGCTATACCGGCAGGCGGCGGAGCAGGAATTCGCGGATGCGCTGAACGACCTGGCCTTCATGCATTTCCAGGGCGGGCTGGGCCTGCCGCGCGATCCGAAACGTGCGCTGGGCTATTTCGAGCGCGCCGCCGCCCAGCGCCATCCGCAGGCAATGTTCAACTATGCCGCGCTGATCGACGACGGGCTGGTCGAGGGCAAGGGGCCGGCCGAGGCGGCGGGCTATCTTTATGGTGCGCTGCGTTCAGGCAGCGAGGATGTGCTGGACCTGTTGACCGAGCGGCCGACCATGTTCAAGCCCGAGACAAGGCGGGCCTTGCAGGTGCTGCTGCGCGAGCATGATTTCTATGGCGGTGCGATCGACGGGAATTTCGGGCCGGGCACGCAGCGCGGGCTGCGGGCGGCCTATGGTCTGAGCGACTAGGCGCTTTGGCAGCGGGTCGCCCCGGCCTTGCCGGGGCGACCCGCGCGGGGGGCGCGGCCCCCCCCCCCCCCCCCCGGGGGTTTTTAAAAAAAAAAAAAAAAATTTTTTTGGGGGGGGGGGGGGGGGGGGGGGGGGTTTGGGGGGGGGGGGGGGGGGGGGGGGGGGTGGGGGCGGGGGGGGGGGGTGGGGGGCGGGGTGGGGGGGGGGGGGGGGGGGTGGGGGGGGGGGGGGGGGGGTGGGGGGGGGGGGTG
>NZ_WJPO01000012.1 GCF_009649175.1 Rhodovulum strictum | reverse complement strand
TCTGGTCTAGCAGCTTGAAACTACAGCGCTTTCAGGCGCACGCAACTTTTCCGGCCGAATTGGACGAATAAGCCGGGGTAATTTACGGGCTGAAAACATGCGATAGCTGCCGCAAGGCAAAGGGCGCGATCCAGGTTGCGGGACATTCCGCGACCCTGCGCGATCTGCGCGAAACCCCGCTGGCCCCGAACGAGATCGCGCGCCTTCTGGCCACGTTCGGCGAGGAGCTGGTCAACCGCCGTTCGACCACATGGCGGGCGCTGTCGGGCGTCGAACGCGCCCGCGACCCCGCCGCGCTGCTGACCGCGCATCCCGCCCTGATGAAGCGCCCGGTGATCGAGGCGGGCGGGCAGTTGCACCTTGGCTGGGGCCGCGAGGTGCAGGAGGTGCTGCTTGGCAAGGGCGCGGCGGGCGCCTAGATCGGGGCAGGCAGGCAAGGAGGCACGGAATGCGCAACGCCGCCCTGACCCTTGGGGTGATCGCGGGTCTTCTGGGCCTGATCGTGGGCTTTTTCGGCTATGGCTACACGGTGTTCATCGAAACCTTTGGCGAGATCGGCGATCTGGCCCGGCAGGTCGATAACCCCGAGCGCACGCGCATCATTGCCCTGCTGGCGCCGATCCTGGCGATCGCCGGGGGCGCGATGGCGCGGGCCCAGAACATCGTGGGCGGGCTGATGATGCTGGTGTCCTGCGCGGGGATGTATTGGGGCTTTGGCTTCAACGTCTTCACCATGTTCCCCATCGCGATGTGCGGTCTGGGCGGCGTGCTGGCGCTGGCCGCCCGCCGCCCGGATCCGGCCTGAGATCAGGCCAGATCGGGGGGCAGGGCGGCGGCCGCAAGCTCTGCCACCACCGCGTCCAGCGCCACGGTTTGCGTGCCCTGTTCGCCCAGCCGGCGCAGGGTCACGGTGCGGTCCTCGACCTCGCGCGCGCCGATGGCCAGGATCACGGGCACCTTGCCAAGGCTGTGTTCGCGCACCTTGTAGTTGATCTTTTCGTTGCGGATATCGGCCTCGGCCCGCACACCCGCCGATACCAGCCGGGCCACCACCTCGCGCACGAAATCGTCGGCATCCGACACGATCGAGGCCACCACCACCTGCCGCGGCGCCAGCCAGAAGGGCAGCTTGCCCGCGAAGTTCTCGATGAGAATCCCGATGAACCGCTCGAACGACCCGAGTATCGCGCGGTGCAGCATGACGGGGCGGTGCTTCGCGCCATCCTCGCCGATATAGCTGGCCTCCAGCCGTTCGGGCAGCACGAAATCCACCTGAAGCGTGCCGCATTGCCAGTCGCGCCCGATGGCGTCGGTCAGCACGAATTCCAGCTTGGGCCCGTAGAAGGCGCCTTCGCCCGGGTTCAGCTCATAGGCATAGCCCGCGGCTTCGGTCGCGGATTGCAGCGCCGCCTCGGCCTTGTCCCAGACCTCGTCGCTGCCCGCGCGCATGTCGGGGCGGTCCGAGAATTTCACCCGGAATTTCTCGAACCCCAGATCGGCATAAACCGCGCTCAGCATCGCGATGAAGCGGCGGGTTTCCTCCTCGATCTGGCTTTCGCGGCAGAAGATATGCGCATCGTCTTGGGTAAAGCCGCGCACCCGCATGATGCCATGCAGCGCCCCCGAAGGTTCATAGCGGTTGCAAGAGCCGAATTCGGCCATGCGCAAGGGCAGGTCGCGATAGGATTTGAGCCCCTGGTTGAAGATCTGCACATGGCAGGGGCAATTCATCGGCTTGAGCGCATTGACCGATTTCTCGCGCGCATGTTCCTCGTCCACTTCGACGATGAACATATGTTCCTGGTACTTTTCCCAATGGCCCGAGGCTTCCCAGAGACGGCGGTCCACCACCTGGGGCGTGTTCACCTCGACATAGCCATTCGCGTTCTGCCGCCGCCGCATGTAGTCCTGAAGCGTGGTGTAGATGCGCCAGCCATTGGGGTGCCAGAACACCTGGCCGGGCGCTTCTTCCTGCATGTGGAACAGGTCCATTTCCCGGCCCAGCCGCCGATGGTCGCGCTTCTCGGCTTCTTCGAGGAAATGCAGGTAATCCTTCAACGCCTCGCGGTTGCGGAAGGCGACGCCATAGATGCGTTGCAGCATCGGGCGATTGCTGTCGCCGCGCCAATAGGCGCCCGCGACCTTCATCAGCTTGAAGGCATCGGCGGGCAATTGGCCCGTGTGTTGCAGATGCGGGCCGCGGCACAGATCCTGCCAATGACCGTGCCAATACATGCGGATCGGCTGGCCCTCGGGGATCATGCCGACCAGTTCCACCTTGTACGGTTCGTTATTGGCTTCGTAATATTTTACCGCGCGGTCACGGTCCCAGATTTCCGTGGTCACCGGATCGCGGCGGTTGATGATCTCTTTCATCTTCGCTTCGATCTGGCCCAGATCCTCGGGGGTGAAGGGTTCGGCGCGGTCGAAATCGTAGTACCAGCCATTCTCGATCACCGGGCCGATGGTCACCTTGACGTCGGGCCAAAGCTCCTGCACCGCGCGGGCCATGACATGGGCCAGGTCGTGGCGGATCAGTTCCAGCGCGGCGGCATCGTCCTGCATCGTGTTGATGGCGATGGTCGCATCCTCATGGATGGGCCATTGCAGGTCGAAATGCTGCCCGTTCACCTGGGCCGAGATCGCCTTTTTCGCCAGGGAGGTCGAGATCGAGGCTGCAACCTGTGCGGGAATCGTCCCCGCGGGGAAGGTTTTCCGGTTGCCATCGGGAAAAGTCAGCGTGATCTGGCCCATTTCGGCCTCCTCGTCGGTTTGGCGCCCACGGAACGCCCGGTTGCGGGTTATGTCGCGCCCCTGATGAACCCGGTCCGGGGGCAAGTCAAGACGGCGGGGGCGCGTAGGGTGGGTGTCACCCCACCGCTTGCCCCCGCCGCGCTCAGCCGAGTTCGGCCAGCCGCCCCAGCGCCGCGCGCAGCTTGGCGGCCTCGTCCTGTTTGGCTTCGGCCAGGTCGCGGGTTTCCTCGACCACGTCTTCGGGGGCGCTGTCGATGAATTTGGGGTTCTTCAGCCGCCCCATCAGCCCGGCCAGTTCCTTGTCGAGCTTGGCCAGGCTTTTCTCCAGCCGGGTCTTTTCGGCGGCGACGTCGATGATGCCTGCCAGCGGCAGGGCAAGATGCGCGCCCTCGATGGCGATGGTCACGCAGCCCTTGGGCAAGTCATTGACTTCGCTCAGTTTTTCGACGCGGGCCAGCTTGCGGATCAGGGCCTCGTTGCGGTCCCAGGCGGTGCGGGCGGCGGGGTCGATCTGGGTGGCGAGCATCGGGGTCTGGGCGCCTGCGGGCACGCCCATCTGGGCGCGGGCCGAGCGGATTTCCTCGATCAGATCAATGACCCAGTTCATTTCGCGGTCGGCCTCGGCGTCGATCAGCTCGGCGCCATAGGTCGGCCAGTCGGCATGGACCAGCATTTTTTCGCGGGCGCCGGTGATGGTCCAGAGTTCTTCGGTGACGAAGGGCATGATCGGGTGCAGCAGGATCAGGCACTGGTCCAGAACCCAGGCCATGGTGGCCCGCGTTTCGGCCTGCTGGGCTTGTGTGCCGTCCAGCAGCAGCGGTTTCGAGAATTCCACATACCAGTCGCAGACCTTGCCCCAGACAAAGGCGTAAAGCGCGTTGGCGGCGTCGTTGAAGCGGTAGTTCGCAAGCGCGTCGTCGACGGTCTGGCGCACCCTTGCCGTCTCGCCGATGATCCAGCGGTTGACGGTTTCGGCCGGGGCCGGGGGTGTTCCGGACTTGTGATTTTCGAACACGCCGTTCATTTCGGCAAAGCGCGCGGCGTTCCAGAGCTTGGTGCCGAAGTTGCGGTAGCCCGCGATGCGGGCCGTCGAAAGCTTCAGATCGCGGCCCATCGCGGCCATGGCCGTCAGAGTGAAACGAACCGCATCTGCGCCGAATTCGTCGATCAGTTCCAGCGGGTCGAGCACGTTGCCCAGGCTTTTGGACATCTTCTTGCCCTTCTCGTCGCGGACAAGGGCGTGGACATAGACCGTGTGGAAGGGGATGTCGTTCACCACGGCAAGCTGCATCATCATCATCCGGGCGACCCAGAAGAAGATGATGTCGAAGCCGGTGATCAGGACATCGGTGGGGAAGTATCTTTGCAGTTCCGGCGTGTCCTCGGGCCAGCCCAGCGTGCCGATGGGCCAGAGGCCGGAGGAGAACCAGGTGTCGAGAACGTCGGGGTCGCGGTAATATGGAATGCGAAATTCCTTCGTGCCCCCATCGCTGCGCCGCTCAATTTCACCAACAAGGAATGTCGTGCCAAAAGATGCCTCGGCGAAATCCCTCGCACCTGCCGGCGCGGAAAACTCTTCAAGCTCTTCTGGTCCAGCGATTTGGTAATACTCGACCATTTGTGAGATGGCTTCATCTTTGGAAGCGGCGCAGAATGTCTTGGGGTTCGAAATGGAGAAAGAAAGCCGCGTCCGCCCATCTTCAAGGACGGTCTTTCTCGGCCCATACCACACCGGAATCTGATGCCCCCACCAGAGTTGGCGGCTGATGCACCAGGGCTCGATGTTTTCAAGCCAGTGGAAATAGACCTTCTCGTGCTGCTCGGGCAGGATCTTCGTCCGGCCCTCGCGGACGGCGGCGAGCGCGGGTTCCACGATCTTGGCCGTGTCCACGAACCACTGGTCGGTCAGGTAGGGTTCGATGGCGACCTTTGATCGGTCGCCATGGGGGACCATGTGGCGGTCGGGGTCGATGCCGTCGAGCCAGCCATCGTCGGTGGCCTCGTTGATGATGGCTTCGCGCGCGGCGTAGCGGTCGGCGCCGTCCAGACGTTCGATGGCCTTGGCGACCAGATCGGGGTCGCAGCCTTCGGCGAAATCGCGGTTGTCCCTGAGCCACATCGCCGCGCGGGTGGTCATCACGTTGATGGCGCGCAGCCCCGCGCGTTGGCCCACTTCCCAGTCGTTGAAATCATGGGCGGGGGTGATCTTGACCGCGCCCGTGCCCTTGGCCGGGTCGGCATATTCGTCGGCCACGATGGGGATGGAGCGGCCGCAAAGCGGCAGGCGGACGGTCTTGCCGATCAGGTGCCTGTAGCGCGGATCCTCGGGGTGGACGGCGACGCCGGTATCGCCCAGCATGGTTTCGGGCCGCGTGGTGGCGACGACCAGATAGGGGCAGGGTTCGGTCGCGGTGACGTTGCCATCCTCGTCCCATTCGGTGGGGCGGTCCCAGGTCGCGCCGTCCTCAAGCGGATAGCGCAGGCGCCACATGGCGCCATCGACCTCGACCTGTTCGACCTCGAGATCGGAAATGGCAGTTTCGAAATGCGGATCCCAGTTCACCAGCCGCTTGCCGCGGTAGATGAAGCCCTTGGTGTAGAGATCGACAAAGACCTTGATGACGGCATCGTGGAAATTGCCCTCTTCGCCCGCCGGTGCCCCGGGGGCGCCCGACATGGTGAAGGCATTGCGCGACCAGTCGCAGGAGGCGCCGAGGCGTTTCAACTGGTTGATGATGGTGCCGCCGGATTGTTGCTTCCATTCCCAGACCTTGGCGACGAAATCTTCGCGCCGCTTGAAATCACGGCGGCTGATGCCCTGTTTCGCCAGTTCGCGTTCCACGACCATCTGCGTCGCGATGCCCGCATGGTCCTGCCCCGGCTGCCAGAGCGTGTCGAAGCCGCGCATCCGGTGCCAGCGCACGAGGATGTCCTGAAGCGTGTTGTTGAAGGCGTGGCCCATATGCAGGCTGCCGGTGACGTTGGGCGGCGGGATCATGATGCAGAAGGTTTCGGGGCGGGATGCGTTCGCCCCGGCCGTGAAGCACCCGGCCTTTTCCCAGGCGTCATAGAGGCGGGCCTCGGCCTCGGCGGCGTTGAAGGTCTTTTCCATCGGCATGGGGCGCGGTCCTCGGCATCGGATGGGCATTGGCGCGTGACTTAGCGAATGCCCGGGCCAAGGCCAAGCCCCGGAAGGGGTGGACAGCCGCCGCCCGGCCGCTATCGTCCGGCCCGTCAGGCAGGGGGGCGAAAGGGATGGGCAGCAAATTCGGCCAGAGCCAGCCGGGCGGGCGGATCGAGGATCGCCGCTTCCTGACCGGGCAGGGGCGCTATGTGGACGATATCGCGCCTGCGGGGGCGCTGCATGGGCTGTTCCTGCGCAGCCCGGTCGCGCATGGCCGGATCGCGGCGCTGGACGTGGCGGCGGCGCGGGCGGCGCCGGGGGTGCATCTGGTGTTGACGGCGGAGGATCTGCTGGCGGCGGGCGTGACGCTGGAAATGGACGCAGCCCTTGTGCGCAACCGCGATGGCAGTTCGGGGGCGGCGACGGCGCGGCCGCTGCTGGCGCGGGACCGGGTGCGGTTCGTGGGCGAGGCGGTGGCGCTGGTGGTGGCCGGGACGCTGGATCAGGCGCGCGATGCGGTCGAGGCGATCGGGCTGGAGATCGAGGAATTGCCCCCGCATCTGGCGCTGGCCCCGGGCGGGGACGCGATCCATCCGGCCGCGCCGGGCAACCTGGCCTATGACTGGGCGATGGGGGATGCGGCGGCGGTCGAGGCGGCGTTTGCCCAGGCCGCGCATGTGGTCACGCTGGAGGTGGCCGATCATCGGGTGATCGTGAACGCGATGGAGCCGCGTGGCTGCTGGGCCGAATGGCAGGGCGGGCGGCTGCATCTGTGCGTGAACGGGCAGGGCGTGTGGGACCAGAAGGCGCGGCTGGCGCGGATGCTGAACCTGCCCGAGGACGCGGTGCGGGTGACGAACCCGGATGTGGGCGGCGGTTTCGGGATGAAGGCGATGACCTATCCCGAATATTACGTCATCGCCCAGGCCGCGCGGATGCTGGGGCGCCCGGTGCGCTGGATGTCCGAACGGACCGAGGCGATGCTGAGCGACAATGCCGGGCGCGATGTGGTCTCGAGGGTGGAACTGGCCTTTGATGCGGGGCAGCGGATCATCGGCTACCGGGTTGGCAATGTCTCGAATCTGGGGGCCTACAATTCCGAGAATGCCCAGCCGATCCAGTCCAGGCTGTTCGCCAAGGTGCTGACCGGGGCCTATGACATTCCCGCCGCATTCCTTGCGGTGCAGGGCGTCTTTACCAACACCACCCCGGTTGACGCCTATCGCGGCGCGGGCCGGCCCGAGGCGATCTATGCGCTGGAGCGCGCGATGGACCATGCCGCCCGCGTGCTGGGCGTGGACCCGTGGGCGTTGCGGCGGCGGAACTTCATCCCGGTGGGGGCATTCCCCTATCGCACGCCGACGGGCGAAACCTATGACGTGGGCGATTTCGGCCATGTGCTGGACCGGGTGCATGGCGTGGCCGATGTGGCGGGGTTCGCGGGGCGGCGGGCGGAGAGTGCGGCGCGGGGGCGGCTGCGGGGGCAGGGGCTGTGCTATTACATCGAGTCGATCCTTGGCGATCCGTCCGAGGCGGCCGAGGTCGAGTTCTGCGAGGATGGCGGCGTGAACCTGTATGTGGGCACCCAGTCGAACGGGCAGGGGCACGAGACGGTCTATGCCCGCTTCCTGTCCGGGCGCAGCGGGATCCCGGTCGATGACATCCGCGTGATCCAGGGCGACAGCGACCGGATCGCGACGGGGGGCGGCACGGGCGGGTCGCGGTCGGTGACGACGCAGGGCAGCGCGACGCTGGCCACGGTTCAGGCGATGCTGGCCGCGTTCACCCCGTTTCTGGCCGAGCGGATGGGGGTCGATCCGGCCGATCTGGCCTTTGATGGCGAGACATTCCGCGCGCCGGGCTCGAACCTGACGCCGACGCTGTGCGAGGCAGCCCTGATGGCGCGGGCCGCGGGGCGGGCGGATCTGCTGCGCCACCGCGCCGAATACCGGCTGCCGGGGCGGTCCTATCCCAATGGCGCGCATGTCGCCGAGGTCGAGATCGACCCCGAGACCGGCAGGACCGAACTGGTGAAATACACCGTCACCGACGATTTCGGCACGCTGATCGCCCCGCAACTGGTCGAGGGGCAGGTGCATGGCGGCATCGCGCAGGGGCTGGGGCAGGTGCTGTGCGAACGCGCGGTGCATGACGAGACCGGCCAGTTGCTGAGCGCGAGCTTCATGGATTACGCGATGCCGCGCGCCGACGATCTGCCCTTTGTCGCCTTTACCACCGCGCCCGTGCCCTCGACCGCGAACCCGCTGGGCATGAAGGGCTGCGGCGAGGCGGGCACGGTGGGCGCGCTGGCCGCCATCGCGAACGCGGTTCAGGACGCACTGTGGGAGCGCGGCGTGCGGCAGGCCGACATGCCGTTCACGCCGCTGCGGGTCTGGCAGATGCTGCGCGCGGCGGGCTGAACCCGGCCCCTGCCCCTTGGCACCGCGGGCCCGCGCGTGTATGGCGGCGCAAGCCCAAGGAGAGCCCGATGCAAGGCAGCGCCAATCTCAACATCATGATCAAGGCCGCGCGGAAAGCGGGGCGCAGCCTCGTCAAGGATTTCCGCGAGGTCGAGAACCTTCAGGTCTCGATGAAGGGGGCGGGCGATTTCGTCAGCCGCGCGGACACCGCGGCCGAGAAGATCCTGAAGGAGGAATTGCGCGGCGCGCGGCCGAATTACGGCTGGCTGGGCGAGGAAACCGGCGAGGAGGCGGGCGAGGATCCGACCCGGCGCTGGATCGTCGATCCGCTGGACGGGACCACGAATTTCCTGCACGGGCTGCCGCATTGGGCGATTTCCATCGCGCTGGAACACAAGGGCGAGGTCGTCGCGGGCGTGATCTTTGACGCGGCCAAGGACGAGCTTTACTGGGCCGAGAAGGGCGCAGGCGCGTGGATGAACGAGCGGCGGCTGCGCGTGTCGGGGCGCGCGCGGATGATCGAGGCGATCTTTGCCACGGGCGTTCCCTTTGCCGCCAAGAAGACGCTGCCCGCCACCTTGCAGGACCTGGCCCGGCTGATGCCGCAATGCGCGGGCGTGCGGCGCTGGGGCTCGGCGGCGCTTGACCTCGCCTATGTCGCAGCGGGGCGCTATGACGGCTACTGGGAACGCGAGCTTAACGCCTGGGACATCGCCGCGGGGCTGATCCTGGTGCGCGAGGCGGGCGGCATGGTCGGCCCGGTGCGCGAAGGGCATGAACCGCTGGTGCATGGCGATATCCTGGTCGCCAATACCGCGCTTTACGAGCCCTTCGCGAAAATCATAAGAAACACTTAACGGCCCCCAACCTGCCCTTGTTCTGCCGCCTTTGCCGATCAGGCTGGCGCAAAGACTGCTGACGAGGGGAGCGCATGATGATCGAGACGACCGGACTGGTCGACTGGCCCGGCCTTGTGGCGCGCTGCGCGGCGTTCCTGCGGCGCGAGGATGGGGCCGTCAGCGCCGATTGGGTGATGCTGACCGCCGGGATTACCGTGCTGACCGTGGGGCTGTTCACCTCGGCCGAATATGGCCTGGGCGATCTGGGCGACAGTGTGGGGGACGGGCTGTCCTCGATGACGGTGACGCGGCTGGACACGATCCTGAAATGACCGATGGCCGCGCGGCGCCTAGCGCCGCCGTCCCACCGGCGGGATCGGGGTCGGGCGATAGCGGGCGTCGGGATGCGGCGGATGGCCATGGGTACGCGCCCAGAAGCCCGGCCCGCCGCGTCTGAGCCAGAGCGGCAGCGCCAGCATCAGCCCCGCGGCAAAGCCCCCGGCATGCGCCCAATAGGCCACCCCGCCCCCGTCGCCGGGAGTGGCGAAGCCCGCGAAAAGCTGCAAGCCGAACCACAGCCCCAGCATCAGCCATGCGGGGACCGGCAGGATGCGGATGATGACGATCAGGAAGATCAGGATATCGACCCGCGCCCGGGGAAACAGCAGCAGATAGCCCCCCATCACCGCCGCGATCGCCCCCGAGGCGCCGACCATCGGCACCATCGAATAGGGCGCGGCCAGATATTGCGCGATCCCCGCGGCGGCGCCCCCGGCCAGGTAGAAGGCCAGAAAGCCCAGATGGCCGAACTCGTCCTCCATGTTGTCGCCGAAGATCCACAGGAACAGCATGTTGCCGCCCAGATGCAGCAGCCCGCCATGCAGGAACATCGAGGTGAAAAGCCCGTGCAGATGCATGCCCTCGCTGATCGCGGCGGGGATCAGCGCCCATTCGGTGAAGAACCGGCCCAGCGCCACGGGGCTGTCGAACAGGTGCCAGTAGGACACGAACACGATCACATTGGCCGCGATCAGGGCATAGACGACATAGGGCGTCCTGGTTGACGGGTTGTGGTCGCGCAGCGGGAACATGGGGTCAGGCTAGCCGCTGGCGCCTGCCGGTCAAGCGGAACCCGCCTGCGCCAGCAATGCCGCATTCCCGCCCGAGGCGGTGGTGTCGATGCACAGATGCCGTTCATGGCGGGCATGCGCGGTATCGGGCAGGCCGGTGATCAGCGGGATCAGCGGGCCGTCACGCCGCGCCAGCACCCGGGCATGGGCCCGCCCGGTTTCGGCATCGCCCCACCAGAGCACGCCCGAGAACCCGGTGAGATGCTCCAGCAGATCGGGGGGCAGGGCGTCCGTCACCGGCACGGCCGCCCCGCCCAGCGCGCGCACCGCCTCGGCCTGCGCCTGTGCTGCCGCGCGGCCGGGGCCGAGGCAGAGGAGCGGCGGGCGCGGATGGGTGGACAGCCGGTTCGATTCGCCCGTGGGGCCGGGCAGGGCGCGGGTTTCGACGCCGCCTGCGGCGGGGGTATTGGCCAGGACGCGGGAAAGGGTTTCTGCGGTCGCGCGGCCCTCGGGGGCATTGGCCAGCGCGGGGGCAGGGCGGGCGGTGAAGCGGGTCAGGTAATGCGGCCCGCCGGCCTTGGGGCCGGTGCCCGACAGCCCCTCGCCGCCGAAGGGCTGGCTGCCCACGACGGCGCCGATCTGGTTGCGGTTGACATAGATGTTGCCGACCGCCAGCCGATCCGCCATGCGGGCCACGCGGTCGTCGATGCGCGAATGGAGCCCGAAGGTCAGCCCGTAGCCGGTGGCGTTGATCGCGTCGATCACCGCGTCCAGATCCTCGGCGCGGAAGGTCGCGACATGCAGCACGGGGCCGAAGATCTCGCGCCCGAGGGCCGCGATGCCCGGCACGCGGATCAGCGTGGGGGACAGGAAATGGCCGGTTCCGGGCGCCGGGGCCTGCCACAGCACGCGGGTTTCGGCCCGGGCCTGTGCGATATGGGCGGTGAAATCGCGAAGGGCGGCGGCCTCGATCAGCGGGCCGATATCGGTTGACAGATCCCAGGGGTTGCCAAGGCGCAGTTCGGCCATGGCCCCGGTCAGCATGGTCAGGAAAGCGTCCGCGATTTCCTGTTGCACATAGAGGCAGCGCAGCGCCGAACAGCGCTGGCCCGCCGACTGGAAGGCCGAGGCGATCACGTCGCGCACCGCCTGTTCGGGCAGCGCGGTCGAATCCACCACCATCGCGTTCAGCCCGCCGGTTTCGGCAATCAGCGGCGTGCCCGGCGCCATGTGATCGGCCATGGCGCGGGCGATGATCCGGGCGGTTTCGGTCGCGCCGGTAAAGGCCACGCCATTGACCCGCGCATCGGAGGTGAGCCGCGCGCCCACGGTTTCGCCAGTGCCGGGCAGCAGGTGCAGCGCGGTTCGGGGCACGCCCGCCTCGTGCAGCAGGCGGGTGGCGAAATGGGCGATCAGGGGCGTCTGTTCGGCGGGCTTGGCCAGCACCGCATTGCCCGCGGCCAGCGCCGCCGCGATCTGGCCGGTGAAGATCGCCAGCGGGAAGTTCCAGGGCGAGATGCAGGCGAAAAGCCCACGCGGCGGGGCGTCCAGCGCTTCGGCCTGCGCCGCGTAATAGCGCAGGAAATCCACCGCCTCGCGGAGTTCGCCCATCGCGTCGGGCAGGGTCTTGCCCGCCTCGCGCGCGAGCAGGGCGAAGATCGGGCCGAATTCCCGTTCATAGAGATCCGAGGCGCGGCGCAGGATGGCGGCGCGCTGGGCGGGCGGCGCGTCCCAGGGGCGGGCGGTGGCAAGGGCGGTTTCGACATCCGCGGCCGAGGCCGGGTGGACATGGCCCACGATATCGGCCGGATCTGCGGGGTTCAGGACGGGCTGCGCCGTTTCGGGGGCCGCGGTTCCGGCGATCAGGGGGGCGGCCTGAAACTGCGTGCTGCGATGCGGCGCCCGGGCGGCCTCGATCCCGGCCAGATCGGGGGCATGGGTCAGATCCCGGCCGCGGGAGTTGCGCCGGGCGGGGGCGAACAGCGCGGGCGCGCGGGGGATCGCGGGATGTTCGGGGGCGGCCAGATGCGCCTCGATCTCGGCCAGCGGATCGGCGGCGACGGCTTCGGGCGGCACGCTTTCATCCACGATCCGGTTGACGAAGGAACTGTTGGCGCCGTTTTCCAGAAGCCGCCGCACCAGATAGGCCAGCAGGTCGCGATGCGCGCCGACGGGGGCATAGATGCGGCAGCGCGTGCCCGGGAGCTGCGCCATCACCAGGTCGTGCAGAGAACTGCCCATGCCATGCAGGCGCTGGAATTCGTAGGCATCGCGATCGGGTGCCATGTCCAGGATCGCGGCCACGCTATGGGCGTTATGGGTGGCGAATTGCGGATAGAGCCGGTCGGTCAGCCCCAGCAGCTTGCGCGCATTGGCCAGGTAACTCACATCGGTTGCGGCCTTGCGGGTAAAGACCGGGAATCCGTCCAGCCCCAGAACCTGCGCGCGCTTGATCTCTGTATCCCAATAGGCGCCCTTGACCAACCGCACCATCAGGCGGCGGTCATGGCGTTCGGCCAGCGCATGCAGCCAGTCGATCACCAGCCCCGCGCGCGGGCCGTAAGCCTGCACCACCACGCCGAACCCGTCCCAGCCCGCAAGCCCCGGATCGGCCAGAACGGCGGCGATGACGTCGAGCGAGAGGCACAGCCGGTCGGCCTCCTCGGCATCGATGTTCAGGCCGATCCCGGCCTCACGCGCCAGCCGCGCCAGATGCAGAAGCCGGGGCGCAAGTTCCGTCCTCACCCGGTCGCGCTGGGTAAATTCGTAGCGGGGATGCAGCGCCGAAAGCTTGACCGAGATGCCGGGATTGGCGCGGATATCGGCGCTGGTGGCGGCCCCGGCGATCCGGGCGATGGCCTGTTGATAGGCGTCCAGATAGCGGGTGGCGTCGGCCTCGGTCCGGGCGGCCTCGCCCAGCATGTCGTAGGAATAGGTGTAGCCCTGCGCCTCCATCGCGGCGGCGCGGTCCATGGCGGAAGCGATGGTTTCGCCAAGGACGAACTGGCGGCCCATCTCGCGCATGGCGCGCGCGACGGCGGCGCGGATCACCGGCTCGCCCAGCCGCTTGAGCGCGCCTTTCAGCGTGGCGGCAAGCCCCGGCCCCGGTTCGTCCAGCACCCGGCCGGTCAGCATCAGCGCCCAGGTCGAGGCATTGACCAGCGGCGAGGCGGATTTGCCAAGATGGCGGCCCCAGTCCGACGGCGCGATCTTGTCCTCGATCAGCGCATCCATCGTGTCGGTGTCGGGCACGCGCAGCAGCGCCTCGGCCAGACACATCAGCGCCACGCCCTCGTCGGTGGAAAGGCCGTATTCGGCCAGGAAAACCTCCATCAACCCGGGGCGGTCCTGGGTGCGGATGCCACGGACCAGATCGGCGGCGGCGGCGCAGATGCGCGCGCGGGCGGCGGCATCCAGCCCGGTTTCGGCCAGCAGGCGGGGCAGGATGTCGGCCTCGGGCGCGTAGGTGGCGGCCTCGATCCGGGTGCGCAGGGCGGCGATCTGGTCTGTCATGGCGTTTCCCCTGGGGATGGGGCAGTATAGCGCCGTTGTCGTGGCCTGTTCGTCCGGGTTTCCAGGATATGATGGGCGATCCGTCCAAAATCGGGGGGTGTTTCATGCCGAATGATCCTGCGTTGCTGGACCGCCATGACCGCGCGATTCTGGACATTCTGGCCGGGGAGGGGCGGATCGCCGTGGCCGAGCTGGCCCGCCGGATCGGGCTGTCCAAGACGCCGACGCTGGCGCGGCTGAAGCGGCTGGAGGAGGCCGGCGTGATTACCGGCTACCGGGCCATGCTGAACCCGATCCGGCTGGGGCTTGCGCATGTCGCCTTTGTCGAGGTGCGGCTGTCGGACACGCGCGAGGCGGCGCTGCGGGCCTTCAACGCGGCGGTGCGGGCGATCCCGGAAATCGAGGAATGTCACATGATCGCGGGCGGGTTCGACTATCTGCTGAAGGTGCGCACCGCCGACATGGCGCGCTATCGCGAGGTCATGGCCGTGCGGCTGTCGGCGCTGCCGCATGTCGCCAATACCTCGACCTATGTGGCGATGGAGGCGGTGAAGGATGCGGGGCTTGCCCGGCCGGGGTGAGGGTTTGCGCGGGGGCGCCCGCTGCGTGCTAGAGTTCGGCGCAGGACAACCACCGGGGAGAGAGCCATGCGATTCGTCCTGAGCCTGCTGACCTGTGTCGCGCTGCCCGTGGCGGCGCTGGCCGAGGAGATGCGCGCGATCACCGGCAGCCTGATCTATCGCGAGCGGATCGCGCTGCCGCCCGATGCCGAAATGCTGTTGGAACTGCGCGACGGGGCCGGGGCGCTGGTCGAGAGCGCGCAGCATCCGACCGAGGGTGCGCAGGTGCCGCTGCCCTTTGCGCTGGACGCTCCGGCGGGCACGGACCTGACCCTGCGCGCGGCGCTGCGGCTTGGCGGCGAAATCCGCTGGCTGAGCGATGCGGTGGAGATCGAGGCGGGCGAGGATGCCGTGGAGGCGGGTGCGCTGATGCTGACGGGCTTTCGCCCGATGGGCTTTGCCAGCACGATGAACTGCGGCGAACTGGTGGTGGAACTGGGCTTTGTCGGCGAGGGCGCGCGGCTGCGGATCGGCGGGCAATATGTCGATCTGGTGCAGGAAGTCACCGCCTCTGGCGCGAAATTCGTGGCCGAGGGCGATCCGGATACCTGGATCTGGACCAAGGGCGATGCTGCGACGCTGAGCCTGCATGGTTCCGAATTTCCCGAATGTCGCGCGGCGCTGCCGGGGGCCAGCTATCGGGCGCGGGGCAACGAACCGGGCTGGACGCTGGAAATCGCGGGCGGGCAGATGCGCTATGCGGGCGATTACGGCGCGACCGAGATCGCGGCGCCGCTGCCCGAGCCCGAAATCGTGGACGGCGCGCGCCGCTATGCCGCCGAAGGGGCGGATCTGGTGCTGGTGCTGGATCAGGCGCTGTGCCGCGACACGATGACCGGCATGCCCTATCCGGCGACGGCCCTGGTTGAAACCGGCGGGCAAAGCCTGTCGGGCTGCGGCGGCGATCCGATGGACCTGTTGGCCGCGCATCCCTGGCGGGTCGAGGATATCGGGGGCGGCGGCATCGTCGATTCCTCGAATGTCGGCATTGCCTTTGGCCGCGACGGGCGCGTGTCGGGCAGCGGCAGTTGCAACCGGTTCATGGGCGGGGCCGAATTGTCCGGCGAGGGGCTGCGCATCGGCCCGGTGGCGGCGACGCTGATGGCCTGTCCCGAGGCGCTGATGGAGCAGGAACAGCGCTTTTTCAGGCTGCTGGACCAGGTGGACCGGTTCGATGTCGCCGAGGATGGCGCGCTGCTGCTGATCGGGGGCGACACGGTGCTGGCGACCGCGCGGCGCTGAGGCTTTTCCCCCACCAAGGCTTTCCCCGGGCGCGGCGGGCGGCTATGGTCCGCGCCAATGATTTGCGGACGTGGCGAAATCGGTAGACGCAGCAGACTTTGATTGGAGTGCCCGCGGGGAAACCCGCGGTGCAGAACCGCTCAAACTCGGGGAACGCTAACGGGCCAAGGCCCCAGGCCAATCCCGAGCCAAGCCCCGCAAGGGGAAGGTGTAGAGACTGGACGGGCGGCGCCTAAAGCCCTTGCTGGCCATGGCGAAGGGACAGTCCAGACCACGAACGCCAGATGGCGGCGGCGAAAGCCGAAGTGGTACGAAAATCTGCTTCTCGCACGAGAGTACGGGTTCGAGTCCCGTCGTCCGCACCACCCCCGGCGGGGGCCGTCAGGCCCGCGCCGCCATCGCCGCGGCGAAGCGTTCGAACAGGTAATAGCTGTCCTGCGGGCCGGGGCTGGCCTCGGGGTGGTACTGCACGCTGAACACGGGTCGGTCGGCCATGCGGATGCCGCAATTCGAGCCGTCGAACAGCGAGACATGGGTTTCGATCACGCCTGCGGGCAGGGTCTGGCTGTCCACGGTGAAGCCGTGATTCATCGAGGTGATCTCGACCTTGCCGGTTTCCAGATCCTTCACCGGATGGTTCGCGCCGTGATGGCCGTGGTTCATCTTGATCGTCTTTGCCCCCAGCGCGAGGGCCAGCATCTGGTGGCCAAGGCAGATGCCGAAGAGCGGCACGTCACGTTCCAGCACCTTGCGGATCATCGGGACGGCATATTCGCCGGTCGCCGCCGGATCGCCCGGACCGTTCGACAGGAACACGCCATCGGGGTTCAGCGCCAGCACGTCCTCGGCCGTCGCGGTGGCGGGCAGAACGGTGACGTCGCAGCCCGCCGAGGCCAGGCAGCGCAGGATGTTGCGTTTCGCGCCGTAATCGAGGGCGACCACCCTATGCCCGGGGCCTTCGCGCCGTGCATAGCCTTCGGGCCAGGCCCAGCGCATCTCGTCCCAGCGATAGCTTTGCGCGCAGGTCACGTCGCGGGCCAGATCGAGGCCGACGAGGCCCGACCAGGCGCGCGCGCGGGCCACCATCTTCTCGATGTCGAAGCGGCCTTCGGGATCATGGGCCAGCGCCACATGCGGCGCGCCCTGCTGGCGGATCGCGCGGGTCAGCCGCCGTGTGTCGATGCCGCCGATGCCGATGCGGCCGCGCCGGGCCAGCCAGTCCTTCAGCTCGCCGGCCGCGCGCCAGTTCGAGGGTTCGGTCGGATCCCATTTGACGACCATGCCCGCGGCGACCGGCTCGGCGGTCTCGTCATCCTCGGGGTTGACGCCGACATTGCCGACATGGGGGAAGGTGAAGGTCACGACCTGCCCGGCATAGGAGGGGTCGGTCATGATTTCCTGATAGCCGGTCATGGCGGTGTTGAAGCACAGTTCCGCCACCGTCTCGCCGGTTGCGCCGAAGCCTTGCCCGTAGAACACGGTGCCGTCGGCAAGCGTCAGGCAGGCGGTCGGGCGGGTTTGGGGGGCGGCGGACATCGGGCTCTCCTTGGGCAGAATCCGGCGGACACTAGGCCCGGGGGGGCAAAGAATCAAGGGTTGCGGCAAAATGTGAAGTTTCGTGATTTCAACGACTTGTGTAGATCTGCCCACCTTGCCTGAGCCGGTCGGGGGGCCTATTCTGACCGACCTGACGCGAAAGCGACCCAAGGCAGCCCCGATGGACCTGAGAACCCGCATCTCGACCGCACTGACCGCCGCGATGAAGGCCCGCGATGCCGAACGGCTGGGCACGCTGCGGCTGATCAATGCCGCGATCAAGGACAAGGACATCGCGCTGCGCGGCGAGGGCGTCGAGGAAGGCGTGGGCGAGGCCGAGGTGCTGGCGATCCTGGGCCGCATGATCAAGCAGCGCCAGGAAAGCGCGCGCGCCTATGAGGAGGGCGGGCGGCTTGATCTGGCCGAGGCCGAGCGCGCCGAGATCGCCGTGGTCGAGGAATTCCTGCCGCGCCAGCTGACCGAGGCGGAGGTTGCAAAGGCGCTGGACGCCGCGATTGCCAGCACCGGCGCCGCCTCGATCCGCGACATGGGCCGGGTGATGGGCGTGCTCAAGGCCGAATATGCGGGCCGGATGGATTTCGGCGCGGTCGGCCCGATGGTGCGGGCGCGGCTGGCCTGAGCGGCGGGCCGGGACTGTCCGGCCGTCGAAGGGGATTGGCAGGAAACTCGCGCTATGTGGTCGGGGGCGCCTTTAACCGGCCCGGCCACGGGGCTATGCTGGGCAGCGGACCAGAGACAGGAACAAGACGATGCTGATGAAACTTCTCAAGAGCGTGCGGCCCGAGGACTGGCCCGCGGTCATCCTGCGCGGCGCTGCGCTGGTGTTGATCGTGACCC
This sequence comes from Rhodovulum strictum, assembly GCF_009649175.1. Classification (GTDB taxonomy): domain Bacteria; phylum Pseudomonadota; class Alphaproteobacteria; order Rhodobacterales; family Rhodobacteraceae; genus Rhodovulum; species Rhodovulum strictum. Next base: position 78,393 of record NZ_WJPO01000012.1, on the reverse strand, counting down.
ATCTGATCGCGTTCTTCTTCATCTATTCCCATGTCCTGTTCATCCTGACGGCGCTGGTGATGGGGCTGCTGCTTGCGCGCGAGATGTACGAGGATCTTGCCCAGCGGTTCTTCCGGCTCAAGGCGCAGGCCTATGAGAAGGACCTGATGGAGATGCAGGACCAGACCCCGCCGCCCGAGCGCGACTCGCTGCTGATCGAGGGGCGGGTGTCGATGAAGGACATCACCGAGCGGACCAATCGCGACTGACGCGGCGCGGGTCGGGGTGCTGAAGCAGTCCGTCGCCTGCACCGGATCGGAAAACCGTTCCCAACCGCGCCGGAAACAGGTCTGGCCCGGGTATCAGCCCGGGCCGCGCCCGAGGCTTGGCGCCCGGGAACCGAGGTCGGGCCGGGGAGGGTTCCCCTTGGCCAATGCCGGATTTCCCTTTTCGACAGCCTTCTAGCCGAACACGCGGTCGAAGCTGCGCGCGAGTGCCACGTCGAGATCGGCCATGCTGACCGGCAGGCCCAGATCGACAAGGCTGGTGACGCCATGTTCGCGGATGCCGCAGGGCACGATGCCGTCGTAATGGCCGAGATCCGGTTCGACATTGATCGAGAGGCCGTGAAAGCTGATCCAGCGGCGCAGCCGCACGCCGATGGCGGCGATCTTGTCCTCGCGCGGGGTGCCGGTGGGGCCGGGGGGCAGGTCGGGGCGGACCACCCAGACGCCGACGCGGCCCGCGCGCCGTTCGCCCGCCACGTTGAACTCGGCCAGCGTGGCGATCACCCATTCCTCCAGGCTCCAGACGAATCGGCGCACGTCGCGGCCGCGCGCGCCGACATCGAGCATCGCATAGACCACCCGCTGGCCCGGCCCGTGATAGGTGTATTGCCCGCCGCGCGGCGTGCGGAAGACCGGAAAACGGCCCGGATCGGTCAGGTCGGCGGGGTCGGCCGAGGTGCCCGCGGTATAGAGCGGCGGGTGTTCGACCAGCCAGATCGCCTCGCCCGCCCGGCCTGCCGCGATCGCCTCGGCGCGGGCCTCCATCGCGGTGCAGATCTCGGGATAGGACGAAAAACCCTCGAAAACGGTCCATTCCGGCCGCATGGTCGTCCATTCCTCCCTTGACAGGTTTGACGGGTCGCCGCGACACTTTGCGGATCCGGGTGTCACCGGGCGCGCGTGTGTGGATTGGCGCCGAACCGCTTTTCGGGAGAGATGGCATGATGAGGAAGAAATTTGCAATGGCCTGCCTTGCGGCCAGCGTCGCAGCCACCCCGGCCACTCAGGTCGCGGCCGGCGGAAGCGACATTGCCGGGGGGATCATCGGCGGGATCATCGGGGGTGTGATCGTCAACGAGGCGGCGAAGAACCGCCAGCGCCAGCAACAGCAACCGCAACAGCAGGTGCGCCGGACCGCGCCCAATCCGGGCATTTCCGAGGCCACCCGGGCACAGAACCGCGAGGTGCAGACCTCGCTGAACTATTTCGGCTTTCCCGCGGGCACGCCGGACGGCGTGCTGGGGCGCAACTCGCGCACGGCGATTTCGCAATATCAGGCGTTCATGGGCTATCCGCCCAGCGGCAACCTGACCCCCTATGAGCGCGATTTCCTGGTGACCTCGTATCACCGCGCGATTGCGGGCGGGCCTGCGACGACGCAGATGGTGGCGGCCAACCCGCTGGGAACGCGGGGATTGTTGCAGACCTATCAGCAGCAGCTTGCGGGCGGCGGCATGGCCGCGCCGATGGCCCCGATGCAGCCGGGCACCACGGTCGTCATCAACCCGCAACAGCCGGTGGCGCAACCGCCCGCGCCCACCACCGTTGTCGTGCCCGCCGCGCCGCCCGCGCCTGCGGCGGCGGTTGCCGCCACGGCGGCCGCGGTCGGCGCCGTCGCGGCGACGCCTGCGCTGCCGAATTTCCTGAGCCAGGGCAGCGGCCAGTCGCTGGCCTCGCATTGCAACAAGGTCAGCCTGGTGACCAGCAGCAATGGCGGGTTCACCACGGCGGCCAGCATGACCGATGCGGGCTTCGTGCTGGAGGAACAGTTCTGCCTGGCGCGGACCTATGCCATTGCCGAGGGCGAGGAGCTGGTTGCCCGCATTCCCGGTGTCACGCCCGACCAGATCGCCGAGCAATGCGCGGCCTTCGGCCCGGCGCTGAAGGATCAGGTCGCGGCGCTGTCGTTCAAGCCCAAGGACAAGGTGCTTGAGGATGTGCGTGGATTCGTCATGGCCTCGGGCATGCCGCCTGCGCAGCTTGCGGGCACGGCGCGGGTCTGTCTGTCGGTCGGCTACCGCACCGACAACATGGATGTGGCCATCGGCTCGGGGCTGCTGCTGGCCGCGATGGGCGAGGATGTCTATGCCGAACTGATGGGCCATCACCTTGCCCAGGGATTCGGCGCCGCGCGGCGGGTCGATCTGGCGCTGGACTGGTACGACACGGCGCTGGGCGCGGCGGATCGCGGGGTGGTCGCGGCCTTTGCCCCGGCCCAGCCCGAACGCGCGGATCTGATCCGCAAGGCGGCCTATCGCGTCGGCGGCCGGGAGGACGGCGCATCGCTGTCCACGCCGGAAACGCGGCCGGTGCCCGCCGCGCTGCCGACCTTTGCGGTCCAGAACTGACGGCCCTTGCGGGGGCGGCGGGTCGATCCGCCCCCGCATCGCCCACGCCCCTGCAAATGGGTGAAAAATCCCCCTTCACATCGGCGAACCAAGCCGGTAAGAAGCGCCGCACTACCTGATCACGTGCGGTCGTGGCGGAATTGGTAGACGCGCAGCGTTGAGGTCGCTGTGGGGTAACTCCCGTGGAAGTTCGAGTCTTCTCGACCGCACCAATCACTCTCCCCCTCTGAACATTGGCTGTCAGGCATGCCCCGCCAGGGCGGACCCCGGCGCGTTTCGGGATCGGCGCGCGGTGATGCCCGCGCTCTGCCGCGTTCCTGTGCAGCCTGCCGTCCTTGTGCCGAAAGACCGGGCAACCGCGCCGCCCCGCGTTGGGCGCCGAGCGGTTGAGCTGGCCTGTGCTGTCGGGCTCCGGCAGGTCTTGGCCCAGTGGCGGCGCGGGCAGGATCGCGGGCTGGGGCAGGGGTGGCTGCGGTCCGGGGATTGGTCGCAACCGCCGCAGGAAATGTCGCGGCGATGCGTGCATCCTGTGGGCGGGCCGCTCAGGATGGTATGAAAAGAAAGGGAAAACCGGGTCTTTCATCTGTTTCCAAGTTCGGCGTTGCACTTGGGCGGGCAAATGATACCGTTTGGTCAAACGGACAGACGATCCGGCAGGACACGCCCGGCAAGGGCGTGCGGCACAACAGGGGGTTACGGTTGACCGCTGCAACGGACAACGGGTTCGTGGTCTTTGACCGCGTCCAGAAAAGCTATGATGGCGAGACGCTCGTCGTCAAAGATCTGAACCTGTCGATCGGCAAGGGCGAGTTCCTGACGATGCTGGGGCCGTCGGGCTCGGGCAAGACAACCTGCCTGATGATGCTGGCAGGCTTCGAGACCGCCACGCATGGCGAGATCCTGCTTGACGGCAAGCCGATCAACAACATCCCGCCGCACAAGCGCGGGATCGGCATGGTGTTCCAGAACTACGCGCTTTTCCCGCACATGACGGTGGCCGAGAACCTGGCCTTTCCGCTGGAGGTGCGCAAGTTCGGCAAGTCCGAGCGCGAGGAAAAGGTCCAGCGCGCCCTTGAGATGGTGCAGATGGGGGCCTTTGGCGGGCGCCGCCCCGCGCAGTTGTCGGGCGGCCAGCAGCAGCGCATCGCGCTGGCGCGGGCGCTGGTCTTCGAGCCGGAACTGGTGCTGATGGACGAGCCGCTGGGCGCGCTGGACAAGCAGTTGCGCGAGCACATGCAGTTCGAGATCACGCGGCTGGCGCATAATCTGGGCATCACCACGGTCTATGTGACCCATGACCAGACCGAGGCGCTGACCATGTCCGACCGGGTGGCGGTGTTCAACGATGGCCGCATCCAGCAGCTTGCCGCGCCGGATGTGCTGTACGAGGAGCCGGTCAACAGCTTTGTCGCGCAGTTCATCGGCGAGAACAACACGCTGCTGGGCACCGTCACCGAGATCAAGGGCGGGGTGGCGGTGGTCCGGCTTGACGATGGCGAGCTGATCGACGCCAAGCCCGTGAATGTCACGAAGCCGGGCGACCGGACGCTGGTCTCGATCCGCCCCGAACGGGTCGAGATCAACAAGGAGCGGCTGTCGCCCAACGCCCACCTGATCCATGCCGAGGTGCTGGAATTCATCTATATGGGCGACATCTACCGCACCCGGCTGCGGGTGGCGGGCAATGATGATTTCGTCATCAAGACCCGCAACGCCCCCGATCAGCGCCGCCTGAAGCCGGGCGAGCATATCGAGATCGGCTGGCTGCCCGAGGATTGCCGCGCGCTGGACGCCCCGGCCTGACCGCTTCGGGTCCGCCGCGCCCGGGGCAGCGGACTCCTCGACCAGAACCCGGGAAACACAACTGGGAGACGACCATGACGATCAGAGGACTTCTTTCCGCAACCGCGCTGGTGGCGCTGCCCGTCGCGGCGATGGCGCAGGATCTGCCGCCCTGCGAGAACTGTGCCAACAGCATGACCGTTGTATCCTGGGGCGGGGCCTATCAGACCAGCCAGATCAAGGCCTATGCCGAGCCCTATGCCGCGATGACCGGCGTCAGCTTTACCTGGGACGAAAGCTCGAACGAGGCGGTGGCCAAGCTGCGCGCCATGAACGAGGCGGGCAACATCACCTGGGATCTGGTCGATGTCGAAGGCCCCGACAGCCAGCGGCTGTGCGACGAGGGTCTGGCGATGGAGGTCGATATCGACGAGATCCTCGCCGCGGGCGACGATGGCTCGACGCCGCGCGAGGATTTCGCCGATTCGGTCGTCAACGACTGCTACATTCCGCAGATCGTGTTCTCGACCACCTTCGGCTACCGCACCAATGTCGCCGAATGGGAAGGACGCACGCCCGACAACCTGTGCGCGCTGTTCGACCTGGAGAATTTCCCCGGCAAGCGCAGCCTGGAAAAGCGGCCGAAGAAGAACATCGAATGGGCGCTGCTGTGCGACGGTGTCGAGAAGGACGATCTCTATGACGTTCTGAGCACGCAAGAGGGCGTCGAGCGCGCGCTGGCCAAGCTGGACACCATCAAGTCCGAGACGATCTGGTGGTCGGCCGGGGCCGAGACGCCGCAGCGCCTGGCCGATGGCGAGGTGGTCATGGGCTCGACCTATAACGGGCGGCTGTTCAGCGTGATCGTGGAACAGAACCAGCCCGTGGACATGCTGTGGGACTGGCAGGTGTTCGATTTCGACGGCTGGATCATCCCCGAGGGGCTGCCCGAGGACCGGCTGAACCGCGTGCTGCATTTCCTGCATTTCGCGACCGACACCCAGCGGCTGGCCGATCAGGCGAAATACATCAGCTACGGCCCGGCGCGGGCCTCGTCGCAGCCGCTGGTCTCGACCCATGCCGATCTGGGCGTCGAGATGGCGCCGCACATGCCGACCAATCCCGAGAACCAGAAGAACTATCTGGTGAACAATATCGAGTGGTGGGCCGACAACCAGGACGATGTCGAGGCCCGCTTCCAGGCGTGGCTGGCCCAGTAAGGGCCGGTTCGACCGCATGACCGGGCAGGGGGCCGCCAACCGGCCCCCCGCCATCTGACAAGGGGATTGGGGATGACCGAGGCAACCCGGACCGGCCCGATGCTGGCCGCCGACGGAACGCCGCTCAAGCGCAGCCTGCAACGCGCGCTGAGGGCGCAGAAATTGCGGGCGCTGATGCTGATCGCGCCCTTGCTGGCATTCATCCTTGTCACCTTCGTTGCGCCGATTGCGGACATGCTGTTCCGGTCGGTCGAGAACCAGATCGTGTCCGATACCCTGCCGCGCACCGCGCAGGCGATCCGCGGCTGGGACCACAATTCCGGCGAGCCGCCCGGGGACGATGTGCTGGCCGCCTTTACCATCGACATGATCGCCGCGGTCGAGCGCAAGCAGCACACCCGGCTTGGCACGCGGCTGAACTATGAACAGAACGGGCTGTCGTCGCTGTTCCGCAAGACCGGCCGGGGTGTTGCGGATATAGGCGAGACCTATCGCGACCAGTTCGCCGCGCTCGATCCGGCGTGGAAAGACGCCGGGATCTGGGCCAACCTGTTCGCCGACCCGTCCTGGCGTGCCGATCACGACGCCTGGGAGGCCGCCCGCGCCGCCGCGCGCACCGCAGGCCGCCCCTTTGCCGAGCCGGTGCCCGCCTTTCGCCTGAACGACGATCTGGCCGATGTGCTGCCCGAAACGGCGGATGCCTATCTGGATTTCGCCCGTGCGGTGCAGGGCAACCGCAACGGCGATCCGGCGGCCCGCGCGCCCTGGCCGCCGGTCTACCTGGCGCTTTACCGCGACCTGACCGCGATCGGTGTGGGCCGCATCGCGACGCTTGACGCCGAGGCGCAGGCGTTGCTGGACCCGGCCCATTATGCCGTGCGCAGCTTTGAACGGGCCGATCTGGCCGCGATCTATCGCGACATCGACCGCGCCTGGGGCCAGCCCACGGTCTGGGCCACGATCCAGACCTTTTCGCCCGCCTATACGCCCGGCTATTTCCTGACCGCCGTCGATCTGAAACAGACCCCGGACGGCATCGTAAGCCAGCCCGCCGACCAGAAGATCTATATCATGCTGTTCCAGCGGACGCTGGTGATGAGCCTGGCGATCATGGCGGCCTGCGTGCTGCTGGGCTATCCGATTGCCTTCCTGCTGGCGAACCTGCCGCTCAGAACCTCGAACCTTTTGCTGATCCTGGTTCTGCTGCCGTTCTGGACCTCGCTTCTGGTGCGGACCTCGGCCTGGAAGGTGCTGCTGCAACAGCAGGGCGTCATCAACGACATCCTGGTGTGGATCGGGATCGTGGACAATGCGGGTCGGCTGATCCTGATCAACAACCAGACCGGCACGATCATCGCGATGACGCATATCCTGCTGCCCTTCATGATCCTGCCGCTCTATTCGGTGATGAAGACGATCCCGCCCTCTTACGTCCGCGCGGCGAAATCGCTGGGCGCGACCAACTGGACGGCGTTCTGGCGGGTCTATTTCCCGCAATCGGTGCCCGGCATCGGGGCGGGCTGCATCCTCGTCTTCATCCTGGCCATCGGCTATTACATCACGCCGGAACTGGTGGGGGGCACCTCGGGCACGTTCATTTCGAACCGGATCGCCTATCACATCTCCAGCTCGCTGAACTGGGGGCTCGCGGCCGCGCTGGGCACGATCCTGCTGGCGGTCGTTCTGGCGCTGTACTGGACCTATGACCGGCTTGTGGGCATCGACAAGGTGAACCTGGGGTAAGCGCATGTCACAGATGGATCTTCCCCCCTATGCCACGCTCGGCCAACGGCTCTGGCACTATACGTTCAAGCTGATCTGCGGGCTGATCTTCTTCTTCCTGATCGCGCCGATCCTGGTGATCATCCCGCTCAGCTTCAACGCGCAGGATTTCTTTACCTTCACGCCCGGCATGCTGGCCTTTGACCCGGACGCCTATTCGCTGAAGCATTACCGCGCCTTCTTCAACAGCCCGGATTGGCAGCAGGCGCTGGCGAACTCGATCCGCATCGCGCCCTCGGCCACGATCCTGTCGGTGGTGCTGGGCACGCTGGCGGCGGTGGGGCTGAGCCAGGACCATGTGCCGTTCCGGCGCACGATCATGGCGATCCTGATCTCGCCGATGATCGTGCCGCTGATCATCTCGGCGGCGGGGATGTATTTCTTCTATGCGCGGATCGGGTTGCAGGGCACCTATCTGGGCGTGGTGCTGGCCCATGCCGCGCTGGGCATTCCCTTCGTCATCATCACCGTGACGGCGACGCTGGTTGGGTTCGACCGCTCGCTGACGCGGGCCTCGGCCAGCCTGGGCGCGGGGCCGCTGCGCACCTTCTTCAAGGTGCAGATGCCGCTGATCCTGCCGGGCGTGATCTCGGGCGGGCTTTTCGCCTTCATCACCTCGTTCGACGAGGTGGTGGTGGTGCTGTTCGTGGGCTCGGCCAACCAGAAGACGCTGCCCTGGCAGATGTTCATCGGGCTTCGCGAACAGATCAGCCCGACGATCCTGGCGGTGGCGACCGTGCTGGTGGCGGTCTCGATCCTGCTGCTGACCGCGGTCGAACTGTTGCGCCGCCGGTCGGAGCGGTTGCGGGGGCTTTCGCCGGGCTGATCGCGGGCTTGCGCCACATCAATGCGGCCCGCGCCCGGGCTGGCCAGACTTGGGACGTGGTCAAAGCGGAGGATGCCATGAAACCCGTTCGAACGCTGGTGCTGATCGCCAACGAGAAGGAGGCGCGGCTTCTGGTCAATACCGGGCCGGGCAAGGGGCTGGAGGAACTCTCGGCCTTCGACAAGGCGACCGAGATCCGCTATTCGGAACGCCCCGGCCGCAGCCAGGCCGCGCCGGGGGCCGCGCGCCACGGATTCGAGCCTTCCACCCCCGAGCGGGAACAGAATCGCGAGGCCTTTGCCCGCGACGTGCTGGATATTGCGGCGACGGAATGGGCGAATGGCAGCTATGACCGCTTTGCGATGAGCGCGCCGCCCGCGATGCTGGGCGCGCTGCGCGGACATATCGCCGCGCCGCTGGCCGAGGCCCTTGCCGCAGACCTCAACAAGGATCTGGTGGGGGTTGCGGCGGCCGACCTGCCGCGCCATTTCGAGGACATCATCCTGTTCTGAGCCGGGGCATCGGCGCCCCGGCGCAATGCCCGGAGGCTCCGATGTCCGACACGCCCGCTCCCAATCCGAACTGGCAACCCGCGCCCGAACCGGGTCCGCGACCCCGGCCCGCAACGGCTGCGCCGCCCGACGCCGTTGCCGCAAAGCCGGCGCCGGCCGTCAATGGCACGACGGGCGGGGCGGCCCCCGCGCCCGCCAGCGCGGCGGCGACCCCTGCGCCCGCCCCGCGCCCCGCGGCTGCACCCGCTGCCCCGCCCAGCGCGGCGGTCCCCGAACCCGCCCCGCGTCCCGCTGCTGCCTCTGCTGCCCCGTCCGGCAGCGCCGCCGCCGAGCCCGGCCCCGGCGGTGCCTCCGGTGACGCCCCTGCCGGTGGCCCCGCAGGCGGTGCAACGGGCGGCCCCGCCTCCTCCGATCCGCTGGAACCCCGCGCGGTCTGGATCCGCGGGGCCTGGATGCTGGTGCTTCTGGTCCTGTTCTCGGTCGCCCAGACCCTGCTGGTGGCCACCACGCTGCTGCAATTCGGCTGGATGCTCTTTGCCAAGCAGAAGAACCCCAACATCTCCGACTTCGGCACGCGGCTGGGCAACTGGATGGCGATCACGGCGCGCTATCAGGCGGTTGCGAGCGAGCAGAAGCCCTTTCCCTGGACGCCCTGGAAATAACGCCCCGGGCTTCTTCTGGCCGGAAATATCCCCGCCGGAGGCTGCCGGGTGCCCGCCCTCGATGGGCGGGCGCCCGGCCCCCCTTCAGCCTTCCATCGCTTCCAGCTCGTCGATCATCCCCTCGATCATCGAAAGCCCCTTGTCCCAGAAGGCCGGATCCGCCGCATCCAGCCCGAAGGGCGCCAGCAGCGCCTTGTGGTGCTTCGAGCCGCCCGCCTTCAGCATGTCGAAATACCTGTCCTGGAAATCCGCGCCGCTTTCCTCGTAGACCGCGTAAAGCGCGTTCACCAACCCGTCGCCAAAGGCATAGGCATAGACATAGAAGGGCGAGTGGACGAAATGCGGGATATAGGCCCAGAAGGTCTCGTATCCCGGCATGAACTCGAAGACGGGGCCGAGGCTTTCGCCCTGCACGCTCATCCAGATTTCGTTGATGTCCTCGGGCGTCAGTTCGCCCTGGCGGCGGGCGTCGTGCAGCTTGCACTCGAAATCGTAGAACGCGATCTGGCGGACGACCGTGTTGATCATGTCCTCGACCTTGCCCGCCAGCAGGGTCTTGCGCTGCGCCGGTGTCTCGGCCGCCGCCAGCAGCTTGCGGAAGGTCAGCATCTCGCCGAACACGCTGGCCGTTTCGGCCAGGGTCAGCGGCGTCGAGGACAGCAATTCGCCCTGTGCCGCGGCCAGCACCTGATGGACGCCATGGCCCAACTCGTGGGCCAGCGTCATCACGTCCCGCGGCTTGCCCAGATAGTTCAGCATCACGTAAGGGTGGACATCCGTCACCGTCGGATGCGCGAAGGCCCCCGGCGCCTTGCCGGGTTTCACGCCCGCGTCGATCCAGCCCCTGTCGAAGAACGGCGCGGCAAGCTCGGCCATCCTGGGTGAGAAATCGGCATAGGCGCCCATCACGGTCGCCTTGGCGGTTTCCCAATCCACCGTCTTGGGTTCCTCGATCGGCAGGGGCGCGTTGCGGTCCCAGACTTGCAACTTGTCCAGCCCCAGCCATTTCGCCTTCAGCGCGTAATAGCGATGCGACAGGCGCGGATAGGCTGCGACCACGGCATTGCGAAGCGCCTCGACCACTTCGGGTTCGACATCGTTCGACAGATGCCGCCCGGTCTGCGGCGTCGGCATCTTGCGCCAGCGATCCTCGACTTCCTTTTCCTTGGCCAGCGTGTTGTGGACGCGGGCAAAGAGCTTGACGTTCTCTTCGAACACCTCGGCCAGCGCATGGGCCGCGGCCTCGCGTTTCGCGCGGTCGGGATCGGTCATGAAGTTCAGCGTGCCCTCGATCCCGTAGCTTTCGCCGTCGACTTCGAATTCCAGGGCGGCGATGGTTTCGTCGAACAGCTTGTTCCAGGCCGAGGCGCCGACCACCGACTGGTCATGCAGGAATTTTTCCAGCTCGTCCGACAATTGATAGGGGCGCATCGCCCGCAGCCGGTCGAAGACGGGCTTGTAGCGGGCAAAGTCGGCATTCGCCGCGAACAGCGCCTCCAGCACGCCGTCCTCGATGCGGTTGATCTCCAGCGAGAAGAACACCAGCGGCGTGGTGAAGGTGGTGATCCTGTCCTGGCAATCCGACAGGAACTTGGCGCGCGCCGCGTCCACCGTGTTCTGGTAATAGCGCAGCCCCGCATAGGACATGATCCGCCCCGAGATACGGTTGATCGCCTCGTAGCGGGCGATGCAGTCGAGCCACCCGCCCGCATCCAGCCCCGCCAGCCTGCCCTCGTGATCGGCGGCGAAGCGGGCGCATTCCGCCTCCAGCCAGTCCATGTCGCGGGCGATCTCGGGCGCGTCGGGGGCCGTGTACAGATCGGCCAGATCCCATTCGGGCAGCGCGCCAAGCCCCCCCGGACCCGTGGTATTGGCGTCGAAGACGGGGGCGGGCGGGGTCATGCGCATCTGGGAACCTCTTTCATGTCGCGTCTGACCAGACATAGGGCGTGGGGGCAGGGGGTATCAAGCGCGGGCAGGGCGGATCGGCCTTGCATCCGGGCGGTTTGGCTGGGACTCTGCCAAGGGGAAGGACAGGGGAACCATCATGCAGACCATCCTTGTTACCGGCGCGGGCAGCGGCATCGGCCGCGCCACGGCCCGGACGTTTCTGGATGCGGGCTGGCGCGTCGCGCTGGCGGGCCGCCGCGAGGCGCCGCTGGTCGAAACCGCGCAGGGCAATGCCGATGCGCTGATCCTGCCGATGGATGTGACCGACGCCGCGGCGCTCGAGGCGGGCTTTGCCCGGATCGCGTCCGACTGGGGGCGGCTGGATGTGCTGTTCAACAATGCGGGCATCGGCCTGCGCGCGGCGCCCATTGACGAGATCGCGCTGGACGACTGGCGGCGTCTGTCGGCGATCAATATCGACGGGATGTTCCTGTGCGCCCGCGCGGCCTTTGGCCTGATGCGGCGGCAGGATCCGCAGGGCGGGCGGATCATCAACAACGGCTCGATCTCGGCCCATGTGCCACGCTGGGGCTCGGCGCCCTATACGGTGTCGAAACATGCCGTCACGGGGCTGACCCGCGCGCTAAGTCTGGACGGGCGGCGCTACAACATCGCCTGCGGGCAGATCGACATCGGCAATGCGCTGACCGAGATGGTGCAGCAGATGACCCGGGGCGTGCCGCAGGCCAATGGCGAGATCGCGGTCGAGCCTGTGATGGATGTGGCCCATGTCGCGGCCTCGGTGCTGCACATGGCCGAATTGCCGCTGTCGGCGAATGTCCAGTTCATGACGGTGATGGCCACCGCCATGCCCTTCATCGGCCGGGGCTGAGGCGGGACGCTTTCCGTTTGCCCGGCGGGCGGGCCGGGGTTAGATTGATGTCCATGCGACAGATCCGCCCGCTTCTGGCTCTTGGCCTTGCGCTCGGTCTTGTGCTTGCCTCGCTGGGTCTTGCGGCCGCGCGCGGCCAGCCCGGGCCTGTCGGAACGCTTGTGATCTGCACCGGCATGGGGTTGCAGGCGATTGCCGTGGATGCCCAGGGCAACCCGGCCGGGCCGCCCCATATCTGTCCCGACGGGCTGGCCGCGCTGGCGGCCGTGACGCTGCCCGCCCTGGCGCCGCCTGCGCGCCCCCTGCAACCCGGCGCGACGCGTCTGCCTCTGGTCGCTGCCATGGCGGATGGGCGCGACAGCCCGCAACCGCGATCGCGTGGCCCACCCGCTGCTGTGGCCTGAGACGAACGCGCCGAGAAATCCAACCGAAAGAACGGAGGGACAGATGTCCCCGAAAACCTTCCTGCTTGCGGGCGCCCTGGCGCTTGCGCCTGTCCTGCCCGCACTGGCAGACAATATCGAGATACAGGATCCCTATGCCCGCGCGTCCACGATGATGTCGAAATCGGGGGCGGCCTTCATGGTGCTGGTCAATACCGGCGCCGAGGATGACCGGCTGGTGTCCGCCGCCTCGGACGTGGCCGAGCGGGTCGAGTTGCACACCCATGAGGCCGACGCCAATGGCGTGATGCGCATGGTCGAGGTCGAGGAGGGCTTTGCGATACCCGCGGGCGGCAGCCACGAATTGAAACGCGGCGGCGACCACGTGATGTTCCTGGGCCTGACGCGGCCGCTGGCGCAGGGCGACAGCGTGACCGTCACGTTGAATTTCGAGAAGGCGGGCGAGGTGGTGGTCGAGATCCCGGTCGACGTGACCCGCGACAGCCCGGCCGCGCCCGCCACGGGCCACTCGCACGGGCACCAGCACTGAACGCCGCCCCCGGTCTGGCCCCGTGCGGGCCGGGGCTCAGGCGACCTTTTCCAGATGGCCTGCGGGCAGCACGCCCAGCGCGTGGCAGATGTCGCGCGTCAGGTGCGGCTTGTTGAGCGTGTAGAAGTGGAAATCCTGCACGCCCCCCTCCATCAGTTCGGTGCAAAGCTCGGTCGCCAGCGCCTTGCCCAGCAGATCCTCGCGCCCGTCGCGCACGGCCTTGTCGAACGCCTCGTCCAGCCAGGCGGGGATTCTGGTGCCGCAGCGTTCGGCGAAGCGGCGCACGCCCGCCCATTTCTCGATCGGCAGGATGCCGGGGATGATCCTGGAGCCGTCGATGCCGGCCGCATCGCATTCCTCGCGGAAGCGGAAGAAAGTCTCGGCCTCGAAGAAGAACTGGGTGATCGCCGAATCCGCCCCGGCCTCGAACTTGCGCTTGAGCCATTGCACGTCATGGCCGACGCCGCGCGATTCGGGATGCGGTTCGGGATAGGCGCCGACGCGGATGCGGAACAGCGACCGCGCCGCCAGCGCCTCGATCAGCTCGCAGGAATTGGCAAAGCCCTCGGGATGCGGCACGAAGGCCCCCTGCCCCTGCGGCGGGTCGCCCCGAAGCGCCACGATCTCGGTCACCCCGGCCCTTGCATAGGCGTCGACAATCTCCAGCGTCTCGGCCCGGGTGGCATCCACACAGGTCAGATGCGCGGCGACGTTCACGCCATAGCGGTTATGGATCGTCTCGACCGCCTCATGGGTCAGCTTGCGCGTGGTTCCGCCCGCGCCATAGGTCACCGACACGAATTGCGGCTTCAGGGGCGCCAGTGCCTGCACCGTTTCCCAGAGCTGAAAACTCGCCTCAAGCGATTTCGGCGGAAAGAACTCGAAGGACACACGGGGGGCGGACATGGCACTTGCTCCGGCTGGATTCGGCTTCGCACGCTTGTCGCATGATGCGGGTTGTGAAACAAACTCATAGTTCTCAAGATCAATATGAGTGTCGCGACAATATGCACCTCGAACTTCGCCACCTGCGCACGATCAAGGCCATCCATGATGCGGGCGGGCTGGCGCGCGCGGCCGAGCGGCTGAACATCACCCAGTCGGCGCTGTCGCATCAGGTCAAGGGGCTGGAAGAACAGGTCGGGATGGAGCTTTTCGTCCGCCGCACCAAGCCCTTGCGGCTTTCGGCGGCGGGGCTGCGGCTGCTGCGGGCGGCCGAGCGGATCCTGCCCGAGATTGCCGCGCTACAGGCGGAGTTCCAGGGTCTGCGGTCGGGCCGGTCGGGGCGGCTGCATATCACGCTGGAATGCCATGCCTGCTATGACTGGCTGCTGCCGGTGCTCGAATCCTTTCGCAAGGTCTGGCCCGAGGTCGATGTCGATATCCGCCCCGGCCTGTCCTTTGACGCGCTGCCCGCGCTGGCCCGCGAGGAGGTCGATCTGGTGATCTCGTCGGACCCCGAGGATCACGACGACCTGACCTTTGCGCCGCTTTTCGACTACGAACCCGTCTTCGTCTGTGCCGCCACCCATCCGCTGGCCGCGAAACCCTTTGTCGAGGCCGAGGATTTCCGCGACCAGACGCTTATCACCTATCCGGTGGACCGCAGCCGGCTGGATATCTTTACCGGGCTTCTGGGGCCCGCGCGGGTCGAACCGCTGGCGGTGCGGGTGGTGGAACTGACGGCGGTGATCCTGATGCTGGTGGCTTCGGGGCGCGGGGTCACGGTGCTGCCCGACTGGGTGGTGCGCGATGCGCGGGGCGCGGCCGATCTGGCGATCCGCCGGGTGACCGAACCGGGCCTGACCAAACGCATCTATGCCGCCACCCGCACCGAGGACGCAGCGCGGCCCTATATCGCCCATTTCATCCGGCTTGCCCGCAGTGAACCGGTCAAGCTGCAACGCGCCAGCCAGGGCGACTGAGGGGTGCGGCCCGCAGGGTCGGTGCCAACCCACCGCCCGCCCGCGCGCAGGTCCGGGCCGCGCCCTTATTCGGGCTGGGCGGGTGCGGTGCCGGTGGTCAGGACGCCGTTGCGCCAGGTGCCCGAGCGGATTTCGCCGTCGGCATAACGCATCACGCCTTCGCCCTCGTATTTGCCCATCGAGAAGGTGCCTTCGTAGACGTCGCCATTGGCATAGGTGGCCGTGCCCTGGCCGTGGAACTTGCCGTCCTGCCAGCCGCCCGAATAGCTGAAGCCGTCGGGCATGGTGATGGTGCCCTGGCCTTCGCGCTGGCCCTTGACGAAGCTGCCCGAATAGACCGACCCGTCGGCATAGCTGGCCGAGCCCTGGCCGTGGCGCAGCCCGTTCTGCCATTGCCCGGTATAGGCATAGCCGCCCTCATGGGTCATCGTGCCCTCGCCGTCATAGGCGGCGTCCTTGAACATGCCCTCGTAGGTCAGCCCGTTGGGGAAGGTGGCGCGGCCCTGGCCCTCGATCACGCCGGCCTTCCAGGCGCCTTCATAGGTGGCCCCGTCGGCATAGGTGACCTTGCCGGTGCCGTCGGGCAGATCCTCGCGGAAGGTTCCTTCATAGACCGAGCCGTCGGGATAGGTCAGTCGGCCCGTGCCCTCGATCCGACCCGCGACCCAGTCGCCTTCGTAGAGATAGCCGTCCGCGCCGCGGAACACGCCCTTGCCGTGGCGCTTGTCGGCGCGATAGTCGCCCTCGTAGACATCGCCATTGGCATAGGTGACCTTGCCGGTGCCGTGCCGTTCGCCGTTCAGGAACAGCCCCTCGTAGATGTCGCCATTGGGCTGGGTCAGCGTGCCGAGCCCGTTCATCTCGCCATCCTTCCAGGCGCCGGAATAGACAAGACCCTCGGGCGTGGTCAGCGTACCCTTGCCGGCGCGCTGGTTGCCCTTCATCTCTCCCTCGTAGAAGCGCCCGCCGGGATAGGTGATGCGCCCCTTGCCCTCCTTGATGCCGTTGATCCAGGTGCCTTCGTAGACATAGCCGTTGGGGCTTTGCATGGTGCCGACGCCGTGATGCACGGCATTGCGGAACTCGCCCTCGTAGCGCACGCCGTTGGCATAGATCGCGATGCCGGTGCCGGTGATCTTGCCGTCTTCCCACTCGCCCTCGTAGGTGCCGCCATCGGCAAAGATGATCTTGCCGACGCCATGCGGCTTGCCGTCGAGGAACTGGCCCTCGTAGACCGAGCCGTTGACCAGACGCGCGGTGCCTTCGCCCTCGATCCGGCCCTCGATCCAGTCGCCGGTATATTCGTAGCCGTTGGGCAGCCGGTAGGTGCCGCGCCCGTGCTGCTTGCCGTCGCGAAAGGTGCCCTCGTAGATGCCGCCATCGTCATATTGCCGGGTGACGACATCGCCCCCGGTCTGGGCCGCCGCAGCGCCTGCACCCAGAAGGACGCCTGTCATTGCCAGACGTGCCAGTGCCTTGCCAGCCTTGTGCACCCGAGCCCCCTTTGCCCCGATCTTGTGAAAGCGCCCAAACCGTAATTGAGCGGGGCGGGGCTTACAACGGTTTTCGCCCTCTGCCTGCTTTCACTTGCGCGTCAGTCTGCTAAGTCACGGACAGGCATCAAGGGAACGCCCATGGAAGAGAGGTTTCGCCTGACACTGGCCCAGTTGAACCCCACCACCGGGGCGCTGGCCGAGAACGCCGCCAAGGCCCGCGCCGCCTGGGAGGAGGGGCGCCGCGCGGGCGCCGACATGGTGGCGCTGCCCGAGATGTTCCTTGCGGGCTATCAGGTGCAGGATCTGGTGCTGAAACCCGCCTTTACCGCCGATGCCATGGCGCAGGTCGAGGCGCTGGCGCGAGAGTGTGCGCAAGGCCCCGCGCTGGGGATCGGGGCGCCCTTTGCCGCGCATGGGCATCTCTACAATGCCTATTACATCTGCCAGAACGGTGCGGTCACGGCGCGGATCTTCAAGCATCACCTGCCCAATGACGGCGTGTTCGACGAACAGCGCGTCTATGACAGCGGCCCGATCAACGGCCCCTACACGGTCGGGCCGGTCCGCATCGGCACCCCGATCTGCGAGGATGCCTGGTTCGAGGATGTGGCCGAGGCGCTGGCCGAGACCGGGGCCGGGATCCTGCTGGTGCCCAACGGTTCGCCCTATCACCGGAGCAAGGCCGATCTGCGGCTGTCGCACATGGTCGCCCGCGTGGTCGAGACCGGCTTGCCGCTGGCCTATCTGAACCTTGTCGGCGGGCAGGACGATCAGGTGTTCGACGGCGGGTCCTTCGTGCTGAACCCGGGCGGGGAACTGGCGGTGCAGGCCCCGGTTTTCGACGAGGCCATGATCCATGTCGATTTCACCCGCACCGACCGGGGCTGGCGGGCCGAAACCGGGGCGCGCGCGGTTCATCCCGACGAATGGGAACAGGATTACCGGGCGATGGTCGTGGCGCTGGGCGATTACCTCGCGAAAAGCGGGTTTTCCCGCGTGCTGCTGGGGCTGTCGGGCGGCGTCGACTCGGCGCTGGTGGCGGCGATTGCCGCCGATGCCATCGGCCCCGGCAATGTCCATTGCGTGATGCTGCCCTCGGAATATACCTCGCCCGAGTCGCTGGAGGACGCCGCCGCCGTGGCCCGCGCGCTGGGCTGCCGTCTGGACGAGGTGCCGATCGACGGGCCGCGCGCCGCCGTCACGCAGGCGCTGGCGCCGCTTTTCGCGGGCACCGCCCCCGACATCACCGAGGAAAACATCCAGTCCCGCCTGCGCGGGCTGATCCTGATGGCGCTGTCCAACAAGTTCGGCGCGATGCTGCTGACCACGGGCAACAAGTCCGAGGTGGCGGTGGGCTATGCCACGATCTATGGCGACATGGCGGGCGGCTACAATCCGATCAAGGATCTCTACAAGACGCGCGTGTTCCAGACCTGCCGGTGGCGCAACGATAACCACCGCGACTGGATGCAGGGCCCGGCGGGCGAGGTGATCCCGCCGCGCGTGATCGACAAGCCGCCCAGCGCCGAGCTGCGCCCCGATCAGAAGGACGAGGACAGCCTGCCGCCCTATCCGGTGCTCGACGCGATCCTCGAAGGGTTGATCGACCGCGATTGCGCCATTGCCGATCTGGTTGCCGAAGGCTTCGACCGCGATACCGTGAAGCGGGTGGAGCGGCTGATCTATCTGAGCGAATACAAACGTTTCCAGTCCGCCCCCGGCGCGCGCCTGACGCCGCGCGCGTTCTGGCTGGATCGCCGCTATCCCATCGTCAACCGCTGGCGCGATCCGGGCTGAACCCGTTCCCGCCGCGTCAGACCTTGGTTCTGCCTTTGCCGGGGCGGCCCTGTTGCTGCCAGTTGCGGAAGGCCTGCGCCTCGATCCGCAGGGGATTGCGCCGTCCGGTCCTGCGCAGGTTGGCGACGGCAGCGTTCAGGGTCGGGGTGCTGAGGTGCCACATCTGCGCGACCTGGGTCAGCAGGCTGTTGGCGTCGATATCGAAGCCGCGCTCTGCGACCCAGTCGGCAACCCGCAGATAGTCTTCGGCCGCGTTCAGAAGCCTGATGCTGTCGGGTGTCAGCGGCGGCGGATCATGGTTTCTTCTGATCGTGGGTTCGGCGTCGAATGCGCCGGACAGCCATGCCGCAAGAGCATCCCGCATGCGGCGGGATAGAACAAGGTTGCTCGATAAAACAACCACGAGGGCTGAGGAATCACCCTCGGCGGCAAGCCAGACCTCGATCGGGTCGTCGAAATCGCACTCGTTCATAATGAAATGCCCCAGAATGAACTTATCGTGAATCAGTCCTCCGATGAAGCTGATTCGGGCCAATGGGCACATTCTGGAATTGCAATTGTTCCATTGTCGCCTATTCGGACGGCATTTCCCGCCGCATTGTGCCTGCGCGATAATGGGCCGGAAATTCCGCGTCAGACCGGGGGCAAGCTGGTTGCGCTGCAATGGCCGAACAGTGCTTCGGTATCCTCGCGGGTGCAGAGCCCCGTCGCATCGGTCATCACCGCCGCGCTTGCCGCCGCCACGCCCCAGCGCAGGGCGGTTTCCAGATCCTCGCCCCGGCTCAGCGACAGGGCAAAGGCGCCCAGGAAACTGTCGCCCGCCCCCACCTTGGAACGCACCGGCACCGGCGGCGTTGCCGCATGCAGCCGCATCCCCTCGGCCGCCAGAACCGAGCCGTCCGAGCCGCGCCCCAGCACCACCACCGGCGCAACGCCGCGCGCCACCAGACCGGCGGCAAAGGCGGCGCTGTCGGCGCGGGTTTCAAGCCGGTGGCCGGCAAGGGCCTGCGCCTCTGCCTGATCCATCCGCAGCAGGTAGGGCGGCGCCCCGTCCCCCTCGGCCAGCCGGGTCAGCGCCGGGCCCGAGGTGTCCACGATCAGCCGCGCGCCGCGGGTGGCCAGCTTGGCGCCGATGCAGCAGGCGATATCATCGGGCAACCCGCTGGGTACACTGCCCGACAGGACCACATATCCCTCGTCGGGAACTGCTGTCGTGATCGCGGCCAGCACCGCCTTGAGCCCCGCCGCGTTCCATTCCGGCCCCGGCAGCACGAAGCGGAATTGCTGGCCGGTCGCCTCTTCCATCACCGCAAGGCTCAGTCGCGTCTCGCCCGGGGCCTGTAGCGGGATCAGCCGGATCCCTTCGCGTTCCAGAAGGCAGCGCAACTTGTCGCCATTATGCCCGCCCAGCGCGACCAGCGCCCGGCTTTCGCCGCCCAGAAGCCGGATCGCGCGGGCCACGTTGATGCCGCCGCCGCCCGGATCGACCACCGGGGCGGTGCAGCGCAGCTTTTCGCCCGGAACGACATGATCGACCGAGGTCGACAGATCCACGGTCGGGTTCAGCGTGACGGTCAGGATTTCCGGCATCGGGCGCGGCACCAGTTGTCAACTTCCGGGCGAGAGTGCCACCCCGGACCGCCGCCGCCAAGCCCATATCGGGCCGCACCCCGCCCGCGCCGATCAGCCCAGCATCATCTGGTAGCTTGCGGGCACATAGCGGAACCCCTCGCCCTGCGTCTCGACATAGCCGAAGCCGGGGAAGGGCATGTGATAGCCGATGAACGGCACCCCGTCGGCGGCCATCATCCCCAGCAATCGCCGCCGCGTCGCGGCGGCGGCCTCCTTGTCGCGGTCAAAGCGCACTTCCCAGTCGGGATGGCCGACCGACCAGACATAGTGATTGGCGAAATCCGCCGCGATCACGATCTGCCGCCCCTCGCTTTCCAGCATGTAGACCATATGCCCCGGCGTATGCCCGAAGGCCGCCATCGCCGTGATGCCCGAGGCGGGGCTGCCGCCATCGTCCAGGAACGTCATCTTCTCGGCCAGCGGCCGGACCTTGGCTTCGAAATTCTCGTCGCCCGCGGTGTTCCAGGCATCGAACTCGACCTGACCGGTATAATAGGCGGCATTGCCAAAGGTCTCGCCGCCCGCGCCCATCAGGCCGCCGACATGATCGCCATGCATGTGGGTGATCACCACCTTGTCGACCTGATCGGCGGAATAGCCCGCTGCCGCCAGCGCGCCGGTGATCCCCTCGGGGTTCAGGCCGGTATCGAACAGGATCAGCTCGGACCCGGTATTGACCACGGTGGGGGTAAAGAAGAACTGCGCCTTGTCGGTCGGGATCCGGTGCGCGGCAGACACTTCGGCGAATTCCTCGGGCGCGACATTCATGCCGAAGATGGTCTGCGGATCCTCGACCGTCCGGGTTCCCGCGAGCAGCGTCGTGACCTCGAAACCGCCGAGCGTGAAGCGGTGGAATGGCGCCATCGCGGCGCCCAGCATCGGGGCTGCGGCGCGTGCGGTTCCGGCGGTTGCGGCGGCCAGCGGCAGGGCGGCCCCGGCCATCAGCGCGTGGCGGCGGGTCAATCTGGGTGCGGTCATCGGCTCTCTCCCTTGTGGCGTCAGGGCGCAAGGATAGCCCCGACCGCCCCCCCGTCCATGTCACGAGACCGCGAGGGCGTCATTCCCACCAGCGGTCGATCGCGGCGATATCGTCATCCGACCAGCCGAAATGATGGGCGAATTCATGCACCAGCACATGCGCGACCAGCGCGGGCAGGTCGACATCCTCGCGCTCGATCCATTCGTCCAGGATCGGCCGGCGGAACAGCCAGATCGTGTCGGGCCGGTCGGGCTGGTCCATCACCGATTTCTCGGTCAGCGGGATCCCGTCATAAAGGCCGGTCAACTCAAAGGGATCGTCGATTTCCATTTCGTCCAGGATGTCGTCCGGGGCGAAATCCTCGACCCGGATCGCCACCGCCAGCGCGGGGCCGCGAAACGGCTCGGGCAGGGTTTCGCGCGCCTCATGCGCCAGTGCGGCGATCTCGTCCAGGCTCGGGGGGGTGGTCAGCACGCGCAACTCGGTCATCGGGCGGTCCTCTCTCGCTGGCCCTCATATGGACAAAAGCCCGCTTCTGTGAAAGAGCGACGGCGTCCCAGGAGTATGCCCATGACCACCGTCACCCGCTTTGCCCCTTCGCCCACCGGTTTCCTGCATGTGGGCAACCTGCGCACGGCGCTGTTCAACTATCTGATCGCGCGCAAGACCGGCGGGCAGTTCATCCTGCGCCTCGACGATACCGATACCGAACGCTCGACGCAGGAATATGCCGACGGGATCATGCAGGATCTCGACTGGCTGGGGCTGCGCTGGGACCGGCTGGAACGCCAATCGGCCCGGCTGGACCGTTATCATGCGGCGGCCGATGAATTGCGCGCGGCGGGGCGGTTCTATGAGTGTTTCGAGACACCGACCGAACTGGATCTGAAGCGCAAGAAACTGCTGAACATGGGCAAGCCGCCCGTCTATGACCGTGCAGCACTTGCGCTGTCGGACGAGGAGCGCGCCCGGCTGCGCGCCGAACGCCCCGGCCACTGGCGGTTTCTGCTCGACCAGCAGCGGATCGAATGGACCGACGGCATCCTGGGCGAGATCTCCATCGACTCCGGCAGCATCTCGGACCCGGTGCTGATCCGCGGCGACGGGCAGGTGCTGTATACGCTGGCCTCGGTGGTGGACGATATCGAGATGGGCGTTACCCATATCGTGCGCGGCGCCGACCATGTGACCAATACCGCCACCCAGATCCAGATCATCGCGGCGCTGGGCGGAACGGCGCCCGGTTTTGCCCATCATTCGCTGCTGACCGGCGCGCAGGGCGAGGCGCTGTCGAAACGACTTGGCACCCTGTCGCTGCGCGATCTGCGTGCGCAGGGGGTGGAACCGATGGCGCTGTTGTCGCTGATGGCGCGGCTTGGATCCTCGCAGCCGGTGGAACTGGCGGGCAGCATCGAGGAACTGGCGGCGGGCTTCGATCTCGGCCAGTTCGGCGCCGCGCCGACCAGCTTCAACCCGGCCGACCTGTTCCCGCTGACCGCGCGTTACCTGCATGGGCTGCCGCTTGCGGCGGTGCAGGGCGAGCTTGCGGCGCTGGGCGTGCCGGACGCGCTGGCCGAAGGGTTCTGGTCGGTGATCCGCGAAAACATCGAGACCCGCGCCGGGATCGCCGAATGGTGGGCGCTGTGCCGTGACGGTGCTGCGCCGCTGGTGGACGACGAAGACCGCGACTTCGTGGCCGAGGCGCTGGCGCTGCTGGGGGAGCCGCCCTACACGGCGGCAAGCTGGGGCGAATGGACCGCCGCGGTCAAGGAACGGACCGGCCGCAAGGGCAGGGGGCTGTTCCTGCCGCTGCGCAAGGCCGTCACGGGCCGGGCGAGCGGCCCCGAAATGGCCGACCTGATGCCGCTGTTGCAGAAGAAGCCGGGCTGAGGCGGCGGCGCGGCAAGCCCGCCCCGGCACAAGGCCGGGGCTGGAGCGATTTCGGGTGCCTCAGATATTCTCGAAGCGCGGCATGCCGAGGACGTGATAGCCGCCATCCACGGTGATGATCTCTCCCGTGGTGCAGGCGCCGAAATCCGAGGCCAGGTAGACCGCTGTTCCGCCGATACATTCCAGCGACGCATTGGCCTGAAGCGGGGCGTTCATCTCGGTATGGCGGAAGGTCTTGCGCCCGCCTGCGATGGCCGCGCCCGCCAGCGTCTTCATCGGGCCGGGGCTGATCGCGTTCACCCGGATCCCTTCGGGCCCCAGATCGGACGCCAGATAGCGCACCGCCGATTCCAGCGCCGCCTTGGCCACGCCCATCGCGTTGTAGAACGGCGTCACCCGGTTCGAGCCCTGATAGGTCAGCGTCAGGATCGTGCCGCCATTGGGCATCAAGGGTTGCGCGCGCCGCGCCACGTCGATCAGCGAATAGCAGGAAATCGCCAGCGAATTCTTGAAGTTGTCGCGTGTGGTGTTGATGAAGCGCCCGGTCAGCTCGTTCTTGTCGGAATAGGCGATGGCGTGGACCACGAAATCCAGTGTGCCCCATTCGGTTGCCAGCCGCTGAAAGGCGTGGTCCATCGAGGCGTCGTCGGTCACGTCGACATCGACCATGAAGGACGAGCCCACGCGTTCGGCCAGCGGTTGCAGCCGCTTGCCGAACGCCTCGCCCTGATGGGTAAAGGCAAGCTCGGCGCCCTCGTCGGCCATGGCCTTGGCAATGCCCCAGGCGATCGAGCGGTCATTCGCGACGCCCATGATCAGGCCGCGCTTTCCCTTCATCAGTTCAGGCATGGACGCTTATCCGTGAAACTTGCTGAAAACGAGCGTGGCGTTGGTGCCGCCGAAGCCGAAGCTGTTGGACAGCGCGCTGTCGATCTCGACACCCTCGCGCAGTTCGGTGCAGATCTCGCCCGGCAGGATCTCGGGGTCCAGTTCGGTCACATTGGCCGAGGCCGCGATGAAGCCCTTGTCCATCATGATGAGCGAATAGATCGCCTCGTGCACCCCGGTTGCGCCCAGCGAATGGCCGGTCAGCGACTTGGTGGACGCAATGGGGGGCATGTTGCCCTCGCCGAAGATGCGGCGGATCGCCTGCACCTCGGTCACGTCGCCCGCCACGGTCGAGGTGCCGTGCGCGTTGATGTAGTCGATCCTGCGCCCCGCGGGCAGGGTGGAGAGCGCCAGCCGCATCGACCGTTCGCCGCCCTCGCCCGAAGGCGCGACCATGTCATGCCCGTCCGAGGTGGCGCCATAGCCCGTGACCTCGGCATAGATCTTCGCGCCGCGCGCCTTCGCGTGCTCAAGCTCCTCGAGCACCAGAACGCCGCCGCCGCCCGCGATCACGAAGCCGTCGCGCGTGGCGTCGAACGGGCGCGAGGCGGTTTCGGGGGTGTCGTTGTACTTGGACGACATCGCGTTCATCGCGTCGAACAGGCAGGAGAGCGTCCAGTCCACTTCTTCGCCGCCACCGGCAAAGACGATGTCCTGCTTGCCCATCTGGATCAGTTCCGCGGCATTGCCGACGCAATGGGCGCTGGTCGAACAGGCCGAGGTGATCGAGTAGTTCACGCCCTTGATGCGGAACGGCGTCGCAAGACAGGCCGAGTTGGTCGACGACATGCAGCGCGTCACCATGAACGGGCCCATGCGCTTGGGGCTGCCCTTTTCGCGCACGATGGCATGGGCGGCGAACAGGTTCGAGGTCGACGGCCCGCCGGAGCCCATCACAAGGCCGGTGCGTTCGTTCGACACATCGCC
Source organism: Rhodovulum strictum (assembly GCF_009649175.1). GTDB lineage: Bacteria > Pseudomonadota > Alphaproteobacteria > Rhodobacterales > Rhodobacteraceae > Rhodovulum > Rhodovulum strictum. The sequence goes on along the minus strand of NZ_WJPO01000012.1, from coordinate 53,746 downwards.
CGCCTCCAGGCCGGAATCGGCGATGGCCTGTTCCATGGCGATGAAGTTGTAGGCCGCCCCCGGCCCCATGAAGCGCAGGTTGCGCTTGTCGATGGCGGCCTCCAGGTCGATCTGCGGGATGCCCGCGACCTGGCTGCGGAACCCGTTTTCGGCATAGGCGGGCTCGAACCGGATGCCCGAGCGGCCGGCACGCAGGCTGGCCTCGACCTCTGCGGCGTTGTTGCCGATGGGCGAGACAATGCCCAGCCCCGTGATGACGACGCGGCGCATATTCAGACTCCTGCCAGTTCTTTCAGTTGATCCTCGCTCATGAGGCCGTAGTTGCTGCCAGCCAAGAGTGTCCTCCGGATCGGTTCATAACGTTCCAAGAGCTGCCTGTAGCGGGGGAGTGAAGCGACTGAGTGTGAGTTGGCAGAAGCATTGGGAAGATCAGTGAAACGGTTCAGTTTCTCGACTAGTACCTTGGCGACGCCATAGTGGTCATCGTTGTTCAAGTCGAAGCCCTCGAACCCGAGGGCTGCGAACAACTCTGGCTTTCCGAGTTCTTCCGCACTCCGCCTAGCGTGCTGCATCATCTCGAAGATCTTGACGGTCTCATCAACGATAGGCTGCTTTGGGTGGTACTCCTCGTCTAGCCACTCATATTCCCAGTTGAGCGCCCACTCGTCACCACGAGCCACCAGTTCGGCAACGAGGTCTACATCTACCCACGGATCCTTCCGACCTTGGCTCGCGGTCACGAGGATCATAAGCCTCTCAAAGTTGGATAACTTTCGCATCCTGCACCTCCTAGCTCTCGGACAGAGCCACCTTCATGTCCCTGACATGATAGATCGTTTCGCCATCGGCTTCGACCCGGCCATCGGCCACACCCATGGTCAGCCGCCTTGTCTGCACGGCCTTGGTGAAATCGACGAAGTAGCGCAGCATCTTGCGGTCGGGGCGGACCATGCCGGTCAGCTTCACCTCGCCCACGCCCAGCGCATAGCCCCGCCCCGGCCAGCCGCGCCAGCCCAGGTTGAAGCCGGTCAGCTGCCACAGCCCGTCCAGCCCCAGACAGCCCGGCATGATCGGGTTGCCGGGGAAGTGGCAGGAAAAGAACCACAGGTCGGGGTGGATGTCGAATTCGGCCACCACATGACCCTTGCCATGGGCGCCGCCATCGGCGCTGATCTCGGTGATCCGGTCCATCATCAGCATCGGCGGTTCGGGCAGTTGCGCGTTGCCGGGGCCGAACAGTTCCCCCCTTGCGCATTTCAGAAGCTCGTCCCGGTCGAAGCTTGTGGGATAGTCGGTCATACGGGCGCAGCCCCCTGCCTCAGGCGTTTTTGCAATCGGCCCCCTGTAGCACCCGGCCTCGCCGAGTGGCAATAGTGCGCTTATGCCGCGCCAAAGCGACGCTGCAATTCGGAATCATTTGAATTCTCGACTGGGCGGGACCATATACTTTCGTATGGCAAAGCTGAATGACAACCCCACCCATCCTGACGCGATCGAGCGCAGCAGCCGCTGGCTGTCCAAGGCCGGTCTGCGTCCCACGCGCCAGCGCGTCAGTCTCGCCGCCTTGCTGATCGGCGACGGGATGAACCGTCACGTGACGGCCGAGACCCTGTATGCCGCGTCCTGCGAGACCGGCGAGCGGGTGTCGCTGGCGACCGTCTACAACACGCTGCGGGCCTTCTGCGATGCGGGCCTGATGCAGGAAGTCATGGTCGACGGCACGAAAAGCTATTTCGATACGCGGGTCGACGACCACCCGCATTTCTTCTGGGAGGACGAGGGTCGGCTGACCGATGCCCCCCATGGCTCGATCGAGATCTCGCGCCTGCCCGAGGCGCCGCCCGGCTCGGAGATTTCGAAGGTTGATGTCGTGATCCGGCTGCGCCGGATCTGACCGCTAGCGAACCGTACGGACCAGCGCGATCGTCAGCACAGCGACGGTCGCGCCGATGGCGTTGAAGACCAGATCCAGCCCGGTATTGAGATAGCCGCCAACATTGGTGTCGGGGATCGACAGCACCGCGACGAACTCGATGATCTCGTTCAGCGCCCCCAGCCCCATCGCGCCGAAGGCCGGGTAGGTCAGCGCCGTCCAGCTTCCGGCGGTGGCGGGGTAGTGGCGCACCATCAGGTGCCACAGCATCCAGGCCGTCACACCAAAGCCATAGGCATGCACCGCCTGGTCGTATTTCAGGATGGCAAGCTCGCCCTCGCCGCCGACATGCCAGATCATCCAGTTGTAAAGGACGCTGCCGCCCACCGGCACGCCGCCGCCCGCCATATGGGCCAGCCCCCAAAGGCTGAGCGCCCAGAGGAGCGCGGCCGGAAACTCGGCCTTGCGCAGGCCGAGGGCGGCCAGCGCGATCATGCCCATCATGGTCAGCACGTACCAGATGAACTCGTAATTCCCGCGCGAGAAGAACCAGATGGTGAAGCCCGCGACATAGGCCATGGTGAACCAGAACACGGCCCACTCCCGGCGTTCGATCCTCATATGGTGCTCCTCAGAACCATTGCCCGGGCTCCATCAGCCCCAGATCCATCAGTTGCTGCGAATTCCACTCGAACGGCACCGAGCCCCGCCAGCGGAAATCGGGGATGTCGAAGGTCGAGCCCGCATTGGTCTTCAGCGCCTTGGCCGCGCGGAAGGAACAGATCGCGGCGGTCAGGTTGTGATGCCAGGGGCAGGCATAGGTGTTGTATTCCTCGTCATCGAACAGATGCCCGTCCAGCAGATGCAGCCCCCGCTTTGCCCGGAACAGCGCGATCCGGTCGATCCGGCGCCGCGCCTCGGGGACATGCTGTTCGAACCGCCACCTGAGCCCGCCGAAGAAATCGAGTTGCCGTTCCTTGGGGTGGCCGTGGTTTGCCGGATCGGGCCGGGCCAGTGCGTAATAGCCCGTGCGGTCCAGCATCGCCGTCTCGCGCGAGACGGCATCGGGAAAGCGGCCCAGATCGCCCGCGTAAAGGTCGATCACATAGGTCAGCATCGCGTCGCGCCGTTCCTCGGCATGAAAGGCCAGCATCTCGCCCACGCTGCGCGTCTCGCAGAACGGGAAGAACAGGTATTCGGCATTGTAGCAGTAATAAAGCCAGAGCCCTGGCGCGGCGGCGATCACCCGGTTGACCGCGGCGGGCACCGCGCCCGCATCGCAGGGCGCATGGCGCACGCGATGGACCAGCGCGGTAGCGTCGGGGGCAAGGTCCAACTCGTCCGGGGCGAACAGCACCAGCGCGCGAAAGCCGAGCCCGGCATGGTGGCGGATGGTGCTGTCCACCTCGGCCCGGTCCTCGACGAAGATCAGCGCGACCGGCCCCTGCGCCAGCGCCGTGCGCCCGCGTTTCAGGAAATCGTCCAGGCCCTGATACCGCTCTGCCATCGTGGGCCGCTTCCTGCCACCTCTTGGGGTTGTGCGCCACGTTCCGACAAACCCGCCGCCCATGCAAGCGTTGCGGCAGGGGGGCGCTTTCGTGTAGGACGCCCGTCAGATCGTCGGGAACGCGCCATGACCACGCCCAGAAAGCTATTCATCAAGACCTATGGCTGTCAGATGAACGTCTATGACAGCGAGCGGATGGCCGAGGCGCTGGGTGCCGCGGGCTATGTCGTGACCGATACCGCCGAGACGGCGGACATGATCCTGCTGAACACCTGCCATATCCGCGAGAAGGCCGCCGAGAAGGTCTATTCCGAGCTTGGCCGGCTGAAGGGGCTGAAGGCGGCGAACCCGGATCTGAAGATCGGCGTGGCGGGCTGTGTCGCGCAGGCCGAGGGCGAGGAGATCCTGCGCCGTCAGCCGCTGGTCGATCTGGTGGTGGGGCCGCAAAGCTATCACCGCCTGCCCGAGCTTGAGGCGCGCGCGCGGGCGGGGGGCAGGGCGCTCGACACCGATTTCCCCGAGGAAGACAAGTTCGACCGGCTGGGCGGGCGGCCCAAGGCGCAGCGCGGGCCGACCGCGTTCCTGACGGTGCAGGAGGGCTGCGACAAGTTCTGTGCCTTCTGCGTCGTGCCCTATACCCGCGGCGCCGAGGTCAGCCGCCCCGCCGCGCGGGTGCTGGACGAGGCGCGCGATCTGGTCGCGCGCGGGGTGCGCGAGATCACGTTGCTGGGCCAGAACGTCAATGCCTATCACGGCGAGGGGCAGGACGGGGCCTGGGGGCTGGCGCGGCTGATCCGCGAACTGGCGCGGATCGAGGGGCTGGACCGCATCCGCTATACCACCTCGCATCCGAACGACATGGAGGATGACCTGATCGCCGCGCATGGCGATTGTCGGGAACTGATGCCCTATCTGCATCTGCCGGTGCAGTCGGGGTCTGACCGCATCCTCAAGGCGATGAACCGCAAGCACAGCGCCGAGCAATACCTTGCGCTGATCGCGCGCATCCGTGCCGCGCGGCCCGATATCCTGATCTCGGGCGATTTCATCGTCGGTTTCCCCGGCGAGACCGAGGCCGATTTCGAGGCGACGATGGCGCTGGTGCGGGCGGTGGGCTATGGCCAGTGCTATTCCTTCAAGTATTCGCCCCGCCCCGGCACCCCGGCGGCCGAGCGTGAGGGGCAGGTGCCCGAGGACGTGAAATCCGACCGGCTGGCGCGGTTGCAGGCGCTGCTTGACGCCCAGCAGCAGGCGGCGCAACAGGCCATGGTGGGGCGCGTGGTCGGCGTGCTGTTCGAAAAGCCGGGCCGGATGCAGGGGCAGGTGGTGGGCAAGTCCGACCATCTGCAAGCGGTGCATGTCGAGGCGGGCGAGGACTGGCTGGGCCGGATCGCGCCGGTCGAGATCCTGGCGGCGGCGCCCAATTCGCTGGCCGGGCGGCTGGCTGCGGGCTGAGATTTTCCGGCGCAGGACGGCCCGCCGGTCGTGAAAAGAATGGCCTGACACCGGAATTATGTTGTCAGAGTCAACGAAATACTATGGACTCTGGCGATAATGTCGCGGGGGTCCATATCGACCCGGAGACCCGAACACCCCGCGCGCAACCCGACCGAACGGGCAGCCAAAGCCCGGCGAGCAGGCCCGAGATGACCGAGGACACCAGAACCGCGACAGGCGTGCAGATTGCCGCCTTGCCCTTGCGCTGGGACGACAAGGGGGCGTTGCGCGTGCTGATGGTCACCTCGCGCGGGACCGGGCGCTGGATCATGCCCAAGGGCTGGCGGATGGATGTCAAGAAACCCTGGCGCACCGCCGAGATCGAGGCGCTGGAGGAGGCCGGCGCGCTGGGACGGGTCGGCACCGCGCCGATCGGGCGCTATCGCTATGACAAGATCCTGGACAACGGCACCGCGCTGCCCTGCGTGGTCGAGGTCTTTCCGATGCTGGTCGAGCGGCTCAAGCGCGACTGGAAGGAACGCCGCCAGCGCAAGCGGCGCTGGTTCAAGGCAAGGGCGGCCGCGCGCCGTGTCGACGAACCCGATCTGGCCGCGCTGCTGCTGGAACTGGCCGACAAGCCGCGCAAACGGCCCGAGATCAGGGCGCTGAGAAAGGCGTCCTGACCCCGGCTGGCGGGGCCCGGCGATCCCCTGCGCTGCCGTTTTGCGGGCATCGGTTCGGCGCCTTAATGTGAATTTTACATCAATCGGGCCGAATGACGCAGCTATCGCTTGCGATGCGGGCACGCGGTTGGCACCATATTTGTGCGACCTTCAGCCAACGGAGTCGTTCTTGGGAATCAGCGCCCTGACCCCCCCGACGGACTCGAGCGAGCTTCACGAGACGCTCGTGGAGTTCCCTGACAATCGCCTTCTGATCGACCTTTGCGGCGAATTCGACCGCAACCTTGCCCAGATCGAGCACAAGCTTGGCGTGCATATCCTGCGCCGCGGCAACCGTCTGGCCGTGGTGGGCGAGGGCGGGCCGCGGGGCCAGGCGGCCCAGGTGCTTCGGCAGCTTTACACCCGGCTGGAAACCGGCAAGGGGGTCGAGGCGGGCGATATCGACGGCGCGATCCGGCTGGGCGAGTCCGCCCTGGGCACCGGCACGCAGCCGGGCGACCAGCTTGAGATGTTCCAGCGCGGCCGGGTCGAGATCCATACCCGGCGCAAGCTGATCGAGCCGCGCACCGAGGCACAGAAAGCCTATGTCCGCGCGCTTTACGAGAACGAGATGTGCTTTGGCATCGGGCCTGCGGGCACCGGCAAGACCTATCTGGCGGTCGCGGTGGCGGTGAACATGTTCATCGGCGGCCATGTCGACCGCATCGTGCTGAGCCGCCCCGCCGTCGAGGCGGGCGAGCGGCTGGGTTTCCTGCCCGGCGACATGAAGGAAAAGGTCGATCCCTACATGCAGCCGCTTTACGACGCGCTGAACGATTTCTTGCCGGGCAAGCAGACCGCCAAGCTGATCGAGGAAAAGCGCATCGAGATCGCGCCGCTTGCCTTCATGCGCGGCCGCACGCTGGCCAATGCCTTCGTGGTGCTGGACGAGGCGCAGAATGCCACGACGATGCAGATGAAGATGTTCCTGACGCGCCTTGGCGAAGGCTCGCGCATGGTCATCACCGGCGACCGCAGCCAGGTCGATCTGCCGCGCGGGGTGGCCAGCGGGCTGGCCGATGCGGAACGGCTGTTGCAGGGCATCCCCAACATCTCGTTCAGCTATTTCACCGCCAAGGACGTGGTCCGTCACCCGCTGGTGGCCCGGATCATCGAAGCCTATGACGCGGATCAGGAGCGGGGCGAGGGGCGGTAGCGAACCGCGCCCCGACCCGTCCCGGGCGGCCCGTTCCTGTGGGCCGGAAAACGACGGCCGCGTGGCAGGCCCGCCCCCCACCGCAGACGGAAGTCTAGATCGACCGGCCCGCGATTCGGGCGTTATCCTTTCCTTGCCCGGGCCATTCCCGTCCGGGTGGCGGGCGGCCTTGTTGCCCGAGGGAGGGAGAAACCATGTCTCACAAATATGTCGGCGGGTGCGAGCATGTGCGCACCTGGGCCGATCACGATCCGATCGACAACCACACCTGTCACTGTTCGGTCTGCAAGCGCGTGACCGGCCAGCCGACAACGCATGTCGTGTTCTTCAAGCATGGCGACCTGAGCGCCGCGAACGAGCACAACATGAACCGCCAGCCCTTCAACAGCGAGAACCCCGGCGGGCCGCTGGAGCTGTGTACCTGCAAGACCTGCGGTGCGCCGATCATGCTGGACGACAAGCAGCACCGCATCCGGGTGATCGTGCCGAACCTGATGGGCTATCAGTCGCGCGGGCTGGAGGCGACCTATCACGCCTTCTACGATCCCAAGACCGGCGTGCCCAAACCGAATGACGGCCGCCCCGTCTACGAAGGCTTGCGTCCGGAATTCGCCTGGCCCGCGGGATCCTGACCGCCCGCGCCCGAGAGATGGTTCCGCGCGGCCCTCTGCCGACCAAGGGCCGCCTGCCCCCGCACCGGGCGCGGAACCCGGGTCCGCAGGATGCTCCGGTCCTGCGGACCCCACTTGGGGATGCGTTTCCCCTTACGCCGGGCGGCGATCCCGGATAGATCCCGGCCATGAGTGTCGAGATCGTTTTCGAGGATGACCGCTGGGACGCGGCGGGTCTGGCCCCGCTGGCCGAGGCAGCCTGTGCCGCCGCGCTGGCGCATCTGGGCCTTGATCCCGAGACCTGCGAGATCAGCCTGCTGGCCTGCGACGATGCCCGCATCGCCGGGTTGAACGCCGAGTTTCGCGGCAAGCCCGCGCCCACCAACGTCCTGTCCTGGCCGGCCGAGGATCTGGCGGCCGAGGAGGATGGCGATGCGCCCCATCCCCCCGAGCAGCCGCCCGAAGGCATGCCGACCGAACTGGGCGATATCGCCATCGCCTATGAGACCTGCGCGCGGGAAGCCTGCGAGCAGGGGATTTCGTTTAACCATCATGTCACGCATCTTGTGGTACATGGATGCCTGCATCTGTTGGGTTACGACCACATCCGTCCGCAAGATGCCGCCCTGATGGAGGGGCTGGAGGTGGAAATACTTGCAAAACTCGGGGTGGCTGACCCATATGGCTGAAGGCGGGCCGAGAGCCCGCGCATTCTGGTAAGGATTGATGGGCGACGAGACGGACGGGTCGTCTAGCGCTGCGCAAGGCGCGCTTGAGACCGACAATCTGGAAAGCCGGGGCATTCTGGGTCGGCTTGTGGCGGCGATCAGGCCTGCTGCCGGGGATGATTCGGACGAACAGGGGGTGAATGGCACCGCGGCGCGGCCGCAGGTGCCCCTTGGCATCGGCAATCTCAGCCGCTTGCGCATCGAGGATGTGGCCATCCCCAAGGCCGAGATCGAGGCGGTGCCGCTGGACATTTCACGCGACGATCTGGTGCGGGTGTTCCGCGAGACGGGGATGACCCGGCTGCCGGTCTATGACGGCACGCTCGATTCGCCGGTGGGCATGATCCACCTCAAGGATTTCGCGCTGCGCTACGGCTTCAACGGCAAGGGCACGGATTTTGCGCTGAACGACATGGTGCGCCCGCTGCTTTACGCGCCGCCCTCGATGCCGATCGGGGTGCTGTTGCAGAAGATGCAGACCCAGCGGATGCACATGGCGCTGGTGATCGACGAATATGGCGGGGTCGACGGGCTGGTGACGATCGAGGATCTGATCGAGCAGGTCGTGGGCGAGATCGAGGACGAGCACGACACCGAGGAAGCCGCGCTGTGGACGCTGGAAAAGCCCGGTGTCTATCTGGCCCAGGCGCGCGCGCCGCTGGACGAGTTCGAGACCGAGATCGGGCTGAGGCTGGTCGAGGGCGAGGATATCGAGGAAGTGGATACGCTGGGCGGGCTGGTCTTCATGATGATCGGCCGGGTGCCCGCGCGCGGCGAGGTGATCCGCCACGAAAGCGGCACCGAGTTCGAGGTGGTCGATGCCGATCCGCGCCGGATCAAGCGGCTGCGGGTGCGGCTGCCGGTGATGGCCGGCTGAGACCATGACCGCCCACCGGCCCCGGATCGTGCAGGCGCTGGCGCGCGCGCCGGTGGCGGCGCTGGGGCTGGGCGCGCTGGCGGCAACGGGGCAGGCGCCCTTCGGGCTTTGGCCCGTCGCACTTGTGGCGCTGGCGGGGCTGACCTGGCTGGTGGCGCGTGCGCCGGGGCCGCGACAGGCGGCGCTGGTCGGCTGGGCCGGGGGCGTGGGGCATTTCGCGCTGGCGCTGGCGTGGATCGTCGAACCCTTTCTGATCGACCTGCATGCCCATGGCTGGATGGCGCCCTTTGCGATGGTCGGCATGGCCGGGGGGCTGGCGCTGTTCTGGGGCGCGGCGGGGGGCTTTGCGGGCTGGGCGGGGCAGGGGCTGCGCCGCCGGGCGCTGGGCTTTGCGCTGGCGCTGGCCGCGGTGGAACTGGCGCGCGGTCATGTGCTGACCGGCTTTCCCTGGGCGCTGCCGGGGCATGTCTGGATCGGGGCGCCGCAGATGCAGTTGGCGGCCCTGTTCGGGCAGAACGGGCTGACGCTGTTCACCACGCTGGTCGCGGCGCTGCCGCTTCTGCTGCCGCTTGGTCCCGGCCGGTCGGCGGGCGCGGTTCTGGCGGCGCTGATGGTCACGGGGGCGGGGGTCTGGGGCGCGCTGCGGCTGGAGGCACCGATGCCCGCCGACCCCGATCCGCCGCAGATCCGGCTGGTCCAGCCCAATGCGGCGCAGCATCTGAAATGGCGGCCCGACATGCAGCAACTGTTCTGGGAACGGCTGCTTGACCTGAGTGCCGAACCCTCGGACCCGGTGCCCGAGCTGATCCTCTGGCCCGAAACCGCGGTGCCCTGGCTGCTGGAACGCTCTGGCGGGGCGCTGGCGCTGATCGCGGATGTGTCGGGCGGCGTGCCGGTGATGATGGGCATCCAGCGCGGCGAAGGAAACGCGGTCTTCAACAGCCTTGCGGTGATCGGGCCGGGCGGCGCGGTTGCCCATGTCTATGACAAGCATCACCTCGTCCCCTTTGGCGAATACATCCCCTTCGGCGAGGTGCTGGGCCGGTTCGGCATCCGCGGGCTTGCCGCGCAGGATGTCTGGGGCTATGGCGCGGGGCCGGGGCCGGTGGTGCTGGATCTGGGACCGCGGCTGGGCACCGCGCTGCCGCTGATCTGCTACGAGGCGGTGTTTCCCCAGGGTTTGCGGGTGCCGGAGCGGCCGCGCTGGATCGCCCAGCTGACCAACGATTCCTGGTTCGGCGACTGGACCGGCCCCTATCAGCATCTGGCGCTTGCCCGGCTGCGCGCGGTCGAACAGGGCCTGCCGCTGCTGCGTTCGGCGAATACCGGCGTTTCGGCGGTGATCGACGCGCGCGGGCGGATCACCCACAGCCTGCCCCTGAACACGGCGGGCCAGGTGACCGCGCCGCTGCCCCCCGCCCTGCCGCCCACGCCCTATGCGCAGAGTGGCGACTGGCCGGTTCTGCTGGTGCTGGTTGCCGCGCTGTCTGGAATGGTCGCAGCCCGGCGCCGGAAATAGCCATTGATTCCGCTGGGGGCGCGGCGTAAGTCGGGCGTCGGACCGCCACAACGGCTTCCTGGCGTGGCGGGGATTGACCCAACGGAGCACTTCCATATGACGCGCCAGAACTACCTTTTCACCTCCGAATCCGTTTCGGAGGGGCACCCCGACAAGGTCTGCGACCGGATTTCCGATGCCGTTCTCGACGCCTTCCTCGCAGAGGAGGCGAACGCCCGTGTCGCCTGCGAGACCTTCGCCACAACCGGCATGGTGGTGATCGGCGGCGAGGTGGGGCTGACCGACCGCGAGCGGCTGAAGAACTACATGGGCCGGATCGGCGAGATCGCGCGCGATTGCATCCGCGATATCGGCTACGAGCAGGAGAAGTTCCACTGGAATACCTGCCATGTGCTGAACTTCCTGCACGAGCAGTCGGCCCATATCGCCCAGGGTGTCGACCGCGACGGGGCGGGGGACCAGGGCATCATGTTCGGCTATGCGACCGACGAGACGCCGGAACTGATGCCCGCGCCGATCCAGTATGCCCATGCGATCCTGCGCCGCCTGGCCGAAGCGCGCAAATCCGGCGCCGAGCCGACGCTGCGCCCCGATGCCAAGTCGCAGCTGACCGTACGCTATGAGGGCGGCAAGCCGGTGGCGGTCGATTCGATCGTGCTGTCGACCCAGCACGAGCTTGAAAGCCAGACCTCGCATGACATCCGCCAGATCGTGGAGCCCTATATCCGCGAGGTGCTGCCCGAGGGCTGGATCCACGACAAGACCGAGTGGCACGTGAACCCCACGGGCACCTTCGTGATCGGGGGGCCCGATGGCGATGCGGGGCTGACCGGGCGCAAGATCATCGTAGATACCTATGGCGGCGCGGCGCCGCATGGCGGCGGGGCCTTCTCGGGCAAGGATCCGACCAAGGTGGACCGCTCGGCGGCCTATGCGGCGCGCTATCTGGCGAAGAACGTGGTCGCGGCCGGGCTTGCGCGGCGCTGCTGCCTTCAGGTGTCCTATGCGATCGGGGTGGCCAAGCCGCTGTCGATCTATGTCGACACCTATGGCACGGGCGAGGTGCCCGACGAGGTGATCGAGCGCGCGGTCTCGCAGGTGATGGACCTGACCCCGCGCGGCATCCGCGAACATCTGACGCTGAACCGGCCGATCTATTCGCGCACCGCGGCCTATGGCCATTTCGGGCGTGCGCCCGAGGCCGATGGCGGGTTCAGCTGGGAACGGGTCGATCTGGCCGCGGAACTGAAGGCCGCTGTCTGAGAGATTGCGCCGGGCTGACGCCCGTCGCCCGGGGGGGCGCGCGCCTTGCGGCGCGCGCCCCCTTGGCGTTCGGAGCGGGTGTTCGGGCCGGGCGGTTGGCCTTGACGGGCGGGGCGGTCCGGATTAGGGCGCGGACCATGAGCGAGCCGCCCCCAGACCCCCAAGGCCCGCGCCGGGAATGGCGCAATTTCTATGGCCGTCGGCATGGCAAGACCCTGCGCGACCGGCAACGGGAATATCTCGACGCCGATCTTGCGGCGCTGTCGCCCGGTCCGGTCGGCTGGGATGTCAACCCCGAGCGGCAGCCGCTGGATCTGGCCGCGCGTTTCGGCGGGCGCGAGGTCTGGCTGGAGATCGGCTTTGGCGGGGGCGAGCACATGGTCCACCAGGCCGCGCATCGCCCGGATGTGGGGATCATCGGCTGCGAGCCCTTCATCAACGGCGTGGCGATGCTGCTGGGCAAGATCCGCGCAGCCGGTGTCGAGAATGTCGCCGTCCATCCGGGCGATGTGCGCGACCTGTTCGACGTGTTGCCCGAGGCCGGGATCGCGCGCGCCTTCCTGCTTTATCCCGATCCTTGGCCGAAGAAGCGCCATCATCGACGCCGCTTCGTGACGCCGGATTTCCTGGAGCCGCTGGCGCGGGTGATGCGCCCCGGGGCCGAGTTGCGCGTGGCGACCGACATTCCCGATTATGTGCGCCAGACCCTGATCGAGGTGCCGAAGGCCGGGTTCGACTGGCTGGCCGAGGGGCCGGGCGACTGGCGCCAGCCCTGGGGCGACTGGCTGTCCACCCGCTACGAGCAGAAGGCGCTGCGCGAGGGGCGGGTGCCGCATTACCTGACCTTCCGCCGCCGCTGAGGCACTGCCCCGGGCGGTGCGCCGGGGGGCGGGCGTCGGAATTGGGTATTTGGACCAAGAAGAAGCAGGGGGGCGTGTGCCGGGCTGCTGGACGGGCCGCGCCGCTTTCGCTAATCCGGCCGGGCGCGATCCGCTGCGAGAGGAGCCCCCGCATGTCCGCCCATGGCGACCCGATCCCGATGAGTGCCCGCCGGGCCGGCCCGCTGAGCGGTGTGGCCGAGGTGCCCGGTGACAAGTCGATCAGCCATCGGGCGCTGATCCTGGGTGCGCTGAGCGTGGGCGAGACCCGGATCACGGGGCTGCTGGAAGGGCAGGACGTTCTGGACACCGCGCGCGCGATGCGGGCCTTCGGGGCCGATGTCGCGCATCTGGGCCCGGGCGAATGGGTGGTGAACGGGGTCGGCGTGGGCGGGTTTGCCGAGCCCGCCGACGTGATCGATTGCGGCAATTCGGGAACCGGCGTGCGGCTGATCATGGGGGCGATGGCAAGCTCGCCGATCACCGCGACCTTTACCGGCGATGCCTCGTTGCGGGCGCGGCCGATGGGGCGGGTGACCGAGCCGCTGGCGCTGTTCGGGGCGGCGGCCTATGGGCGCGCGGGCGGGCGGCTGCCGATGACGGTGGTGGGCGCGGTCGAGCCGGTGCCGGTGCGCTATGCGGTGCCGGTGCCGTCCGCACAGGTGAAATCGGCGGTGTTGCTGGCGGGGCTGAATGCGCCGGGCGAGACAGTGGTGAAAGAGCGCGAGCCGACGCGCGATCATACCGAGCGGATGCTGGCGGGGTTCGGGGCGTCGCTGCGTATCGAGCAGACGGACGAGGGCCGGGTCATCGTGCTGACGGGCCAGCCGGAATTGCGGCCGCAAAGCATCGCGGTGCCACGCGATCCCAGTTCCGCGGCCTTTCCGGTCTGTGCGGCGCTGATCGTCGAGGGCTCGGACGTGCTGGTGCCGGGGATCGGGCTGAACCCGACGCGGGCGGGGCTGTTCACGACGCTGATCGAGATGGGGGCCGATCTGAGCTATGAGAACCCGCGCGAGGAGGGCGGCGAGCCGGTTGCCGATCTGCGCGCGCGGTTTTCGCCCGCGATGAAGGGCATCGAGGTGCCGGCCGAGCGGGCGCCGAGCATGATCGACGAATACCCGATCCTGGCCGTGGTCGCGGCCTTTGCCGAAGGCGTCACACGGATGCCGGGGATCGGGGAATTGCGGGTCAAGGAAAGCGACCGGATCGCGGCGATGGCGGCGGGCTTGCGGGCCTGCGGTGCCATGGTCGAGGAGGGGGCGGACTGGATGGCGGTGACCGGCAGGGGGCCGGGCGGGTTGCCGGGGGGCGCGACCTGCGCCACGCATCTGGACCACCGGATCGCGATGTCGTTTCTCTGCGCCGGGATGGCGGCGCAGCATCCGGTGACGGTGGATGATGCCGGGCCCATTGCCACGTCCTTTCCGGTGTTCGAGCCGTTGATGGAGCGGCTGGGCGCGGTCTTTGCCCGGGTGGGCGCATGAGCTTTACCGTTGCCATCGACGGCCCCGCCGCGGCGGGGAAGGGCACGATCGCGCGGGCGGTGGCGGCGCGGTTCGGGTTCGCCCATCTCGATACCGGGCTTCTTTACCGTGCGGTGGGGGCGCGGATGCTGGAGGGCGCCGATCCGGTCGCGGCGGCGCGCGGGCTGGCCCCGGCGGATCTGGCCCGGTCCGACCTGCGCGCGGCCGATGTCGCCCGGGCGGCCAGCGAGGTTGCCGCGATCCCCGAGGTGCGGGCGGCACTTGTGGCGTTCCAGCGGGGTTTTGCCCGGCAGGCGGGGGGCGCGGTGCTGGACGGGCGCGATATCGGGACGGTGATCTGCCCGGAGGCGGAGGTGAAGCTTTACGTCACCGCCAGCCCCGAGGTGCGGGCGCATCGGCGCTGGCTGGAAGAGGGCGGCGACGCGGCGCAGGTTCTGGCCGATGTGCATGCGCGCGATGCGCGCGACACGGGCCGGGAGGATGCGCCGCTCAAGGCAGCCGGGGATGCGGTTCTGATCGACACGACCGCCCTGGATATCGACGGGGCGGTTGCGGCGGCCTGTGCCCATGTCGCGGCGCGGCTTGCCGGAAAGGCGGCGCGCTAGCGCGCCGCCCGTTCAGGATGCCAGCCGGTAATCCGCCTGCCCGCCCGGGCCGGTCTCGGCCAGCCGGAACCGGTCCATCCCCGAGGTCAGGTCGGCAGCGACGCTGCGCAGCGCCTCGGTTTCGGCGGTGGTTGACGAGACCATGCTGGAATTCTGCTGCGTCGAGCGGTCGAGTTCGCCGACGGCCGTTGTCACCTCTTCCAGGCCAACAGACTGTTCGCGCATCGCGGCGGCGATGACCGCGGCCAGGTCGCTGATCTCGCCGATGGCGGCCGAGATCTCGTTGATCGTTCCGGCGGCGCTGTCGATCAGGGTCGCGCCGCGTTCGACCTGTTCGCCCGACTTGCCGATCAGCGCGCCGATCGATTCGGTGGCTTCGGAGGCGCGCAGCGCCAGTGCGCTGACCTCGGAGGCGACGACGGCGAAGCCCTTGCCTGCCTCGCCCGCCCGCGCCGCCTCGACCCGCGCGTTCAGCGCCAGAAGGTTGGTCTGGAAGGCGATCGAGCCGATCATGTCGACGATTGCGGTGATCTCGTTCGCGGAGCCGCGGATGTCCTGCATCGCCGCCGTCACTTCGCCCATGACCTCAAGGCCGTGGCCGGCGGTTCGCCGCGCGTTGTCGGCGATGCGGTCGGCATCGGTGGCGCGCTTGCTGGCCTCGGAGACCGAGGAGGACAGTTCGAGCAGCGCGGCCGAGGTTTCCTCCAGCGCGGCGGCCGAGCTTTCGGTTCGGTGTTGAAGCTGGTCGATGGCATGCGACATGTCGCCGATCCGGCCGGACAGTTCGCGCGTGCCGTCGCGGGATTGCCGGATCAGTTCGGCCAGCCCGGATCGTGCGGCTTCGGCATTGGCAAGCACCTCGCCCAGACGGCCGGGCAGGCGGCTGTCGATGGGCCGGGTCAGGTCGCCCTCGGCCAGACCCCGCATCGCGTTCAGGATGGTTGCAAAGGCGCGGTCCAGCGCGGCCATCATCTGGTTCAGCCCGTCGCAGATGCGTTGCAGATCCTCGCGCCCCGGGCGGTTCGGGATCGTGCGGCTGAAATCGCCCTCGCGCGCCGCGTCGACCAGCATTGCCACATCGGATACCATCGCCCGGTTGGCCGCGCCCGTGGCGATGGCGGCGGCAATCTCGCGCGCGAGCAGGCCGAATTCGTCGGATTGGCCGATACAGGGCACCTGGTCCACAGGTTCGTCGCGGGCGACCGCGGCCATGGTCCGGCTGAGCCGGCTGAGCGGGTGCAGGATCATCACGGCCAGCATTGCGGCAAGGGCAGCCGTGACCCCGGCCAGCAGGATGGCCGCACCGATGACATGGGTCCGCGCCCGGTCGGCCCCGGCCTGAAGGGCGGCGATGCGGGTGTCGAAGCGTTGTTCCATCGTGGCGAGGAACTCGTTCACCGGAGCCATGATGTCGGCCTTGAACGCATGGTAGTCGCGCGAATGCAGCAGCCCGGCGGCAAGCGCCGCATCGGGCGCGCCCCGCACGGTGTAGGCGCCCGCGGTATCGGCAAAGATGCCCTTGACCGCGTTCATCGCCCGCACCTCCAGCCCCACCAGCCCGTCGGAATTGGCCTGGGCCTGCGCCAGAAGGGCGAATTCGGCCTCGGTGAAGCCAGCATCCTTCATCAGGTCGGCAAGCGGGCGGGTCACGCCGCTGCCACCCGAGGCGGGCCGGTCGGCGGCAAGAAAATCCCAGTAGATGCGATGGTAGGCGGCGGGCCGTTCCTGCTGGCCGTTGCGGATGGCGAGGATGTCCATGTACTGCGTTTCGTAGCGGTCATCGCCGGTCAGCACATAGGTCCGGGCCAGGCGCGTGAGGTCGTCGCTGGATTGCCTGAACTCGTCGGCCAGCAGGTAGGACTGGTAGCGGTCTGCCCAGGCGTCGCGCACCGCCTCGTTGGCCTGCCCCATCCGGGTTGCGCTGAAGATCATGTAGCCGACCGCAGCAGCGGCAAGGGCCAGCATCAGGCCCGAGACGATGCGGATGCGCGCGCTGCCGAACATGGGGTGTCCTCTCGCCTGGTTCGCAAACTGCCTTGGGAATAGGCATCAGATATTGCGAATTCCCTAAGCGGTGCGTGGCCGGAATGCTTGTCAGCGAGGGGCGTTCGGGCTATAGGCCCCCATCCTTGAGACGAGTCGCCCTGACCCGGAATCCCCGGGCATAGGCGTCATGTCTGACCGGGGCCATCAAAGACCGGCGGATCCAACCGCCTGGCCGGAAAACATCTGAAAAGGACCAACTGCATATGTGCGCCAAGAACGCTATGGAAGAATTCGAAGCCCTTCTGAAGGAGAGCTTCGAGATCGACACGCCCGCCGAGGGTAGTGTCGTCAGGGGCAAGGTCATCGCCATCGAGGCGGGCCAGGCCATCATCGACGTCGGCTACAAGATGGAAGGCCGCGTCGATCTGAAGGAATTCACCAATCCGGGCGAGGCCCCGGACATCGCCGTGGGCGATGAGGTCGAGGTCTATCTGGACCGGGTCGAGAATGCCCGCGGAGAGGCAGTCATCAGCCGTGACAAGGCCCGCCGCGAAGAGGCATGGGACCGGCTGGAGAAAGCCTATGCCGAGGATGCCCGCGTCGACGGCGCGATCTTTGGCCGGGTCAAGGGCGGCTTCACCGTCGATCTGGGCGGCGCCGTGGCGTTCCTGCCGGGCAGCCAGGTCGATGTGCGCCCCGTGCGCGATGCCGGTCCGCTGATGGGGCTGAAGCAGCCGTTCCAGATCCTGAAGATGGACCGCCGCCGCGGCAATATCGTGGTCAGCCGCCGTGCCATCCTTGAAGAATCCCGCGCCGAACAGCGCGCCGAGATCATCGGCAAGCTGGCCGAGGGCGATGCCGTGGATGGTGTGGTCAAGAACATCACCGAATACGGCGCCTTCGTCGATCTGGGCGGTGTGGACGGCCTGCTGCACGTCACCGACATGGCCTGGCGCCGCGTCAACCACCCCTCGGAAATCCTGTCGATCGGCGAGACCCTGAAGGTTCAGGTCATCAAGATCAACAAGGACACCCACCGCATCAGCCTGGGCATGAAGCAGCTTCAGGAAGATCCGTGGGATTCGGTCGAGGCCAAGTTCCCGCTGGGTTCGGTTCACAAGGGCCGCGTGACCAACATCACCGATTACGGCGCCTTCGTGGAACTGGAGCCGGGCGTAGAGGGTCTGGTCCACGTGTCCGAAATGTCCTGGACCAAGAAGAACGTCCACCCCGGCAAGATCGTCTCGACCAGCCAGGAAGTCGACGTCATGGTGCTGGAGATCGACACCGCCAAGCGGCGCGTTTCGCTGGGTCTCAAGCAGTGCATGCGCAACCCCTGGGAAGTCTTTGCCGAGACGCACCCGGTCGGCACCGAGGTCGAGGGCGAGGTCAAGAACATCACCGAATTCGGTCTGTTCATCGGCCTGGACAACGACATCGACGGCATGGTGCACCTGTCTGACCTGAGCTGGGACCAGCGCGGCGAAGAGGCGATCCAGGACTACCGCAAGGGCGACATGGTCAAGGCGGTCGTGACCGAGGTCGACACCGACAAGGAGCGCATCTCGCTGTCGGTCAAGGCGCTTGAAGGCGACCCGTTCGCCGATGCCGTGGGCGGCGTGAAGCGCGGCTCGATCATCACCGTGACCGTGACCATGATCGAGGAAGGCGGGATCGAGGTGGAGTATGAGGGCATGAAGTCCTTCATCCGCCGCTCGGATCTGTCGCGTGACCGGTCGGAACAGCGCCCCGAGCGGTTCCAGGTCGGCGACAAGGTCGATGTGCGCGTGACCAACATCGACTCCAAGTCGCGTCGTCTGGGCCTGTCGATCAAGGCCCGCGAGATCGCCGAGGAGAAAGAGGCGGTCGAACAGTATGGCAGCTCGGATTCGGGTGCCTCGCTGGGCGACATCCTTGGTGCCGCGCTGAAAGGCGAAGGCAGGTAACAGGGACCGGCCCCGCCGGCCGTATCGCGGCCCCGCAAGCAATTGCGGGGCCGTTTTCCGTTGACCGAATCACGAATTCGCGAGCCCGCCTATCGGGGCCGCAAGCCCTGCACAGCGCCCGAAACCGTGGGCACCGGGCCTGCGTGACGCGTCTTTCCGCCGCTTCCCCCACGGATTTCAAAGGCTTTCTGTTTCTCCGAAGGGCAAAACATGCCTATATTCCGCAAGCCTCTGCCGTGCAGGCCAGAAAGGCGCAGAACAGGGACAGAGCAATGATCCGATCCGAATTGATCCAGAAGATTTCGGAAGATAACCCGCATCTCTACCAGCGCGATGTCGAACGCATCGTGAATACGATTTTCGAGGAAATCATCGCCGCCATGGCGCGGGGCGACCGGGTGGAACTGCGCGGATTCGGTGCGTTCTCGGTCAAGAAGCGGGACGCGCGCACCGGGCGCAACCCGCGCACCGGCGAGTCGGTGGATGTGTCCGAGAAATGCGTGCCTTTCTTCAAGACGGGGAAGCTGCTACGCGATCGCCTGAACGGAAAATGACCGAGTCAGACCATGCGCGCCATCCGCTACCTCTTTCTGCTGCTTCTTGCGATCTGCCTTGTCGTCGTCGCCATGGCGAACCGTCAGGTGGTGACGCTGAACCTCTTGCCCGACGAACTGGCCGCCTTTTCGGGGATTGCCTGGTCGATCGGGTTGCCGCTTTACGTCGTCGGGTTCGGCGGGCTTCTGGCGGGGGTTCTGCTGGGCTTCTTCTGGGAATGGCTGCGCGAGACCAAGTATCGTTCGCAGGCCAGCCGGCAGCGCCGCGAGGCGGCCCGGCTCAAGCGCGAACTCGACAAGGTCAAGGCCGACAAGCACAAGACCGAGGGGCGCGACGAGGTGCTGGCGCTGCTTGAGGCAAGCGGCAAGACCGGCTAGGCGGCGTCATGTCGTCCGATATCAGGGTCAAGATCTGCGGGTTGACGGATTCTGCGGCGGTGGCCGCGGCGGTGGGCGCGGGTGCGGCCTATCTGGGCTTCGTGTTCTTTCCGAAATCGCCGCGGCATCTGGAGATCGAGGCCGCCCGCACGCTTGCCGCCGAGGTGCCGCCGGGGATCGCCAAGGTGGCGCTGACGGTCGATGCCGATGATTCCACGCTGGCCGCGATGCTGGATCGGGTGCCGATCGACATGCTGCAACTGCATGGCCATGAAAGTCCCGCGCGCGTGGCCGAGATCCGTGCGCGGTTCGGGCTGCCAGTGATCAAGGCGGTGGGCGTGGCCGATGCAGGCGATCTGCCCGGGCTTGCCGAATACGCCCGGGTGGCCGACCAGCTTCTGGTGGATGCAAAGCCGCCACGGGATGCCGTGCTGCCCGGCGGCAATGGGCTCAGCTTCGACTGGCGGCTGATCGCGAACCGGCGCTGGCCGGTGCCGTGGATGCTGGCGGGCGGGCTGACGCCCGAAAACGTGGCCGAGGCGATCCGGCTGACCGGCGCGCGGCAGGTCGATGTGTCTTCCGGCGTGGAATCCGCGCCGGGGGTCAAGGATGCGGCGCTGATCGCGCGGTTCGTGGCGGCCGCGCGCGGGGAGGAGACGCAATGAAGGGGCTTGCCGGACTGATCGCGGTGCTGGCGCTTGGCGCGCTGGCCATGGCCTTTACCAAGCCCACCCAGGCGGCTTTCGAGGCCCAGCTCGAAGCCCGGCTTCTTGCGCGGATCGACGCCGCCGATCCCGAGGCGGCGGCCGATCCGGTCGAGGCGATCCTGCTCACCACCTGCAAGCTGGGCCGGGCGCAATGCGCACAACTGATCCGCTCGCTGATCGCGCTGGAATATGAGGACAAGGTGCTGTTCTCGCGCGCCGAGGTCCGGCTGGGCAATGCCGAAAGCGCCAGTTGCATCGGGGCCCTTACCCGCATCTTCTGCACCGAGCGGTGACGGCCCGGCCCATGCGCGACCGGGCGAGGGGCTGGCTTTACCGCGTCGGGGACACGCGATAGACAGAGGCTCGACCGAGGAGGAGCGCGCGAGATGCCCGACGATCTGATCAATTCCTTCATGACAGGCCCGGACGAGCGGGGGCGCTTCGGCATCTTTGGCGGGCGGTTCGTGTCGGAAACGCTGATGCCGCTGATCCTAGAGCTTCAGGCGCAATACGAACATGCCAAGACCGACCAGAGCTTCTGGGACGAGATGGCGTTCCTGTGGAAGCATTATGTCGGCCGGCCCAGCCCGCTTTACCATGCCGAACGGCTGACCGAGCGGCTGGGCGGCGCGAAGATCTACATGAAGCGCGACGAGTTGAACCATACCGGCGCGCACAAGATCAACAACGTGCTGGGCCAGATCATCCTTGCCCGCCGCATGGGCAAGACCCGCATCATCGCCGAGACCGGCGCGGGCCAGCATGGGGTTGCCACCGCCACCGTCTGCGCCAAGTTCGGGCTGAAATGCGTGGTCTACATGGGGGCGACCGATGTCCAGCGGCAGGCGCCCAACGTGTTCCGCATGCGTCTGCTGGGGGCCGAGGTGGTTCCCGTCACCTCGGGGCGCGGCACGCTGAAGGACGCGATGAACGACGCGCTGCGCGACTGGGTGACCAATGTGCGCGACACCTTCTACTGCATCGGCACCGTGGCGGGCCCGCATCCCTATCCGGCCATGGTGCGCGATTTCCAGGCGATCATCGGCAAGGAAGCCCGGGCCCAGATGCTCGAGGCCGAGGGCCGGTTGCCCGATACGCTGGTCGCCGCCATCGGCGGGGGCTCGAACGCGATGGGGCTGTTCTATCCCTTCCTCGACGATCCCGATGTGCGGATCATCGGGGTCGAGGCGGGCGGGCATGGCGTGGATGACCGGATGGAGCATTGCGCCAGCCTGACCGGCGGGCGGCCCGGCGTGCTGCATGGCAACCGCACCTATCTGTTGCAGGACGAGGATGGCCAGATCCTCGAAGGTCATTCGATCTCGGCCGGGCTCGACTATCCCGGGATCGGGCCGGAACATGCCTGGCTGCACGAGACCGGCCGCGCCGACTATGTCGCGATCACCGATGCCGAGGCGTTGGCGGCGTTTCAGCTGTGCTGCGAGACCGAGGGCATCATCCCCGCGCTGGAACCCAGCCACGCACTGGCCCATGTCGCCAAGATCGCGCCCGGGCTGCCCAAGGATCACCTGATCTGCATGAACATGTGCGGCCGCGGCGACAAGGACATCTTTACCGTCGCCCGCCATCTGGGCTTCGACATGGGCGGGTACTGACGGCGCTCAGGGCAGGGCGTGGCGTTCCAGAACGTCGAGCGGCACGATTTCCAGCGCGGCCCTGTGCGTCGCGCTGAGATCCACCCGCGGCGCGCAGCCTTCGTCATGGGCTTGCAGGAAGCGGCCTGCGCACAGGCACCAGCGATCGCCCGGTTTCAGCCCCGGAAAGCCCCATTCCGGGCGCGGGGTCGACAGGTCGTTGCCGACATATTTGGAATAGGCCAGGAATTCGGCCGTCATCACCGCGCAGACGGTATGGCTGCCGCGGTCGTCGGGGCCGGTGTCGCAGCAGCCGTTGCGAAAGAACCCGGTCAGCGGCGTGGTGGAACAGGGGGCAAGCGGTCCGCCCAGAACATTGACCGAAGGGGCCCTTTGCATCGCCATCGTTCGTCTCCTATCTGAAGCGGTCCACCAGTTTCTGTAGCGCCGAGCGGCTGTCGGCGGGCGCAGGCTCCGCCACCGGCGCGGGCTGGGCCGCGGCCTCGCGCCCGGCATTGCGCGGCGGGGCGGTGCGCAGCGCGACCGCGTTCAGGAACCGCGCCCCGTCCCCCTCGGCCAGCGCCGCCGCGCCATCGGAGATCCCGCGCAGCAGATCCGCCAGCCACTCCTGCTCGGGTTTGGCGAAATCGCTGAGGACATAGGCCGAAACCCGGTCCTTGTGGCCCGGATGCCCGATGCCCAGTCGCACCCGCTCGAAATCCGGCCCGATATGGGACTGGATCGAGCGCAGCCCGTTATGCCCCGCATGCCCGCCGCCCTGCTTGAGCCGGCATTTGCCGGGCGCAAGGTCAAGCTCGTCATGGAACACGGTCAGATCGGCCGGGGTGAGCTTGAAGAACTGCATCGCCGCCTGCACCGAATCGCCCGAGCGGTTCATGAAGGTTTCGGGCTTCAGCAGCACGACCTTTTCGCGCCCCAGCCGCCCCTCGGCCAGTTGGCCCAGGAATTTCGCGCGCCAGGGCGCAAAGCCGTGATCGGCGGCGATCCGGTCGACGGCCATGAAGCCGATATTGTGCCGGTTGCCCGCATATTTCGCACCCGGATTGCCGAGCCCCACGAACAGGCGCATGCGCGCTCTCCCTGCTTGAACCTTTGCCCTTGATGCCGTGAACTGGCCGCGGATTCCAGAGCGGCAAGACCGGGAGGCACGCGCAATGTATCTGACGATGAACCGTTTCAAGGTGAAACCGGGCAGCGAAGAGGCGTTCGAGGCAGTCTGGAAGAGCCGCGACAGCCATCTGAAATCGGTGCCGGGCTTTGTCGCGTTTCACCTGCTGAAAGGCCCCGAGAAGGCGGGCTATCGCCTTTACGCCTCGCATACCTTCTGGGACAGCGAGGCCGCGTTTGCCGCCTGGACGAAATCCGAGGCGTTCCGGGCCGCGCATAAGGGGGCCAGGGGGCCGTCCGATCTGTATGTCGAGCCGCCCGAGCTGGAACTGTTCGAGTCGGTGCAGCATCTGGCCTGAGAACCGCCGCGTTTCTGCGCAATCTGACGGCAAATGCCTGTGAATCGGGCGCGCCCCCCCGGGCCGCGTTGCGCGCGTGCGCCGGGACAAGGAATTGGAAACCCCGCCGCCGCTAGTCTTGTGCAAAAGCGAGGCGACGCGCATGTTGCATTTCCTTTTCCGGCTTTTCGGGGCGCTGCGGCGGGGCAGGGGCGCGGTTGCGGCCTGTGCGCTGGCCATGGCGCTGAATATCGGCACCGCCGCGAGGGCCGGCGAGGCACCCTTCGATCCCGAGGCGGCGCTGGCCGAACTGGCGCCGCTGGCGATTGCGGCGGGCGAGGCCGATCTGTCCGATACCGCCCGGCTCAAGGCCGGGATCCTGTGCGTTGCCTGGGCGCGGGACATGATCGCGCAGCATTGGCGCGTGCTCGACGCGCTGGACGGGCCGGGCACCTGGTCGCGGGCGCGTCAGCAACTCTGGATGCAGGCCGGTTGGGTCGAGGAATTCGAGGCGCAGCAGGTGCGCCCGGTGATCGACGCCGCCAGCCAGACCGACCTGCTGGCCCTCTGGTGGCCCGATGGCGTGCGCACAGAGGCGGGCAGCGCGGCGGCGATGCGCATGCACCGTTTCTGCACCGGCCTGCCGGGTCTTCTGGGAACGATCACCCCCGACGCGCCGCCGGGATTCTGAGGGCGGCATTGCCCCCTTGCGAACGGAAACGGGGCCCCGCAGGGCCCCGTTCCTGTCTGTGGCAGGCGGGGGCGATCAGCCCTCTTCGCCTTCCTCGCTGTCGGCCGAGCGCAGGCCCGACGGCGCCGAGATGTTCGCGATCACGAAATCGCGGTCGGTGATCGTGGGGCGCGTGCCTTCGGGCAGCGCGACGTCCGAAATGTGAACGATGTCGCCCACGTTCAGGCCGCTCAGATCCACGATCAGCTTTTCGGGGATCTCGCCCGCGGTCACCATCAGTTCGACCTCGGGGCGCACTACGGTCAGCACGCCGCCGCGCTTGAGGCCCGGGGATTTCTCGTGGCCAACGAACTCGACCGGGATGAACAGATTGATCCGCGAGGTTCGGCGCAGGCGCATCAGGTCGACATGGATCGGCAGATCCTTGACCACATCGCGCTGCACGCCGCGGCAGATCACGCGCACATCCTCCTGGCCTTCGACCTTGAGGTTGAACAGCGTGGACAGGAAGCGGCCCGCCTTGAGGCGCTTGAGCAGTTCGTTGTATTTCAGGTTGATCGGCAGGGGCTCGGCGCCGCCGCCATAGACGATGCCCGGAACGAGTTGCTCGCGGCGAGCTTGACGAGCGGCCCCCTTGCCTGTCCCCGTCCGTTCCGTGGCGAAGAGATCCGGAATCTCACCAGCCATTGGTCATTCTCCTAGGTTCTGGGCATCCTCCAAGGGTGTATGCCCGGTTGAAGCCGTGCCCTTAGCCGAGACGGCGCCGCTTGGGAAGGGCGAATCCGGGCGCTCAGGCCCAGTTGCCCTCGAAATCCGACGGCACCAGCAGGATGTCGCGGTCCAGCGCCGCGACCGACCTGCGCCCGCAGAGCGCCATGGTGGTGTCCAGCTCCTTGTGGATCACCTCCAGCGCGCGGGTGACGCCCGCCTCGCCCATCGCGCCCAGCCCGTAGACGAAGGCGCGGCCGATATAGGTGCCCCTGGCCCCCAGCGCCAGCGCCTTGAGCACATCCTGGCCCGAGCGGATGCCGCCATCGAAATGCACCTCGACCTGATCGCCCACGGCGCGCACGATGCCGGGCAGCGCGCGGATCGAGGACAACGCCCCGTCAAGCTGCCGCCCACCATGGTTCGACACCACGATCGCATCGGCGCCCACATCGACCGCACGCCGGGCATCCTCGGCGTCCAGAATGCCCTTGAGGATCAGCTTGCCTCCCCATTGCTCCTTGAGCTTGCGCACCTTGTCCCAGTCAAGCGAGTGGTCGAATTGCTCGGCCGTCCAGTCGGTCAGCGACGAGGCATCGCTGACGCCCCTGGCATGGCCCACGATATTGCCGAAGAAGCGCCGCTTGGTGCCCAGCATCTCCAGCCCCCAGCGCCATTTCGTCGCCAGGTTCGCCATCGTCCGCAGCGTCGGCTTGGGCGGGGCGGACAGCCCGTTCTTCAGATCCTTGTGCCGCTGGCCGAGGATTTGCAGATCCAGCGTCAGCACCAGCGCCGAACAGCGTGCATCCTTGGCGCGTTGCAGGATGCGGGCCACGAAATCCTCGTCGCGCATGACGTAAAGCTGGAACCAGAAGGGCTTGGTCGTGTGCGCTGCCACATCCTCGATGGAACAGATCGACATGGTGGAGAGTGTGAAGGGCACGCCGAATTTCTCGGCTGCACGCGCGGCCTTGATCTCGCCATCGGCCGATTGCATGCCCGTCAGCCCGACCGGCGCCAGCGCCACCGGCATCGCCACATCCTGCCCGATCATGCGCGCGGCGGTCGACCGCCCCGCCATGTCCACCGCGACGCGCTGGCGCAGCCGGATCTGAGCGAAATCCGAGATATTGTCGCGAAAGGTCTGCTCGGTCCAGCTTCCCGACTCGCAATAATCGTAGAACATCCGCGGCGCGCGGCGGGCATGGATGCGGCGCAGGTCCTCGATGGTGGTGATCACGGGCATTCTGCGACTCCCTGACATTGGTCAAGGCGCTTTACCAATCGGGCCGCAGGCTCGCAACGCCCTTGGCGCGGTCGGGCGGTGGACACGATCCCGGCGCAATCACCCTGGGTTGAGCCTTGTTCCTGCCTGACCCGCATCACGCTTATTCACGATTCCGAACAAATTCCTACCCAATACCCCGCCTAGCCTCATCCTTGGTGTGTGAGGTATTATCATGATCGGGAAGCTCATCCTAATCGTGGTGGGGGTATTCTTGTCGGCGGCTCCTGGCATGGCTCAGAAGGCGGGTGTGGGGGCTTGGGAAAACCCGAGCTATACCATGATCCGCTGGATCGAGGATGCGCCGGGGCTTGGCTGGTATTACAACTGGCGGGCGGATCAGATCTGGTCGCGCCAGAAACATCGGCGCGATGTCGAATTCGTGCCGATGATCCATAACGCCCGCGAGGTGAACAAGCCGATCCAGTCGGAACGGCGGGTCACGACGCTCCTGGGCTTCAACGAGCCCGACGGCTATGGCGGCGATCATCAGGCGGGAATGACGGTGGCCGAGGCCATTGCGCTCTGGCCCAAGCTTCAGGCGCGCGGGCTTCGGCTTGGCAGCCCGGCAACGACGCGCGACCAGACGCTGGGGCCGAATTCCTGGCAGCGCCGCTTCATGACAGAAATCGAGCGGCGCGGCATGCGGGTCGATTTCATGGCGGTGCACTATTACACGACCGATGGCGATGTCGAGGCGTTCCGCCGCTGGCTGATCCAGGTGCATCGGGAATATCGCAGGCCGATCTGGGTGACCGAATTCGCCTATATCGACTGGAACCGCCCGCGCGCGGCCAGCTATGAACGCAACGCCGCCTTTGCCGCGTCCGCGATGCAGATGATGGAGGAACTGCCCTTTGTCGAACGCTATGCCTGGTTCGCGGCCAATCCCTATCCCTGGGGCGGAAGCGCACCCAGGATCAACCTGGTCGATGACCGGCTGAAACCGACGCCGGTGGGCAAGGCCTATGAACAGATGATGGCCGCCTTCGCCAGCGTCGAGGTTGCCAGCGCCGAGTAAGCGCGCGGGCCGCGTCCGGCAACGGGCGCGGTCATCCCAGCGGGCCGGTCCGATAGAGCCGGATCTTCAGCCCGCCATGCGGGATTGGCGGCCCGTCCGGGCCAAAGGGCAACCCGGTCGCGCGGGCAAGCTGCGGTTCGCTGGTCACGATCCCGACCCGCCAGCCCGCAAACCGCGTCCTCAGCACCTCGCCCAGCGTTCCGTATAGCGGATAAAGCGCGCGGGCATTACCGATCCGCCCGCCATAGGGCGGGTTCACCATCACCAGCCCGGGCGGGCCATCGGGCGGGGTCAGCGCGGCGATGGGCTGGCAGGTGAAGCTGGTCAGCGCGCCGACGCCCGCCCGTTCCGCATTGGCCCGGCTGGCGGCGATGGCGCCCTGATCGCGGTCGAAGCCGTGAAACCGCAGATCGGGCAGGGCAGGGGCGGGCACCGCCCGCATCGCGCCCCACGCGGCCGGATCGAAGCCCGCGAATTCCTCGAAGGCAAAGCCGCGCCCGCGGCCCGGCGCCAGCCCCGCCGCGATCTCGGCCGCCTCGATCACGAAGGTGCCCGAGCCGCACATCGGATCGACCACCGGCTCGCGGCCCGAATAGCCGCATTGGCGCAGGAACAGCGCGGCCAGCGTCTCGCGCAGCGGCGCCTTGCCCACTTCCTGCTTGTGGCCGCGCCGGTGCAGCGGCTCGCCCGAACTGTCCAGGCTGATCGTGCACAGGTCATCCTCGATCCGCACCAGCACCCGGATCGGCGCATCGTCGGCAATGGGCGCGCCCAGCGTTTCGGCGATGGCGCGCTCGATCCGCTGCGCCGCTGCCCCCGCATGATAGATGCGCGATCCCCGGCAACTGGCCTCGACCCTCACCGGGCGGTCGGGGCGCAGAATATCGGCCCAAGGCACGCGCCGCGCGCGCTTGTCCAGTTGCGCCAGGTGCAGCGCGCGAAAGGCGGCAATGCGTACCAGCACCCGCCCCGCACCGCGCAGCCAAAGATTCGCGCGCCGGATCTCGGGCCAGCCGCCGCAAAGCGCGACGCCGCCCGGGCAGGGCGCGACGCCGCGAAAGCCCAGCGCGCGCGCCTCGTCGGCCAGCGCCTCCTCCAGTCCCGGGGGGGCGGCCAGAAAGATCTCCGGATCGGCTTGGCTTTCCATGCCGCCTGCCTAAAGCGCAAAGCGGCCGGAGTGAAGCGGGGATCGGCAGGCCCGCGCAGCAAGTCCCGCGCGATCTGCCTTCTTCTTGGCAAAAATACCCCGGGGGGAGTCCGCAAGGACGGGGGGCAGCGCCCCCCCGCGCCGGTGCCGTCTCAGACCGCGGCCTTGCGGCTTTGCTCGATATAGATCTCGCGCAGCCGCCGCGCGACCGGACCCGGCTTGCCGTCCCCCAGCGCCACGCCGTCGACCGACACCACCGGCATCACGAAGGTCGAGGCCGAGGTGATGAACGCCTCGTCCGCGGCCTGTGCCTCCTCGATGGTGAAGGGGCGTTCCTCGACCTGCATCTGCGCCTCGCGGGCAAAGGCCAGAACGGCGGCGCGGGTGATCCCGTGCAGGATCTCGTTGCCCAGTTGGCGCGTGATGATCCGGCCATCCTTGACGATATAGGCGTTGTTGCTGGTCCCTTCGGTCACGAAACCGTCCTCGACCATCCAGGCATCGTCCGCGCCCGCGCGCCTGGCCATCATCTTGCCGACCGACGGGTAGAGCAGTTGCACGGTCTTGATGTCGCGCCGGCCCCAGCGGATATCGGGGATCGAGATCACCTTGAGCCCGGTCTGCGCCGCGGGGCTGTCGACCAGCCCCTTGGACTGGGTGAACAGCACCACGGTCTGCGGCGTCTCGGCCGGATCGGGGAAGACGAAATCGCGGTCCGCGGGGGCGCCGCGGGTGATCTGAAGATAGACCATCCCTTCGGTCACATCGTTGCGCGCCACCAGTTCGCGATGGATCGCCAGCAACTCGCCCGATGTCATCGGCGAGGGCATGTCCAGTTCGGCCAGCGAGCGTTCCAGCCGCGCGGCATGGCCGGGGAAATCGACCAGCTTGCCGTCGATGACGCTGGTCACCTCGTAGACGCCGTCGGCGAACAGGAAGCCGCGGTCGAAGACCGAGACCCTGGCCTGATCTTCGGGCAGATACTCGCCATTGACATAGACGATCCGGCTCATCGCTCTGGTCCTTTCGCTCTTGCGGCCCGGCGTCAGCCCCACAGGAACGCATCGGGCGGATGCACGCCCTTTGCGTCGTAGCGCAGCGCATTGGGGCGGTCTTCGGCCAGAAGCAGCGGGCCGTCAAGATCCGTCACCGCCGCGCCCTGGGCCAGCACCACGGCGGGCGCCATCGCAAGGCTGGTGCCGACCATGCAGCCCACCATGATCCCGAAGCCTTCGGCCCGGGCGGCCTTTTTCAGGGCCAGCGCCTCGGTCAGCCCGCCGGTCTTGTCGAGCTTGATGTTGACCATGTCGTACTTGCCCTTGAGCCCCGGCAGCGAGGCGCGGTCATGGCAGCTTTCATCGGCGCAGACGGGCAGGGGGCGGGCGATCTCGGCCAGCATGTCGTCGGACCCGGCGGGCAGGGGCTGTTCCACCATCTCGACCCCCAGCCGCACCAGATGCGGCGCAAGCTCGGTATAGATCTCGGGCGTCCAGCCCTCGTTCGCATCGACGATGATCCGCGATTTCGGCGCACCTGCGCGCACCGCCTCGATCCGGGCCATGTCGTCTTCGGTGCCGAGCTTGACCTTCAGCAGCGGGCGCTGCGCGTTGCGCTCGGCCGCCGCGCGCATGTTTTCGGGCGCGTCCAGCGACAGGGTGAAGGCCGTGATGACGGGTTTCGGCGCGGGCAGGCCCGCCAGTTGCCACACCCGCCGGTCGGCCCGCTTGGCTGCCAGATCCCACAGCGCGCAATCGACGGCATTGCGGGCAGCACCCGGCGGCAGCAGATCCTGCAAGGCCGCGCGGTCAAGGCGGTCGGGCAAACCCGCGATCTGGGCGGCGACGCTGTCGGGCGATTCGCCATAGCGGGCATAGGGCACGCATTCGCCCCAGACCATCGCGCCATTGGCGGCGATGCGCACGGTCAGCACCTCGGCCGCGGTTCGGCTGCCGCGAGAGATGGCGAAGGGTTCTTTCAGGGCGAAGCTTTCGGGTGTGACGACGATCTGCATGGGCGCAGCCTACAGCGCCGCCAGCGCGTCCACCAGACGCCCCGCGCCCTGCCGGAACGGATCGACCGTGGGCAGCCCCATCTGCCGCTCGACACTTTCCAGATGCGCCAGCGCCTCGTCCTCGCCCATGGCGGCGGTGTTGATCGAGATGCCGACCACCTGGACCGCAGGGTTGACCATCCGGGCCATGGCCAGCGACAGGTCGCGCAGCGCCTCCAGCGGGGGCAGGGCAAAGTGCGGCAGCCCGCGCATATGGGCGCGCGTGGGTTCATGGCTGAGGATCAGCGCATCGGGTTGCCCGCCATGGATCAGCGCCAGCGTGACCCCGGAATAGGAGGGGTGGAACAGGCTGCCCTGCCCCTCGATCAGATCCCAATGGTCGGGGTCGTTGTCGGGGGTCAGCCATTCCACGGCACCGGCCATGAAATCGGCCACCACCGCATCCAGCGGCACGCCGTCCCCGGTAATCAGAATCCCGGTCTGTCCGGTCGGGCGGAAAGTCGCCTTCATCCCGCGCGCCTGCATCTCGCGATCCATGGCCAGTGCGGTATACATCTTGCCGACCGAACAATCGGTGCCGACCGCGAGGCACCGCTTGCCGCTGCGCTTGACCCCGTTGGCAATGGGATAGGCGACCGTGGGCACCCGCACGTCATGCAATTGCCGCCCGCAGGCGGCGGCGACCGCGGCCAGATCGGGTTCGTCGCGTAAAAGGTTGTGCAGCCCGCTGGCCAGATCGAAACCTTCTTCCAGCGCGGCCACCAGTACCTTTTTCCAGGCCGGGCTGATGACCCCGCCGCGGTTCGCGACGCCGACCACCAGCGTTCTGGCGCCCGCATCGCGCGCCTCGGTCAGCGTCATGTCGGGCAGGCGCAGATCGGCCTTGCAACCCGCCATCCGGAACTGGCCCAGCGCGTTTTCGGGCCGCCAGTCGCGGATGCCCTGCGCGACCTTGGCGGCCAGCGGATCGGGCGCGTCGCCCAGGAACAGCAGATAGGGGGTCCGGATCATCGCGGGGCTCCATGCGTTTGTCGGCCAGAGCCTAGCGAGCGGCGCGGGGATGTCCTGCCGATCTGTGCCGGGAATGCGCCTGCGGCGTGAAGGTTCCCGCTGTGAATGGCCGTGACGCACAAGAATATTCGACAGATTGCGGAATTGTGCGAACCATCCCCCGTTCGGGCCGCCCGATCCGCAGAATCGCGGGGCTTGACGCTGCGGCGCGGCGAAATCCCTTGCCGAGCCGGGCGCAGTTTTCTATCCCCGGACGCGAACGACCGGACAGATCCTTTCAAGGAGACCCGACCATGAGCTTTCGCATCCAGCCCACCCCCGTCGCGCGCCCGAACCGCTGCCAGCTTTTCGGCCCCGGTTCGCGGCCCGAACTGTTCGCCAAGATGGCGACCAGCGCCGCGGACGTGATCAACCTCGATCTCGAGGATTCGGTCGCCCCCGACGACAAGGCGCAGGCCCGCAAGAACGTGATCCAGGCCATCGGCGATATCGACTGGGGCAACAAGACGCTGAGCGTGCGGATCAACGGGCTCGATTCGGGGTTCTGGTATCGCGATGTGGTCGACCTGCTGGAACAGGCCTCTGACCGGCTTGACCTGATCATGATCCCCAAGGCGGGCTGCGCGGCCGATATCTATGCCGTCGATGCGCTGGTTACCTCGGTCGAGCGGGCGATGGGCCGCACCAAGCCGCTGGGCTTCGAGGTCATCATCGAATCGGCCGCCGGGATTTCCCATGTCGAGGAAATCGCCGCCGCCAGCCCCCGGCTTCAGGCGATGTCGCTGGGCGCGGCCGATTTCGCCGCCTCGATGGGGATGCAGACCACCGGCATCGGCGGCACGCAGGAAAACTATTACATGCACCATGCGGGCGCGAAATACTGGTCCGATCCCTGGCACTGGGCGCAGGCCAGCATCGTCGCCGCCTGCCGCACCCATGGCGTGCTGCCGGTCGATGGGCCGTTTGGTGATTTCTCGGATGACGAGGGGTTCTATGCCCAGGCGCGGCGCTCGGCCACGCTGGGCATGGTCGGCAAATGGGCGATCCATCCCAAGCAGGTGGCGCTGGCCAACGAGGTGTTCACGCCGTCGGAAGCAGCCGTGACCGAAGCGCGCGAGATTCTGGCCGCGATGGAAAAGGCCAAGGCCGAAGGCGCGGGCGCGACCGTCTACAAGGGCCGTCTGGTCGATATCGCCTCGATCAAGCAGGCCGAGGTGATCGTCAAGCAGGCCGAGATGATCGCCGGAAAGTAATGCCGCGCGAACGCCGACACCACGAAACGGGGCCGCAAGGCCCCGTTTTCCTGTCTGCCCCGGCCCCGGCGGAACGCCGTCCGGCCCGCGCGGGGCAGGGGCCGACAGCCTCCCTTTTGTCGCCCGCATGGCCCGCCCCCCGTGCGCCCGCCGCCCTTTCTGCTATGGTCGCGCCGATCCGCGACACCAGACAGGGAGACTAGAATGGCCGATCTTGCCGGCATCCGGACCACCGCAGGGCGCGGGCGGCTTTTCGACAGCGTGCTCGACACGATCGGGGACACGCCCGCGATCCGCATCAACAATCTGGGCCCGAAGGACGTGACGATCTACGTCAAGGCCGAGGCGTTCAACCCGGCAGGTTCGGTCAAGGACCGGCTGGCGGTGAACATCATCGAGGCCGCCGAGCGGTCGGGCGCGCTGAAACCCGGCCAGACCGTGGTCGAGGCGACCAGCGGCAATACCGGCATCGGGCTGGCGATGGTCTGCGCACAGAAGGGCTATCCGCTGGTCATCACCATGGTCGAGACATTCTCGGTCGAACGCCGCCGGCTGATGCGCATGCTGGGCGCCAAGGTCGTGCTGACGCCCAAGGCCGACAAGGCGATGGGCATGGTCCGCAAGGCGCAGGAACTGGCCGCGACGAATGGCTGGTTCCTGGCCCACCAGTTCGAGACCGAGGCCAATGCCGATATCCACGAGGCCACGACCGCGCGCGAGGTGCTGGCCGATTTCGCGGGGCAGCGGCTGGATTACGTCGTCACGGGCTATGGCACGGGCGGCACGGTGACGGGGCTGGGCCGGGTGCTGCGCCGTGAACGGCCCGAGACCCGGATCATCCTGAGCGAACCCGCCAATGCCGGGCTGATCGGCTCGGGGCAGGGGCAGGCGCGCAATTCCGAAGGCGAGCCCGCGGCCAGCCACCCCGCCTTCGAGCCGCACCCGATCCAGGGCTGGACGCCCGATTTCATCCCGCTGGTGCTGCAAGAGACGCTGGACAAGGGCTTCTATGATGAGCTTGTGCCCGTGGCCGGGGCCGAGGGGGTCCGATGGGCGCAGGAGCTGGCGCGCAAGGAGGGCATCCTGACCGGTATCTCGGGCGGTGCGAGTTTCGCGGTTGCCTTGCAGGTGGCAGAGCGTGCGGAACCGGGTTCGGTGATCCTGGCGATGCTGCCCGATACCGGCGAGCGTTACCTGTCGACGCCCCTGTTCGAGACCATCCCCGAGGACATGGACGACGAGGAACGCGCGATTTCCGCCTCGACGCCGGGTTACCGGCTGGGCTGAGGCGCGGCGCCGAAACGGGCGGGCGGCCTGACCAAAGCGGGCTGGCCGCCCCTGCCTGTTCGGCATCGGGCAGGGCGTGCGGCCCGGCGATACGGCATCGGTGCGCCCGAAGGGAATGGCCCCGAAGGGGGCTATTTCCATCATGTCATTGAGTTTTTTTGGAGCGGGCGATGAGATTCGAACTCACGACCCTTACCTTGGCAAGGTAATGCTCTACCCCTGAGCTACGCCCGCATCCATTGGGTGAGGCGTGATTTATAAACTCCGTCGGGGGGCTGCAAGCGGAAAATCTCGCTTGCAGGAATTTTTCCTGTACGGCCCGGCGGCGCTGGCCGGACCGGGCCGGAACAGGGGGGCGCCCTATTCGAACTCGACCAGCAGATCCTTGGCGTCGATCTGCGCGCCCGGAGTGACATGCACCGCCTTCACCGTGCCGTCGCGTTCGGCATGAAGGCCGGTTTCCATCTTCATCGCCTCGATGGTCAGCAGCAGATCGCCCAGCTTGACCTTCTGGCCCGCCACGACCACCACCGAGGCCACGGCGCCCGGCATCGGTGCGCCGACATGGGCGGGATTGCCCAGTTCCACCTTGGGCCGCTTGGCGACCGTGGCCTTGGCCTTGCGGTTCGGCACGCGGATCACCCGCGGCTGGCCGTTCAGTTCGAAGAAGACGCGCACCTCGCCCTCCTCGGTGGTCTCGCCGATGGCGGAGAGCCGGATTTCCAGCGTCTTGCCGGGGTCGATCTCGGCGGTGATCTCCTCGCCCGGTTCCATCCCGTAGAAGAAGGTGCGCGTGGGCAGGGTGCGCACCGGGCCGTACAGCTGGTGGCGATGGGTGTAGTCGGTGAAGACCTTGGGATACATCAGGTATCCGTTGAAATCCTCGTCATCGAATTTCAGCCCGTCGAACTGTGCCTCAAGCTCGGCGCGCAGCCTGTCCAGATCGGCGGGCGGCACGCTGGCGCCGGGACGTTCGGTCAGGGGCGTTTCGCCCTTCAGCACCTTGCGGGTGATCGCCTCGGGGAAGCCGCCGGGCGGCTGGCCCAGATTGCCGCGCATCATGTCGATCACGGAATCGGGAAAGGCCACCTCGCGGTCGGGATTCTCGACATCTGCGCGGCTCAGCCCCTGGCTGACCATCATCAGCGCCATGTCGCCCACCACCTTGGAACTGGGCGTGACCTTGACGATATCGCCGAACATCCTGTTCACGTCGGCATAGGTCCGGGCAACCTCGGACCAGCGGTCTTCCAGCCCCAGGCTGCGGGCCTGCGCCTTGAGGTTGGTGAACTGGCCGCCCGGCATCTCGTGCAGATAGACCTCGGAGGCGGGGGCCATCAGCCCCGATTCGAAGGCGGCATATTGCGCGCGCACCTGCCCCCAGTAATCCGAGATCTCGCGCACCGCCTCGATGTCGATGCCGGTATCGCGGGGCGTGTTGCGCAGCGCCTCGACGATCGAGCCCAGACAGGGCTGCGAGGTGCCACCCGAGAACGCGTCCATCGCCGCGTCCACCGCATCCACGCCCGCCTCGGCCGCGGCCAGGATCGTGGCGCCCGCGATGCCGCTGGTGTCATGGGTGTGGAAATGGATCGGCAGCCCGATTTCCTCTTTCAGCGCCTTGAACAGCACGCTGGCGGATGCGGGTTTCAGAAGGCCCGCCATGTCCTTGAGCCCCAGCACATGACAGCCCGCGGCCTTGAGCTGCCGGGCCATCTCGACGTAGTAGGTCAGGTCGTATTTCGCGCGGTTCGGGTCGAGGATGTCGCCCGTGTAGCAGATCGCGCCCTCCAGAACCTTGCCGGTGTCCAGTACCGCATCCATCGCCACGCGCATGTTCTCGACCCAGTTCAGGCTGTCGAACACGCGGAAGACATCGACCCCGGTTTCGGCCGCCTGCCGGACGAAGCCCTGCACGACATTGTCGGGATAGGTGGTGTAGCCCACCCCGTTCGCGCCGCGCAGAAGCATCTGGGTCAGCAGGTTCGGCATCCGCGCGCGGATGTCGCGCAGCCGTTGCCAGGGGCATTCCTGAAGGAAGCGATAGGCCACGTCGAAGGTGGCGCCGCCCCAGCATTCCACGCTGAAAAGCTGCGGCAGGTTATGGGCATAGGCAGGCGCCACGCGCACCATGTCGATCGAGCGCATCCTTGTGGCCAGCAGCGACTGGTGGCCATCGCGCATCGTCGTGTCGGTCAGCAACAGCCGTTTCTGCGCGGCCATCCAGTCGGCGACCGCCTGCGGCCCCTGTTCATCCAGGATCTGCCGCGTGCCGGGCAGAAAGCTTTCGTGCCGGTTCTCGGGCGGGCGGGGGGTACGGATATCGGCGGGCGGGCGCGGGCGGCCCTCGGTCTCGGGGTTTCCGTTCACGGTGACATCGGCGACGAAGGTCAGGAGCCGCGTCGCCCGGTCGCGCCGCTTCTCGAACTGGAACAGCTCGGGCGTCTGGTCGATGAACTTGGTGTGGTATTCGTTGTTCAGGAAGGTCGGGTGCTTGAGCAGGTTCTCGACAAAGGCGATGTTCGTCGACACCCCGCGGATGCGGAACTCGCGCAGTGCCCGGTCCATCCGCGCGATGGCGGCTTCGGGGGTGGGGGCCCAGGCGGTGACCTTTTCCAGCAGGCTGTCGTAATAGCGCGTGATGACCGCGCCGGAATAGGCGGTGCCGCCATCGAGCCGGATCCCCATGCCCGTCGCGCCGCGATAGGCGGTGATGCGGCCGTAATCTGGGATGAAGTTGTTCAGCGGATCCTCGGTCGTGATCCGGCATTGCAGCGCGTGCCCGGTCAGCTCCACATCGTATTGCGAGGCGATGCCGGTTGCCTCGACCAGCGACTTGCCCTCGGCGATCAGGATCTGGGCGCGCACGATGTCGATGCCCGTGACCTCCTCGGTCACGGTATGCTCGACCTGGATGCGGGGGTTCACCTCGATGAAGTAGAAGGCGCCCGTCTCCATATCCATCAGGAATTCGACGGTGCCGGCGTTCTGATAGCCGACCTGTTCGGCGATCTTCTTGCCCAGATTGCACAGATGCTCGCGCTGGGCATGGCTGAGATAGGGGGCGGGGGCGCGTTCAACGACCTTCTGGTTGCGCCGCTGCACCGAACAGTCGCGCTCCCACAGGTGATAGATGTTGCCGTGACTGTCGCCGAGGATCTGCACCTCGACATGGCGGGCGCGCAGGATCATCTTTTCCAGATAGCCTTCGCCATTGCCGAAGGCGGCCTCGGCCTCGCGCCGGCCTTCGCGCACCTTGTCCTCAAGCTCGTCGGGGCCGTTGATCGGCCGCATGCCCCGCCCGCCGCCGCCCCAGCTGGCTTTCAGCATCAGCGGATAGCCGATCTCGGCGGCCTCGGCCCGGATCGCGTCCATGTCCTCGCCCAGAACCTCGGTTGCCGGGATCACCGGAACGCCCGCCGCCATCGCCACCTTGCGCGCCGAAGCCTTGTCGCCCAGCGCGCGCATGGTTTCGGCCCTGGGTCCGATGAAGGCGATGCCCGCCGCTGCGCAGGCTTCGACAAAGGCGGGGTTCTCGGACAGAAGCCCGTAGCCCGGATGGATCGCATCGGCGCCGCACATCTTCGCCACGCGCACGATCTCGTCGATGGCCAGATAGGCCTGCACGGGGCCAAGCCCCTCGCCGATCTGATAGGCCTCGTCCGCCTTGAAGCGGTGCAGGCCCAGCTTGTCCTCCTCGGCATAGACGGCGACGGTGAGCTTGCCCAACTCGTTGGCGGCGCGCATCACCCGGATGGCGATTTCACCGCGGTTGGCGACGAGGATTTTCTTGAATTCGGTCAAGGGCACGGCCTCCTTCGGGATGTCCTTGCTGCGCGTGCATGACGCGCGCCTGTGCTAATCGGTATACGGTGGTGCGGCATGCTGGCAAGGGGAAGGCGCGCTGCGCGCTAGTGCCGCCGCGCAGGCCGGCGCCATGCTGTCATGTTGCAAAAGCTGCACGCCGCGGTCATATAGCCGCCATCCACAAGAGGGGCCGCCGATGAACTATCTCGAATTCGAAAAGCCGCTGGCCGAGATCGAGGGCAAGGCCGAGGAATTGCGGGCGATGGCCCGGGCCAATCCCGAAATGGATGTCGAGCAGGAGGCCGCCGCGCTCGACCGCAAGGCCGCGACGCTCTTGCAGGATCTCTACAAGAACCTCACGCCCTGGCGCAAATGCCAGGTCGCCCGCCACCCCGACCGGCCGCATTGCAAGGATTACATCGAGGCGCTGTTCACCGAGTTCACGCCGCTGGCGGGCGACCGGAACTTTGCCGAGGACAATGCCGTGATGGGCGGCATCGCGCGGTTTGACGACCGGCCGGTGGTGGTGATCGGGCATGAAAAGGGCTTTGACACCAAGACCCGGCTTGAACGCAATTTCGGCATGGCCCGGCCCGAGGGCTATCGCAAGGCGGTGCGGCTGATGGATCTGGCCGACCGGTTCGGGATGCCGGTCATCACGCTGGTCGACACCCCCGGCGCCTATCCCGGCAAGGGCGCCGAGGAGCGCGGCCAGTCCGAGGCGATCGCGCGCTCGACCGAGAAATGTCTTCAGATCGGGGTGCCGCTGATCTCGGTGGTGATCGGCGAGGGCGGATCGGGTGGCGCTGTCGCGTTCGCCACGGCCAACCGGGTCGCGATGCTGGAACATTCGGTCTATTCGGTGATCTCGCCCGAGGGGTGTGCCTCGATCCTTTGGAAGGATGCCGAGAAGATGCGCGAGGCGGCCGAGGCGCTGCGCCTGACCGCGCAGGATCTGCTGAAGCTGGGCGTGATCGACCGGATCATCGCGGAGCCGCTGGGCGGTGCCCAGCGCGGGCGCGAGCAGACCGTCGCTGCGGTCGGGCGCAACCTGCGCGTCATGCTGACCGAGCTTGAGGGGATGGACCGTGCCGCGCTTGTGACCGAGCGGCGGCGCAAGTTCCTCGATATCGGCTCGAAGGGGCTGGCTGCCTGAGCCCGCCCGGGCCGCTGCCGCAATTGTGGCGGACGTTGCCATATTGTGGACACAGTTTTGCCGGCGGCCCGCCGCTCTGTGGCTTGATCGTGGCATCCGGTTCGGGTTTGATCGCCATGTGGGGGCCCAGTGGGCATTGTGGTGATTGTGATGCAGCAGTTCGAGTTTGCGGTTTTGCCGGCGCCGGCCAGGGTTCTTCGGAACGGTCCGATGCGCGGGGACGAGACGTTTTCTGCGGCCCTGACCGAGATCATGAACGAGATGGGCGTTGCCGGATGGGATTTCGCGGGCGTCGAAAGCGTGCCCTGCCGGGTGGGCCGCTGGCCCTTTGCGCGCAGTGCCGAGCGCCGCGTTCTGGTATTCCGCCGCGCCCGCGAGTCCCGGCTTGACCGGATGCAGGAGCGCATGGCCACGCCGGAACGGGCCGCGCCGCGCTATGACGATCCGATCGAGATCACGGTTCAGCCGCGCCGGGTCAGCACCTCGGACGGTCCGCGCAAGGTGCGCAAGCTGCGCCCGACGCTGGACATCCATCAGCCCGCGCCCGCCATCGCCGGTTAGGGGCGGGGCGGTACTCCGGCACCGGGCGGGTCAGCCGCCCGGCCGGAACCCGGCCTCGTCCATCAACCGGTTCGATGCCTGTTCGACCGCCGTTTCCAGCTCTGACATGAAGGCGCCGATGGGCTTGCCTGCCGGGATCCGCGGTAGGAACTCGACCACGGCAAGGCCGGGCTTGCGGTAGATGCCGGTGCGCGGCCAGAACACGCCGACATTGGTGGCGGCGGGCACGCAATCATGGTTGAACTGCTGGTATAGCACCCCGGCCCCCACCTTGTAGGGTCGGCTGACGCCCGGCGCGACGCGGGTGCCCTGCGGATAGATGATGAGCTGGCCGGGCTCATGCCGCCCGCTCGCCACGCCCTCGACCATGGCCGATATGGCCTGCCCGCGCTTGCCCCGGTCAACCGGCACGCAGCCGATGCGCATCGCGTACCAGCCCAGTACCGGCGCCCGTTTCAGCGATTCCTTCATGATGAAGCGCGGCCGCGGCACCACGCTGACCAGCAGCAGGATGTCGAAGAAGGACTGGTGCTTGCAGGCGATCAGCACCTCGTCCACCGGCACCTCGCCCCGCACTTCGGAACGCAGCCCGACCATCCAATGCGCGGTCCAGCGCACCCAGCGGGCATAATCGTGGATGGCGCGAAAGGCAAACCTGCGCGAGAACAGCGTCGGCAGCGCGTAGATCAGACCGATGACCGGCATGGCCAGGTACATCTGCCCGACAAAGACCAGCGAGCGCAGATATTGCACGGCATGGCGCATCCTAGGTGATCCCTTTCAGAACCCGCATCGCGGTGACCCGCGTGGCAACAAGGGCCACGGCGGCGGCGATGGGCGGCAACAGCAGCGGCACCAGCCAGTCGGCGCCGCGAAACCCCAGGCCCGCCAGCACCCCCGCCGCGGCATCGGCCCGCGGCAACAGCGCCAGGGCGAGCATGCCCAGCGCCGTTCCGGCGGCGGCGCCCTCCAGCGCCCGGCGGGTAAAGCGGCGCACGAAGGCCCGCGCGATAAAGGCGTCGCGCGCGCCCACCAGCCGCAGTACCTCGATCACGCGGGCATTGGCGGCAAGGGCGGCATGGGCCGAGAGCGCAATCATCGCGGCCATTGCCGCCCCGATCAGCCCGATCGACAGCCAGCCCAGCAGGCGCAGCCGCCCCGCCGCCTCGATCAGCGGGCGGCGCCAGCGGGTGTGATCGTCCAGCACCGCGCCCGGCGCCTCGCCCGCCAGCCGAAAGCGCAGCGCGTCGGCATCCATGCCCGCGGCGGTTTCGGTGATCTCGATCAGCCGGGGCAGGGGCAGGGTGTCGACCGG
The DNA here is from genome assembly GCF_009649175.1 of Rhodovulum strictum. Classification (GTDB taxonomy): domain Bacteria; phylum Pseudomonadota; class Alphaproteobacteria; order Rhodobacterales; family Rhodobacteraceae; genus Rhodovulum; species Rhodovulum strictum. The sequence continues at coordinate 13,198 of NZ_WJPO01000012.1, read as the reverse complement.
CAGATCGGGGCCGAACCACGGCGCGAGAAGCGCGCGCTGTTCCTCGTCTGGGATCGTCCGGGCCGAGGCGATGCCGGGGGTCGTGCGCAGCACCTCGAGCACGGCCTCGGTCTGGGCGGCCATCTGCCCCTCGGGGGCTGACAGCCGCACCGTGGCCGTGCGCGCCATCGCCTCGTCCCAATGGTCGGCCAGCCGTCCCGCCGCCAGCGACAGCGCCAGCGCAAAGACCGCCAGGAACGCCATCGCCGCCGCGGTGAACTGGGTCAGATGCGCGGTAAAGCCCGAGGGCGGCACCACCCGGTCGGCGCGCGCATCGCCCGCCAGCGCCGCGGCAAGGTCCGGCAGACGCCTCACAGATCCGCCCCCGCAAGCTGCACCTGCCGCCCCTTGATCCGCAACACCCGCGCCGAAAGCTGCGCCTTGGCCGCGCGGATCAGGTTCAGATCATGCGTCGCCACCAGGATCGCCTTGCCCATGCGGTTCAGTTCGACCAGCAATTGCAGGATGCGCAAGGACATTTCCCAATCGACATTGCCGGTCGGTTCGTCGGCCAGGATCACGTCGGGGTCCATGATCAGCGCGCGGGCCAGCGCCGCGCGCTGACGCTCGCCCCCCGAAAGCTGCGGCGGCAGCGCGTCGGTATGCGCCTGCAACCCCACCCAGGCCAGCAATTCGCGCAGGTTCGCGGCTGCGGCCGCCATGTCGCGCCCCGCTGCCAGAAGCGGCAGGCTGACATTGTCGGTCAGCGGCAGATGGTCCAGGAACTGGCAATCCTGATGCACCACGCCGATCCGCCGCCGCGTGCGCGCCACGGCGTCGCGATCCATCCCGCCAAGCTCTGCGCCAAAAAGGCGCACCCGCCCGCGTGTGGGCCGAAGCTCGGCATAGCACAGTTTCAGCAGCGTGGTCTTGCCCGCACCCGAGGGGCCGGTCAGGAAATGGAACGATCCGGGCTGAAGCCGCAGCGAAATGCCCGACAGAAGCTCGGCTCCGCCATAGCTGTGGGACACGTCTTCCAGCTCGATCACGGGACCGCTCCGCCGCTGCTACGGCTTCCCTATTGCCCGACAGCCGCCCCGGTTTCAATCGGCCGCGCCCTCAAAGCCTTTGAATTTCCGCCGGGGCTGATACAACATGCCGCAAAATGACAGGCAGGGCCCGCGCGCAGCGACGGGTCGAGGCAGGGTGCGGAATGCGACTGATTTGCCCGAACTGCGACGCCCAGTACGAGGTTGACGACGCAGTGATCCCCGATGAGGGGCGCGACGTCCAATGTTCGAATTGCGGCCATACCTGGTTCCAGCATGCGGCCCGGGCCGCAGCCGTCGCGCCGCCCGTGCCGGAAGCCGAGGATATCGGCTGGCATGGCGAGACCACGGCGCCGCAGGCCCCCGCGCCAGAGCCGGGTCCATCCGCCGCCGCGCGGCGCGCACTAGATGCCTCGGTGCTGAACATCCTTCAGGAGGAGGCCGCGCGCGAACAGCGCGTGCGCGAGCAGGAGGCGGCGACCGAGACGTTTTCCTCGCAGCCCGATCTGGGGCTCGACAGCGCGCCGCCGCGCCGCGCCGCGCCCGCTGCGGATGCGGTCATGGCGGCCGTTTCGGCCCCGGCGCCTGCGCCCGGGCCGGATGGCGGGGCGGCGGCCGCTGGCCGTGACCTGCTGCCGGACCTAGCAGAGATCAACGCAAGCCTCGACGCCAGTTCCGACCGCGGTGCCGACAGCATCGTGACCGCCGAGGCCGAGGCCAGGGCCGAGCGCAGCGGCTTCCGGCTGGGCTTTGTCCTTGTCCTGCTGGTCGCCGCGGTGGCGCTGGGGGCCTATCTGATGGCGCCCGAAATCGGCGCGCTGCATCCCGCGCTTGAGGCGCCTATGGAGGGCTATGCCGCGGCGGTCGACGGGCTGCGGCTGTGGCTGCATGCGCTGCTGCCGCAATCGGCAGGGGGCTGAGGCCGCGCCAAGGCGGGCTCAGAACCGGTCCAGCAACCGCCGCAGGTAGTCCAGTTCGATCTCGGGGCGTTCCTGTTCGCCCGAGCGGCGGCGGATCTCGTCCAGCAACTGGCGCGCGCGGCCGTGCCCATCCTCGCCGCGCAGCATTTCCTCATCCGTGCCGACCCGGCCCATCGCGCCCTGATCGCGGCCCAGCGGATCGCGGCGGTCGCCGCCTGCCTGCGCCTGCCCCATGCCCTGACCTTGCTGGCCCGGCTGCTGGTTCTGCGCCAGCGCCTCGCCCAGATTGCGCATGCCCTCGCGCAGCGCCTCCATCGCCTCGGCCTGATTGTCGAGCGCGCCGGCCAGATCGTCGCCGCGCAGTGCATCCTCGGCCCGGCCCATCGCGCGGCCTGCGCGGTCCAGCGCCTCGCGCGCGGCCTCGCCCTCGGGCGAGCCGCCCATGCCCGGCAGGCCCTCGCGCTGGCGGTCAAGCTCGCGTTGCAGCGCGCGCTGGCGGTCGGCAAGCTGCTGGCCCAGATCGCCCCCGTCCCCGCCTGCGCCGGGCTGCTGGCCCTGACCCTGGCCTTGCCCCTGACCCTCGCCGAATTGCTGGCCGTCGCCCTGCTGACCCTGACCGTCCTGCCCCTGCTGGCCGGGGTTGAACTGGTCCTGAAGCCCCCGGAACGCCTCGTCGCTCAGGCCCTGTTGCTGGCGCAGGGTCTCTGCCAGACCTTCCATCGCCTGCTGGCCTGGGCTTTGCTGGCCGCCCTGACCTTGCGTGATCTGCATGTTCTCCATCATCTGGCGCAGCATTTCCAGAAGCTGCTGCGCCTCGTCCATCCGGCCTTCTTCCATCAGTTGCTGCAACCGCTCCAGCATCTGTTCCAACTGGTCGCCGGTGATTTCCTGCATGTCCTGCTGGTTCTGCGCCTGTTGCTGGCCGTCCTGGGATTGCTGCTGGGAAAGCTGGCGCATGTAATCCTGCATCGCCTCGCGCAATTCGCGCATCAGTTCGGCGATTTCCTCGTTGCTCGCGCCATTGCGCATCGCCTCGGACAGGCGTTCCTGCGCGCGGCGCAGCCGTTCGGCCGCATCCGACAGGTCGCCCTCCTCGATCAGAACGGCGATGTCCCATAGCGCGGCGGCGATCTCGTCCTGGGTCTCGGCACTCAGACCGGCGGCAACCCCGGCCTCCAGCCGCCGGATCGCCACGCGCAATTGCAGATAGGCGCGTTCGGTGCGAAACAGTCCGTCCGGTTCATGGCTGACCGCGCGCAGCATCTGCGCCACCTGTGCGCCATTCGCGCGGGTCCAGAGCAGGTCGCGGCGCTGTTCCACAACGGCGCGCGCCAGCGGGTCAAAGAAGCGCCGCCCGGGCAGAATCATCGCCTCGGGCGGGCTGGTCCCTTCCTGACCCAGCGCATCCTGCGCGATCAGAACCATCTCGACCGGCAGCCCGGCCCAGGGGTGTTGCGACAGGTTCTCGATCAGCGTTTCGGAAAAGTCGCGCCGGTCGCCGGTGATCGTCATCGGCAGATCGAGGACCAGCGGTTCGCGCGGGTCGGGGTCTGGCAGCAGCCCGTAGCGCCGGTCCACGGCCCCCGCATCCAGCGTCACCACCGCGCGGCCCGCCACCACGCCGTAATCGTCGCGCGCCGTGAAGCCCTGCGCCATCTGCCCGTTGGCCTGCACCTCGGGCGGGCCGTCCGCCTCGATCGCGGGGGGGGTGTCGGGGGTCAGGACGATCTGCCAGCTTCGCCCGCCCGGCCCCTCGATCGCGACCTCGCCGGGGCGGACCATCTCGAAGCTTTGCGCCATCGCATCCGCGCCTTGGGGGGTAGTGCCCTCGACCGGCCGGGCCGAGACGGTTTCGCGCAGTTCCAGCGCGCCGACCTCGCCGTAAAGCCGCAGGCTCAACCGGCTGCCATGCGGCACGCTCAGCGTTTCGGCGCGGATTTCGTTCAGATAGAGGCTGGGCTTGGCGGTATGGGCGGGCGGTTCGATCCAGCCCTCCCATGTCGGCCCGGCGGCCAGCGCCGCCCCGCCATCCCCAGCCAGATCGCCGACGCTTGCCACCCGCCAGAGCGAGCCGAAGGCCAGCGCCACGACAAACGCCGTCAGCGCAACATAGCGCAGCGCATAGGGATCGCGTGCGGCCACCCGCAGATCGGGCGGCACCGCCCGCGCCGTCCGGGCGCGGTCTGCCATCCGTGCGACATGCACCCGCCACACCGCCTCGGAGGCCGCGTCGCCCGCGCCCACCGCCTGATGGTCGCGCAGCGCCGTGATCGGGCGGCCCGGCAATGTGCGGTCCAGCCGGTCCAGCGCCTCGGCGCGCGAGGGCCAGCGGAAGCGGCGCAGTCCCATCGCGAAAGCGGCGATCATCGCCGCCCCGGCCAGCGCCAGCACGACCAGCGCCCAGCCGCGCGAGACCATTTCGTGCAGGCCGAAGGACAGCACCGCCGCAACCGCCAGCACAAGGCTAGCGAGCGGCCAGAAGGCGCGCGTCAGCCGTTCGGCCACCATCCCCGCCCGCGTCAGCCGCAAGGGCCAGCGCAGTGCGTTCAGGGCATCGCCTTGGGGCGTTTTCGGCTCGGTCATCCTGCCATCCCGCGGCATCCCGGCGGGAGTGCCGGTCAAAGCCACTCGGGGATGGTATCGCGGTTTATGATCTCGTCAAAGGATGGCCTGTGCCGAATGACGGCCACGTGATCCCCGCTGACCAGCACCTCGGGCACCAGCGGGCGGGTGTTGTATTCCGAGGCCATCACTGCGCCATAGGCGCCTGCCGAGCGAAAGGCGACCAGATCGCCGGGGGCAACGGGCGGCATCATCCGGCTTTTCGCGAAGGTATCGCCCGTCTCGCAGACCGGCCCGACGATGTCGATGGGCGCCTGTTCGGTGCCCGGCGCGGGTTCGATCACCGGCACGATGTCGTGATGGGCCGAATACATCGCGGGCCGCACCAGATCGTTCATCGCGGCATCGAGGATCAGGAAATTCCGCCCCTCACCCTCCTTCACATAGATCGCCTGCGCGACCAGGATCCCGGCATTGCCCGCGATCAGGCGGCCCGGCTCGATCTCGATCTCGCAGCCCAGATCGCCGACCACGCGCTTGACCATGGCGCCATATTCCAGCGGCAGGGGGGGCGCGGCGTTCGAGCGTTCATAGGGGATGCCAAGCCCCCCGCCCAGATCGAGCCGGATGATTTCATGCCCGTCCTGACGCAGCGCGCGGGTCAGGTCGGCGACCTTGGAATAGGCGGCCTCGAACGGTTCGAGCGCGGTCAACTGGCTGCCGATATGCACGTCGATGCCGATGACGCGCAGGCCCGGCAGGCTGGCGGCGTGTGCATAGACGGCGCGCGCCCTGGCGATCGGGATGCCGAACTTGTTCTCGGCCTTGCCGGTGGCGATCTTCTCATGCGTCTGGGCATCGACGTCGGGATTCACCCGCACCGCGATGGGGGCCACGACGCCCATGGACAGCGCCACCTCGTTCAGCGCCGCCATTTCGGGTTCGGATTCGACGTTGAACTGCCGGATCCCGCCCTCCAGCGCCAGCCGCATCTCCTCGCGCGTCTTGCCGACGCCCGAGAACACGATCCGTTCGCCCGGAATGCCCGCCGCCCGTGCCCGGCGGTATTCCCCGCCCGAGACGACATCGACGCCCGCCCCCAGATCGCCCATCAGCTTCAGCACGGCCTGGTTGGAATTGGCCTTCACCGCATAGCAGATCAGGTGATCCATGCCCGCCAGCGCCTCCTGGAACAGGCGGTAATGCCGGGTCAGCGTGGCGACCGAATAGCAGTAGAACGGCGTTCCGACCTGCGCCGCGATCTCGGGCAGGGGGACATCCTCGGCATGCAGCACGCCGTCGCGATAGAGGAAATGATCCATTCCGGGCTCAGGCCGTCTTGGCGTCGCGCGGGCGCGAGCGCAGGAACAGGTAAAGCGGCAGCGCGCAGGACACGCCGATGCCGATGGCCAGAACCGCCACCGGCCCCAGCCAGTCGCGGCGCTGGATGCTGTCGGCAACGATCCAGATCGCCAGCGCGATGGCCGCGATCGTCAGATCCCAGACCAGACCCGTGGTGCTGTCATTGACATACCAGGCGTCGATCATGCCCATGAAATCCTGGCCGTTGGCGAAATACCAGCTCAGGAAATAATACATCGGGTGAATGGCGCCCCAGATCGCAAGCGCCAGAAAGATCATTCGCAGGGGCGTCATCAATGGCCTCCCTTCACGCCGAATTCGACCGTGCCGCCAACCGTCACGCTGGTCTGGGGCCGCTCCGGCGGTCCGTCGACCCCGCAACCGGCCAGCACCAGGACGGCGGCCCATATCCATCTAGAAGCCAAGGCTTACCCCTCCAGTCCCCGCGCCGATCCGCACCGGCAATCCGGCGGGCCGCACCGACACCGCCGCCCCATCCGTGCCGACCCGCACCGCACTTGTCCCCGTCTGCACCACCCGGACCGACGCCCCGGGTCCGCCCGGCCCGCCCGAGACCGTCACCGGCCCGCTGGCCACCCGCCCCGAGGCCTGCCCGTCCGGCGTGACCGCAACCTGCCCCGAGGGCGCGGCGCAGCCCGCGAGCAGGATCAGCCCCAGCGCGGCAAGCCGTGTCATCCCAACCGTTCCTTCCAGCGCGCCACCTGTGCCCGCACCTGATCGGGCGCGGTGCCGCCATAGCTTACCCGACTCGCGACCGAATTGTGCACGCCCAGAACGTCGAACACCGCCGCCCCGATGCCCGCATGCACGCCCTGCATGTCGGCAAGCGTCAGGTCGGGCAGATCGCAGCCCTTGGCCTCGGCCAGCGCGACCAGCCGCCCGGTGACATGGTGGGCGTCGCGAAACGGCATGCCCAGCGCCCGCACCAGCCAGTCGGCCAGATCGGTCGCGGTGGAAAAACCGCTGGCTGCCGCCGCCTCCAGCGCGGGGCGGTTCGCGTGCATGTCGCGCACCATGCCCTCCATCGCGGCCAGCGCCAGCATCAGGCTGTCGGCGGCGTCGAAGACCTGTTCCTTGTCTTCCTGCATGTCCTTGGAATAGGCCAAGGGCAGCCCCTTCATCACCATCATCAGCGCGACATTCGCCCCCATGATCCGCCCGATCTTGGCCCGGATCAGTTCGGCCGCATCGGGGTTCTTCTTCTGCGGCATGATCGAGGAACCGGTCGAGAAGCGGTCGCTGAGGGTGACGAAGCGGAACTGCGCCGAGGACCAGATCACCAGTTCCTCGGCAAAACGCGACAGGTGCATCGCGCAGATCGACGCGGCGCCCAGAAATTCCAGCGCGAAATCCCGGTCGCTGACCGCGTCAAGGCTGTTGGCCATCGGCCGGTCGAAGCCCAGCGCCGCCGCCGTCATGTGCCGGTCGATGGGAAAGGACGTGCCCGCCAGCGCCGCCGCACCAAGGGGACATTCGTTCATCCGCGCGCGGGCATCGGCAAAGCGGCCCATGTCGCGGGCGAACATCTCGACATAGGCCATCATGTAGTGGCCCCATGTCACCGGCTGGGCGGTTTGCAGATGGGTGAAGCCCGGCATCACCCAGTCGGCCCCCGCCTCGGCCTGCGCCAGCAGCGCGCGGATCAGCGCCTCAAGCCCCGCCAGCGCGGCGTCGATCTGGTCGCGCACCCAGAGCCGGAAATCGGTTGCCACCTGATCGTTGCGGCTGCGCGCGGTGTGCAGCCGTCCCGCCGGTTCGCCGATCACCTCTTTCAGCCGCGCCTCGACATTCATGTGGATGTCTTCGAGCGCGGTGGAAAACGCGAAGCGCCCGCCTTCGATCTCTGACAAGACCGTGAGCAGCCCTTCCCGGATCGCCTGCGAATCCGTATCGCTTATGATGCCCGTGGCTGCCAGCATGGCGGCATGGGCGCGGGAACCGGCGATGTCCTGGGCTGCCAGCCGCTGGTCGAACGAGATCGAGGCATTGATCGCCTCCATGATCGCGTCCGGCCCGGCGGCGAACCGCCCGCCCCACATCGCGTTGGACTGGTCGTTGGTCATCGTCACGGCCCTTCGGAGGGAAAAATGTCGTTCGTCAGGTCGCTCGTCCTCTACACGGCCCTTGCGCTGGGTGCAAATGCCGCCGCCGCCGATCCCGCCGCGCTGAACGGGCTGCGCGAAGGCGACATGCGCAAGCTCGTCTTCCATGCCGCGCCGAAACCCGTGCCCGCAATCGCCCTGATCGACGAGGCCGAGGCGCCCCGCGCGCTGGGCGAACATCGCGGCCGCTGGGTGGTGCTGAATTTCTGGGCAACCTGGTGCCCGCCCTGCCGCCATGAAATGCCCGCGCTCGACCGGCTGAATGCCGAATTCGGCGGCGCGGGCTTTGCGGTGGTCACGGTGGCGACCGGGCGCAATTCGCCCCAGGGCATCGACCGGCTGTTCTCGGATCTGTCCATCGCCACCCTGCCGAAATGGCGCGACCCGGATTCGGGGCTGGCCCGGCAGATGGGGGTGATGGGCCTGCCCGTGACCGTGATCCTGAACCCCGAAGGACAGGAGATTGCCCGGATGCAGGGCGATGCCGAATGGGACAGCGACAGCGCCAAGGCCATCGTCGCCGCGCTGATGAATGGGGGATGATCCGGCCATGGCTGGCCCTTGCCCTTGTGCTGGCCGCCCCGGCCGCGGCTGAGATGATCGAGCCCATCACCCCCGAAACCGCGCGCGCCTGGTCCTTTCTGTCCGACCGGGTGATGGGCGGCGTTTCGACCGGCGCCGCCGCCTATGCCGAGGAACAGGGCAGGGGCTTCCTGCACCTGACCGGCATGGTCAGCACCGCCAATCGCGGCGGTTTCGTCCAGATGCGCCGACCCGTCACCCTGCCCCCCGATGCGCAAGGCATCGTGCTGCATGTGCGCGGCGACGGGCAGCGCTATTTCATCCATCTGCGCAGCGCCGCCACGCGACCCTGGCAATTCCATCAGGCCGGGTTCGACACCACCCCCGACTGGCGCGAGATCCGCATCCCGCTGAGCGATTTCCAGCCCCGGGGCGGGGCCGCCGCAAGTCTGCACCCCGAAACGGTCGACAGCCTCGGCATCGCCGCCTATGGCCGCGACCAGCGGGCCGATATCGCGCTGGCCGGGTTCGGCGTCTACTGACCCCGCCTGCGCAGGATCTCGTCCACCCAGGCGGGCACGATCTCGCTGGCCGGACCATGCCGGGCCTCGGCGAAATCGCCCACGGTTTCGGACGGCTCCAGGTTCAACTCCAGCGTCCGCGCGCCCGCGCGCGCCGCATCCTGCACGAAGGCGGCGGCCGGATAGACGCTGCCCGAGGTGCCGATCGCCACGAACAGCTCGGCCGCGCGCAGCACGTCCCAGATCGCGTCCATGTGATAGGGAAACTCGCCGAACCAGACGATATCGGGCCGCGTCGCCGGGGCGGCACAGGACGGGCAGGGATCGTCCGCGCGCATCGTCATCGGCGCGGTCCAGGTCTCGCCACAGGCGGCACAGCGGGCGCGCGTGATCTGCCCGTGCATGTGCCAGACCGCCCGGCTGCCCGCGCGCTCGTGCAGATCGTCGATATTCTGGGTGACGATCCGCACCTCGCCCGGCAGGGCATGTTCCAGCCGCGCCAGCGCCGCATGGGCCGCATTCGGGATCGCCTCGGCGGCATTGCGGCGCCGCGCATTGTAGAATTCGTGCACCAAAGCGGGGTCGCGGGCAAAGCCCTCGGGGGTCGCGACCTCGGCCAGATCGTAGCGCGTCCAGATGCCGTCCTTGTCGCGGAACGTGCCCAGCCCGCTTTCGGCCGAAATTCCCGCCCCGGTCAGAATCACGATCTTGGTCATCGCCCGCCCCTCCGCTATCACAATGCCGAAAGGAGAGGCCCATGACCACCCGCATCCTGTTCGTCTGCCTCGGCAATATCTGCCGCTCGCCCACCGCCCACGGGGTCGTCGCGCAGATGGCCGAGGCCGCCCGCCTGCCGGTCCAGATCGACAGCGCCGGAACCGGGGGCTGGCATGCGGGCGATCCGCCCGATTCCCGCGCCACGCGCGAGGCGGCACGGCGCGGCTACGACCTTTCGGTGCTGCGCGCCCGGCAGGTGCGCGCCGCGGATTTCGACGGTTTCGACCTGATCCTCGCGATGGATCGCAGCAACCTTGCCGATCTGGAAAGGATCCGCCCGCCCGGCAATGCCACCCCCGTCCGGCTGTTCCTCGACTATGCCGACAGCCCCCGCGACGAGGTGCCCGACCCCTATTACGAGGGCGGCTTCGATCTGGTGCTGGATCTGGTCGAGGATGCCGCCCGCGGGCTTCTGGCCGAGATCGCCCGCCGCTGACCCGCGCCCGCGTCTTCTTCCTGGTCCAAATACCCGAACGCGGCCCGGAACGGGCCGCCCGGGACTCGTCTTGCGCCGCAGGCGCTCCGCAATATTGCCTGCCGCCCGTCCCGGCCCTGAAAAACAAGGCCGTTGACCCGGTCCTGCGCCCTGCCGCAGAATCCGTTGCCCCACAATGCGCCGCCGCTTGACCGGCCCCCGAAACCGCCGCATATCCCGCGCATGACCGAGCTCGCACAAATCCGCAACTTCTCGATCGTGGCTCATATCGACCACGGCAAATCCACCCTCGCCGACCGTCTGATCCAGATGACCGGCACCGTCGCCGAGCGCGACATGAAAGAGCAGTTGCTCGACGCCATGGATATCGAGCGCGAGCGCGGCATCACCATCAAGGCCAACACCGTCCGCATCGAATACCCCGCGAAGGACGGCAAGACCTATGTCCTGAACCTGATCGACACACCCGGCCATGTCGACTTCGCCTATGAGGTCTCGCGTTCCATGCGCGCGGTCGAGGGCTCGCTGCTGGTGGTCGATGCCACCCAGGGGGTCGAGGCGCAGACGCTGGCCAATGTCTACACCGCGCTGGACGCCGATCACGAGATCGTCCCCGTCCTGAACAAGATCGACCTGCCCGCCGCCGAACCCGAGCGTATCGCCGCCCAGATCGAGGATGTGATCGGCATCGACGCCTCCAACGCCATCCAGATCTCCGCCAAGACCGGCCTCGGGATACCGGATGTGCTGGAGGCCATCGTCACCCGCCTGCCCCCCCCGCATGAGGGCGACCCGGCAAAGCCGCTCAAGGCGCTGCTGGTCGACAGCTATTACGATCCCTACCTCGGGGTTGTCGTGCTGGTGCGCATCATGGATGGCGTGTTGCGCAAGGGCGACCGGATCAAGATGATGCGGACGGGGGGCGCCTATCAGGTCGACCGCATCGGCGTCTTCCGCCCCGCCATGCAGGACATCGCGGAGCTGGGTCCGGGCGAGATCGGCTTTCTGACCGCATCGATCAAGCAGGTCCGAGATACCCGCGTCGGCGACACGATCACCACGGAACGAAAGGGCGTCGAAACGCCGCTGCCGGGCTTCAAGCCCTCGATCCCGGTGGTGTTCTGCGGCCTGTTCCCGGTCGATGCGAACGAATTCGAGGATCTGCGCGACGCCATCGAGAAACTGGCGCTGAACGATGCCAGCTTCACCTCTGAAATGGAAACCTCGGCCGCGCTGGGCTTTGGTTTTCGCTGCGGGTTCCTGGGGCTTCTGCATCTCGAAGTGGTGCGCGACCGGCTGGAACGCGAATACGGCATCGACCTGATCACCACCGCGCCCTCGGTGGTCTATCATGTCTACATGCGCGACGGTACGATGCTGGAACTGCACAACCCCGCCGACATGCCCGACCTGACCCATGTCGACCACCTGGAAGAACCGCGCATCAAGGCCACGATCATGGTGCCCGACGAATTCCTGGGCGATGTGCTGAAACTCTGCCAGGACCGGCGCGGCGAACAGCTTGACCTGACCTATGCCGGCTCGCGCGCGATGGTGGTCTATGACCTGCCGCTGAACGAGGTGGTGTTCGATTTCTACGACCGCCTGAAATCGGTGACCAAGGGCTATGCCAGCTTCGATTACCAGATGGCGGGCTATCGACAGGATTTCCTGGTCAAGATGCAGATCCTCGTCAATGACGAGCCGGTGGACGCGCTGTCGGTCATGGTCCACCGCGACCGTGCCGAAACCCGCGGCCGCGCCATGGTCGAGAAGCTCAAGGATCTGATCCCCCGCCACATGTTCAAGATCCCCGTCCAGGCCGCCATCGGCGGCCGCGTCATAGCGCGCGAGACCATCGCGGCACTGCGCAAGGACGTGACCGCGAAATGCTATGGCGGCGACGCGACGCGCAAACGCAAGTTGCTGGACAAGCAGAAGGCGGGTAAGAAGAAGATGCGCCAGTTCGGCAAGGTCGAGATCCCGCAGCAGGCGTTCATCAATGCGCTGAAGATGGATGGATGACTAGCTTGTGATTTTTTTTGTGATATAGCGCGCCGCGTTCTCAACTTCTGGGAACATCGTCCGCTCATTTATGTTTAGTTTGTCCAAATCCCTCAGTATTTCATCTTTGTGCTGGCTGTTTATTCTGATTCTGTTAATCTCAAGCGCTCTTGAGCTTTCATCGCCCACACTTCTAAGTAGACCTGCGATGATGAATGCTCCACTTTGCGCCAAAACGCGCTTGTTGTTTCTTTTCGGCGTCACGAATATGAAGCGACGAAGGTCTATCGGGCGCACTGTGTTTTGAAAGTATGGTTTTTCGACGCGTATGAATTGAACAAGGCGTTTTACGTCATCCCTTTTGTTGAAGTCATTTATGTCTAAGGCTGATATTCCGCCCTTTCCTGAAGCGGCGTTAAGGAACTTAAATAGCTCATTCTTTTCGTCGTAGGAGAGGCGAGCAACGTTCGAAATGCAGCTCACCGTATCGCTATCGAATAGCTTTGCTCTCTCCGGCGAAATAATAAATTGGATTACTTCGCCATCATTGCCAGAATGAATACTTTCTCGCGTCGCAAAGTAGAGTGCAACTAGGGGGTTTAGTGTTACGTCGAGCAGACGTGTCGGTAGATCGTAGTGCTGTGCTCTGACCAACTGCTCAAATACTGTCCGGTCGTCCTTAAAGTCGTCTGGAGACTCCGTGAGGAGTTCGGATAGAATGCGTTCCTCATGCTGCTTTGATTTTTTGTGCCGAAACACCCTTGGCTGAAGTTTGAAGGTGTGGTCTGAGTGCCCGCGGTAAGCGACAACCTTTTCTTGCGGTTGATCCTTCAAAACGACACCAAGATATTCTGAGATGTTGTCTACTAGGCTCCAGACTCATTGATCGTCAAAGCCAGAACAGGACGGTTGCGGCGAGGGCGATGGCGGAAAGGAAGGTCTT
>NZ_WJPO01000011.1 GCF_009649175.1 Rhodovulum strictum | reverse complement strand
CGGGATCAGCGGCGCGGACATGGGCAGGTCTCCTGTGCCTTGAATGTGCGAAAGGGAAGAAGCACAAACCATGCCAACAACACCAAACCCAACACCCAGGTCACCCAACCCCTCAAACCCAGAACACAACGTCGCAAAACAGACAGACAAAAGAACCTAAAAACGGCGCAACTCGATCCCGTGCTTCTTGAGGGCATAGCCGATCTGGCGCGGCGTCAGGCCCAGAAGGCGCGCGGCCTTGGCCTGGACCCAGCCCGCCCGCTCCATCGCGTCAACCAGACGGTCGCGTTCGTCCTGGGGCTCGCCCTCGGATTCGGGCATCGCGGGCGGGGGCGGCGCCGGGGCAAAACCGGCGGGGAAGGACGGTTCGCCAAAGCCTGGCGGCAGGGCGGGCGGCACCGGCGGGCGCTGGCCCGCGGCGCTGTCGATCACCGGCAGCGGCATGCGCACCGCGGCCAGCCCGCCGATCGGCGAGTGGTCGCCCGACTGCATGCGCCACAATTCCGCAGACAGGCAGGTGCCCTGCATGCAGGCCAGTTCGCGTTCGTCGATCTCGCTGCCCGAGGACAGCGCGGCCACCCGGCTGATGCAGTTTTCAAGCTCGCGCACATTGCCGGGGAACTGGCACCGCGCCAGCGCCACCATTGCCCCCGGCGTGATCCGCTTGTCCATGCCGTTCTGGGCGTTGAACCGGTCGAGGAAGGTCTGGGCGAGCTTGGGCACATCCTCGATCCGCTCGCGCAGGGGGGGCAGCACGATGGGCACCACGCAGATGCGGAAATAGAGATCGGCCCGGAAATCGCCGCGCGCCACCGCCGCCTCGAGATCGCGGTTCGTCGCCGTCACCAGCCGCACATCGACCTTCAGCGTCTTCGAGCCGCCGACCCGCTCGAACTCGCCCTCTTGCAGGATGCGCAACAGTTTCGCCTGAAATTCGGGCCCGATCTCGCCGATCTCGTCAAGGAACAGGGTGCCGGTATCGGCCAGTTCGAAACGGCCCTTCTTTTGCGCCAGCGCGCCGGTGAACGCGCCCTTTTCGTGGCCGAACAGTTCCGATTCCAGCAGGCTCTGGCTCAGCGCCGCGCAGTTGACCTTGACGAAGGGCTTGTCGCGGCGGTCCGAAAGCGCGTGCACCGCCTTGGCGAACAGCTCCTTGCCGGTACCGCTTTCGCCGCGCAGCAGAACGGGCGTGTTGGTGCGCGCGACCTTGTGGATCTGCGCGGTCACCGCCTTGATCGCCGGGCTGTCGCCGATGATACCCTTGATCGGCTGATCGCGCAGCCGGCAATCGTCGGCGGATGTCTCGGAGGCGGCATGCAGCGCGGCGCGCGCCTCCTCCATCAGCCGCTCGCGGTCCCGCGCGACGAGGCGGCGGAACTTGATCGACTGTTCCAGGATCGAGGCCACCATGGTCAGGATGCGCTGATCCTCTTCGAGGAAGCGCAAGCCCCCCTCGTCAAGATCGCGCCAGGCGCCGAGCACGCCGATCACATAGGGCGAATGAACCGTCTCGCGGATCGGCACCGCGATCAGCGCCAGCCGGTCATGCGGCGCGCCGGGGGGGATCGCGGCCTCGCCCAGTTCTTCACGGACATTGCGCGACACCAGCGCGACGCCGGTGCGGAACACCTGTTGCGTCGCGCGCACGGGCAGCGCCCGGATCTCGGGCGGCGCGCAGATCGAGCCGCGGGTGGTCGCGGCGATGACGAAGGGGTTCACCGGCTTGCCGTCGCCCCCGGCCCTGCCCTTGTCGTCCAGCAGCGCCAGCGCCCCCATCCGAAGCCCCATGAACGAGGACAGCACGTTCAAGACCGAGGGCATCGCCGCAATCGGATCGCTGGCGCCGGTCAGGATCTTGGCCGCCTCGCAGACGGTGTCGATCGTGAACCGCTCGATCTGGGTCCGTCCGGAGCCACGGGGGGGGCGATGTCCGTTGGTCGAAATCGTCATGTCTTCCTCGCTTGTCAGACAAACATCGGGCGGCGCGGCCCTGCTGTCCATGCCGGGCGCCGACATTGGCGCCTGTCCCGGCGGTTTTTCCAGCGCCGCGGCGGGCCTGATGTCAGTTTTCCGACAATCCATGCTGCGCTGCCGCATTTTTCGGCACTCCGCTGGCGGGCTGCACCGGCCCGCCGGGTGAACCGACGGGAATCGCGGAAGGATCGGCCCCGGCGCCCTGCCCGCCTATCCCATGATCGCCTCGGCCCCCTCGGCAAGCGACAGCACGATGGCCACGGTCAGCAGGACAGAGAACGCCCCGAAGGCAAGGCCCAGCACCGCCACCAGACCATCACGCTCGACCAGCCCGACCCCGACAATGAACAGCGAGATGGCCGGGAACCAACCGCTGCCCGGCACCGGCAGGAACAGCGTGAAGGCGATCACGAACAGCGCCAGCCCCAGCAGCGGTTCGTGCCGGGGCGCGAACAGCGCGACAAGACGCGGGCGCAGCCGCCGTTCCAGCCGCCGGGTGACCGGCCGCAGCCGCAGCAGCGTCAGCCGCAGCTTGTCCGGGTCGATCCGCAGCCGGGCCAGCGGGCCGGGCAGCCGCACGTGGGGAAAGCCCAGCAGCATCTGAAACGTCGTCACCAGCACCGGCAGCGCCGTGATGACCGACGAGCCCGGCGGCAGCGGCAGGATCGTCACCAGCGAGAACACGACGATGGCCCAGCCGAAGGACCGTTCGCCCAGCCCGGCAAGCAGCCCGCCCAGCGTCAGGTTCCCCGCCCGGTGCTGCGCGCGCGAGGTCCGCAGGATCGGCATCGACAAAGATGGCCTGCGCCGTTTTCCGGTCTCGCGATGCGGCATGGCGTTTCCCCGACTGCCCGCCAGATATCGCGGCTCGGGCCCGCCGATGCAATGGCCGCGATGGCAACGGGCCGGGCGAAAGCGCAGGACGCCGCCGCCCGGCGGCCCCGGCCCACAATGACCCCCAAGGCACATTTTGCCACCCAAGGTTCTGAACTGCGGCACGGGTGACACGCCAGACGATAAATCTGCGCCAGACTGGCACGCCATGGTGAACCCGATTGAC
Organism: Rhodovulum strictum; assembly: GCF_009649175.1. Lineage (GTDB taxonomy): Bacteria > Pseudomonadota > Alphaproteobacteria > Rhodobacterales > Rhodobacteraceae > Rhodovulum > Rhodovulum strictum. Next base: position 95,421 of record NZ_WJPO01000011.1, on the reverse strand, counting down.
CGGCCGCGGGCGCGCGCTCTAGCGTGACCGGTAAAAGGCTTGGTCAGGGGGAGAAGACATGAAGCAGGTGGTGACAGGGTTCGTCCTGACCGCAATGGGGATCGGCACTGCCCATGCCGGAGGCGTCGAACGCTCGACCCAGTCGGTCGGCATCCTGTTCGAGCAGGGAACCTATGCGGAGCTGAGTTTCGGCAGGTTCGACGGAAAGGTTTCCGGGACGAGCGCGCTTCTGGGCCCCACCATTGCTTCGGGCGACATGGCGCCGGGCTACAACACCTTTTCGCTGGGCTTCAAGCAGGCGCTGAGCCCAGCGCTCGATCTTGCGCTGATCCTCGATCAGCCCATCGGCGCGGCTGTCGACTATCCTGTCGGAACGGGCTATCCGATCGAGGGCACCACTGCCGAGCTTGACTCGACCGCCATAACCGCCCTGGCGCGGTACCGTTTCGACAACAATGTCAGCCTTATCGGTGGTCTTCGCGCGATGAAGACCTCGGGGCAGGCAAACCTGCCCTTCGTGCTTTTCCCGAACCCCTACACGCTGGACACCTCGTCCGAGACCGATTTCGGCTATGTTCTGGGGATCGCCTGGGAGCGGCCGGAAATCGCGGCGCGGGTGGCATTGACCTACAATTCCGCGATCACGCACAATTTCGATGCCACCGAGAGCAGCCACCTTACCGGCGGACTGCCCGTGACCAGCACCTTCAAGACCGAGATCCCGGAATCGATCAACCTGGAATTCCAGACCGGAATTGCCGCCGACACGCTGCTGTTCGGCTCGATCCGCTGGGTGAACTGGACCGAGTTCACGATCGACCCCGATGAATACCGGAACGTCTACGGAAACGCGCTGGTGTTCTACACCCACGACGTCATCACCTACAATCTGGGTCTTGGCCGCAAGTTCAGCGACACCTGGTCCGGCGCGGTGCTGCTGGGATACGAGGAGACCAAGGGCGACCGGACCGGAAACCTGGGCCCCACCGACGGGTTCACCTCGGTCGGTCTTGCCGCGACCTACACGGCCGGCAGCGCCAAGATCACCGGCGGCGTGCGTTACGTCGATATCGGCAATGCGACGACCCGCGGGCTGGATGGCGACTTCCGCGGCAATTCCGGCTGGGGCTTCGGGCTGCGCGTCGGTTATTCCTTCTGAGGCCGGCCTGCGACCGCCCGGCACGCCCGGGCGGTTTCGTTTGACCGCCCCCTGCCCGCCCGCTACCAGATGCCCGTTCGGCAAGGGCGGCAAGGCATGATCTACGAGTCGGCGGCAGAGTGGCGTTCGGCGCCCCGCAAGCGGGTGCTTCTGTTCGGGATGTCGGGGCTGGGCAAGACCCATGTCTCGAACATGCTGCGCGCGCGGGGCGGCTGGTTCCACTACTCGGTCGATTACCGCATCGGCACCCGCTACATGGGCGAGCTGATCGCCGACAATTTCAAGCGCGAGGCGATGAAGGTGCCGCTGCTGCGCGAATTGCTGCTGACCGACAGCGTCTTCATCGCCTCGAACATCACCTTCGACAATCTGGCACCGCTTTCGACCTATCTGGGCAAGCCCGGCGCGGCGGAAAAGGGCGGGCTCAGCTTTGCCGAATACATGCGCCGTCAGGAACAGCACCGCGCCGCCGAGATCAGCGCCCTGATGGACACCCCGCGCTTCATCGAACGGGCCGAGGAGCTTTACGGCTACGGCAACTTCGTCTGCGACTCGGGCGGGTCGGTCTGCGAGGTGGTGGACCCCGAGAACCCCGAGGACGAGGTGCTGACGACGCTTGCGCGCAACCTGCTGCTGGTCTGGATCGAGGGCTCCGACGCGCATACTGCCGATCTGGTTGTCCGCTTCGACCGCGCGCCCAAGCCCATGTATTACCAGCCCGATTTCCTGCATGCGGCCTGGGCAGCCTATCTGGACGAAACCGGCCTGACCGAGCCCGAGGTCGATCCCGACGCCTTCGTGCGCTGGACCTATGCCCGCGCGCTGGCCCACCGCCAGCCACGTTACGCGGCGATGGCGCGCAACTGGGGGGTCAAGGTCACCGCCGAGGAGGTGGCAAAGGTCACCAGCCCCGCGGACTTTGTCGAGCTGGTCGCCCGCGCCCTTGAGGCCCGCTGAGAAGCCGCCTATCTCTCGTCTCCGCGTCTTCCGGAAAGGCCCGCCCGATGCCGATCAAGATCCCCACCTCGCTGCCCGCCTTCGACGTGCTGACGCGCGAGGGCGTGATGGTGATGGGCGAGGAGGCGGCGGCGCGTCAGGATATCCGCCCGCTCAGGATCGGGCTTCTGAACCTGATGCCCAAGAAGATCCAGACCGAGACGCAATTCGCCCGGCTGATCGGCGCCACGCCGCTACAGATCGAACTTTGCCTGATCCGGATGACCGAGCATCAGACCAAGAACACCGCCGCCGAGCATATGGAGGCGTTCTACCGCCCTTTTGCCGAGGTTGCCGCGACCGGCGAGAAGTTCGACGGCTTCATCATCACCGGCGCCCCGATAGAGCATCTGCCCTTCACCGAGGTCACCTATTGGGATGAGCTTGTCCGTGTAATGGACTGGACACAAAGCCATGTCCATTCCACCTTTGGCGTGTGCTGGGGCGGCATGGCGATGATCTATCATTTCCATGGCGTGAAGAAACACATGCTGGACCACAAGGCGTTCGGCTGCTTCCGGCACCGCAACCTCGTGCCCGCCTCGCCCTATCTGCGCGGATTTTCCGACGATTGCGTGATCCCGGTCAGCCGCTGGACCGAGATGCGCCAGCCCGAGATCGACGCGGTGCCGGGGCTGGTGACGCTTCTGGGCAGCGACGAGGTGGGGCCCTGCCTGATCGAGGACCGGGCGCATCGCGCGCTCTATATCTTCAACCATTTCGAATATGACAGCGACACGCTGAAACAGGAATACGACCGCGACGTGGCGAATGGCACGCCGATCAACGTGCCGATCAACTACTATCCCGGCAACGATCCGGCAAAGGCGCCGCAGAACCGCTGGCGCAGCCATGCGCATCTGCTTTACGGCAACTGGATCAACCAGATCTACCAGACCACGCCCTATGACATCGACCGGATCGGAACCGCCTGAGAATGCATGACCGCTATATGCCCACGGGCGAGGTTCTGGACATCGACGGCACCCGCGTCCACGCCCATCAGGAGGGCGCAGGCCCGGACGTGATCCTGCTGCACGGGGCGGGCGGGAATACGCGAGACTTCTGCTTCGACCTGATGGGGCGGCTGACCCCCGATTTCCGCGTCACCTCCTTTGACCGGCCAGGGCTGGGCCATACCGATCCGCTGCATCCCGATGGCGAAAGCCCCTTCGAACAGGCCGAAATCCTGGAACGGGCGGCGGCACGGATGGGACTTGGCCCGGCGCTGCTGGTCGGCCATTCCTTTGGCGGGACGGTGGCGCTGGCATGGGCGCTGGACCATCCCGACCGCGCGGCGGCCGTGGTGTCGCTGGCGGGCGCCGCGATGCCTTGGCCGGGCGGGCTGGGGCCGTGGTATGCGCTGGCCTCCTCGCCCTTCGGGGCGGCGGTGGTGATCCCGCTGGTCTCGGCCTTTGCGCCGCGGGCGCTTGCGCATCAGACCATCGAGCGGATCTTCGATCCCGACCCGGTGCCCGAGGGCTATGCCGAGCATATCGCCATCGAACTGTCGATGCGCCCCGACAGCCTGCGCGCCAACACCCGGCAGGTGAACGGGCTGAAGCCGCATATCCGGGCGATGGCGGCGCGTTACGACGAACTGAAGATGCCGATCGAGATCCTGCACGGCGACGCCGACAGGATCGTGCCGATCGAGGTCCATTCCCGGCCGCTGGCGGCCCGGGTGCCCAGTGCCAACCTGATCGAGCTGCATGGCGTGGGCCACATGCCCCACCATGCCCGCCCCGAAGCCGCCGTAGCCGCGATCCATCGCGCCGCCCGGCGTGCGGGGCTGCGCGCAGGCGACTGATCCCGCTGGACCCGCCTGCCCCGGCCGCTATGTCCCGCTTGAGGGAGCCCGCCGCGATGCAGACCAGACGTACCTTTACCGGCCTGATGGCCGCCGCGATGCTGGGGGCCTGTGCCAGCCCCGCGGCACAGGACCGGCCCGAGACAGCGGACCGGGCGGCGCAGCTTTACCCGCCCATCGGGCAATTGATGCGGGTGCGCGGGCGGATCGTGCATGCCCATGACGAGGGGCGCGGACCGGCGGTGATCCTGATCCATGGCGCCTCGGCCAATCTGCGCGACTTCACCTTTTCGCTGAGCGGCCAACTGGCGCGGCGCTACCGTGTCGTTGCCTTTGACAGGCCGGGCCTTGGCCATTCCCAGACGCTGAACAATCGCGGCGAGACCCCGGCCGAACAGGCCGCCCAGCTTGACGCCGCCGCCGCGATGCTGGGCATCCGCCGGGCCGTGATCGTCGGCCATTCCTATGGCGCCGCCGTGGCGATGGCCTGGGCGCTGAACCACCCGGACCGCGCCGCGGGCGTGGTGACGCTGGCCGGGGTGACGATGCCCTGGCCGGGCGAGTTGCCGCGCTTCTACACGGTGGCCTCCAGCGGGCTGGGCAGCGCGGTGGTTTCGGCGCTGGCCACCCGCGCACGCGCCGAACGGGCGGCCGCGCGGTTCTTTGCCCCGCAGCGCCCGCCCGCGGGCTATCTGGACCAGGTGGGGATCGAGCTTGCCCTGCGCCCCGAGACGCTGCGCACCAGCGCACGCCAGGTCGATATCCTGAAACCGCAGCTTGAGGCGATGAACGAGCGCTATCCGGGCCTGCGCGCGCCGGTCGAGATCCTGCATGGCACCGCCGACAATGCCGTGTCGATCGACTACCATTCCCGCGTGCTGGCGCCGCGGTTGCGGACCGGGCGGCTGACCGAATTGCCCGGCATCGGCCACATGCCGCACCACGCCGCCCCCGCCGCGACGCTGGCCGCCATCGACCGCGCCGCAGCCCGCGCCGGATTGCGCCCGCGCGCCTGATCGCCATACTGGCCGAAACGGCAAGGGAGGCGCGCATGAAGGATCTGCCATTCGACGGCGCGATCAGCAAGTTCTACCGCGACACGGCCCCGGCCGAGATCCGCAAGGCCATAGAGACCGCCGACAAGAACGACATCCTGTCCGAGAGCTATCCCTATCGCAAGCGGATGGACGAGGCCGGATACCTGGCCGAGCTTCAGACCCTTCAGGTCGAACTGGTCAAGATGCTGGCCGACATCAAAGCCACGGGCAAGCGCGTCGCTGTCGTCTTCGAGGGGCGCGACGCCTCGGGCAAGGGCGGCACGATCAAGCGCTTTCGCGAGAACCTGAACCCGCGCAATGCCCGCGTCGTCGCCCTGCCCGCGCCGTCGGACCGGGAAAAGACTGAATGGTATTTCCAGCGCTACATCCCGCATCTGCCCGCGGGGGGCGAACTGGTGTTCTTCGACCGCTCCTGGCACAACCGCTCGGTCATCGAGCCTGTCTTCGGCTTCTGCACGCCCGAACAGCGCGAGCATTTCTTTGCCCAGGTGCCGGATTTCGAGAAGATGCTGGTCGATGAGGGGATCGTGCTGGTCAAGCTGTGGCTGAATGTGGGCCGTGCCGAACAGCTGCGCCGGATGCTGAAACGCGAACGCGATCCGCTGAAGCAATGGAAGCTGAGTTGGATCGACATCGAGGGGCTGGAACGCTGGGACGCCTATACCGCCGCGATCCGCGAGATGTTCGCCCGCAGCCATACCGGCCCCGCGCCATGGACGGTGATCCGGTCCGACGACAAGTCGCGCGCGCGGCTGGCGGCGATCCGCCGCGTGTTGGTCCGGGTGGATTACAAGGGCAAGGACGAAGCCGCGGTCGGCAGCCCCGATCCGCGGATCTGCGGCGGACCCGAGATCTGGGATGTCTAAACGCGGCTACCATCACGGCAACCTGCGCCAGGCGCTGGTCGAGGCCGCGCTGGAACTGATCCGCGAAAAAAGCCCGCAGGGCTTCACCCTGACCGAGGCCGCGCGCGCGGCCGGGGTGACGCCCGCTGCGGTCTATCGCCATTTCGAGGGCCGCGAAGACCTGATCGCGGAATGTGCGCGCCAGGGCTTCGTCATCTTTGCGGATCTCATGGAACATGCCTACGAGACCGGCCAGCCCTCGGCACTGGCGAGCCTGTCGGCAACGGGCCGGGCCTATCTTGCCTTTGCCCGTAAATTCCCCGGCCATTACATGGCGATGTTCGAATCCGGCCTGTCGCTGAACGCCGATCCCGATCTCTGCGCCGTGGCGAACCGGGCCAGCGCGGTGCTGGAACGCGCCGCGCGCGAGCTGTCGCGTCATATCCCAGAGGCAAAGCGGCCGCCCGTGGCGATGGTCTCGGCCCATATCTGGGCGATGAGCCATGGCGTGGTCGAGCTTTACACCCGCGGCGCGCCCGGGGCGCGCGTGCCGTTTCCGGCCGAGGATCTGCTGGAAACCGGCATCGGCATCTACCTACGCGGGCTGGGTCTGATCCCGGCCGATGCCTGAGGCGGCACCGGCAAAGGGGGGCGCTGCCCCCCGTCCTTGCGGACTCCCCCCGGGATATTTCCGGCCAGAAGAAGGCAGCGGGCAAGCTCAGTCGCCCATGATCTCCTTGAGGCGGGCCTGTTCCTCGGCGCTGAGCCGTTCGGCCGGGCCTGTCTCGCGGCTGCGGCGGCTGCGGATGTAGAAGACCGCCACGATCAGCCCGAGGCCCAGCATGCCGGGCCCGGCGAAGTAGAGCAGAAGGTTGGCGCCGCTGGCGGGCGGTTTGAGCAGGACGAATTCGCCATAGCGGCCCACGACGTAGTCGAGCACCTGCGCATCGGTATCGCCCGCGACCAGGCGTTCGCGGACCAGTTGGCGCAGATCCTTTGCAAGTTCGGCGTTGGAATCGTCGATGTTTTCGTTGCGGCAGACAAGGCAGCGCAGGCCCTGCGAGAGCGCGCGCGCGCGTTCCTCAAGTGCGGGATCGGCGAGGATTTCGGACGGGTCCAGCGCCCTCGCGGGAGAGGCAAGGGCGAGCGCGAGAGACAGCACCAGAAGGAGACGGTTCACCATCGCCACCCCCTATTCGGCCGGAAGCGGCGCGGCGCCGCTGTCCTTGCGCGCGCCAGCCGCGACGCGCACCCGCCGGTCGCTGAGGCTGAGAAGACCGCCCAGTCCCATGATGATCGAGCCGCCCCAGATCCAGTTGGCAAAGGGCTTGATATGGCTGCGCACCGCCCAGCCGCCGCCCTCTTGCGGGTCGCCGATGACAAGGTAGATGTCGCGGAACACCCCCAGATCGAGCGCGGCTTCGGTGGTGGGCATGCGGGCGACGGGATAGACCCGTTTTTCCGGGGTCAGCGTCGCGATGCGGGTTTCGCCGCGCCAGACCCCCATCGTCGCCATGGTCGAGATGTAGTTCGGGCCCTGCACCTCCTCGACATTCTCGAAGGTGATGCCGTAGCTGCCAATCTCGAACCGGTCGCCGATCTGGGCCACGCGGATATCCTCGACCTCCCAGGCCATGACGCCCGCGACCCCGATCATGGTGATGCCAAGCCCGGAATGGGCCACCGACTTGCCCCAATCGGCGCGCGGCAGCCGCGCGATGCGGCGCAGCCTGTCGCCAAATCCCGCGCGCCCTGCCCGGAGCCACAGATCGACCCCCGCACCCGTCACCAGCCAGGTGCCCAGCGCCATGCCCACCGGCCCCAGCGCGCTGCGCCCGGTCTGCATCGCCCAGGCCAGCGCGCCCAGCGCCAGCGCCAGCGCCAATGCGGGCAGCAGCGGGCGCAGCGCCCGGCCAAGGCGGCCACGCTTCCACGGCAGGATCGCGCCGATCGGCAGCAGGATCGCCAGCGCCACCATGAAGGGCGTGAAGGCCATGTTGAAGAAGGGTGCGCCGACCGACAGCTTGCGATCGAGGATCATCTCGGCAAAGAGCGGCCAGATCGTGCCGACGAACACCACGAAGGCCGCGACCGCGAGCAGGATGTTGTTGAACACCAGCGCAGATTCCCGGCTGACGGTGCCGAAGACGCCCTTGGCCTCCATCGCGCTGGCGCGTGCGGCGTAAAGCGTCAGCGCCCCGCCCATGAACACGCCCAGGATCAGCAGAAGGAACATGCCCCGCTCGGGGTCCGAGGCGAATGCGTGAACGGAGGTGATGATGCCCGAGCGCGTGATGAAGGCGCCGATCAGCGAGAAGCCGAAAGCCACGATGGCCAGAAGGATCGTCCAGCTTTTCAGCGCCTCGCGTTTTTCCACGACGATGGCCGAGTGCAGCAGCGCCGCCGAGATGAGCCAGGGCATGAAGCTGGCATTCTCGACCGGATCCCAGAACCAGAAGCCGCCCCAGCCAAGTTCGTAATAGGCCCACCACGAGCCCAGCGCGATGCCGATGGTCAGGCAGACCCAGGCGGCCAGCGTCCAGGGCCGCACCCAGCGCCCCCAGGCGGCATCGACCCGCCCCTCGATCAGCGCGGCGACCGCGAAGGAGAAGCAGATCGAAAGCCCGACATAGCCGAGATAGAGGAAAGGCGGGTGAAAGGCGAGGCCGGGATCCTGAAGCAGCGGGTTCAGGTCGCGCCCGTCGAAGGGGATCGCCTGCATCCGGGTGAACGGGTTCGAGGTGAACAGAACGAAGGCGAAGAACGCCGCCGCGATCGCCGATTGCACCGCCAGGACGCGCGCGCGCAGGCCCGGCGGCAGCCCGCCCCCGAACCAGGCGGCCATCGCGCCGAACAGGGTCACGATCAGCACCCAGAGCAGCATCGAGCCCTCGTGGTTGCCCCAGACGCCCGTCACCTTGTAGAGCATCGGTTTCAGCGTGTGCGAGTTGCTGACCACCAGGCTGACCGAGAAATCCGAGGTCACGAAGGCATAGGTCAGCGCGCCGAAGCTGAACGCGGTCAGCAGGAATTGCGCGGTGGCGGCGGGTTCGGCCATGGCCATCCAGCCGCTCCAGCCCTTGTGGGCGCCGATCAGGGGGACGACGGCCTGCACCAGCGCAATCGCGAAGGCAAGCGTGAGGGCGAAGTGACCGAGTTCTATGACCATGACATTGTTCTAGACGCCCGGGCCGTGCCCGCCAATGGCTTTTCACGGGGCGCATCGCGGCATTGACGGGAACGTGAGCGGGCGGCGTGGCGGGCGGGCGCTCAGAACAGCGAGAGTTGCTGTCCGGGCCGGGGCGGCAGGCGGAACAGATCGCTGCGCAACCCCGGCAGGTCGCGGTCAAGCCCGAGCCGTGCCGCCATCACGCGGAACCGGCGGGCGATCATCGCCGCATGGGGCCCCTCGCCGCGCATCCGGCGGCCCCAGTCCGGGCTGTAGTCGCGCCCGCCATGCATCTCGCGCAGCTGCGCCATGACACGGCCCGCCCGGTCCGGGCAATGCTGCGCGAGCCAGTCCCGAAAAAGTCCCGACACCTCGAGCGGCAGGCGCAGCATCGCCCAGCTTGCGGCAATCGCCCCCGCCTCGGCCGCACGGGCCAGCAGCGCCTCGATCTCGTGATCGGTCAGGCCCAGGATCACCGGGGCAAGCATCGCACGCACCTCGACACCGGCCGCCGCAAGCCGGGCGATGGTCTGAAGCCGACGCTGGGGGGCTGGCGCGCGCGGCTCCATCGCACGGGCCAGCCGGGCATCAAGCGTCGTCAGCGACACGCCCACGCGCACCAGGCCCAGCCCCGCCAGATCGGACAGAAGGTCGAGATCGCGCTCGATCAGCGTGCCGCGGGTGACGATGCCGACCGGATGGCGGAATTCCAGCAGCACCTCGAGCAAGCGGCGCATGATCTGGTGATCGGCCTCGACCGGCTGATAGGGGTCGGTATAGGTGCCGATCGCGATGGTGCGGGGCCGATAGGACGGCGCCGACAGCTCGCGCGCCAGAAGTTCGGGCGCCCCGGGCCTGGCGATCAGCCGCGTCTCGAAGTCAAGCCCCGGAGACAGGCCCAGATAGGCATGACCGGGCCGGGCAAAGCAGTAGATGCAGCCATGCTCGCAGCCGCGATAAGGGTTGATCGAGCGGTCGAAGGGCACATCGGGCGAGGCGTTGCGGGTGATGACCCGGCGCGGCCGCTCGACACGGATATCGGTGCGCAGGACGGGCAAATCCGCCTCGGGCGCCCAGCCATCCTCGATCCGCTCTGCCGAGAGACGGTCGAACCGGTTCGCGGGGTTCGAACTGGCCCCCCGTCCGGGGCAGCGGGCAAGCGGGCGATCCATCCCCCAAGGATGGAACATTCAGCGAACAAATGCAAGCTGGCTGCATCGTCGTGGACAGAGGCCCCATGCGGCGCTCTATTGTTCACGGAGTCGGGAACGAGGGAGGCCGTCCATGAAGCAGATCGCATTCGCCGCCATGCTTGCGCTTGCGCCCATCGGGGCCAGCGCCGGATCCTTGGGGCTCTATACGGACTTCTTTGTCTTCGGCGACAGTCTCAGCGATCCGGGCAATACGCTGTCGCTGCTGAGCGCGCCCATCCTCGGGACGATCTATCCCCAGGGGCAGTTCACCGATGGCGCCACCTGGGCGTCGCAACTGGGCGCCGATCTCGGCTCGGGCGCCAATTTCGCCTTTGGCGGCGCGGCGGCCGTGACCCAGGGCACGGTCAGCGTCAACCTGCCCGGCGGCCCCTACAACGTCGATCTGCCCGATTTCACGGACCAGCGCGCGGCGTTCGCCCCGCTTGCCCCGACGCTGGGCGCGAACCCCCTGGCGGCGGTCTGGTTCGGCGGCAACGACCTGCGCGATGCGTTCCGCGCTGCCGATCCGGTGATCGCGACACCGGCAGCGATTGCCGCCGCCGTGACCGCGATCGCGACCGGCGTGCAGGACCTGATCGGCGCCGGGATCGGCACGGTTGCCGTCTTTGGCCTGCCCGATCTGGGAAAAATCCCCGAGGCACTGGCGTCGGGCGCGGCAGCTTCCGCCGCCGCGACGGCTGCAACGATGGCCTTCAACGCCACGCTCCAGTCGGCGCTGGCGGGCCTGGGCGGGGGCGATGTGCGCTATGTGGATATTTTCGGGCTGTTCGAACTGGTCCGGTCGGACGCCGCGGCCTATGGATTCACCAATATAACGACGCCCTGCCTGGACGACCTGCTGGTGGGTAATGTTGCGGATTGCGGGGATTTTCTGTTCCACGACACGATCCACCCGACCGCAAGGGCGCATGCCCTGATCGCCGAGCGGTTCCTTGCATCCGTCGCCCCGGTGCCGCTGCCCGCGGGGGGCGTTCTGCTGCTGGCCGGGCTGGGCGGTCTGGCCCTTGTCCGCCGCCGCAGGTTCGACTGAACCGGGGCGTGCCTCGAAAACGTCGCGCGATGCGCGGGCGATGTCGCAAGCGGCCAATCCGGCAGCCGCGAAAAGGCGCTAGATCGGTCCCGGGGCCTGCCTTGCGTGGCGGGTCGCGGGAACCGGGAGTAAGCTGAATGGCCGACGAAGACGACGATCTGATCCTTGCCGACCTGCCGGACGAGGAATTGGTCCCGCAGATGCATGACGACCTTTATGACGGGCTTCGGGACGAGGTTGTCGAAAGCGTCGAGATCCTTCTGGCCCGCGGCTGGGAACCCTATCGCGTCCTGACCGAGGCGCTGGTGGCGGGCATGACCATCGTCGGCAAGGATTTCCGCGACGGCATCCTGTTCGTGCCCGAGGTGCTGCTGGCGGCCAATGCGATGAAGGCGGGGATGGCGATCCTCAAGCCGCTTCTGGCCGAGACCGGCGCGCCCAAGATGGGCAAGATGGTGATCGGCACGGTCAAGGGTGACATCCACGATATCGGCAAGAACCTTGTGTCGATGATGATGGAGGGCGCTGGTTTCGAAGTGGTTGACCTGGGCATCAATACCGATGTCGACCGCTATCTGGGCGCGCTGGAAACCGAACAGCCCGACATCCTGGGCATGTCCGCGCTGCTGACGACCACGATGCCCTACATGAAGATCGTGATCGACACGATGGCAGAGCGCGGCATCCGCGACGATTATATCGTGCTGGTGGGTGGCGCGCCGCTGAACGAGGAATTCGGCCGCGCCATCGGGGCGGATGCCTATTGCCGCGACGCGGCAGTGGCAGTCGAGACCGCAAAAGCCTTTGTCGCGCGCAAGCACAACCGGATGCTGGCAAGCTGACCCCTTGCGGGCCCCCACCCGGGGGCCCCACATTCCCCCAATGAGCCGAGGGGAAAGCCCATGCCGTTCCGCATCTTCGCCCTGATCCTGGCCGGCGTTCTTGCCGCTGCCGCGCTGACCGTCGCGCTGATAACCGCCCTGCCCGGTCACGGCATGGCCGTGCTGATCCCGCTGGCCCTGGTCGCGGCGCTGGCGCTGCGGCTTCTGTCGCGGAAATGATCCCGCCCGGGGACCATGCGCTGACCGAGAACGGCCTTGCGCCAGATGGCACGGGCCGGGTTCTGGTGATCGGCTGCGGCGCGCTTGCCCACGAGATCCTTGCGCTGAAGCGGGCGAATGGCTGGGACCATCTCGACCTCGCCTGCCTGCCTGCGATCTGGCACAACCACCCCGAGCGGATCGCGCCGGGCATCCGCGCGGCCGTGGCGCAGCATCGCGCCGGATATGCCACGATCCTTGTGGCCTATGCCGATTGCGGCACCGGCGGCGGGCTGGCGCGGGCCTGTGCCGAACTGGGGGTCGAGATGATCGCGGGGCCGCATTGCTATGCGTTCTTCGACGGTGTGGACGCCTTTGCCGCCCGGCAGGACGAGCTGACCGCCTTTTACCTGACCGATTTCCTGGCGCGCCAGTTCGATGCCTTTGTCTGGCGCCCGCTGGGGCTGGACCGTCACCCCGACCTGGTGGCCAGCTATTTCGGCAATTACCGGCGGCTGATCTACCTGGCCCAGACCGACGATCCGGCCCTTGATGCAACTGCGCGCGCCTGCGCGGCGCGGCTGGGGCTGGACTATGAGCGGCGGCTTACGGGCTATGGCGATCTGGCGGGGTTTCTGTCGGCGCGCGGCTGAGCGGACTTATTTTCCAGTCAGCAGGCCAGCATCGCCAAGCGCCGAGGGAACCATCGTCGTCAGCGACGGCAGGCCCGTGACGCGCGAAACCAACGCCTCCAGCGGACCGGCCCCGGAGCCCCCGATCAGCCCATGGCCCGAGGGTTTCTGCAACAGGCCGAAGGCCGGGGTGACGGGCTGGCCAAGGCTGCCCGCCGGTTGCATCGCACCGCGCGCGGCAGAGCCGGGGCCGGGCATTGGCGAAATCAGGTGGAACAGGACCGCCCCCAGCACCAGCAGCCCGCCGACATGCAGGATCAACCTGAACCTGCCGAAGGACCAGAACCGCGGCGTCGGTCCCCAGAGATGCTTTTCGATCGGATCGGCCAGCAGATGCGCGGGCGACATCCCGGCCAGATGGCGCTGCGGGATCGCGGGTGTGGAAAACGGATCGTCGGGCGGGATCTGGCCGCGGCCATATTGCACGACAAGCCCGACCAGCGCCTCGGGCACGCGCCCTGCGGGGGCAAGCATGGCCTCGGCGCTCAGCCGGTCCAACCGCTCGCGATCCGCCTGAAGCCGCCCGGCCCGTGCGCGCAGGATGGCAAGGCGGGCCGCGAACAGTTCGGCCACGCGGTCATAGGTTTCCTTGCCCTCCGGGCAGGACAGACCTGCGGCATAGCCGCCCGCATCATCCCTCCATTCCTCATGCGCGCGGATGCTGCTGCCCAGCGCATCCTCTGCCCCGACCAGCACCTGCCTTGCCCGCGCGATCTCGTCGGCAAGCGGAACCGGCGCGCCCGGCTCGACGGCTGCAAGCGGGGCGGGATCGGCGGGAAATGCGAAATGCTGGCTCATGCCCTCTCCTGCAAGCGCGGCCCCGGCGATGACCGGCGCGCTGGCCATTCCCGGGTCAGCCACAGGCTTCGGGACGAGACGGGCAGCAATCGGGCAGGACCATGTCAGGGCCGCGAAACACCGCTACCGGCGGCGGCGTGCCAACGGAAAGCGCCTAAAATGCCCCGCAATCAGGTGCCCGCGGCAACCCCAGCGGCCTGCGTGCGGATCCGCTCGACCATGGCGCGCAGCCCGTTCGAGCGCTGCGAGGACAGGTGTTCGTCAAGCCCCAGCCGCGCCAGTTCCACGCCCGCATCGGTCGCCAGCACCTCGGCCACGGTGCGGCCATCGTAAAGCGCGCGCAGCACCGCGATCAGCCCGCGCACGATCATCGCGTCGCTGTCGCCCTTGAAGCGATAGACGGCACCGGCACCCTGCCCCTCGATCTCGGGCATCAGCCAGACCTGGCTGGCGCAGCCATCGACCTTGGTCGCGGGCACCTTCAGGGCATCCTCCAGAGGGTCCATCGCGCGGCCCATCTCGATGACATGGCGATAGCGATCCTCCCAGTCCTCGAGGAACTCGAAGGTTTCCACGATGTCCTCGAATGCCGCGCTTGCCACCACCCGGGCCTCCTTGCCGTTGCCTCCTCCACTTAGGACCGGCGGCGGGAAAGGTCCAGCAGCCGCCTGTCGCGGCTTTTCAACGGCCCCGCTTTCGGCTAACCCGTGGGCAGAGACAACCCGGGGAGCCCGATGCGCGCACGTTTCATGCTCATCCTGTCGACAGCGCTGATCCTGGGCGGCTGCGCCACGGTACGCGAGTCGCGCCTCAACCCGTTCAACTGGTTCGGCGGTGCGACCGAGGAACAAAGCACCATCGTCGCGGTCGGCCGCCAGACTGCCGATCCGCGCCCGCTGGTCGATCTGGTGGTCGAGATGGGCGTCGAGCGCACGCCCGGCGGTGCCATCGTGCAGGCCACGGGGCGGCCCGCGCGGCAGGGTTTCTGGAACGCGGATCTGGTGCGCGACCCCGCCACACCCGGCGAAAGCGGCGTTCTGGTCTATGATTTCCGCCTTGCGCCGCCCGGCCGGGCCACCCGCGTCGGTACCGAACCCTCGCGCGAACTGACGGCGGGCACCTTCCTGACCGATCAGGATCTGGACGGCGTGCGCGCCATCGTGGTGCGCGGGGCACAGAACCAGCAGCGCGTCAGCCGCTGATCCGCACGCCCCGCGCGCGCCTGCCGGATCACGGCGCCAGCAGATAGGCCCCGCCATACAGCACCGTCAGCACCGCAATGGCGAACAGCCAGTGCCAGAGCGTGGTCCAGCCCGCGCCGCCCGCAGCCGCCTGCTTGCGGGCGCAAAGCGGGCACAGCGTCTCATGGCCGGGGATAGGGGTGCCGCAGCTTTCGCAGGTGGTATCGGGCAGTTCCTTCCTGCGGCGCGGGCTGCGTGCAGCGGGAACGGGAAGCTCGCGCGGGACCGGGGTGGCTGCCGCAGCGGGGGCGGGCGCGACGATGTCAAGCGAACTGAGCCATTTCCGGGCGCGGTTGGCCACAAGCGTCATCGCGGTTGCAGCCGTCAACAGGCTCGTCAGAGCCGAAAGGGTCATTGTCATGGGATCTCCTGAAAAGGGGCCGCAGTCATGGGGCGCGGCGCTGTCGATCGGGTCAGTCGGTCAGGCCCGACCGCCCGGAGGCGCGCGCGCAGCATTGGCCCGCCCATGCCTTTCTGCCGCAGGCCCGAAGGCGGCGGCCATGACCGCACCGGACGCAACCCCGACAAGCTGGCCGGTTCCGGGCTGGTCAAACAGATCCGGCGGGGCATCGGCGGGCTGGGGCGCCGTGGGCTCGGCCCCGCGCCCCGCCCCGCCCGCAAGCGCCGGACCAGCCGCAACTGCCGCGGCCTGAAGCAGCGCCACCCCGGCCCGGTCGCCGGGCCGCGCCGTAACCTGAAGGACAAGTGAAACGACAAGAACAAGGGCAAGCCCGGCAGACAGGATGCCGCCCGGACGGAACCGCCCGAACAGCCGCGTGCGCCCCGTGCCCGAAGGCCAGCCAAAGGCGCGAAAGACGCGGAAAGGGTCCAAGCGGAAATGTCCCGAAAGCGTGGCCCGGCAGAAAACCCGCCGCCACCCTTTTGCTTATATGGCAGCAGGGCCCATCGCTTCAAGCGCCGCCGCGGGGCTTACAGCGTGACCACCTCGACGCTGCTGCCGCGCGCTGTCAGCGCGATCTCGCCCCGGCACAGCCGCAGCGCATCCTCGCCGAACGCCTCGCGCCGCCAGCCCTTGAGCGCGGGCACATCGCGTTCCCCCGCCGCGATCAGGTCAAGATCGGAGGATGTCGCGATCAGCTTCTGCGCCACACCCGTCTCCTCGGACTTGGCCTTGAGCAGCACCCGCAGCAGATCGGCCAGCGCCGGGTTCACCTGAAGCCGCGAATTGGTACCCGGCACCTTGGGATATTCCTCGGGCGCGGTTTCCTGGGCGACGCGCACCGCGGCGATGATGCCGTCTGCAATCTCGCCCCGCCGCGCCTCGCGCAGCAGAAGCCGCGAGCGCGACAGTTCCTCGATGTTCTGCGGCCGGGTCGAGGCCAGTTCCAGCAGCGCATCGTCCTTGAACACCCGGGCACGCGGGATGTTGCGCGACTGGGCATAGCCTTCGCGAAACCGCGCCAGCTCGCGCACCACGGCCAGGAACTTGCCCGAATTGGTGCGCGTCTTGATCCGCTGCCACGCCTCGGAGGGGCGCACGATATAGGTTTCGGGGTCGGTCAGCACCCCCAGTTCCTCGCGCAGCCATTTCGCCCGACCGGTGCGTTCCAGTTCGGCGGCAAGATATTCGTAGATCACCCGCAGATGCGTGACATCGGCCAGCGCATAGGTTTTCTGCGCATCCGAAAGCGGCCGGCGCGACCAGTCGGTAAAGCGCGAGGTCTTGTCGAGATTGTCGCGCGCGATCTTGCGCACCAGCGTCTCGTATCCCACCTGTTCGCCGAACCCGCAGACCATGGCCGCGACCTGGGTATCGAACAGCGGTTCGGGGAACAGCTTACCCTCGGTGAAGAAGATCTCCAGATCCTGACGCGCAGCGTGAAAGACCTTGACCACGGCGGTATTGCGGAACAGCTCGTAAAGCGGATCGAGCGAGAGATCGCCCGCCAGCGGATCGACCAGGATCGCCTCGCCCGTGTCGGGGCCATCGATGCCCGGAATGGCCAACTGGACCAGGCACAGCTTGGCGTAATAGGTGCGTTCGCGCAGGAATTCGGTGTCGATCGTCACATAGGGCCGGGTCGCGGCCTCCTGGCAGAAGGCGGCCAACGCCTCGGTGGTGGTCACTGTCTTCATCTGCGCCCGTATCCTGCCGCTCTCATGCGCAATTCCGCTTCGGCACCGCTCCTCCCCTGATAATGAAAGCGGATCGGCTTGGGAAGGGTGCTTTCCACGCGCGCAAGGATCGGAAAACTTACTGGAATCGGGCGATTGCGGCGCGGTTCAGGGCAGAAGGACGGCCCGCCGGTCGCCCGTTGCAAAGCGGCGCAGGACTGCGGGGTAGAGCCGATGCTCCATCGGCAGCACGCGGGCGGCCAGCGTCTCGGCGGTGTCGCCGGGCAGGATCGGCACCCGCGCCTGGCCAAGGATCGGCCCGCCATCCAGTTCCGCCGTCACCTCATGCACGGTGCAGCCTGCCTGCGTGTCGCCCGCGGCGATGGCCCGGGCATGGGTGTCAAGCCCGCGATATTTCGGCAGAAGCGAGGGATGGATGTTCAGCATCCGGCCCGCCCAGGCGGTGACGAACCCCTCGGTCAGCACCCGCATGAAGCCCGCAAGGCACAGGATATCTGGGGCTGCGCGGTCAAGCTCGGCCTGCAAGGCGGCCTCGAACGCGGCGCGATCCTTGCCGAAGGGGCGGTGATCGACCACCGCGGTCGGAATGCCCATCGCCTGGGCCCGTGCCAGCCCGCCCGCGCCCGGCACGTTCGACAGCACCAGAACGGGCCGCGCCGGATGATCGCCCACCATGCTCTCGGCCAGCGCGACCATGTTCGACCCGCCGCCCGAAATCAGGATCGCGACGCGCTTCACACCAGCCGACCCCGATAGGCCACCCCCTGCCCCGGCACGACCCGGCCGATCCGGTGGACTGTCTCGCCCTCGGCCACCAGCAGATCGGCCAGCGCCTCGGCCCGGTCGGGCGCAACCGCCAGCACCATGCCCAGCCCGGCATTGAAGGTCTTGAGCAGTTCCGCCTGATCCATCCCGGCCGTCCCGACCAGCCAGCGAAAGACCGGCGGCAAGTTCCAGGCCGACAGGTCGATCTCGGCCCCCAGCCCCTCGGGCAGCACGCGGGGCAGGTTCTCGGTGATCCCGCCGCCGGTGATATGGGCCAGCGCATGCACGCCCCCCGCCCTTATCGCCGCCAGCGCCGGGCGCACATAAAGCCGCGTTGGCACCAGCAGCGCCGCGCCCAACGGCCCCTCGGCAAAGGGCGCGGGCGCGTCCCAGGGCAGCCCCGCCAGTTCGACCACCTTGCGCACCAACGAATAGCCGTTGGAATGCACCCCGTCCGAGGCCAGCCCCAGCAGCACGTCACCCTCGGCCACGCCCGCGGGCAGATCGGCGCCGCGTTCCATCGCGCCGACCGCAAAGCCCGCAAGGTCGAAATCGCCCGCGTGATACATCCCCGGCATCTCGGCCGTCTCGCCCCCGATCAGCGCACAGCCCGCCCGGGCACAGCCTTCGGCGATACCCTCGATCACGGTCGCGGCCTCATCTACCGACAGCTTTCCGGTCGCGAAATAGTCGAGGAAGAACAGCGGCTCCGCCCCCTGGCAGACCAGATCGTTCACGCACATCGCGACAAGGTCGATCCCCACGCCGCCCAGTTCCCCGGTGTCGATCGCGATCCTGAGTTTCGTGCCCACCCCGTCGGTCGCGGCCACCAGCACCGGGTCGGTGTATCCGGCCGCCTTGAGGTCGAACAGCGCGCCAAAGCCGCCCAGCCCCGACATGACGCCGGGTCGGGCAGTCCGCCTTGCGGCGGGCTTGATCCGCTCGACAAGCGCGTTGCCCGCGTCGATATCGACCCCCGCCGCGGCATAGGTCAGGCCATTCTTGCGCTCGCTCATCGACGCCCTCCATCTGGTCGGCGCAGCGTTAGCCGATCCCCCGCCGCCTGTCCACGGGGCCCACCGACCCAAGGCCACCTTGACCCCCGGCCCCGGTCTGCTAGTCAGGGTGCAGGTCGGGCCTGTAGCTCAATTGGTCAGAGCAGGGCGCTCATAACGCCTTGGTTGGGGGTTCGAGTCCCTCCGGGCCTACCAAACCCCGACATTTGCAACCTCTTTTCAACGGTTCAACCTGGATTAGTCACGGTTTTCCGAGATCACTCTGGCCGCGCAGAATCTCCCCCAAAGCGGGCCGCCCGTGTGTGGCGCTACGCCTGGCCTTTCCTTTGGGGCCTGCCGTGGTTTCCCGCGCCGGAGGGATCCTTGCCTGTCGCAGACTGGTACGCAAGCCCGGGACGATCAGCAATCAGCGTCGCCTCAGGTCGAGCCATATTCCCTGTTTCGCGCGCAATGTCAGATGCGCAACGGGCACCGGAATGCAGCCCTCGACCGGCGCAAGCCGGAAGCGGCGCAGCAGCAGCGCCAGCAGAAGCACCCCTTCGACCATCGCAAAGCCCGCCCCGGTGCAGACCCGGGGACCGGCCGAGAACGGGATGAACGCCTCGCGCAGGCAGGTCTGGCCCTCGGGTGTGGCGAAGCGGGCCGGATCGAAGGCGTCGGGCCGGTCCCAGAGCCGTTCGTGGCGGTGCAGGTGCCAGGGGCTGATCACGATCTGGGCGCCGGGCGTCACGTCGCGGTCGCGGAACCGCTCGGGCCGTGTCGCCTCGCGCACCATCATCGGGACGGGGGGGTAAAGCCGCAGCGCCTCGCGGAACACGTCGCGGGTAAAGGCAAGCCGCCGCATGTCCGCAAACTCGGGGCGCTCGGGCAGAGATGCGGCCTCGGCGGCGACGCGGTCCTGCGACTCGGGATGGGTTGCCAGCAGATAAAGCGCCCAGGCCAGCGCCGAGGCCGAGGTCTCGTGCCCGGCCAGAAAGAAGATCGCCACCTGATCGACCATCTCGGCGGCATCGAACCCCTGCCCCGTTTCGGGGTCGCGCGTGGTCATGATCTTGGTGGCCAGATCGTCGGGCGCGGTGCCTGCCGCGATCTCGGCCGCGCGGGCCTGCGTCAACGCCTCGATCAACCCGCGGATCTGGCGCGCCGTGGCGCGCGTGCGCCGCCCATGCAGCCGCGGCATCCAGCCCGGACCGGCCACAAGCGCCGCGAGGTTCAGCAAGGGCTGGCTGCGCTGGTAGTCGCGAAAGGCATGGAACACCGCGCCCGCCGTTTCGTCCTCGATCGGGATCGAGAACAGCGTGCGAAAGATCACATCCGCCGCGGCATGGCTGGTGACCGCCTCGATCTCGCGGATGCCGGGTTTCAGCCGGCCCACCGCCGCCTCGCCCGCCGCGACCATCGCCTGGAAGCTGTCGCGCAGCCGCCCCCCCTCGAAGGCCGGGTCGATGATGCGGCGCTGGCGTTCCCAGACGGTGCCATTCGTCACGAAGACCGACTGCCCCAGCAGCGGCGCAAGCCCCGCGCGAATCCGCTCGGATTTCGGAAAGTCGCGCGGGCGCTCTTGCAGCACCAGCCGCAACAGATCGGGCTGGTTCACAAGGAAGGACCGGAAGAACGGCGTGCGGAACTCGGCCATCCAGGCGCGGTAAAGCCGCGCGGGCTGGGCCGACAGGATATCGGCGCGGAACCTGCGCATGTAGCCGATGAGCGAGACCTTGTCGGGGCGGGGCACGGGTTTGGGCGGCAGGGTCATGGCGTGGTCGAGGTGAACGGGTTATGGTGCGTCGTGATGCGGCTGGGCGACGGGGGCTGATCCGCGAAGCGGGCGCCAAGGCTGAGCGGCCCGGCGGTGATGCGGAAATAGTCATAGGCGCCGGGCCGGTCGAAGGCGCAGAGATACTGGAAATGCAGCCGGAAAAAGCGCCAGCGCAGCGCCCGCCAGCGCGCGGGCGACAAGGTCTGCGTAAAGGCCGCCGACAGCACCAGCGGCCAGCGCTGCGGCACCGGCGCCACACCCGCCACCGCCACCGGATCGCACAGCGCGAAGGCGCAGCCATCGCCCGGCGCCGTGACATCGACCCAGGGAATGCGCCCCTGCCCGGCCATCAGCGCCAGATCGGCCCGCAGCCGCCAGGCCCGGGGCAGGAAACTGACCATCGGCGCGACCTGGCCCAGCGTCAGCAGCGACAGCGCCGGACCATCCGCAGGCACCCGCCCCGCGCGGACCAGATCGGCCAGCACCGACACCGCCAGATGCGCGCCCGAGGAATGGCCGACGACCAGCACCTCGTCCACCTCGTCGGTCAGGGCGGCGGCGATCCGGTCGGCAAAGACCGCCAGCCGCGCCTGCAACTCGGGCGGATAGGCACCGCCCTGCCCCGCCGCATGGGCGTAATCATGCATCAGATACCACGCAAACAGCCGCCCGTCCCGCGCCCGGAACCATGCCAGCACCGGCCAGACCGCGACCAGCCCCAGCCAGCCGACAAGGGGCAGACCGCTCAGCGCCAACAGCGTGCCCAGACCGCGGGCAATGGCCAGCGCGAGGGTCAGTTGCACCAGCAGCACCGCGATCGGGTAAAGCGCGGCGATGGTCGGCCCCTTGCGCAGCCGCGCCAGCCGGATCAGCGCGCCCGAGCCCAGATAGGCCCAGGCGGTGCGGATCAACTGCCCATAGGTCGCAAGGATCGAGCCCGACATCGAGCCCTGAACGATATCCGACCAGACCAGCACCTCGAACCGGGCCTCGACCGCGGCGCCCTCGATCCGGGCGCGGACCTGCCAGGTTTCGGAACGCTCGCCCGCCGTCACGGCGATCTCGTGGCCCGAGATGCGCGCCTGTTCGGCGGATTCGCGGCGGTAAAGCTCGCGGTAGCGGCGCGGCGGGAACGGATCATAGCCGGGGATATAGATCACCCGCCGCCGCGCAACCTGCCCCACCATCCGGCCCGAATGGTGCCCGGGCGCGAGTCCCGGCCGTTCAGCCAAGCGTTGCCAGACCCGGGAAGGTTTCGAGCAGCCAGTAGCTGAAGGCGCTGAATGCGCCCGTCACCAGTGCCAGACCGACCGCCAGCAGCAGCGCGCCCATCGCCCGTTCGATCAGCCTCATATGACGCTTGAGCCGGTTCATCAGGCCCATCGAGCGTTCGATGAACAGCGCCGCCAGGATGAAGGGCACGCCCAGCCCCGCCGCATAGACCCCCAAGAGAAGCGTTCCGCGCGCGACATCGCCCTCAGAGGCCGCCAGCGACAGGATCGCGCCCAGTTGCGGGCCGATGCAGGGCGTCCAGCCAAAGGCGAAAGCCAGCCCCAGCAGATAGGCCCCCAGCGCAGAGCCGCCCCGGTCGCCCGCATCCAGCCGCGCCTCTCGGTCGAGGATGGGGATGCGGAAGACGCCCAGGAAATGCAGGCCGAACACGATGACCATGACCCCCGCGGCGCGCGCGAACCAGTCCTGGTTCTGAAGAAAGAAGGCGCCAAAGGCCGAGGCGGTGAAGCCCAGCAGCAGGAAGACGGTGGACAGCCCCATCACGAAGAACAGCGCAGGCAGCAGCGCGCGGCGCCGCGCCCCGGTCTGTCCGGTCAGGTCCCCCATGCTGATCCCGCCCATATAGGCGAGATATGGCGGCACGATGGGCAGCACGCAGGGGCTGACGAAACTCAGGATGCCCGCGACCAGTGACACCAGCATCGCGGGCAAGAGCCCCGCGTCGATCAGCTCGATTCCGAACATCCCGCCTCCTTGTCGGATCCGGCCTTAGCCCAAGCGGGTCCTTTCGTCACGCCGTCGCGTGTCACAAAGCCGTGGACAGGACATCGCAGGGGTCTTGCGCACCTGAAATGGCGCTCTCGCTTGACAGGGATGCGCGTGGGTTGCGTTGCCCGCTGCCGGTGCTCAGGGCGCGCAAGGCACATCACCAGCTTTGCCCCGGGGGTCTGCTGCGGCTTTGGGCCGACAATCCGATCGCGGTGATCGACATCCCGAATTTCTGCCGCGAGGAAGGGCACGAATTCATCGCGGCCAAAGATCGCGAGGACGGTCAGCTTTCCCTGATCCGGCGAGGCGCCGGTCCTGTCTGCGCCTGACCGGGCGCTGCACCGTCTGTTCCCGAAAGGAAGCGCCCGGTCCCCGAGGCAGAGGCCGGGCTGTGTCGGTCCTAGCGGCCGAGCGACCACCATCCCCGCTTGCGGCCGGCCGGGGCGTCCGCGTCGCTGGCGGCGTGATCGCCGGAAGTGTCGGCGGCAACCGGCTCGGGTTCCTTCTCGGGCTCCGGCTGGGGCGCGGCCTCGGCTTCGGGCTCGGCCTCTACCACGGGCAAAGGCTCTGGCTCGGCCGGTGCCTCAACGGCTTCGGGCGCGCTTTCCGGCTCTGCCGACACCTCAGCCGCCTCAGGGGTACTTTCGGTCTCGGCCGACACTTCGGCGACTTCGGGCGCGCTTTCGGCTTCGGCCTTGGCGGCTTTCGATCCGCGCGAGCGGCGGCTGCGGGTCTTTTTCGGGGCGGGCGCCTCGGCTGCCGGTTCGGCCTCGGCTTCGTCGGGCTCGGCCAGCGGTTCTTCGCCCGGCTCGAACGCCTCGTCACCCTCGTCCTCGTCTCCGCCATCCTCGGCAAAGCGGGTCTCGCCCTGCTCGCCGGTCTGACCGGGTTTCTTGCGGCGGCGGCGGCGGCGGCGCTTCTTGGGCTTGTCCTCGTCGCCTGCGGTTGCGGCAGCCGGGGGCGCAGCTGCGACCTCGGGTTCGGGCGCTTCGGCCTCCTCGGCCAGATCGGGCATGTCAGAGGTATCGACCGAAATCACCGGCGCGCTGACCTCGGGCACGGCCCGGGTCGCGGTCTTGAACCGCTCGATCGAGAAATCGGGCGAGATCAGGAACGGATCGGCCTCGACCCGCACCGACAGACCATAGCGCGCCTCGATCTGCGCGATATGCTCGCGCTTCTGGTTCATCAGATAGTTGACGACGCTGACCGGTGCCTTCAGCAGCACCTCGCGCGAGCGGGCGCGCACACCCTCCTCCTCAAGCTGGCGCAGGATCGCCAGCGCCAGATTGTCGTCAGAGCGGATAAGACCCGTGCCGTGGCAATGCGGGCAAGGCTGCGTCGTGGCCTCGATCATGCCGGGGCGCAGGCGCTGGCGGCTCATTTCCAAGAGGCCAAAGCCCGAGATCCGGCCGACCTGAATCCGGGCGCGGTCGTTTTTCAGCTTGTCCTTCAGGCGCTTCTCGACGGCGGCGTTGTTCTTGCGCTCTTCCATGTCGATGAAGTCGATGACGATCAGCCCGGCAAGGTCGCGCAGACGCAGTTGCCGCGCCACTTCCTCGGCGGCCTCGAGATTGGTCTTGAGCGCGGTTTCCTCGATCGAGCCCTCTTTCGTCGCCCGGCCCGAGTTCACGTCGATCGCCACCAGCGCCTCGGTCACCCCGATCACGATATAGCCGCCCGATTTCAACTGGACCGTCGGGTTGAACATCGAAGACAGGTAGCTTTCCACCTGGAAGCGCGCGAAAAGCGGCATCTGCTCGGTGTAATGGCGCACGTTCTTGGCGTGGGACGGCATGATCATCTTCATGAAGTCCTTGGCCACGCGATAGCCGCGCTCGCCCTCGACCAGCACCTCGTCGATCTCTCGCGAATAGAGATCGCGGATCGAGCGCTTGATCAGGTCGCCTTCCTCGTAGATCGGCGCGGGAGCGATGGATTTCAGCGTCAGCTCGCGGATCTGTTCCCACAGCCGTTGCAGATACTCGTAATCGCGCTTGATCTCGGACTTGGTGCGCTGGGCGCCCGCCGTCCGGATGATCAGACCGGCGCCTTCGGGCACCTCAAGTTCGCCCGCGATCTCCTTGAGTTTCTTGCGATCCGCGGCCTGCGTGATCTTGCGGCTGATGCCGCCGCCGCGGGCGGTGTTGGGCATCAGGACGCAATAGCGGCCGGCAAGGCTGAGATATGTGGTCAGCGCAGCACCCTTGTTGCCGCGCTCTTCCTTGACCACCTGGACCAGCATGATCTGCCGGACCTTGATGACCTCCTGGATCTTGTAGCGTCGCAGGCGCGGCTTGGGACGGCGGATCTCCTCGGTCACGTCCTCGTCGGCGATCGACTCGATCTGGTCGTCGCGCTCGGCAGCATCGGCGGGCGCGTCCTCCTCGGATGCGGGTTCGGCCTCGGCGCCGGAGTCCGCCTCGCCCGGTTTGCGCGCGGGCTTGCGACGACGGCGGCTCGACCGGCGGGACTTGGCCTGATCGGCGTCATCCTCAAGCGGCACCACCGCGTCCGCGGCCTCGTCCTCGCCCAGATCGACGACATCCATTCCCGGGATCGAGGCAGGCTCGCGGGTTTCAACCGGATCGTCGCTGCTGGCCGCTGCGGCCATCGTGGCGGGCGGCGGGGGTTCGTCTGCATCGGCCTCGGGCGCAGCGTCGGCATCAGCCTCGGGCGCGGCGTCGGCCGAATCACCCTCCGGTTGCGCGTCGGCGCCGATCTCGGCCTCGGGCGTCTCGTCCTTGGGGGCGCGGCGCGAACGGGTGCGCCGCTTGGAGCGGGGCTTTTCGCCCTCGTCCTCGTCCATCTCCTCGGCGAGCGCGCGTTCCTCGGCCAGCAGCGCCTCGCGGTCGGCAACCGGGATCTGGTAGTAATCCGGATGGATCTCCGAGAAGGCTAGGAAGCCGTGGCGATTGCCGCCGTAATCGACGAACGCCGCCTGAAGCGAGGGCTCGACGCGGGTGACTTTCGCTAGATAGATATTGCCTGCAAGCTGGCGTTTGTTGACGCTTTCGAAGTCGAAATCGTCAACCCGGTTTCCGTCCACCACGACCACGCGGGTTTCTTCCGCATGGGTGGCGTCGATGAGCATTTTCTTTGCCATGTCAATTCTTTGCACCACGGCGGACCGCCTGTCCCCGGTGGGGCCAGACGGTGCGGTGGGTGTCTTGTTGGGGCTTGGGCGCGCGCGGCCGGACGGCGGGCGGCATCTGGCCTGCCCGTCCCGTGCCTGAATTGTGCGGCGCGCTCCATCGCGGTTCTTCTCCGATGCCGCATGGGGGCGCGGCATCCGTTGGTGGTACCCGGTGGCCTGTGGGGCCCCGGGGATGCGGTGGGTCCTTGCGGAACCCTATCGGTCTGTTTCGTGCTGGTCCGGGACATGTCGCCGCGGGACGCGCGAAAGACAGCGAAACTCATCAGGTGCGGCGGCGCGTCCCGCGGGACAGTCCGCCGCATCGCGACATTATCGGCACTGGGCAGGCAAACACAATGCCTTTTTCCGTCGCATTCCAGCCTAGAGATAGTCGGACCGGCTGAGCCCGTACTTGGCCATCTTCTCGTTCAGCGTGCGCCGGGGCAGGCACAGTTCTTCCATCACGCCCGAGATCGAGCCCTTGTGGCGGCGCATCGTGTTGTCGATCAGCATCCGCTCGAACGCCTCGACATATTCCTTGAGCGGCTTGCCCTCGGTCGTCATCACCGGCCGCGTCGCCTCGTTATCGGCCATCAGAAGGCTGGCGATCGTGCCAGAGCCGCGCCGGCTTTGCAGCACCGCGCGTTCGGAAATGTTGATGAGCTGGCGGATATTGCCGGGCCAAGGCGCCTGCATCAGTTGCGCGGCTTCCTGCGCGCTGACCTCGGGCGCGTCGCAGCCATATTCCTCGGCGAACTGCTCGGACAGCCGGTTGAACAGGGTCAGGATATCCTCGCCGCGGTTGCGCAGGGGCGGCAGGGTGATCCGCATCGCCGCAAGCCGGTAGAACAGGTCGGGGCGCAGCATGTCCTCGACGGTCTTGTCCTGTTCCTGAAGGTTCGACACCGCGATGATGCGGGTCTCTGCCGGACTGCCCTGATCGTTGATGAAGGTCAGAAGCCGGGCCTGAAGCGCGGGCGACAGCGCCTCGACATCCTCGAGGCAGAGCGTGCCACCGCGTGCCTCCTCGACCGCCGGAAGCGCCCCGCCCTCATCGACGGGGCCGAACAGCCGCGCCGACAGCGCGTCGGCATCGCAGGCCGAACAGGCGATCTGCACGAATTTCTTGCCCGCGCGCGGGCCGACCGCGTGCAGCGCATGCGCCACTAGCGTCTTGCCGGTGCCGGTTTCGCCGTCGATCAGCACATGGCCGTCCGCCTGGCCCAGATCGAGAATGTCCTCGCGCAGCCGCTCCATCACAGGGGAGGAGCCCATCAGCTTCTTGACCAGAACCGTGCCATCGCCCAGTTCGCGGCGCAGCGCGCGGCTGTCCAGCGTCAGCCGCCGCGCCTGGCTGGCGCGCTTGGCCAGTTCGGTCATGCGGTCGGGGTTGAACGGCTTTTCCATGAAGTCATAGGCACCGATCCGCATCGCCTCGACCGCCATCGGCACGTCGCCATGGCCGGTGATCATGATGACGGGCAGCGTGGAGTCGAGGCTCATCAGCTTTTTCAGGAAGGATATCCCGTCCATGCCCGGCATCTTGATGTCGGTCACGACGACGCCCGCGAAATCGGGGCCGATCTCCTTCAGCGCATCCTCGGCCCGGGCGAAGGTGGCGGTTTCGAAACCCGACAGCGCCAGCCACTGGCTGATCGACTGGCGCATATCCTGTTCGTCGTCGACAATCGCGATCTTCATGGCCTGAGGCTTCCGTCCTGATTACTCTGCGGCTTCCATGTCCTGGCTCAATATGGGAAGCTGAACCTCGAATACAGCCCCGCCCTCGTGCCCGTTGCGCGCCGTCAGCCGCCCGCCCAGATCGTTCACGATCCCCGACGAGATCGCAAGACCCAGCCCGACGCCGTCGCCGGGCTGCTTGGTGGTGTAGAAGGGCTCGAACAGCCGGTCCGGATCCTCGATGCCATGGCCGTTGTCGCGCACCGTCAGCGTCGCCGTCTCGCCCGCCGAAAGGATGACATCGACCTGCGGCTCGGGCGTCTCGCGCGTGGCGTCCAGCGCGTTGCGCAACAGGTTGATGATGACCTGCTCCAGCCGCACCCGGTCGGCCATCACCATCACCGGCTGGCGCGGCATGGTCCGGGTGATCGTGACACGGCGGGTCTTGAGCTGGGGTTCCATCATCGACAGCGCCCCCGAGATGCATGATCGCACGTCCAGCGGCTCGAACGCATCGCCGCCCTTGCGGGCATAGCTTTTCAACTGCCGCGTGATCGCGCCCATCCGCTCGATCAGGTCATCGATGCGCTGGAACGAGGACAGCGCCTCGTCGGGCCGCTTGCGCTGCACCAGAAGCCGAGCGCCTGCCAGATAGGTCTTCATCGCGGCCAGCGGCTGGTTCAACTCGTGGCTGACCGCGGCCGACATCTCGCCCAGCGCGGCCAGCTTGGAGCTTTGCGCAAGCGTCTGCTCGACCACCTCAAGGTTCTTCTCTGCACGCTCGCGCTCTGCGATCTCGCGTTGCAGCCGGGCGTTCAGTTCGCGCAGTTCGGCGGTCTCGCGCTGGAACACACGCGAGCGCAGATGGGCGCGGCGCGACATCAGGTAGAAGGTGCCCGCCAGAAGGATCGCAAAACCCATGATCTCGAGCGCAAGAACCGCGTTCACCCGCTCGCGCACCGAGACATAGGTCGTGAAGGACACGATCCGCCAGCCACGAAACGGGATGCGCGCCTCGTTGCGCATCACCGCCTCGCCCATCAGATAGGCATCGGGCGGCAGCGCGCCCCAATCGGCCGTCGCCTGCAACGCGCGCCGGATCGCCGAGGGTGGCGAGCGTACCGCCAGCGCCTCGTCCACGGTGCGACCGCGCCAGCGCGGTTCGGTCGACAGGATGATGTTGCCCTCGCTGTCGGTGACGATGATCGCATCCGCGATGCCCGCCCAGCTTTTCTCGAACTTGGCCAGATCGACGCCCACCACGATCACGCCGGCTCTGCGGCGGTCGGCCGTGACCGCACGCGAATAGGTAAAGGCAAAGCCCCCCGCCTCGGTGCGCGAGGTGATGAACACCGTCTCGTTCGAGCGCTGCGCCTCGACGAAGAAGGGGGCGCTGCGCAGGTTGCTGCCGATCTGGGCGCGATCCGTCGCCGCCACCACCCGGCCGGTATTGTCCAGCAGCATCAGCGAGGCCGCGCCGATCTCGTCCACATAGGAGATCAGCCGCTGCGAGCTTTGCGAGAAATCGCCGCTGTCGAGCGCCTGGATCAGCATCGGATCGCGCGACAGCAACAGCGGCACCACCGAGGCACGCTGCAATTCGCTGACCACGCTGCCCGAGTAAAGCGCCAGCCGGACCTGCGCGCGGTTGCGGGTGTTCTCGGTAAAGCGTTCGGTCAGCCAGGTATTGGTGACCCAGACCGTCGCGACGGCAACCGCCACCAGCAGGAGAAGCGCGATGCGCTTGCCCCATCCCCCCGCGCCATAGGGGCGGACGATCCTGGCCTGGCGGAAATAACCCAGCATCGCTACAGGTTACGCCCTGGCGCGTGCAGGCTCAAGCGCGGCCCGTTCAGGCCAGCGCAAGCGCGCCGATCAGCGAGCGGAAAAGCGCCGCCCCGTCGGTGCCGCCATGGGCGGGCTCGGCGGCGCGTTCGGGGTGCGGCATCAGCCCCAGCACCCGGCGGTTTTCCGACAGGATCCCGGCAATCCCGGCGGTCGAACCGTTGGGATTTTCGGCATAGCTGAAGGCGATGCGGTCCTCGTCGCGCAGCCGCGCCACAAGGTCGGCATCGGCGACATAATTGCCATCGTGATGGGCGATCGGAATGCTGATCCGCTGCCCTTTGGCATAGCAGGCGGTAAAGGCGCTGTCGGCGGTTTCGACCGTCAGATCGACGGGCTTGCAGATGAATTTCAGCCCCGCATTGCGCATCAGCGCACCGGGCAGGATGCCGGTCTCGGTCAGCACCTGAAAACCGTTGCAGATGCCCAGCGCATAGCCGCCGCGATGCGTGTGCTCGATCACCGCCCGGGTGATCGGCGAGCGCGCGGCAATGGCCCCGCAGCGCAGGTAATCGCCGAAGGAAAACCCGCCGGGGATGCCGACGACATCGACACCCGCGGGCAGCGCATTGTCCTTGTGCCAGACCATCGTGACCTCGGCGCCCGCATTGCGGAACGCCACGGCCAGATCGCGGTCGCAGTTGGAACCGGGAAAGACCAGAACGGCAGCTTTCATCGCATTCCCTCCGGTCTCAGCCGATCTCGATGTCGAAGCGTTCGATCACCGTGTTGGCCAGCAGCTTCTCGCACATCTCGCGCACCTGTGCCTCGGCCCTGGTGCGGTCGGTCTCGGCCAGTTCCAGGTCGATCACCTTGCCCTGGCGCACCTCGCCCACACCCTGAAAGCCCAGCGTGCCCAGCGCATGGGCCACGGCCTGCCCCTGCGGGTCCAGAACGCCATCCTTCAGCATCACGTGAACGCGGGCCTTCATCCTGTGGTCCTTCCTTGTCTTGCTGCGGGCCTTGAACTGTTGCGGGCGCGGGCGGCGCCGCCGCCCCCTGACCTTCCGTTCGGATCATTTGCGCCTGTGCTTGCCGCGGGCGCCGTCGCGTGTGGGGTCATGTCCGGGGCGGGTTTGTGATGACACAAGCCGGACACGCTTTCCCTTTCAATTGATGAGGGTCGGCTTCGATGCGTGGGTGACGTTCGAGGGCAGCACGCCCAGCCGCCGGGCGACCTCGGAATAGGCATCCGTCAGGCTGCCCAGGTCGCGGCGGAACACGTCCTTGTCCAGATGCTGGCCGGTCTTGACATCCCACAGCCGACAGCTGTCGGGGCTGATCTCGTCGGCGACGACAAGGCGCATGAAGTCGCCATCCCAGATCCGGCCGATCTCGATCTTGAAATCCACCAGCTTGATGCCGACCGCCATCATCACGCCCGACAGGAAGTCGTTCACGCGAAGCGACAGTGCCACCATGTCGTCCAGATCCTGCTGGCTGGCCCAACCGAAGGCGATGATGTGCTCCTCGGTCACCATCGGATCGCCCAGCGCATCGTCCTTGAAGTAGAACTCGACGATGGGACGGGGCAGCGGCGTGCCCTCCTCGATGCCGAGCCGCTTGGACATCGACCCGGCGGCGGTGTTGCGCACGACGACTTCCAGCGGAATGATCTCGACCTGACGGATGAGCTGCTCGCGCATGTTCAGCCGCTTGATGAAATGGGTCGGCACACCGATCGCGTTCAGCCCGGACATGAAGAATTCGGACAGACGGTTGTTCAGCACCCCCTTGCCCTCGATCACGTCATGCTTCTCGGCGTTGAAGGCGGTGGCGTCATCCTTGAAATACTGTACCAGCGTTCCGGGCTCGGGGCCTTCGTACAGGATCTTCGCCTTGCCTTCGTAGATCTTCTTGCGCCTTGCCATGGATACTCCGAATCCGGACGGCGCGGGAGACGGACGCCCCGCGCGCTTGTGCTGCGCTTTTAGGGCAAGGACAGCCCTGCCGCAAGGCGGCGCGGATCGGCCAAGCGGGCCGGATCCGCCCCCAGTCCGGGCCGCATGGCGGACAACTGCGACTTTGGTATCCCTTGACGGCGCCGGACGCATGAAGAAATTCACCCGCACCGGTAGAAATCCGGTCGCCTCTAGGTTGCTGGAGTGTGCCTTGCTCAGGCCTTCTGCGGGCCGGAAGGGAAACCGATGGACCGGTTCGTGATCGACCACGCAGCCCCCGTGCGCACCGTCGCGCACGAGCTTATCCCCGCCAGTCGTGAACGGGTCTGGCACACACTTACCGATTTCGAACGCTGGCCCGCCTGGAACGACACCATCCGCGGGGTCAGGCAGATCGGCCCGCTGGCCCATGGCAGCGTCCTGATCTGGACCGATGCACACGGGTTGACGTTGATCGCCCAGATCGCAAGGCTGGAGCCCTGCGCCTGCATCGGCTGGATCGGACAGGCGGGCGAGGTGCAGGCCGGATACCTGCTGACGCTGATCGAGAAGGGCGACGCGACGCTTGCCAGCGTCGAGGCGTCGGTGGCCTCGGGCCTTGCGCGGCAGTTGCCGGGGCTGACCGAACGCGCGCTGAATGCCGCACTTCGGCGCGGTCTGGCGGCGTTGGGCCGCGAAAGCGTGCGCCGGTCCGCATAGGGACGAAGAACCGCGCCCCGAAGGCAGGCTGCCCCTAGGCATCGCGGCGTTCTTCCCTTAAATGGCTGTCGAAAGCGGAATCCCAGGAGGGCCAGACCCCGATGACCACCTTCGACGAACGCGAGAACGCCTTCGAGAACAAGTTCGCCCATGACTCCGAACTTCAGTTCAGGGCCGAGGCCCGGCGCAACAAGCTTCTGGGCCTCTGGGCGGCAGAGTTGATGGGGCTGTCGGAAGACGACGCGCTCGACTACGCCAAGCAGGTGGTCAAGGCCGATTTCGAGGAACCCGGCGACGAGGATGTGTATCGCAAGCTGGCCGGCGATCTGGGCGACAAGGCCGACGAGGAAACGATCCGCGCCAAGATGGCCGAACTGATGGCACTCGCGCGGGACCAGATCATGACCGAAAGCTGAGGCGCGGGCGTGTCGGTCGACCGATGCGCGCTTCTGCTTCAATCGCGACCGGCGGCCCCCTCTGCGGGCCGCCGCACCGTTTCACAAGGACGTGACCGATGACAGATGCTCTGTCCCGCCTGCTCGAAACCCGCGACTGGTTGATGGCCGACGGGGCCACGGGCACCAACCTGTTCAACATGGGGCTTTCCTCGGGCGACGCGCCGGAATTGTGGAACACCGACAGGCCCGACGCGATCCGCGCGCTTTACCGCGGCGCGGTCGAGGCGGGATCGGACATCTTCCTGACGAATACCTTCGGCGGCAATGCGGCGCGGCTGAAGCTGCATGACGCACAGGGGCGGGTGGGCGAGTTGAACCGCGTCGCCGCAGAACTGGGGCGCGAGGTGGCGGATGCCGCAGGCCGGACGGTCGTCGTCGCGGGCTCGATGGGGCCGACCGGCGAGATCATGGAGCCGATGGGGCCGCTTTCCTATGCCACGGCGGTCGAGATCTTTCACGAACAGGCCGAGGCGCTCAAGGCGGGCGGGGTCGATATCCTGTGG
The DNA here is from genome assembly GCF_009649175.1 of Rhodovulum strictum. Taxonomy (GTDB): domain Bacteria; phylum Pseudomonadota; class Alphaproteobacteria; order Rhodobacterales; family Rhodobacteraceae; genus Rhodovulum; species Rhodovulum strictum. Next base: position 62,512 of record NZ_WJPO01000011.1, on the reverse strand, counting down.
GTCGAGACGATCAGCGCGCCCGAGGAATACAAGGCCGCGGCCGAGGCCGCGCGGCTGGCCGGCATGCCCTGGTGCGGCACGATGAGCTTCGACACCGCGGGCCGGACCATGATGGGCGTGACCTCGGCCGATCTGGTGGATCTGGTCGAGCGGCTTGGCTGGAGCCCGGTCGCCTTCGGGGCGAATTGCGGCGTCGGCGCATCGGATCTGCTGCGCACGGTGATGGGCTTCGCGGCAGCCGGATCGGAACGGCCGTTCATCGCCAAGGGCAATGCGGGCATCCCGAAATACCATGACGGGCATATCCATTACGACGGCACGCCCGAACTGATGGCCGATTACGCAGTGCTCGCACGCGATTGCGGGGCAAGGATCATCGGCGGCTGTTGCGGCACCACGCCCGAGCATCTGCGCGCCATGCGGGCCGCGCTGGAAACCCATCCCCGCGGCCCACGGCCCAGCCTTGACGAAATCGCCACGCAGCTGGGCGGGTTCTCGTCCTCGTCGGATGGCACCGGCGATTCCGACGCGCCGGACCGGCCCCGGCGGCGGCGGCGCGGCTGACGGGCGATCCGCCGGGCCCGCCGCACCCGCCACGAGACCATTCGCCCCGAAAGGGACAGTGCGGCGCGACGGTTGCGGTGATGGAACGGGGGACGGGGGGGACGTGCCGATCCCATCCGTCAGACCGCCCCGCTAGAACAGCGCCACAACCAGACCGACCCCGGCCAGCGCGATCACCAGCTCGCGGCAAAGCGGTTCGGTCCGGTCATGCTGCCACAAGGCGGCTAGGCTACCCAGCGCGGCCAGCACGCAAAGATCGGCGGCAAGCGCGAGGCTCATTCCCTTGCCCTCCAGGCATCGAGCGCGGGGTTCGGTGAGGAACCGGATGACGCGGGCCGGGGCTCGGCGGGCGGTGCGCTTGCAGCGGGCGCCGATTGCGACTGCGGCGCGGCGGGGGCGGTGGAGCTGGTCGTCTTGTCAAGCTGGTCCAGCAGGCGCAGGTTTTCCAGAACGGCCGGGGTGCGCGCCATGGTCTCGGCAATCGAGCGCTGGAACTCCTGCCCCTTGGCCTGATAGCGCGAGCCGAAATAGAAGCTGATGATCGCACCCAGAAGCCACCACAGCGGCTCGGGCACCAATGCGATCCCCTGCATCCGCGACGAGAACCAGACCGGATCGACCATCGCGGAGACCAGCAGGAACACCGTCCCCAGCGCCAGGAACGGCCGCGGCAGGCGGTTCATGCCATCCACCAGCCGGTCGAAGGCACTGCGCTGGGGATGGGCAAACTCGTGGCCGAACTGTTCCAGCGCGGCGCGTTGAAGATCCGCCGCGCGCTGGTCGGACGCCTCGGCATTGACGCGGAAGACCTCGACCGCTTCGGTGATGACATTGCGGCCTGCGCCGAAAAGCACGTTCGCCAGTCCGAATTTCAGCGCCATTTCGCGGTCCTTTCCCGGTGTTCGGCATCGCTCAGGTGGTAGCGGACCGAGATGAATTCCTCGGCGCGGACGATCCAGCCGCCCTTGCCGCCATCGCGGCGGCGGGCGTATTTGCGGCTGGCGGGACGGCTGTCGGCAATCGCGTAGTAATAGTTGCGCCGGGCGATGCCGTAGGCGTCCACGATATGATCGGGGGCTGCGGCGGCGGCGATCTCGGCGGCGCGCGCGGTCTGCGGCCCGATCACGCCATCGACCGACACCCGCTGGCCCATGTCGTTGAACAACCGTTGCAGGATCTTGACCGCATTCGCACCGGCATTGACATACATGTCAAACAGCGTCGGGTGCAGGATCGCAGGCAGGGTGTGAATGCGCGGGCGCCGGAAGTAATGCTCGATGAAGATCGCGACCGCATCCTCGCGGGTCAGCGCCCGCACATCGGCCTCGGTGATCCTGCCATCGCCGGTCTTGTCGATCCCCAGCGACTTGAGCGTGCCCAGCGTCACCCCGTATTTGGTGGCCCCGCCCGGATCGTCGGGGTCGTTCACGAAGCCGCCCTCCCGGGCGACGATCTGTTCGGCAAGCTCTTTGATGGTGCGCATGGAGTCCCCTCGGTTCGACGTTCGAAGCGGGGGGATATTGTGTCAGCGGGGTTAATGCGGCCCGAGACCACCGTGCGCTGGTGCAACGCGGCCGGGTGCGGGCGTCAGGTGTCGCCCTCGGTATGGCGGTAGACGCCCTGTTCCTTCAGCGCGTCGACAACCTCGCGCGGCATGTAGCTTTCGTCATGCTTGGCCAGGATCTCATGGGCCACGAACACCCCGTCGATCAGCCGCCCGGTGCCCACCATGCCCTGGTTCTCGGCAAACAGGTCGGGCAGCACGCCGGTATAGGTCACCGGCACCACCGCGCCGCCATCGGTGACGTTGAAGCGGATCGTCTCGCCCTGCCCGCGTTCCAGGCTGCCTTCCTCGACCAGCCCGCCGATGCGGAACACCTCGGTCGGTTCGGGCGGCTGCGCCATAATCTGGCTGGGCGAACGGAAGAAGTTGATCCCGTCCTTCATGGCATAGCCGATCAGCGCCGTGGAAATCCCCAGCGCCACAAAGGCCACCAGGATGATCTGTATCCGCCGTCTCTTCTTCAGTCCGCGCATCGTCCCTCTCCGTCAGGGGAAGCAGGGCGCCAGCATCAGCCCCGTTTCCTCCGCGATCCCCAGCATCAGGTTGGCGTTCTGCAGCGCCTGCCCCGACGAGCCCTTGGTCAGGTTGTCGAGCGCGGCAAACACCAACGCCCTGCCCGGTCGCCTGTCCCCCACAACGCCCAGATGGACGAAGTTCGAGCCGCGCACATGGCGGGTCGAGGGATGCTCGCCGAATGGCAAAACCTGAAGGAACGTCTCATCTTCATAGGCCGTTGCCAAGGCCGAATGGATCGCCTGCGGATCACCTTTCAGCCAGCAGGTCGTCAGAATCCCCCGGTTCGCGGGAATCAGGTGCGGCGTGAACTGCACCTCGACCCGGCGGCCTGCCGCCTTGCTGAATTCCTGATCGAACTCGCCCAGATGGCGATGGGTGCCGCCGACCGCATAGGCGTGAAAGCCTTCGGACAGTTCGGCATGCAGCAGGTTCTCCTTCAGCGCCCTGCCCGCCCCCGAAACCCCCGCCTTCAGGTCGATGGCGATGTCGTCCAGGTCGATCACCCCCGCCTCGATCAGGGGCCGGATCGCGTATTGCCCGGCCGCCGCGTTGCATCCCGTGCCCGCAACCAGCCGGGCGGCGCGGATCTCGTCGCGATAGAACTCGGTCAGCCCATAGACCGCCTCGGCCTGCAATTCGGGCGCAGCGTGGGGCTTGCCGTACCATTTCTCGTAATCCGCCGGATCGCGCAGCCGGAAATCCGCCGACAGGTCCACGATCTTGAGGCTACGCGGCAGCTCGCGGATCACTTCCTGGCTGGTGGCATGGGGCAGCGCGCAAAAGCACAGATCGACCGCCGAGAAGTCGATTTCCTCGATCCGCACCAGATCGGGCAGGTCCAGATGGCGCAGATGCGGGAACACGGCCGCCATCGGCTGGCCCGCCTTGCGCTCGCCCGACAGCGCGACGATCCGCATGCCGGGATGGGTGGCGATCAGCCGGACAAGCTCAGCCCCGGTATAGCCCGAGGCGCCCAGGATGGCGACGGAATGGGTCATATTGCGCTCCGCGCTGGTGTCGGTTGGGGTTCTAGACGCGACGGGCCGCGCCCGCAATCACGCGGCGCGAAATTCGATGCGGCGGCGCAGGAATTGCGTGGCCTTGTTCGACACCGTCGCCGGATCGCCCGTGGTCAGGAACATCGACTCGGTGCCCGGCCCCAGCATCCCGGGATGACGGCCCAGGTAATCGGCCAGGCTTTCAGCCACCAGATTCGCCTGCGAATAGACCCGGACCTCGGGGCCCAGCGCATCCTGAAAGGCGCGCTCCATCAGCGGATAATGCGTGCAGCCCAGGATCGCGGCCTCGGGATGCGGCATCCGCCGCTTCAGCGCCTCGACATGGCTGCGCACCAGCGCCTCGGCCAGCATCTCGTCGCCCTGTTCGATCGCATCGACCACACCGCCGCAGGGCTGCGCCTCGACATCGACGCCGATGGCGCGAAAGGCCAGTTCCCGCTGAAAGGCGCGGCTGGCGACCGTCGCGGGCGTGGCAAACAGCGCCACATGCTTGACCGCCACCTCGCGGGGGGGGGAATTGTCGCCCCATTGCCGTTCGGTCAGCGCCTCGATCAACGGCACGAAGACACCCAGCACGCGCTTGTCCTTGGGCACCCAGCTTTCCTGCATCCGCCGGAGCGCGGCGGCCGAGGCCGTGTTGCAGGCCAGGATCACCAGATCGCAGCCCGCCTCGAACAACCGCGACACACCCGCCGTGGTCAGCCGGTATACGTCCTCGGCATCGCGCACCCCGTAGGGCGCATGGGCATTGTCGCCGAAATAGACGAAGGGCACATCGGGCAGCCGCCGTGCGACGGCGTCCAGCACCGTCAACCCCCCAAGACCGGAATCGAACACACCCACTGCCATGGCCTGCCTCATGCGCTGCGCATCGCGCCCGGGCAGGGCCGCCGGAAGGGCGGCGCCCGGGGCTGTTTTCCCACTCATAAGTCGAGTTGTAGCGGAAATCCATCGCCCGATGCGCGCGGCGATGGCTGGCGCTATTCCGCCGCCTGCCGCAGCGCCACGCCCCCCGCCCGGAACGCGGCCAGCAAGTCCGCGCGCCGCGCGGCCGCCTCGGCCTCGGCCTTCGCCTTGACCGGGCCGAACCCCTTGACCGACAGCGGCAGTTCCGCCAGCGCCACCGCCGCCTCCAGCCGGTCGGGCGTCAGCCCCGCAATCACCTCGGCCATGTCCGCCTCGTAAGCCCGGATCGCCGCCCGCTCGCGCCGCCGCTCGCCCTGCCAGCCGAACGGATCCAGCGGCGTGCCGCGCAGCCGCCGCATGGCTGCCAACAGCCGGAAGACACGTTCCATCCGCGGGCCATAGCGCCGCTTGGCCGGTCGGCCCTCGGGACCGCGCCCGGCCAGGAAGGGCGGCGCCAGCAGATAGCTTACCTCGAAATCGCCCGCGAACTCGGCCCGCGCCTTGGCGGCGGTGTCCAGATGCAGCCGCGCGACCTCGTATTCGTCCTTGTAGGCCAGCAGCTTGTGATAGCCCTTGGCCACGGCTTCTTTCAGACGCGGATCGGCGAACCGGTCCACCATCCGGCGATAGCGCCGCGCCAGCCGCGCCGACTGATAGGCCGCCAGATGCGCCTCGCGCATGGCGATCTTCTCGGCCAGCGTCCGGGGCTGCGCCTCGGGCGCCGCGATGGCCCGCTCTGCCGCGTCGGGATGCAGCGCCGCCCAGCGCCCGATCTCGAAGGCCCGCCGGTTGCCCGCCGCATCCGCGCCGTTCAACTCGATCGCGCGCAGGATCGCCGCCAGCGACAGGGGCACCAGCCCGCGCTGCCAGGCGGCCCCGGTGACGATCATGTTGGCATAGATCGTGTCCCCCATCAGCCGATGCGCCAGCTCCGTCGAATCGATCAGGTGCAGCCCGTCCTTCAACCGCGCCCGCAAGGCCAGTTCCAGCCGGTCCGAGGGCACGCGAAACGCCGGATCGCGGGTAAAGGCACCGGTCACGATGTCATGGGAATTGACCACTGCACCCGTGCGCCCCGTGGTCATCAGCCCGATGGTCTTGGCCCCGGCCGTCACCACCAGATCGCCGCCGATCACCGCATCGGCCTCGCCCGTGGCCACCCGGATCGCCGAGATATCGCCGGGCCGCTCGGCGATGCGGCAATGGACATGCACCGCCCCGCCCTTCTGCGCCAGCCCCGCCATTTCCATCATGCCCGCGCCCTTGCCCTCGACATGCGCCGCCATCGCCAGAATCGCGCCGATGGTCACCGCGCCGGTGCCGCCGACCCCGGTGATGACCATGTTCCATGTCCCCGCGATGGCGGGCAGCGCGGGCTCGGGCAGGTCGCCAATCTCGATCTCCCGTGCCTCGCGCCGCAGCGCCGCGCCCTTGAGCGTCACAAAGCTGGGGCAGAACCCCTTGAGGCACGAGAAATCCTTGTTGCAGGCCGACTGGTCGATGGCGCGCTTGCGGCCGAACTCGGTCTCGACCGGCACGATGGCCACGCAATTCGACTGAACCCCGCAATCGCCGCAACCCTCGCAGATATCGGTATTGATGAAGACCCGCAGATCCGGATCGGGAAAGGCGCCCTTCTTGCGGCGGCGGCGCTTCTCGGCGGCGCAGGTCTGGATATAGACGATCGCCGTCACCCCCTCGATCCGGCTCAGCCGTTCCTGCACCGCCATCAGGTCCGCACGGGGATGCAGCGGCACGCCGGGCGGAAAGGCTTTGGGGTCCACCGCCTCCTTCTCGTCATGCACGACCTCGACCCGGCGCAGCCCGGCCGCCACCAGTTCCGCCACGATCTGCGGCGCGCTCAGCCCCCCATCATTGCCCTGCCCGCCGGTCATCGCCACGGCGTCATTGTAGAGGATCTTGAAGGTGATGCTGGTGCCTGCCGCCACCGCGGCATGGATCGCCATGCGGCCCGAATGGTTGTAGGTGCCATCGCCCATGTTCTGGAAAACATGACCGCGGGTCGAGAACGGCGCCTCGCCGATCCAGTTCGCCCCCTCGCCGCCCATATGGGTGTGGCCCGTCGTCTCGCGGTCCATCCATTGCACCATGAAATGACAGCCGATCCCGGCATAGGCGCGTGCGCCCTCGGGCAGCCGGGTCGAACTGTTATGCGGACAGCCCGCGCAGAAATAGGGCAGCCGCGCCGCCAGATCCTGCGCATTGTCCGCCCGCCGCGCCGCGCGGATACGATCCAGCGCGGCCGCCAGACGTTCGGACCCGCGCCCCTCCTCGATCAGAACCTCGCCCAGCTTCTCGGCGATCAGCACGGGATCCAGCGCATAGCGCGCGGGGAACAGTTCCTGCCCGCGGTCGTTCTGCCAACCATAGATCCGCCGCCCCCGGCGGTTGTGAAAGATCGCCTCCTTGGCCTGCACCTCGATCAGCTTGCGCTTTTCCTCGACCACCACGATCAGGTCGAGCCCCTCGGCGAACTCGGCAAAGCCCTTCATGTCCAGCGGAAAGGTCTGGCCCACCTTGTAGGTGGAGATCCCCAGCCGCTCGGCCTGCGTCTCGTCGATGCCCAGAAGCCCCAGCGCATGCACCAGATCCAGCCAGTTCTTGCCCGCCGCGACCAGCCCGATCCGGGCCCCCGGCTTGCCCCATACCCGCCGGTCGATGCGGTTGGCATGGGCGAACGCCTCGGCCGCGAACCGCTTGTGGTCGATCATCCGCGCTTCCTGCGCGACCCAGTGATCGCCCAGCCGGATGTTCAGCCCGCCCTCGGGCAACGGGAAATCGGGTGCGGCAAAGGACATCCGGTCCGGGCGGCCATCCACCACGGAGGTTACCTCGACCGTGTCCTTCATCAGCTTGAGCCCGACCCAGACCCCCGCGAAACGCGACAGCGCATAGCCGTAAAGCCCGAAATCCAGAATCTCCTGCACCCCAGCGGGCGACAGCACCGGCATGTAGGCATCGACCAGCGCCCAGTCCGACTGGTGGCAGGTGGTCGAGGATTCGCCGGTGTGATCGTCCCCCAATGCCATCAGCACACCGCCATGGCGCGACGTACCCGCAAGGTTGGCATGCCTCATCACATCGCCCGAGCGGTCCACCCCCGGGCCCTTGCCGTACCACAGCCCGAAGACGCCATCGAACCGCCCCTCGCCGCGCAACTCGGCCTGCTGCGTGCCCCAGAGCGCGGTGGCCGCCAGATCCTCGTTCAGCCCCGGCTGGAACCGCACATCCGCCGCCTGCAACGCCGCCGCCGCGCGGGCCATCGTCATGTCCACCGCGCCCAGCGGCGAACCGCGATAGCCGGTGACATAGCCCGCCGTGTTCAGCCCGGCCGCCCGGTCGCGCGCCTTCTGCATCAGCATCAGCCGCACCAGCGCCTGGGTGCCGTTCATGAGGATCGGCGATTTCGTCAGGTCATAGCGGTCGTTCAGGCTGACATCCTGCCGGATCATGCGCGCCCCTCCCTCGCGGTCCTGCATCATGATAGGTCAAAATTAATGACCTACAAAATCAATTCCTCGCCACATCTTGGTTTGCAATCGGACAAGGCCCACCTGTAGGACACCGCGCAGGCGGGCATGGCAGCATTGCAGGAATTGCATGATGGACTGGGACAAGCTCCGGATCTTCCACGCGGTCGCAGACGCGGGCAGCCTGACACATGCGGGCGAAACGCTGCACCTGTCGCAATCCGCCGTCAGCCGCCAGATCCGCGCGCTGGAGGACAGTCTTGGCTCGACCCTGTTCCACCGCCATGCGCGCGGGCTGATTCTCACCGAACAGGGCGAGTTGCTGTTCGACGCCACCACCGCGATGAGCAAGCGGCTGGAGGCCGCCGTCGCGCGCATCCGCGACAGTGTCGAGGAGGTGTTCGGCGAGTTGCGCGTGACCACCACCACCGGCTTCGGCTCGCTCTGGCTGGCCAAGCGACTGCCCATCCTCTACGAACGCTACCCCGAATTGCGCATCGACCTGATGCTGTCCGAACAGGTGCTCGATCTGCCAATGCGCGAGGCCGACGTTGCCATCCGCATGAAGGAACCCAGCCAGGCCGACCTGATCCGCCTGCGCCTGATGAGCGTGCGGATGCAGCTTTATTCGGTGCAATCCTATCTCGATGAACACGGCACGCCCGCCAGCCTCGACGATCTCGCGACCCACCGGCTGATCTGTCAGAACACCTCGACCGCGCAGGTCAGCGCGGGCGCGCGGCTGGTGCAGGAATTGCTGGCCCACCCGATCCGCTCGACCCTGACGGTGAACAACTATTTCGGCGTGCTTCAGGCGGTTCTGAACGGTCTGGGGATAGGCGTGCTGCCCGACTATGTCACCGAGGATCACCCGCAACTTGTCCGGGTACTGCCCGCAATCGAATCGAACGAGGTTCCGGTCTTTCTGGCCTATCCCGAAGAACTGCGCGCCTCGCGCCGGATCGCCGCCTTCCGCGAATTCATCACAGAGCAGATCACGGAAAAGCGCCAGCGCGAGAAAGACACGTCAGGATTGTGAGATATCTGTCACACGCATGACGGGCATGCAACCCTGCCGCGTTTTTTACCTTGAACCAGCGCCAGAGCGTCCATAATTGCTGTGACGAAGGCGGAAGCAGCGCTTTCGTCTTTACCTCCCTGTTGGACTTGGGCCGAGCTTTTTGCTCGGCCTTTTTTTGTTCCGGACACCGGATGCCCGCTTTCCAGGCGCCCCAGGGGACATCGGGCACATTTGCCGGGCAGCATCAGAACGTCAGTGTAGCGGCATCGGCCCTGGGGCCGCTGTCCAAAATCGTCCGAATCCGGCATTGGGTCACCGGGCGGCGGGCGCTATTGTCATGCTCGACCGACAGGAGATACCTCATGCGAATCCGTGCCTTCGCCCTTACCGTTGCCGCGCTCTGCCTTGCCGGACCGGCGCTTGCCACGCCCTGCGGGGATGGCGCCGCCGGTTTCGAGACCTGGAAACGCGACTTCGCCCGTGAAGCCGCCAGCGCCGGGATCGGCCAGCGCGGGCTCGCGGCGCTGGCGGCAACGCAATACGCCCAAGCCACGATCAATGCCGACCGCAACCAGCGCAGTTTCCGCCTCAGCTATCCCGAATTCTGCCAGAAGCGCGGCTGCGACGTGATCGCCCAGCAGGGCCGCAGCCGCAAGGTGCAGAACCCGGCCTTCTATGCTTCGCTCGAACGGGTCTACGGTGTCCCCGCGGGGGTACTGATCGCAATTCACGGGATGGAAACCGCCTTTGGCCGCTTCATGGGCAATGCCAACGTGCTGAACGCCACCGCGACGCTGGCCTTCGATTGCCGCAGGCCGGATTTCTTCCGCCCCCACCTGATTGGGGCGCTCAGGATGATCGACCGGGGGATGATGTCGCCCGGCGCCATCGGCGCGATGCATGGCGAGCTGGGCCATACCCAGTTCCTGCCCGGAAATGCCCTGACCTATGGCCAGGACGGCAATGGCGACGGGCGGATCGACCTGACCGACATGGCCGACGCGCTGGCCTCGACCGCGAATTTCCTGCGGCAAAAGGGCTGGCGGCCGGGGGAATCCTATCAACCGGGCAGCCACAATTTCGAGGTGCTCAAGCAATGGAACGCGGCCGGCGTCTACCAGCGCGCATTGGCCGAGATCGGGGCGCGGATCGACGGCTGAAACCCCCGCGGCCCCTTTCCCCGCCCCGCGCCTTGGCTTAAACAGCCGCCCAAAGGCGACATGTGGGGAAAGACGATGCAGGAACCGGCCATCACCGACGAGCTGATCGCGGCCCATGGGCTCAAGCCCGAGGAATACGCGGAAATCCTGCGGATTCTGAACCGCGCGCCCAGCTTTACCGAGCTTGGCATCTTCTCGGCGATGTGGAACGAGCATTGCTCCTACAAGTCGTCCAAGAAATGGTTGCGCACCCTGCATACCGAGGGTCCGCAGGTGATCTGCGGCCCCGGCGAGAATGCGGGCGTCGTGGACATCGGCGACGGGCAGGCCGTGGTCTTCAAGATGGAAAGCCACAACCACCCGAGTTACATCGAGCCCTATCAGGGCGCCGCGACCGGCGTGGGCGGCATCCTGCGCGACGTCTTTACCATGGGCGCCCGCCCCATCGCGGCGATGAACGCTCTGTCCTTCGGGCAGGTCGATCACCCCAAGACCCGGCAACTGGTGCATGGCGTGGTCGAGGGCATCGGCGGCTATGGCAACTGCTTCGGTGTGCCGACCGTGGGCGGCGAGGTCCGCTTCCACCCCGCCTATAACGGCAACTGCCTTGTGAACGCCTTTGCCGCCGGGCTGGCCGATGCCGACAGCATCTTCTATTCGGCCGCCTCGGGCGTCGGCATGCCCGTGGTCTATCTGGGCGCGAAAACGGGGCGCGACGGTGTGGGCGGGGCCACCATGGCCAGCGCCGAATTCGACGAGGGGATCGAGGAAAAACGCCCCACGGTACAGGTCGGCGACCCCTTCACCGAGAAACGGCTGATGGAGGCCTGCCTTGAACTGATGGCCTCGGGCGCCGTCATTTCCATTCAGGACATGGGCGCCGCGGGCCTGACCTGTTCGGCGGTCGAGATGGGCGACAAGGGCGGCCTTGGCATCCGGCTGGATCTCGACGCCGTGCCGCAGCGCGAAACCGCCATGACCGCCTACGAGATGATGCTGTCCGAAAGCCAGGAACGCATGCTCATGGTGCTGCGCCCCGAAAAGGAGGCCGAAGCCCGCGCGATCTTCGAGAAATGGGATCTCGACTTCGCCATCGTCGGCGAGACGATCCCCGAGGACCGTTTCCTGATCCTGCACCGGGGTGAATGCAAGGCCGACCTGCCGCTGTCGAAACTCTCCTCCTCGGCCCCCGAATACGACCGCCCCTGGGTGCCGCCCCCCGCCCCCGCGCCGCTCGCCGAGGTGCCGGGCATCGACCCGATCGACGCGCTCAAGGCACTGATCGGCTCGCCGAACCATGCCGCCAAGCACTGGGTCTACGAACAATATGACAGCCAGGTGATGGGGGACACGATCCGCCGCCCCGGTCTTGGCGCAGGCATCGTGCGCGTGCATGGCACCGACAAGGCGCTGGCCTTCACCTCGGACGTGACGCCGCGCTATGTCCGCGCCAACCCGGTCGAGGGCGGCAAGCAGGCCGTGGCCGAAGCCTTCCGCAATCTTTGCGCAGTCGGCGCGCGCCCGCTCGCCGCCACCGACAACCTGAACTTTGGCAACCCCGAAAAGCCCGAGATCATGGGCCAGTTCGTCGGCGCGATCCAGGGCATCGGTGCCGCCTGCCGCGCGCTCGACCTGCCCATCGTGTCGGGCAATGTCTCGCTTTACAACGAAACCGATGGCAGCCCGATCCTGCCCACCCCCACCATCGGCGCGGTCGGCCTGATCGACCATATCGACCAGGTGATCGCCGGAACCCCGCAAGAGGGCCATCTGGCGCTGCTGCTGGGCAACACGACCGGCCATCTGGGCCAATCCGCCCTGCTCTACGAGGTGTTCAACCGCGAGGATGGCGACGCGCCGCCCGTTGACCTTGCCGCAGAGCGCGCGCATGGCGAGTTCATCCGCGCCAACCGCCACCTGATCGCCGCCGCCACCGACCTGTCGGATGGCGGCCTCGCGCTCGCCGCCTTCGAGATGGCCGAGGCGGCCGGCGTGGGCGTGCATCTGGATGCCGCCGACACCCCCACGCTGTTCGGCGAGGATCAGGCCCGCTACCTGATCGTCGCCCCCTTCGACGCCGCCGAGGCGCTGATGGTGGCCGCCGGCAAGGCGGGCGTGCCGCTGGCCACCGTGGGCCGGTTCGGCGGCGACAAGGTCGGCTTCGGCGCCGCCTCTGCGCCACTGGCAGAGCTTGCCGCCCTTTATCGCAGCGCCTTTGCCGAGGCACTGGGCTAAGCCCCAACGCGGCCCTTGCGGCGGTTTGCCGACGCGCTTACCTTGACCACGACGAACAGGACGGAGCCCCGAATGGCCATCGCGCCCGAAGAGATCGAAGCCCTGATCCGCGCGAAATTTCCCGATGCGCAGATCACCATCACCGACATCGCCGGCGACGGAAACCACTATGCCGCCGAGGTGATCGACGAAAGCTTCCGCGGCCAGAACCGCGTTCAGCAGCAGCGCGCCGTCTATGCCGCCCTGAAAGAGCAGATGGAGGGCTCCAAGGGCGCGCTCCACGCGCTTGCCCTCACCACCAAAGCTCCGGAGTGACCCCATGTCCGACGCAGAAACGCGCATCAAGGAAACCATCGACGGCAACAGCGTCGTCCTGTTCATGAAGGGCACCCGCGAGATGCCGCAATGCGGATTCTCCAGCCGCGTAGCGGGCGTGCTGAACTTCATGGGGGTCGAGTTCGCCGATATCAACGTGCTCGCCGACGAGGATATCCGCCAGGGCATCAAGGATTTCTCGGACTGGCCGACCATCCCCCAGCTTTACGTCAAGGGCGAGTTCATCGGCGGCTGCGATATCGTCACCGAGATGACGCTGTCGGGCGAGCTCGACAAGCTCTTCGACGACAAGGGCGTGGCCTATTCAAAGGAAGCCGCCGACAAGATCCGCGCCGCCAACGCCTGAGACGGCCATGCTGCGCGCGCGGCTCTGGTATGGCCCGGCCGGGCATGGGCTGGCGCTGGACCGTGTCGCGCGCTACCTAGCCGGGCCACTCGCCTGTCAGGTGCGCAGCGAAACCCACATCCGCTTCGGCCGCCGGGTGCAGGCGCTGGTGCTGCATGACCCCATCGCCGCGATGATCGAACTTGACCGCCGCCCCGAGGTCTCGGCCGAGGCGGCGGACCTGATCGCCCGCCTGCCCGCAAGCGCACCGCCCGCATTGGCGCTGAAACTGGCCGGATGCACCGCCCGGCTCGACCTGCACGACGCCCCGGGTCAGCGCCTGATCCCGTCCAGCGGCCCTGCGCGCAGCGTCCTCGTCCCGCTCGCCTTCGCCATGGATGGGCTGGTCGAGGATCTCGAAAGCGGGCGGCTTTCGCATTTCCGCCTGCCCGGCACGCCGCCCCGAAACTGGCTTGCGCGCATCCTGTCGGGGCTCTTGCGGCGCTGAGCAGGCTCAGCCACCCATCACCTTTTCCTCGACCGTATCGGCCAGCGATTCCGCCCGCGCCGCCAGTTCGGCGAAGGTATCGACCACGATGGACGGGATCACCGGCACCTCTATGCGCTCGGGCGCTGGCGCGGGGCGGGATTCCAGTTCGCCGATCCTGGCGCGTGCCTCGCCCAGCTTGGCCTCGATCCCGCGCAGCCGTTCCTCCAGCCCCACGGTCTTGTCCGCCAGCATCAGCCCAGCCATCAGCAGCATGCGCGACTCGGGCAGATGCCCGCCCTGCGCCGCCAGCACCGCCGCCTCGGCATCCAGCGCGCGCGCCGCAGCCTGAAGGAATGGCTCCTCGCCGGACTGGCAGGCCACCTCGAAGCTGCGCCCGCCGATGATGATCTCGACATTAGGCATGGGCCCCTCCTTCGGCCAGCGGCCGCAGATCGGCGATGATCGCCTCCAGCTCGGCCCGGTCGCCCGCGCGCAACGCCTCCAGCGCGGCAAGCTCGGCCATCATCGCCGCGTCGATTGCCACGGGATCGCCCAGTCCCTCGGCATTGGCCGCGCGCAATGCCGCGCTCGTCTCGCGCAACCGCGCATTGACCGCGCGCAGCCGCTCGACCTCTGCCTCCAGCGCCTCGGCGCGCTCGGTCATCTCATGCGCACGCCGATCCAGCCGTGCAACCTGGGTCTCCTGCCGCTCGCGGATCGCCTTCACGCGATCGTTCAACTGGGCATTGGTGCTGCGCTCGATTTCCAGCGCCTCGCGCAGGCCCTCAAGCTCGGCGGGATCGGGCCGGTCGGGGTCGATCCGCTCCAGCCTTTCCAGCCCCGCCCCGATCCTTTCCAAAGCCGCGGTAATCCGCCGCTCGAACTCGGTGATCTCGCTCATCTCTGCCTGTTCCCCGGCCGTTCTGCCTCGCCCCAGTCCACCCCCCGGGACCGAATCGGTGCAGCGGGACTTGGGTCAATTTTATCTCAAGGTGCAACCGAATGCGCCCCCTTTCCAGTCAAGGGCTTACCGCCTATGCTTGACCTACTGCCCGAAGACCGCGCACCCCCCCGCCGACCAGAGCACGCCATGACCCGCTCCACCCCAGCCCGCCGCCACCCCGGCCCCGCCGCATGAGCAATCGCGTCGCGATCGTGCTGCTCGTTCTGGTCGCCCTTGCCGCAGCGGCAGACCAGGTGCTGACCGGCTCTGCCAATACCCTGTTTCTCGCCCGCAAGTTCGTGGACCTGATCGACGCCCTGGCCTTCTGGCGTTGACAGTCACAGGGCCACCGGGCGCGTCCTCTGCTTCTTCTTGGTTCAAATACCCAACGCGCGGTCCGGAACGGGCCGCCCAGAAAATGTCTTGCGCCGCAGGCGCTCCGCTGGATCGGGTCCGGTTCAGGCGAAGCGCGCCACCAGCCGGTCGCGCACCGCCGGCGTGACGAAGGACGACACATCGCCCCCCAGCCGCGCGATTTCCTTGACCAGCCGCGAGGCAATCGCCTGACGCCGCGCATCCGCCATCAGGAACACCGTCTCGATCGAGGAATCGAGCGCGCGGTTCATGCCGACCATCTGGAATTCATACTCGAAATCCGCGACCGCACGCAGGCCGCGCACGATCATCGTGGCGCCCACGTCGCGCGCGCAATCGATCAGCAGGTTCTCGAACGGATGCGCCACGATCTCGGTGCCGGTCCGCGCGCCCAGCGCCGCGCATTCCGCCTCGATCATCGCCACGCGATCCTCCAGCGGGAACAGCGGACCCTTGTCGCGGTTGATCGCCACGCCGATCACCAGCCGGTCGACCAGCGCGCAGGCCCGCGTGATGATATCGATATGGCCAAGCGTCAGCGGATCGAATGTGCCGGGATACAGGCCAATGCGCATGGGGGCCCCTTTCTGCCAGTCTTTCCCCGCACGCAACTATATTGCCGCGCCTTTTGCAAGTGCAGCATCGACCGCGCCCCCTGCACGACGCAGCGCCACTCAGAACCCCATGATCATGCCTTCCAGCGCGTCCTTCTCCATCGACAGTTCGGACAGCCGCGCCTTGACCACATCGCCGATCGAGATCAGCGCCACCATCCGCCCCTTGTCCATCACCGGCATGTGGCGGAACCGTCCCTCGGTCATGCGCGCCAGGACCTGATGGGCCGTATCCTCAAGCGTGCAGGTCTGGATCGTGCGGGTCATGATTGCCGCGACGGGCTGCCCGAGCACTTCGGATCCCCGCCGACCGACCTCGCGCACGATATCGCGTTCGGACAGGATGCCTTCCAGCGTGCCGGAAGCGTCGCTGACCACCAGCGAGCCGATCCGCCTTGCGGCCAGTTCCGCCGCGGCCTGGGCAACCGTGGTGTCCGGCATCACCGTCGCCACACCCGGCACCAGCTTGGATTTCAGGATCTGATGGACTTGCATCGCGCCTCTCCCCATAGCGCCCCGAACGGGACCGGGGTTCAGCGTCGCCCCGACTGCGACAATCTGTCAAGCGATCCGTGCCTCAAGCCGGGCAACTTCTGCGCGAAGCCCGTCGAACAGCAGGGAAGCGAAGCGGTTCAGCCGGGCCAGCTTGCGGTCGCCGCCATGGCGGATCAGATAGAAGCTGCGCTTCAGCGACACCTGATCGGGCAGCACCCTGACCAGCCCCGGCGCCGCGGGAATCGCGAAATCATGCACGATCCCCAGCCCCGCCCCCGCCCGCAGCCAGTTCAGCTGCACCGCGACCGAGTTCGAGGCCAGCGGCACCCGCTCGACCCCGATCTCGGACAGGTAATCCAGTTCGCTGTCAAAGATCATGTCAGGGATATACCCCACGATCCGGTGCCCCGTCAGATCGGCCAGCCCGCGGATCGGCGGATGCCGGGCCAGATAGTCGCGATGGGCGACCAGGTGCAGCCGGTAATCGGTGACCCGCTGCACGGTCAGCCGCCCGGTCTCGGGCGGGCTGACGGCGATTGCCATGTCGGCCTCGCGGCGCGACAGGTTGAACACCCGCGGCAGCGCCACGATCTGCACCTCCAGCCCCGGATTGGCATCGCAGATCGCCGCCGTCACCTGCGGCAGCAGGAAATTCGCCACCCCGTCCGGCGCCCCGATCCGGACCGAGCCGGTCAGTTGCCCGCCCTGCCCGCGCAATTCCTCGGCCCCCTCGGTCAGCGCCTGTTCGGCCTGCATCGCGCGGTCCATCAGCCGTTCGCCCGCCTCGGTCAGCCCGTAGCCGCGCGGCGAGCGGGCAAAGAGCGCCGCGCCCAGCGTCTCTTCCAGCCGGGCGATGCGACGGCCCAGCGTTGCGGGGTCCAGCTTCAGCACCTTGCCCGCCCCGGTCAGGCTTTCGGCCCGCGCCACAGCCAGAAACAGCCGCATGTCGTCCCAGTTCATGCCCATGTCCTTGCATTTTCGCAAAACACCTTTGGCAAACTGCCGCTTTTCCGGGGAATTCTGCAAGACTATCCTGCGCGCACACAGGATTCCCGGGAGGATTGCCATGAAGGAACTGACCCATTTCGTGAACGGCCAGCAGGTCAAGGGGACCTCGGGCCGTTTCGCCGATGTCTACAACCCCGCGCTGGGCGAGGTGCAGGCGCGCGTGCCGCTGGCCTCCAAGGCCGAGATGGATGCCGCCATCGCCGCCGCCGCCGCCGCCCAGCCCGCGTGGGGCGCGACCAACCCGCAGAAACGCGGCCGGGTGATGATGGAATTCGTCCGCCTGATCCACCGCGACATGGACAAGCTGGCCGAGGTTCTGTCCTCGGAGCATGGCAAGACCATTCCCGACGCGAAAGGCGACGTGCAGCGCGGGCTTGAGGTGATCGAGTTCTGCATCGGGGCGCCGCAGATGCTGAAGGGCGATTTCACCGACAGCGCCGGCCCCGGCATCGACATGTATTCGATGCGCCAGCCGCTGGGCGTCGTCGCGGGCATCACGCCGTTCAACTTCCCCGCCATGATCCCGCTGTGGAAGATGGGCCCCGCACTGGCCTGCGGCAACGCCTTCATCCTCAAGCCCTCGGAACGCGATCCGTCCGTGCCGCTGATGCTGGCCGAACTGTTGCAGGAGGCGGGGCTGCCCGATGGCCTCTTGCAGGTCGTCAACGGCGACAAGGAGGCGGTCGACGCGATCCTCGACAACCCGTTGATCCAGGCCATCGGCTTCGTCGGTTCGACCCCCATCGCCGAGTACATCTATGGCCGCGGCTGTTCCAACGGCAAGCGGGTGCAATGTTTCGGCGGCGCCAAGAACCACATGATCATCATGCCCGATGCCGACATGGACCAGGCGGCGGATGCGCTGGTGGGGGCGGGCTATGGCGCGGCGGGCGAACGCTGCATGGCGATCTCGGTCGCGCTGCCGGTTGGTGAGGAAACCGCCGACCGCCTGATCGAGAAACTCGTCCCCCGCATCGAAAAGCTGAAGGTCGGCCCCTATACCGCGGGCAATGACGTCGATTACGGCCCGCTCGTGACCGCCGAGGCCAAGGCCCGCGTGCTGGGACTGATCGATTCGGGCGTGGCCCAGGGCGCCGAAATCGTCGTAGACGGCCGCAACTTCGCCCTGCAAGGCTATGAAAACGGATATTTCGTCGGCCCCACGCTGTTCGACCGCGTGACCCGCGACATGGACATCTACAAGACCGAGATCTTCGGCCCCGTGCTGTCCACCGTGCGCACGAAAACCTACGAAGAGGCGCTGGGCTATGCCATGGACCACGAATATGGCAACGGCACCGCGATCTTCACCCGCGACGGCGACACCGCGCGCGATTTTGCCAACCGGGTGAATGTGGGCATGGTCGGCATCAACGTGCCGATCCCGGTGCCGCTGGCCTATCACACCTTTGGCGGCTGGAAGAAATCGGGCTTCGGCGACCTGAACCAGCACGGCCCCGACGCCTTCCGCTTCTACACTCGCACGAAAACCGTCACCTCGCGCTGGCCGTCCGGCCTGAAGGAAGGCGGGGAGTTCCACTTCAAGCAGATGGACTGAAACGAGAAAGGGCGGCCTTGGGGGCCGCCCTTTTTTGTCAGGTGCGCTGTGGCGCGGGCGTGTCAGGCCTTTTTGCGGCGCAGCGCGGCCAAACCGCCGATGCCCGCGAGCAGCAACCAGCCCGCGGCGGGCAGCGGAACCAGGTTCGGTTCGCCGTTGTAATACGCCGAGCCGTGCGAGAGGCCGTCCTTGGAATTGCCGGGACCCGAGGTGCTCCATGTACCGACCAGCGGCTTGGTCGTGTCGAGCAGGAACGCGGCGAAGGAGTTTGCCTGCTTCAGCGTCAGAGCGACGTACTGATAGCCAAACGGGTTCAGCAGTTCCCAGTTCAGAACACCGTCGTCATTGTCATCGTCGAGTTCGAAAAGTGCGAAGGACACATTCCCGTCGCCGGCGGTCGCATCGTCGGTCTTGTCGCCAAGGGTCCAGCCGGCCATGCTGAACAGGGTGTAGCTGTCGGTAATGGTGTTGGTGTCATTGCCCGACGCGCAGAACTTGTCCAGAACCGCGTCCGGACTGCCCTGGTTGACCGTGTAACTCACATTGCCGAAAGAACACGTCGCCGCCGACGCCGCCCCCGCCATCACCACCGCAGCGACGGCCGCTGCCGCTGTCGTCTTCAATAGGTTCATGCCTTCCCCCTCAAATAAACGCAGCACCGCCCCTCGCGAGCCACTTCCAATCACGACAGAAATACGACGATACTCTGTCATCTCAAACAAGGAACCGACGGGGGATGTCGCTTTTCGACCCTGACGCGCGCATGTTTCCTGCTGACGCCACGGCAACTTTCGCGGCAGCCGCATGTCACCCCGACTGATGTCGCCCCTTGGTTGTTCTTCACGAATCGCTTCGGCCCTTTTCCCCTGCTCCACGCGAAATGCTTGCCGCCCCGGATGTTTCCTGCTGACAATGCGCAGGCATGCCATCGCCGAAGGGCCGCTCGATGACCGTCACCTCCCCCGATTTCAGCATCGGCATCGAAGAGGAATACCTGCTCGTCGATACCGCGACCTGCGCCCTTGTCGAGGCACCCAAGGCATTGATGGAGTCCTGCGCCGCCGAGCTGGGCGGCCAGGTGACGCCCGAATTCCTGCAATGCCAGATCGAGGTCGGCACCCGCGTCTGCCGCACCGTGCCCGAGGCGCGCGAAGACCTGCGCCGGTTGCGCGCCACCGTCGCGAAACAGGCCGCCGCCCATGGTCTGGCCCCCATCGCCGTGTCCTGCCACCCCATCGCCGACTGGCAGGAACAGCACCACACCGACAAGCAGCGCTACAACGATCTGGAACGCGCGCTGGCGGGCGTGGCGCGGCGGATGCTGATCTGCGGGATGCATGTCCATGTCGGCATCCCCGATCCCGACCAGCGGATCGACCTGATGGCGCAGATGTCCTATTTCCTGCCGCATCTTCTGGCGATGTCGGCCTCCTCGCCGTTCTGGAAGGGGGTGAATACGGGGCTGGCCTCGTACCGGCTGACGGTGTTCGACAACCTGCCCCGCACCGGCCTGCCGCCGCGGTTCGAAAGCTGGTCGGATTACGAACGCTCGGTCGGCGCGCTGGTCAGGCTGGGCCTGATCGAGGACGCCACGAAAATCTGGTGGGATCTGCGCCCCTCGGCCCGGTTCCCGACGCTGGAAACCCGGATCTGCGATGTCTCGCCCCGGCTGGAACATGCGCTGTCCATCGCCGCGCTGACCCAGTGCATCGCCCGGATGCTGTGGCGGCTGGCCGGAAAGAACCAGCGCTGGCGGGTCTATGAACGGTTCCTGGTGGGCGAAAACCGCTGGCGCGCGCAACGCTATGGCGTGACCGAGGGGCTGATCGATTTCGGCCGCAAGGAACTTGTCCCCTTCCCCGACCTGCTGGACGAACTGATCGCGCTGGTCGAACCCGATGCCGCAGCGCTGGGCTGCTGGGCCGAGGTGCAGGCCGCGCGCGACGTGATCGCCGATGGCACCTCGGCCGACCGGCAGCGCCGGGTCCATGCCGCCGCGCTGGCCGAGGGCAAGACCGCAGATCAGGCGATGGCCGCCGTTGTCCGCGCCCTGATCGAGGAATACAACGCCGATCTGTGACGCCCGGCCCCCTTGCATTCGCGCCGGGCAGCCTGTCAAATGAACGCGCGTTCAATAATTCCGGGGAGGAACAATGGAATTCGCATTGAGCGAGGAGCAGGTCGCGATCTTCGACATGGCCCGCGCCTTCGGCGCCGAGGAAATCGCCCCCCATGCCCGCGCATGGGAGCAGGAGGGCACGATCCCCCGCGATCTGTGGCCCAAGCTGGGCGCACTGGGCTTCGGCGGGCTTTACGTCTCCGAAGGGTCGGGCGGCGCCGGGCTGACGCGGCTGGACGCGACGCTGGTCTTCGAGGCGCTGAGCATGGCCTGCCCCTCGGTCGCGGCGTTTCTGTCGATCCACAACATGTGCGCCCGGATGATCGACAGCTTCGGCAGCGCCGAGCAGAAGGCCCGCATTCTGCCCCCGGCGCTTGCCATGGAAAAGGTGCTGTCCTACTGCCTGACCGAACCCGGTTCCGGCTCGGACGCCGCCGCGCTCAAGACCCGCGCCGAACGCACGAACGAGGGCTTCAGTCTGACCGGCACCAAGGCGTTCATCTCGGGCGGCGGCTATTCGGATGGCTATATCGTGATGGCCCGCACGGGCGAGGACGGGCCCCGGGGGATTTCCGCCTTCTATGTCGAGGATGGCACCCCGGGGCTGTCCTTTGGCGGGCTCGAGGACAAGATGGGCTGGCGCGCGCAACCCACACGGCAGGTGCAGCTTGACGCCTGCGCGATCCCGGCCGCGAACCTTCTGGGCGAGGAGGGCAAGGGGTTCCGCTACGCGATGATGGGGCTCGATGGCGGGCGGCTGAACATCGCCGCCTGTTCGCTGGGCGCCGCACAGGCCGCCCTTGACGCCACGCTTGCCTATATGGGCGAGCGCAAGGCGTTCGGGCAGACCATCGACCGGTTCCAGGCGCTGCAATTCCGGCTGGCCGATGCCGAGATCGAGTTGCAGGCCGCGCGCATCTTCCTGCGCCAGGCGGCATGGAAACTTGACCAGGGCGCGCCCGATGCCACGAAATTCTGCGCCATGGCCAAGAAATTCGTCACCGAAGCGGGCAGCCGCGTGGCGGATCAATGCCTGCAACTGCATGGCGGCTACGGCTATCTGGCCGATTACGGCATCGAGAAGATCGTCCGCGACCTGCGCGTTCACCAGATCCTCGAAGGCACCAACGAGATCATGCGCCTGATCGTCGCCCGCCAGATGATCGAGGCCCGCGGATGAGCGAGATCGCGATCCGGCAGGAGGGCCGCGCGGGCCGCATCACGCTGACCCGCCCCAAGGCGCTGAATGCGCTGACCTATCCGATGTGCCTTGAGATCGAAAAGGCGCTGGACGCCTGGCGGCACGAGGATGCCGTGGCGCTGGTCGTGATCGACGCCGAGGGCGACAAGGCGTTCTGCGCAGGCGGCGACATCGCGGTGATGTATGAAACCGGCCGGCAGGGCGACTACGCCTATGGCCAGAAATTCTGGCGCGACGAATACCGGATGAACGCCAAGGTCTCGGGCTACCCGAAACCCGTGGTCAGCCTGATGCAGGGCTTCACCATGGGCGGCGGCGTCGGCGTGGGCTGTCACGGCAGCCACCGCATCGTGGGCGAGACCAGCCAGATCGCCATGCCCGAATGCGGCATCGGTCTGGTGCCCGATGTGGGTGGTTCGCTGCTGCTGGCCAGCGCGCCGGGGCGGCTGGGGGCCTATCTGGGCGCAACGGGCCGCCGGATGGGACCGGCCGACGCGATCCTTGCGGGCTTTGCCGATCATTTCGTGGCCGAAGCCGACTGGCCCGACCTGATCGCCCAGCTTGTCGCCACCGGCAATCCCGACGCCATCCTTGCCGCCGCGCTGCCCCCGCCGCCGGGCGATCTGCCCGGACTTCAGCCGCTGGTGGACCGGCTGTTCGCCGCGCCGGATCTGCCCGGGATCGTCGCCGCGCTGCAAGCCGACGGGTCGGAGTTTGCCGCCGACACGCTGGCCCGCCTTGGCCGGGGCAGCCCGCTTTCGGTCGCCTGCACCATCGAGATGCAGCACCGCCTTGCGGGCTGCGACGACATTCGCGAGGCGCTGGCGCTGGAATACCGCTTTACCCATCGCGCGCCGGAACATGCGGATTTCCTGGAAGGCATCCGCGCGGCAATCATCGACAAGGACAGAAACCCGAACTGGCGCCATGCCGACCTGAACTCGGTCCCCGCGGCCGATGTGGCGGCGATGCTGGCACCGCTGGGGCCGGACGAATTGAACCTGGAGGAGGACAGAACATGAAGGTGGGCTTCATCGGACTGGGCAATATGGGCGCGCCGATGGCGGCGAACCTTGCAAAGGCGGGCCATCAGGTGACGGGCTTCGACCTTGCCGCCCCCTGCCCCGAAGGCGTCACCCCGGCCGCCAGCGCCGCCGAGGCCGCGCGCGGGCAGGATGTGGTCATCACCATGTTGCCCAACGGCGCCATCCTGCGCGCCGTGGCCGCCGAGGTGCTGGCCGTGATGGAGGCAGGCGCAGTGCTGCTGGATTGCTCGACCGTCGATGTCGAAAGCGCCCGCGCCGTCGCCGCCGAGGCCGAGGCCGCAGGCAAGATGGCGGTGGACGCGCCCGTTTCGGGCGGTGTGGGCGGGGCCGCGGCCGGAACGCTGACCTTCATGGCGGGCGGCAGCGAAGCGGCCTTCGACAAGGTCCGCCCGCTTTTCGACGTGATGGGGCAGAAGGCGGTGCATTGCGGCGCCTTGGGTGCGGGCCAGGCGGCCAAGATCTGCAACAACATGATCCTCGGCGTCACCATGATCGCCACCTGCGAAGCATTCGCGCTGGCCGACAAGCTGGGGCTGGATCGCGGCAAGATGTTCGATGTGGTCTCGACCTCGTCGGGCTACAGTTGGACCATGAACGCCTATTGCCCCGCCCCCGGCATCGGCCCGAAAAGCCCCGCCGACAACGACTACAAGCCCGGTTTCGCCGCCGAACTGATGCTCAAGGATCTGCGCCTTGCCCAGCAGGCCGCCGAGGCCGCCGATGCCGACACGCCCATGGGCCAGCGCGCGGCCGAGCTTTACGCCGCCTTCGTCGAACAGGAGGACGGCCGCGGCATGGATTTCTCGGCCATGCTGCCCCGCTTCGAGAAACGCGGCCGGGCATGAGCTGGCTTTCGCGCGCCGAGGGGCTGGAGGGGATCGAGCCGGGCACCGCCGCCCGGCTTGAAAACCTGCCCGTGCTGCGCCTGCCCAAGGGCAAGGTGCTGTTCTGCCCCGGCGAGGCGGCGCGCGGCTTTACCATCCTTCTGGGCGGCCGGGTCGAGGTGTATCTGGTTGGCCCGACCGGCCGCGAGATCCTGCTTTACGCCATCGAACCGGGCCAATCCTGCGTTCAATCCACCCTCGGCCTTCTGGGCGGCGAGGATTACACCGGCGAGGCGATCACCGTCACCGATTGCGAGGCGGTGCTGATCCCGCGCGAAAGCTTTCTGTCGCTGATGGACAGCTCGCCGGTCTTCCGCCGCTTCGTCTTCGGCGCCTTCGCGACCCGGCTTCAGGCGATCATGGCGCTTCTGGAACGGGTCGCCTTTCAGCGTGTCGAAAGCCGCCTGGCGGCCGAATTGCTGGCCTCGGCCGAAGACGGTGCCGTGCGCGCCACCCATCAGGAACTGGCCACCCGCATCGGCACCGCGCGCGAGGTCGTCTCGCGCAGGCTTGACGTGCTGGCCCGGGGCGGGATGGTGCGGCTTGATCGCGGGCTGGTGACGATCGAGGATGCCGAGGCCCTGGCCCGGGTCGCGGCAACCGACGGGGCCGGGTGACACAGTCACAGACCCGGCCGGGCGGTTGCGCCATGGTGGGAAGACAACGCCCGGGGGATTCGGGCGAAGACCCATTCCACACCATCGGAGAAGACCCATGCTCAAGAAGAATGTCGGCGGCATCGACCGTATCGCCCGCATCGTGGCCGGCCTTGCGCTGATCGCCATGTATTTCGTTCGTCCCGATGCCAGCATCCTCTGGCTGATCGGCATCGTGCCGCTGGCGACCGGGCTGATGTCCACCTGCCCGCTCTACAACCTGATCGGCGTGAACACCTGCCCGAAAGGCTGAGGCCGGGATCAGGGCCGTCTGGCACGGCCCTGTCAGATTGATTGCCCGCCCGGACCGAAGCCCCGCCTTTGGTCCGGGCGAAGCTGTTTTTCCGTGACCACACGCGCCCGGGTCGTCGCGGCCCGGGATCGTTACCCTTGCCGCAACTCGCCCAGCATGTCGGCATGGCGCTCGACCAGGCGGCGGCCTTCCTCGATCGCTTCGGGGGCGCGGTGCAGGTCCAGCACCGAGACATGCGCCAGATGCGCGCTCAACAGCGCATGCGGCGGTTCGCCCGCCAGACGGCTGCGCCGGATCTGCTCGGTCATCACGTCGATCGCGGTCGAGACGACATCGACATAGTTCGGCGGCCGCGGCCCCGGATCGTCGGGCATCAGCCAGGACAGTTGCTTGCGCATCCCCTCGGGCAGCGCCTCGGCAATCGCCGACCAGGGGCCATCCTCGGGCGGCGCGGCCTGCCAGATCTGGCCGAACCGCTTGCCATTGGGATTGACCGCGATGATGATCTCGGCCCCCAGCGCGCGGGCGGCCGAGACCGGAACCGGATTTGTCAGGCCCCCGTCCAGCAGCCAACGCCCCTCGTGGTGATAGGGGCTGATGACCCCCGGCAGGGCGGCCGAGGCGCGCACCGCCGCCCCCAGATCGCCCTCTGTCAGCCAGATCTCGCGCCCCGTTTCCATGTCGGTGGCAATCGCGGCAAAGGGGCGGTCCAGATCCTCGATCCGTTCGGGCAGGCCCAGATCCTTCAGCACGCGGGCAATCTGGCGCCCTTCGACCAGCCCGCCGCTGATCAGGCTGACATCGAGCATGCTCACCAGCCGGGTGCGCGTCATGCCGCGCGTCCATTCCTCCAGCGCGTCGAGCCGACCCGCCGCATAGGCCGCGCCCACCAGCGCCCCCATCGAACAACCCGCAACGACATCGGGCGCCAGCCCCAGCGCATCCAGTCCGCGCAGCACGCCGATATGGCACCAGCCCCGCGCCCCGCCCGAGCCCAGCGCCACCCCGATCCGGCCCCGGACCATCGCGCTATTCCGCGGCCAGATTGCGGGGTTTCAGCATGTCCTTGAGGTAATGCCCGGTATGGCTGGCCGCCACCTCGGCCACCTGTTCGGGCGTGCCCTCGGCCACGATCCGCCCGCCGCCATCGCCGCCCTCTGGGCCGATGTCGATGATCCAGTCAGCGGTCTTGATGACATCCAGATTATGCTCGATCACCACGACCGAATTGCCCTGTTCGACCAGTTCGTGCAGCACTTCCAGCAATTTGCGCACATCCTCGAAATGCAGCCCCGTGGTCGGTTCGTCCAGGATATAGAGCGTCCTGCCCGTCGCCCGCTTGGACAGTTCCTTGGACAGCTTGACCCGCTGCGCCTCGCCGCCCGAAAGGGTCGTGGCCTGCTGGCCCACCTTGATATAGCCCAGCCCCACCCGGACCAGCGCATCCATCTTTTCGCGGATCGCGGGCACGGCCTTGAAGAACGCCTGCGCATCCTCCACCGTCATATCAAGAACGTCGGCTATACTCTTGCCCTTGAAGCGGATTTCGAGGGTTTCGCGATTGTAGCGGGCGCCATGGCAGGTTTCGCAGGTCACATAGACATCGGGCAGGAAGTGCATCTCGATCTTGATGACGCCATCGCCCTGACAGGCCTCGCAGCGCCCGCCCTTGACGTTGAAGCTGAACCGCCCCGGCTTGTAGCCGCGCGCCTTGGCCTCGGGCAGGCCCGCGAACCAGTCGCGGATCGGCGTGAAGGCGCCGGTATAGGTCGCGGGATTTGACCGCGGCGTGCGGCCGATGGGCCGCTGGTCGATGTCGATCACCTTGTCCAGATGTTCCAGCCCCTTGATCGTCTCGCAGGGGGCGGGCGTCTGGCGGGCGCCGTTCAGCCGCATGCTGGCCGTCTTGAACAGCGTCTCGATGGTCAGCGTCGACTTGCCCCCGCCAGACACGCCGGTCACGCAGACGAACATGCCCAGGGGGAAATCCACCGTCACCTCGCGCAGGTTGTTGCCGGTCGCCTTGACCACGGTGATCTTCTTGCCGTTGCCCTGCCGCCGGGTGGCGGGCACCGCGATCTCGCGCGCGCCCGACAGGTATTGCCCCGTGACCGAGGCCGGATCGGCCATGATCTCGGCCGGGGTGCCCTGCGACACGATCATGCCACCATGCACGCCCGCACCGGGACCGAGGTCGAGCACGAAATCGGCCTCGCGGATCGCCTCCTCGTCATGTTCGACCACCAGCACCGAATTGCCCTGGTCGCGCAGGTTCTTGAGCGTGGTCAGAAGCCGCCCGTTGTCGCGCTGGTGCAGCCCGATGGACGGCTCGTCCAGCACATAAAGCACCCCCGTCAGCCCCGATCCGATCTGGCTAGCCAGCCGGATGCGCTGGCTTTCGCCGCCCGACAGCGTGCCCGCATTGCGCGACAGCGTCAGGTAATCGAGGCCCACATTGTTCAGGAACCCCAGCCGCTCGCGGATTTCCTTGAGGATCGCGCGGGCGATCTCGTTCTTCTGCCGGCTCAGGCTGTCGGGCACACGCTCGACCCAGGCCAGCGCCTCGCGGATCGACATCTGCACCACTTCGCCGACATGCAGCCCGCCGATCCGGATCGCCAGCGCCTCGGGCTTCAGCCGGTGCCCGCCGCAGGTATGGCAGGAACGGTTGTTCTGATAGCGCTCGAACTCCTCGCGGATCCAGGCGCTGTCGGTCTCGCGGTAGCGCCGTTCCATGTTGGGGATCACGCCCTCGAAGGGCCGCGTCACCTGATAGATTCGCCCGCCCTCGTCATAGCGGAACGGGATTTCCTCCTCGCCCGAACCATGCAGAAACACCGCCTTGACCGGCTCGGGCAGGTGTTTCCAGGGCGTGTCCTTGTCGAAACCGTAGTGGCGCGCAATGGCTTCGATGGTCTGGCGGAAATAGGGCGACTTGCCCTTGCGCCAGGGCGCGATGGCCCCGTCCCAGACGGTCAGCGCGGCATCGGGCACCACGAGGCGTTCGTCAAAGAACAGCTCAACCCCCAGCCCGTCGCAATCGGGACAGGCGCCATAGGGGGCGTTGAAGGAAAACAGCCGCGGCTCGATCTCGGGGATGGTGAAGCCCGAGACGGGACAGGCGAATTTCTCGGAGAATGTGATCCGCTCGGGCTCGCCCTCGGTTGGCGCGGTTTCCAGCACCGCGATCCCGTCGGCCAGATCCAGCGCCGTGCGCAGACTGTCGGCCAGCCGCGTCTCAAGTCCCGGTTTCACCACGATCCGGTCCACCACCACGTCGATGTCATGGCGGAACTTCTTGTCGAGCGTGGGCGGATCGTCCAGTTCGTGGAAGGTGCCGTTGACCTTGACCCGCTGGAAGCCCTGCTTGCGCAGCTCGATGAATTCCTTGCGGTATTCCCCCTTTCGGTCGCGCACGACGGGGGCCAGCAGATAGGCGCGGGTGCCCTCCTCCATCGCCACGATGCGGTCGACCATGTCCTGCACCTGCTGCGCCTCGATCGGCAGGCCGGTGGCGGGCGAATAGGGCGTGCCCGCTCGGGCGAACAGCAGCCGCAGGTAATCGTAGATTTCGGTAACGGTGCCGACCGTCGAGCGCGGGTTCTTCGAGGTGGTCTTCTGCTCGATGGAAATCGCGGGGCTCAACCCGCTGATATGGTCCACATCGGGCTTTTCCATCATGTCGAGGAACTGCCGCGCATAGGCCGACAGGCTTTCGACATAGCGCCGCTGGCCCTCGGCATAAATCGTGTCGAAGGCAAGGCTGGACTTGCCCGAGCCCGACAGCCCGGTGATGACCACCAGCGCGTCGCGGGGAATGTCGACGTCGATATTCCTGAGATTGTGCTCGCGCGCGCCGCGCACCTCGATGCGTTTCAGATCGGCCATGACTGCCCCCGGGGATGACGCGACAACACATAGAGGATGCGCGGCGGATTCCCAACGGGAAAAAGGGAACATCCGGCGAACATCCGCCACCATCCCGGCCCGACTGCCGATTGCCGCTTAACAATCCGGCGCGGGGGCCTATAGTCCGCCCGACCCCCGGCAAGAGGAGTGTGCGCCAATGTTCAAGGTCGTCGATCTGATGCTCCGGCTCTACCCCAATATCGACGAGATTCGCGCCCGCGACGCCGCGCCGCTGGCCGAGAAGGGCGAGATCACCCTGATCGACGTGCGCGAACCGCACGAGATCGCCCGTTTCGGCAAGTGCAAGGGCGCGATCGAGGTACCGATGCACATGCTCCGCCACAAGGCCGACCGGAAAAGCCCGCATTTCGACCCCGCGCTCGACCCGGCCAGAACCTTTGCGATCTATTGCGACACCGGCGCGCGGTCGCTGGCGGCGGCGCGGGTGATGAAGAAGCTGGGCTATGACAAGATCTACAACATGGGCAGCTTCCTAGAATGGCTGAACGCCAAGCTGCCGGTCGAGAAATAGCCCCCGCCCGGCCCCGTGGCCCCACCGCGCCGCTTGGCGCAGCGGGGCTTCTGTGAAAGACTGTTCCCGAGGGGGCTCTGCACGGGGGACAGCGGCCGCATGACCCGCACCGACCAGATCGACGGCGTGGCGCTTGGCGTCATCCTCGGCTTCGAGGCGGGGGCGCCGCTGGTCGTTTTCGTGGGCAATGCTCAGGATCACGCGATCCCCGCCCGCTCGCTGACCGCGCTGAGCGCCGCGGATGTGGGCGCCGAGGTGGCGCTGCTTTTCGAGGACGGCCGCCGCGACCGCCCGCTGATTATCGGCAAGCTGGTCGAACCGCCCCGCCAGGACCGCCCCCCCCTGGTGATCCGCGACGGCGAGACGGTGCGGGTGACGGCAACGGAACGACTGGAATTGCGGGTGGGCAAGGCATCCATCGTGATGCTGGCAGATGGCAGGATCACGATCCGCGGCAGCTATCTGACCAGCCATGCCTCGGCCACCAACCGCATCCGCGGCGGCTCGGTCAACCTGAACTGATGCCCGCCCCGGTCCTGGAGCACATCGTTCGCCAGCATGCCGAACAGGCCGCGTTCCTGTGGACGATCTATGACCGGCACATGCTGCACCCGGAGGAAAACGAGGAAATGGACGCCCTGCGCCTGTCCCGCCTGATCGAGCGGCTGGAGGCGCATCTGGACGGGCTGCGCGTGGCGGGTGCAGACGGCCTGCGCATCGCCGAGGAACTGTTCGCCGAATATCCCGAACCGGGCGAGTTGTTCGTCCTGCGCATGCTGCAACCCGGCGCCGCGGGGCTGCGCATCGCCGATCTCGATCTGGCAAAGGTGCGGGAATACCTGGACGCGAAGCTGGGCTGAGGATCAGCCCTCGATGAACTCGTAGGGCACGACCTGCCAGCCATTTCCCTCGTTCACAAGTATCCGCGCATCCTCGAAGGCATAGGCTGCGCTTGCCGATCCCGCCGCACAGAACACCTCGTCGGGGGCGGGCAGCGGCTCGGCCCAGCCGGGCGCGGGCTCTGTCCCGTCCATCGGAACCAGCACCCCGCCCGTCAGTGCCTGCACCCCGCCGCGCATGCGCAAGAGCCCCTTGACCGGCGCATCGGGTTCTATCGGGGCAGCTACGATTTCTTCGCCGGCGGGGTCCAGCAGAGAGGCCGCGCGCACGCAAACCACCAGCACCCGTTCGCCCAGACGGTCCAGGAAGAAGACCTGTTCCCCGGTCGGCAGGTCCAGCGGACGCCAGACCGCGCCGTCCAGCGCCCACAGAACGCCATGGCCTGTTCGGCGCCCCCGGATCAGCAATTCGGCCACCCGCGTCGCATCGCCTGCGGCATTCGCCGCCAGAAGCGCATCGGAAAAGACAGGCCGCGGCGCAAACTCTCCGCCGAAAAGATAGCCCCCTGACCCGGTCCGCATGGCCGAGTAAAAGACGGTCGTGTCATTCGCGGCGCGCGGAAAGTCCAGCGACAGGAACCGCCATGGGCCGCCTGCGGTTTCCTTGAGATAGGCCTGGCCGCCATACCCGAGTGCGAACAGGTGGTCTTCGCGGGCCACCAGCGAAGACATCCGCCCGTACCCGGCCGCCCCGGGGGCAGTATAGCCTGCGCCCGCGATCTGTTCTGTCCGGGTCTCGGCACCGACAAGCGTCACCTCGCCCTCGCCCGAAAGAGCCACGAAATCGCACGCCCCCTGCCATGCCGGGGGGGAGGCACTAAGCGCCACAAGATCGTCCACCTCGGCCCGTTGGGCAAAGCGCATGCGCCCGTCCACCCGCCGGCCGACATGCAGACCGAATTCCTCGTCCTCCTCGGACCCGCGCGTGGCCACGCAAACCCGCTCGTCCTGCGTCACCGCACCCCATTCAAGGATCATCACCCAAGCCCCTGCTTCTGCATCACGGCCAGCCCCGGCGATCCCGCCGTCAGCTTGTCCTTCGAGGTTCGCCCCTGCTTGTTCCTGATGGGGTCGGTCTGGGCAAAGACCTTGAGCACCACCTCCTGAAAGCATTCCATGCTCAGCGGATCGGGCACGAGTTCGCCCAGCGCCGCCACCGCATGCAACCGGATCTCGCCGACAGGCGCGACATGCGGCGGCGACTTGGCCGCGCCGATCCTGGTCAGGTTGTCGTCAAGATGATGGTGCACCGTGGTCGCCTGCCCCTTCGGCCCCCTCTTGGCAATATGCTTCGACTTGGGGATGCAGATCGCGATGCCCTCGGAGTATCGCGGCGCCCCCTTCACGCGGTATTGCACAAGGTTCTTCTGCCCCTTGACATTCGCACGGTAAACCCGGTCGGGGATGACATGGTGCGCTTCGGATTTCGGGTCGCGCTTGCCGCATTCGTCCTTGATCGCGCCATGTTGACCGCACAGGCATTTCGGCGGTTCGGCAGTTCCGGATGCAGCGGGCTTGGCGGTGTGGATCTGGGGCGGGGTGTTGGCCGCGGGCGAGGCGTGGTTGTTGGTGGTCAGGTCAGAGAAGCGCACCACCGGCTCGCCCTCGAACTTCACGTTCGGCGACCACGAATTGAAATAGGACTTGCCCGTGTTCTTGGAGGTGATGACTCCCTTCTTCGCGGCGCATCCCGCCTCGTCGCCCGAGGTCCTGGACATGTCGGACTTGTTCTTCAGGTTGACCGTCTTGCCCTTGATGAACACCGTCGATGTGCCGTTCTCGGTATCGCCCGCCATCGCGAAATTCGGATAGGGCACCGGCACGCCCGGCGGCGTCGCGGGGTTCTCGGGCGGGGTCATGCAGACATCGGGGAAGGCCGCGATGGTCTGGGCCTGCACCGCCTTGCCCGAGATCTCCAGCCCGTTGGCGAACACGTCCCCCATCAGCCCGCCTCTGCCCGGAACACCGCCGCGCCGCAGGCGCCATCATCGGCACTGGCCTCGATCAGCACCGGATCGCCGCCCGCATAGGCCTTGCGCGCAGCACTCAGCGCCATGCCGATCATCAGCGGCACGACCGCCGCGCCGACATTTCCCAGGCTTTCGGCCGGGCTCCAGAGATCCTGGAATTCGGAACGGCCGCGTTCCAGCCGCAGCGCGGCCAGCGCGGTCTGCCTGAACCAGTATTGTTCGCCGATCAGGTCGGCGATGCGGTAGTCGATCTGCGCCAGGCCGACCCCCGCCGCGCCCAGCGCCTGGGCATAGGCTTCGGTCATGCCGTCACCGCGCAGCGGCAGGTCCAGCCCGTCCGCGTCGAGCCCGTTGTAAAGGAACGCCTTTTCGCGGGCGAGCCCCAGCCCGACCAGCCGCAACCCCGCCCCGGCCCGCCCGCACAGCACCGCCGCCGCCGCCTCGCCCGGCAGAAAGCCGTTCGCGTTGTCTGGTGTCAGCAAGCGGCGCGCGCCGTGGTAATGGGCGATGGCCGGGGCGGTCAGGTAGCTGTCCACGCCGGCCACCACCACATAGTCAACCGCGCCCTCGGCCAGCATCCGGCCCGCCTGGCGCAGCGCGACAAGGCCCGAGGGGCGGCCATGGGCGACGATCTGGGTGCGGGTGCGGGACGGGATCTCGACGATGGCGCCGATCCGGGCGGCCAGCCCGGCGGCATCGCGCAGCGGTCGGCCCGGGCGGTCCTCCTCGGGCAGGCACAGGATCAGCGCCGCCTGCCCCGCCGCCGCGGGCACAGCCTGGAACAGTTCGGCAATGGCGCCCGCGGCCAGATGCGCCAGCCGCTTCTCGCCCAGCCAGTTGCGCGGCAGAGGCACCGGCGCACCGATCAGCCAGTCGCCGCCCGGCCCCGCAAACCGCGTCTCGCAGAACCCGTCAAGCCGCGCGCGCAGCGCCGCACAGGACGAGGGCGCATCCAGCCCCACCGCCGTCACCATGCCCGCCGCAAGGATCGACAGCGCGCTCATGCCTCGTCTTCCTCGGGTTCGGGTTCGGGCATGCCCACGGCGCGAACATAGCGCCGCCCCTCGGCGCGGGCGCGGACCATCGCCTCGGTCGGCGGGCCGATCCAGGCGGTGGAAAATTCGGTGATGATGCGCCGGATCGGGACCGAGACGCGCCAGACCAGCATCATCGCCCGCGCCTCGCAATCGAACAGCAGCGTGTCGGGCAGAAGCGTGCGTTCGAGCGCCGCCGCCTGCCCGCGGAAGATCGTCACCGGCAGCGCGCTTTCGGGCGGCAGACGGAACGCCTCGCGCCCCCGCGGCGTCAGGTGGCCCAGGATCACCGGCACCCCTGGGCCGGGCGGGTCGATCTGCTGATCCTCGGGGGCGCATTGGAAATAGCGCTCGTCGAAATCGGCGGGCAGGAAGGGAAACACCTCGTCCTGCCAGCGCTGGTCATAGGTGCCCGCATATCTCAGCCGCTCGGGCCAGCCCCGCCCCACCGGCCCCAGCGCCATGGGGCGGTAGCTGCCATAGGGCGAGGTCACGGCCACGCCCGGTTCCTGCGTGTTGGGCAGGGGCTGGCCCGACAGGCGCGACTGGTTTCGCACCTGCCCCCAGCCCAGCCCCACCGGGTTCGGCCGATAGACCGCGGGCGCGGGATCGTCCGGGTCGCTGCGGTCCGGCCCGCCAAAGGCGGTGTCGTAGGAAAACCGCATCTTCGAAAAGGGATGCGGCTCGGTCGCCGTCACCACCGGCCCCACCACGCGCCATTCGCGCGCCCCGATCACGTCCAGCGTCTTGGACCATTCCCCCACCCGGATCCCCACGCGCACCCCCTGCACCGGCCGTCCCCCGGGGGCATGGGCGGACCCGTTCACGACCACGTCGCAACGCGGCTTGCGAAAGGCGAAATCGGTTTCCCACAGCGGCGCGGAAAAGCCCGGCGCGCCGGTGAATTCGTCGGCCATCACCAGCGGGCGCTGGTCCTCGGCAACCGGCGGCATGTCGCCCGTATCGGGAAAGTCGAACGTGCCCTTGACCACCAGAACCAGATGCTCCCGCCCCGCCTTGTCCATGCCTTGGGTAAAGGCCGGGACGAAACGGGTCTGGTTCAGGATCTCCATGGCATTGCCTCAATCGAACGCGTAGGCGAACCCCTCCGCGCTGCCGGTCACCGTCACCCGCGCCAGCGTGGAGCCGTCCAGCGTGCGGTTCAGGATCTGGCGGCTGAGTTCCGGAAGCAGCGTGTTGGTCAGGATCGCGTCGATCATCCGCCCGCCCGACTCGATCTCGGTGCAGCGCGCCTTGATCAGGTCCATGGTCCCTGCGCCAATCACCAGGTCCGCGTCATGGCCCTTGCGCAACCGTTTCGCGATGGATTTCAGCTTGAACCCCGCGATCAGTTCCAGCGCCGCATCCGACAGCGGGTAATAGGGGATCGTCACCAGCCGCCCCAGCAGCGCGGGCGGAAACACCCGCAGAAGCGGCGCGCGCAGCGCGGCGGTCAGGTCATCCAGATCGGCATGCAGCTTGCCGTCCTCGGTCATCGCCATGATCTCGTCGGTGCCGACATTCGAGGTGAGCAGGATCAGCGTGTTCTTGAAGTCGATCCGGCGGCCCTCGCTGTCATCCATCATCCCCTTGTCGAAAACCTGAAAGAAGACCTCGTGGATATCGGCATGGGCCTTTTCCACCTCGTCGAACAGCACCACCGAATAGGGGCGGCGGCGCACCGCCTCGGTCAGCACGCCGCCCTTGCCGTAGCCCACATAACCGGGCGGTGCGCCCTTCAGCGTGGAAACGGTATGCGCCTCCTGAAACTCGCTCATGTTGAAGGACAGAAGGTTCTGTTCCCCGCCATAGAGCGCGTCCGCCAGCGCCAGCGCCGTCTCGGTCTTGCCCACCCCCGAGGGCCCGCAGAGCAGGAAGACCCCGATCGGCTTGTCGGTCGCGGCAAGCCCGGCATAGGCGGTCTGGATGCGGTTCGAGATCATCTGCATCGCGTGATCCTGCCCCACCACCCGCTGGCCCAGGATCTCGGGCAGGTGGATCGCGCGCTCGGTCTGGCTGGCCACCATCCGGCCGGTGGGAATGCCGGTCCAGTCCTGCACGACGCTGGCCACCGCGTTGCGGTCTACAGATGGCAGGATCAGCGGGCTCTCGCCCTGCTTCTCGGCCAGTTCCGCCATCTTCGCCTTCAGCGCCGCCAGCTTCTCGGCGCGCTCCGCCTCGGTCATGGCGGGCGGCGGGGCGGGTGTTTCCGCTGCCGGGGGCGCGTCGCCTTCCCCGGCGTTTTCGGGTTTCGCCGCTTCGGGCGCCATGTGCCCCACCGCGCCGGTCTCGTCCAGCGCAGCCCCCCCGCCCCGCAGATCCGCGCGCAGGTCCAGCACCTCGTCTACCAACGCCTTTTCGGCCTCCCACCGTGCATTCGCGGCGGCAAACTCGGCCTCGGCCTCGTCCAGCGCGGCTAGGATGCCCGTCATCCGCTTGCCGGTGTCGATGCCGATGGCGGCCTCGCGCTCGGCGATGCCCTGCTCGATCCTCAGCGCAGCAAGGCGGCGGTCGATATCCTCGACCGCGGCGGGTGTTGCATGCTGCGAAACGGCAACCCGCGCACAGGCGGTATCCAGAAGGCTGATCGCCTTGTCGGGCAATTGCCGGGCGGGAATGTAGCGATGCGAAAGCTGGACCGACGCCTCCAACGCCTCGTCGAGGATCTCGACCTTGTGGTGACGCTCCAGCACACCCGCGACGCCCCGGCACATCCGCACCGCCGCGTCTTCGGACGGCTCGGCCACGTTGACCACCTGGAACCGGCGGGTAAAGGCCGGGTCGGGCTCGATATATTGCTTGTATTCCGACCATGTGGTGGCCGCGACCGTGCGCAATTCCCCCCGCGCCAGCGGCGGTTTCAGCAGGTTCGCGGCATCCCCCGTTCCGGCCGCCCCCCCCGCCCCGATCAGCGTATGCGCCTCGTCGATGAACAGGATCACCGGCACGTCCGAGGCTTGCACCTCCTCGATCACCGCGCGCAGGCGCTTTTCGAACTCGCCCTTGACGGACGCCCCCGCCTTCATCAGCCCCACATCCAGCAGGTGAAGTTGCACCCCCTTCAGGCTGGGCGGTACATCGCCCCTGGCCAGCCGCTGGGCGAAGCCTTCGACCACGGCGGTCTTTCCCACGCCCGCCTCGCCGGTCAGGATCGGGTTGTTCTGGCGCCGCCGCATCAGGATGTCGATGATCTGGCGGATCTCCATGTCGCGGCCCACCACCGGGTCGATCCGGCCCGCCCGGGCCCGTTCGGTCAGGTTGGTGGAAAACTGCGCCAGGGCCGACTGCCCGCCCGGCGCAGGTTTCTTCGCCGCCTGTTCCGGCCCTGCCCCCATCCCCTCGACCGAGTCGGGCAGCAGCGCGTCCAGTTGCCCGGCCATGTCGCGCGGGTCGATCCGGTCGAATTCCAGGCTGATCTTGTAAAGCAGCGCCTCGATGACCGGTGTGTTCAGCCCCGCGAGCAGCAGATAGGCCGAGCGCACCGCCTCGTCGCCATATTCCAGCTGGCCCAGGCTCCACGCCTCCTGGATCGCGCGGAATATATGGTCGGAAAACTCCTCGACCGCGCTGGCGCCATGGGGCAGCGCGTCCATCGCGCGGGTGATGTCGGCCTCCAGCCTTGCGAAATCGACACCCGCGGATCGCAACAGGATCTCGAAATCCGACTTCGGCGCATGGGCCAGTTCCGCAACGAAATGGACAAGCTCGACATAAGGATTGCCCCGCGCCTTGGCCGCCTGCGCCGCGGCCGAGAACGCCTTCAGGCAGACAGGGTTCAGCTTGCCGACAAGTTCCTTGCGCTTGATCGTCTCCTGGCTGCCGCGTTGGGCCATGGCTGTCTCCCCCTGACATCCTGCCGGTCGGCGCGGGCACGCGCAAAGGTTCCGGCCGCCCGGCCCGCGTGCTAGTCTACGCCCGAAACCCGCCACGGCGACAGGAATTTTCGCCCCCGGCGTGCAGAGCGAGGCCCGCCGATGAAGGATCCTTTGCCCTCGGACATCTTTCACCCCGGCCAGGTGCTGAACAACACCTACGAGATCGAGGGCGTGCTGGGCCGCGGCGGCACCGGCGAGGTCTATCTGGCACGCAACCAGATCTCGGGCCGCCAGGTGGCGATCAAGGCGCTGTCGGCGCGGTTCTCTGGGAACGCCGACTACATCGAACTGATGAAGCGCGAGGAGGAGATGCGCAACATCCACCATGATGCGGTGGTGCGCTATACCGAATGCTCGCGCTCCGACCAGGGCCATGTGTTCCTGGTGATGGATTATATCGACGGCCCGTCGATGAATGACGAGATGCTGGCCCGGCGGCTGGACGAACGCGACCTGATGGTGATCGCGCATCGCGTGGCCAGCGGGCTGGTGGTGACCCATGGCCGGGGCGTGGTGCATCGCGACCTGTCGCCCGACAACATCATCCTGCGCGGCGGCGATCCCGACAAGGCGACGATCATCGATTTCGGCATCGCCAAGGACATGAATGCGGGCGCGCGCACCATCGTCGGCAACCAGTTTGCGGGCAAATACGAATATGCCGCCCCCGAACAGGTCGAGGGCCGGGCCGAGCCGCGGTCCGATCTCTACGGGCTGGGGGCATCGCTTCTGGCCGCATGGCGCGGCGAGGTGCCGTTTCTCGGCACCACCCCGGGCGAGATCGTGCGCCGCAAGCAAAGCCCGCTGGATACCGAGGGCGTGCCCGAACCGCTGAAGGGGCTGATCGACACACTGACCGCCCCCGACCCGGCCGCGCGGCCTGCCGACGCCGCCGCCGTGGTCGCGCGGATCGACGCGGCGCTGAAGCCCCGCACCCGCCACGCGGAACCCGCCCCCAGGGCGCGGCGCGGCCGGGCGTGGCTTGCCCTGCCCGCGCTGGCGGTCGTTCTGGGCTTTGCAGCCTGGGCGCTGGGGCTTTTCGATCCGCTCCTGCGCCAGAAGCTTCCCGTCGCCTCGCCCTATCGGCTGGCGGCCGCGCATGATCCGGGCGTGCCAGGCCGGATCGCGGGCAACGCCCCGGACGAAGCCGCCGCCGCGGCCCTTGTCGCCGCCTTTGCACAGGCCACGGGGCAGCCGCCTGCCGAAACCGCGCTGGTGCTGGCCAGCGGGCTGCCACGGGCGGACTGGACCGCTCAGGCGGGCGCGCTGATCGCGGAACTGGCCGCGCTGGACCGCTGGCAACTTGTGCTGTCGGGACTGTCGGCCGAGGTCACGGGGCTGGCCCCCGATGCCGCCGCGCGCGACGCGTTGCGCACCCGGCTGGACGCCTGGTCGGCCGACAGCGGCTTTGCGCTGAGCGCGACAATCGCCGCTGGCCCCGAACGGCTGGACGCGGCACAGGTGCAGGCGGTGCTGGACCGGCTGGCCACCTGCGGTCGGCTTGACCAGCAGTCGCCCGACGACGCCAGCTATCCGCTGGGCGCCAGCATCGTCATCACCGGCGACATCGCCGCGCCCGAAGACAAGCCCGCCATCGAGGCCGCGCTTGCCCCGCTGATCGGCGACCGGACCGCGCAGGTCGAGACAAGAACGCTCAACCGCGATCTCTGCGCGATCCGCGCGGTGCTGCCGCCGATGGGGGGCGGGACGCTCTCGATCTGGCTGGGCGAGGGCGAAAGCGGCGAGGCGAACCTGACCGGCATCTACCGCGTCGGCCAGAATCCCGTGGCCGAGGTGCTTGCCCCCGCCAGCCTTTCGCAGGGCTCGCTCTGGGTCATGGTCGTGGACAATACCGGCAAGGTCTTTCATGTCCTGCCCCAGATCAACAGCACCGAACACGCGCTGAGCGAAATCGGCCGGGTCGAGGGGGGACTGCGCCGGATCCGCGTGCTGCATTCGATCGAGGAATTCCGCGCCGATCCCGGGCTTCTGGCCTTTCGCATCACGGATGGCGATTTCGGCAAGTCCGAGATCGTCGCGATCCTGTCGCGCAACCCGCTTTTCGACATGCGCCGCCCGCGCGACGAAAGCGTTGCTTCGGTGGCCGAGGCACTGACCGAGGCCCTGCGCGGGCGCGAGGGCGAGGTGCTGGGCGTGGCGTCGCGGATCATTGACGCTCGTCAATAACCGCTCACGATCGTTGCCAGAATCGCAACCATCTGAAATGATTCCCCTGTCATTCGACATGAAGGACGGGGGCGTTGGTTAACCCAGACGTGTTTCTCGCCCCGCTTGACGGGGATAATCCGTCGGGAACCGAACTGAGGAGCGATCCGCGGTTCCAGGCGATCGAACGGCTGATCGAGCCCGCGTCCCGAGAGGCAAGGACCGAGGCGCCCGGCACCGCTCCGACCCCGATTTCGCCCGTGGACTGGCCCGAGGTGCTGGCCGAAGCAACCGCGCTGGCAAGTGCGGGGCGCGATCTGCGGCTATTGGTGATCGTCGCCCGCGCGCTGGCCAACGAAGGCGCCATCGACCGCGACAGGGGCTATACGGGATATGCCGGGCTTGCGCAGGGGGTTGATCTGATCGCATCCGCGCTGGCCACATACTGGGACAGCATCCACCCCGACCTGCGCCCCGGCCCGACCCCGCGCGACACCGGGCTGCGGCGGATCAACGCCTTGATGCAGCTTGAGAATGCCGAGAGCGGGTTGCTTGGCGATCTTGAAATGAACGCGGTGATCGACGCGCGCGGACTGGGGCTTGTGACAGGTGCCGACCTTGCTGCGGGCAGCCTGACCGACAACGATGTGCAGCGCGAGGCGCCCTCGGGGCTGGGCCAGAAGGAACAGGCGCAGATCCTCGAAGCCCATGCCGCCCGCCGGGCGCGGGTCGAGGCGGCGACCCGCGCCATGGCGATCGAGACTCCCGAAGCCTTTGCCGCGCTCTGCGACAGCCGCAATGCCGCGCGCGCCGCGCTGGACGCGCTGGCCGCCGCGGTGAATGACCGGCTGGGCCTTGGTCCGGGCGAGGCGCTGCGCTTCGTGGCACTTGGCCGTTTCCTCGACCGGGTGGGCGCCACGCTTGCCGCCGCCGCGTCCCATGCCCGGGCCGGGGCCGCCCCCGCCACGCCAGACGTGCCCGACGCCCCGGCCGGGGCGGATCCACCGCCCGCCACCGCCCCGCGGGGCAGCATGAACGGCTTTCAGATCAATTCGCGCGAGGATGTCGAACGAGCGCTCGACCTCATAATCGCCTTCTACGAACGCACCGAACCCTCCAGCCCCATTCCCCACCTGGCCCGGCGCCTGCGGCGCATGGTGCCGATGGATTTCATGGAACTGATGGAGGAGGTCGCCCCCGGCGGGCTCAAGGATTTCCGCGCCATGGCAGGCGTGCCCGAGGGCAGCAGGAAATAGACGAGGACACGGCAGAACAGGGGTCAGCACATGGCAGAAAGCAAGCAGAAGGTGATCGAGCGCAACCGCGCCCCGCGGGTGCAGATCGCCTATGAGGTCGAGCATTACGGCAGCCCCACCACCATCGAGCTGCCCTTCGTGATGGGGGTCATGGCCGACCTTGCCGGGGCATCGGAAACGCCCGAGGCGAAGAAGCCGGTGAACGACCGCACCTTCGTCGAGACCGATGCGGGCCGCTTCAACAAGTTCATGGAGGCGCTCGGCCCCCGGGTAAAGGCGCGCGTGCCCAACAGGCTGCCCGCCAAGGAAGGCGCCGAGGCCGACGAGGAAATCTTTGTCGATCTGAGCTTCACCTCGATGGGCGATTTCGCCCCCGACAAGGTGGCCGAGCAGATCCCGACGCTGGCCGAGTTGTTGCGGATGCGCCGCCAGCTGGAGGAATTGCTGAGCTACATGGATGGCAAGGTCGATGCCGAAAAGCGCATCGCGCAACTCTTGCAGAACGAACCCCTGCTTGCGCAGGCCGCCGAACGGGCCATGACGGCCGGGAAAGAGGAGGGCTGAGCCATGGCCGACGCACAGGAACAGAAGGCCGCAGGCGCCGCCGCCGAGGCCGAGGCGCTTGATCTGGGCGAGTTCTCGGCGCTGCTGGAAAAGGATTTCCGGATCAAGGAAAGCGAGGCCGACAAGCTGCGCGCGCTGGTCTCGAACCTTGCCCTTGCCGCGACCGAAAAGGCGGGCACCGCGACGATCTCGGGCAATGCGGTCAAGTCGATCAAGTCGCTGATCGCCGGGCTCGACCATCTGCTGAGCGAGCAGATGAACGAGGTGATGCATTGCGCCGAATTGCGCGAACTCGAAGGCACCTGGCGCGGGCTGCATTATCTGGTGAACAACACCGAGACCGATCAGAAGCTGAAGATCCGCGTCCTGAACATCAAGAAGGACGAACTGGCCGATGTGCTCGAGGATTACGAGGGCCAGATGTGGGACCAGTCCCCGGTCTTCAAGAAGCTTTATACCGAGGAATACTCGATGTTCGGCGGCGAGCCCTTCGGCGCGCTGATCGGCGCCTACGAGTTCTCGCACCGGCCCAAGGACGTGACGCTGTTGCGCAACCTTTCGGGCATAGCCGCCTCGGCGCATGCGCCCTTCATCGCGGCGGCCGCGCCGCAGCTTTTCCGCATGGAAAGCTGGCAGGAACTGCCCAACCCGCAGGATCTGTCACAGATCCTGTCCTCGCCCGATTACGCAAGCTGGCAGAGCCTGCGCGAAAGCGAGGATGCGCGCTATATCGGCCTGACCATGCCGCGCGTGCTGGCCCGGCTGCCCTATGGCGCCGAGACGGTCCCGGTCAAGGGCTTCGCCTTCGAGGAACAGATCGACGGCAAGCACGATCATTATGTCTGGATGAACGCCGCCTTCGCGATGGGCGTGAACATCAATCGCAGCCACAAGCTGTTCGGCTGGGGCAGCCAGATCCGCGGCGTGGAATCGGGCGGCACAGTCATCAACCTGCCGGTCCACACCTTCCCCACCGATGACGGCTCGGTGGCGATGAAATGTCCCACCGAGATTGCCATCGACGACCGGCGCGAGGCGGAACTGGCCAAGCTGGGGCTGATGCCGATCCTGCACCGCAAGAATACCGATGTCGCGGCCTTCATCGGCGCGCATACGTTGCAGGATGACGAGGCCCGCGCGGGCAGGCTGGTGGACCCGGCCGCCCAGGCCAATGAACGGCTGTCGGCCAACCTGCCCTATCTGCTGCCGGTCTGCCGCTTTGCGCATTACCTCAAGGCCATCGCGCGCGACAAGGTGGGCACGTTCAAGGAACGCTCGGACATGCAGATCTGGCTGTCCGAATGGATCAACCGCTATGTGCTGGCCAACCCCGCCATGGCCGACGACGCCGCCAAGGCCAAGCGCCCGCTGGCCATGGCCGAGGTGCAGGTCGACAGCGTCGAGGGGCGGCCGGGCTACTATACCGCGCGCTTCTACCTGCGCCCGCACTACCAGCTCGAAGGCATCAACGCGAGCCTGCGCCTTGTCTCCGAACTGCCCT
Organism: Rhodovulum strictum; assembly: GCF_009649175.1. Lineage (GTDB taxonomy): Bacteria > Pseudomonadota > Alphaproteobacteria > Rhodobacterales > Rhodobacteraceae > Rhodovulum > Rhodovulum strictum. Next base: position 20,027 of record NZ_WJPO01000011.1, on the reverse strand, counting down.
CCGTGAAGTCATGAGTAGCCGTGCCGAGACCTTCAACCGGGGAGAGAGACCATGACACTGAACGCCTATATGAAAGTGCCGGATATCGACGGCGAGTCGAGAAGTGCCGGGCATGAAAGCGAAATCGACCTTTACGACATTTCCTGGCTGATGAAGCAGGAATCGCATGCCCAGATCGGGTCCGGGCGCACGCGCGGGCGGGCGCAGATCGACCCGATCTTCGTGAAGAAATGGTATGATGCCTCATCGCCCTATCTCGCGCTCGCCTGCATGCAGGGCAAGTCCTTCGCCGAGATCCTGATCATGGTACGCAAGGATTCGGGCGATGCGCATCTGGACTATCTCCAGATCACCCTGACCAATACCACCATCTCGCATTACCAGATCGTCGGCGAATACGAAAACACCAAGGCGATCACCGAGATGGTCGGGCTGGCGGCCGAGAGGATCAAGGTCAAGTACATCATCCAGGCCGACGACCATTCGGCCGGCGACGAGCACGAGATCGAATACGACATCGCCGCGGGAAGGTGAGCGCGGCTGAAAGGCACCGATGATGGCTGAGCCGGGCCCCAGTGCCAGAACCGAACTGGTGCAGCCCTCCCTCTGGGACCGGCTGCGCGACGACCTGCCCGGGCTTGTGGCCGAAACCGACGCGCTTGCCGCCGATCTGGCACAGGCGCTGGGGGCAGAACGGGTGCAGGCGCTGGCCACGGGCGGTCCGCGCGCCATCGAACGCGAGGCAGCACTGGACGAGGCGACGCGCAGGCGGCTGATGCAACTGGCCGACGCCCTGGCCCGGCGTCGGCGGCTGGAAGACCGCGGTATCGTGGTCACGGCAGATGTGCTGCGCGAGGCGGTGCGCCGCGACATCGAGGCGTTGTTCAACATCGAACGGCTGGAAGCCCGCTTCCTGCTGACCGACCGCGAGCGGGCCGGACAGGACAGCCCGGGCGATCTGCTGGCCGATTTCCCCGAGGTCCGGGCCTCGGTCGTGAATTTCGGCGTCCCGGCCTTTGCCGGGCATACCGGCAGCGATTTCGACACCGAGGCGCTGGCGCGCGAATTGCGCACGCTGTTGCAGGTCTTCGAGCCGCGTCTGCGGCGCGACAGCGTCAAGGTGCAGGTCCGCACCGGGCAGAAAACCGGCCTGCGCGTCGATATCGACGGCATGCTGTTGCTGGCCCCGGTGCCCGAGCGGCTGCGGCTGTCCACGACCATCGACCTTGACAACGGGCAGGCCCTGACAACGGTCGAGGTGCTGTGATGGACCGGGCGTTCCTGACCTATTACGAGGAGGAACTGACCCATATCCGCGGCCTGGCGGCCGAGTTCGCGGCGCTGCATCCGACCGTCGCGCGCAATCTCGCGCTCGATTCCGTGCCCTGCCCCGATCCCTATGTCGAACGGCTTCTCGAGGGTGTCGCGTTTCTTGCCGCGCGCACCCGGTTCAAGGTCGATGCCGAGGCCAGCCGCCATGTCCGCAACCTGCTGGACGCGCTCTATCCCGATCTTGCTGCGCCCGCCCCCGCGATGGGCATGGCCATCCTGCGCCCTGGCCCGCAGGTCGACGGCATGGCGGGCGGCCATATCGTCCGGCGCGGCACCCGGCTGGTTGCCGGTCTGCGCGAAGGGCTGTCGACGCGCGCGACCTATTCCACCGCGCAGGATGTGACGCTCTGGCCGGTGCGGATCGCGGCGGCGGGCTATCTTCAGGATGTGGGCGCGCTGCGTGCCGCGGGGCTGTCGGGCACACTGGCCGCGGGGGCCGAGGCCGGGCTGCGGCTGGTGCTGGAACCCTCGGGGCCGACGCCGCTGGCCGGGCTGTCGCTCGACCGGCTGGATCTGTTCCTTGGCGGGCGGGGCAATGGCGGCGCGCTGTTCGATGCGATCTTCGGCTGGGGCCGCCGCGTGCTGGCGCGACCCATGGGCGGCAGCTTCCGTCCGACGGCCCCGCCCGAACTGGTCGGCATCCCCGATGCCGAGGCGCTTCTGCCCCGCGTCCGTCCCGCCTTCGAGGGGTATCGGCTGATCCGCGAATATTTCCTGCTGCCCGAGCGGTTCCATTACGCCCGCCTCGACGGGCTGAACCCGGTCCTGCGCGACAGTTCCGCGGGCGTCGAGATCGTGATCCTGCTCGACCGCCCCCGCCCCGAGCTTGCCCCCGTCAGCGCCGAGGATTTCCGCCTGTTCGCGACGCCCCTGGTCAATCTGTTCGAGAAGGAGTGCAACATCGTCGAGATCGACCCGAGGCGCGCGGATCATGTCGTCCATGCCGACCGCACCCGGCCGCGGGATTTCGAGATCTACCGCATCCTTCGCGTCGAGGATGCCGACCGCGAGGGGCAATCGGCACGGATCATGCCGCTTTACGCGGTCGAACAGAACCGCAGCGCGACCGGACAGGTCTATGCCGTCGAACGGCGCCGCCGCCGCCCCGGCGAGGATGAACTTCGCCGCGGCCAGACCCGCACCAGCCATCCCGGCGACGATCTGTTCCTAGCACTCTCGCACCCGCCCGGCGCCGACCCCGCAACGCTGGCGCGACGGCTCGACATCCGCGCGCTGGTGACGAACCGCGATCTGCCGATCCTCGACGACAGCCCGACCCTGACGCTGGAAACCGGCGATCCGGTGGCGGGCGTCACGCTGATCGGCGCGATCCGCCGCCCGCGCCCCTCGCTCGCCGCCAGCCTGCCCCGGGGCACCGGCGGCACCACCGATCTGGATGCCCTGACATGGCGCTGGATCGCGCAGCTATCGCTCGACCATCTGTCGCTTGCAGGCGAGGGCTCGGACGCCGAACCGCTGCGCGCGATGCTCGACCTTTACGCCGACCGTGGCGATCCCGCCCTTGCCCGGCGCGCGCGCGCGATCCAGCGGGTGCGCGCGGCGCCGGTGATGGCACGGCTGGCCCTGCCCGGCCCCACCTGTTTCGGCCATGGCACCGAGATCATTCTGGACACCGACGAGACCGTGCTTTCGGGTGCGTCGACGCTGCTGCTCGGCGCGCTTCTGAACCGGCTTTTCGGGCGCTATGCTGCAATCAATTCCTTCGTGCGCACGCGCACGCGGCTCATGCAACGCCAGGAGGAGGTGACATGGCCGATGACGCCCGGCCAGCGCGCCCCGATCTGAGCGGGGCCTTGCCCCCGGGGCTCGACCCGGCCGAGACCGGGTTCTTCCAGCTATTGCGCCTGCTCGAAACCGATGCGCAGCGCTTCGGTCGTACGGGTGGCCCCGAGGCCGAGCCGGTGCGGCTGGGCCAGAACCTGCGGCTGGGCTTTGCCACACGCGATGTCGAGGGCGTCACCCCCGGCACCCCGCCGCGGATCGAGGTGAACGTGCTCGGGCTGCTCGGTCCCGAAGGGCCGATGCCCCTGCACCTGACGCGCTGGGTGATGGCGCGGCTTTCGAACCGCTGGTTCGCGGGCGACCGCGACGGGGCCAGCGCCGATACCGCCTTTCTCGATTTCTGCAACGTCCTGCAGCACCGGATGATCGCGCTTTACTGGCGCGCCTGGGCCGAGACGCGCCCCGAGGTGCAGATCGCCCATGGCACCGGCGGGCGCACTGCCGCTCTGATGCGCGCGCTGGCGGGGCTTGGCCTGCCGGGGGTCAGCGCGGACGGGCCGGGCGCCGACCGGATGGCGCTGCGCCATGGCACCTCGCTTTCCGGTCAGGTGCGCGGGGTCGAGCGGCTGACCCGCTTCCTGTCGGACGTGATCGGTGCACCGGTCACCTTGCGCGAATTCATCGGCGTCTGGACCGACATTCCCGTGCCGCTGCAAACACGGCTTGGCCGCGCCCATGCGGGCCTTGGCACCGGCGCGGTGGCGGGCGCGCGGACCTATGCCCGCCATGCGCGGGTCGAGATCGTGGTCGGCCCCCTGCCCCGTCCCCGCTACGAAGCCTTCATGGCCGATGGTCCCGCGCAACAGGCGCTGCGCCGCGCGGTGCTGTTCGCGATGGGCCATGGCATCGACGCGGACCTGCGGCTGGTGCTGGCCGCCGAGGCGGTGCCGCACGCGCAACTGGGGGCCGTGCGCCTTGGCCGAACCGCATGGCTCGGGCCGCGTGCGCGCCGCGATGCCGACGACCTGCGGCTTGCCCGCATAACCGCCCAGGGCCGGAGGGTGGCGGCATGACGCTGGTGCTGATCCTGGAACACGGCCCCCACCCGCAGGCCGAAACCCGCCGCAGCCTTGACGAGGGCGAATTGACCATCGGCCGCGATGCCAGCGCCGACTGGCGGATCGACGATCCCGACCGCTTCGTGTCGCGCCAGCATTGCGCCATCCATGGCGAGGCGGGCCGCTTTACCGTTACCGACACCTCCTCGGGCGGGCTGTTCGTCGATGGCGCGGAACGGCCGCTGGGACTCGGCAACACCGCCACGCTGGAACACGGGATGCGGCTGCGGCTGGGCGATTACGTCCTGCGCGTCGAGCTTGGCGCCGCCGCGCGGCCCGAACCGGCGCGCGCGGCCCCCGCACGCGACCCCTTCGCCTTCGATTTCGGCGAAGCCCCCCCCTATGAGCCGCCGCCCGAGCGCCCGGCCAACCTGCCGCCCAGCTTCCGCGGCGCGATGCGCTCGGGCGATTTCACCGAGCCCGCGCAGAAGGGGCCGGGCTTCCAGTTCGACGACCCGTTCACGCTGGAGCCCGCCGCGCCCCGCCGCCCGCCGGACCCCGCGCCGCCCCCGGCAGGCGGCTATTTCGACACCGCCTCCCAGCGCCCCCCGCCCGAACCGCCCGCAGCAGCCCCCTCCGCCCCAGACTGGCGCATCGCGCCCCAACCCGCCCCGACCGACGCCGCCCTGCGCGCCGCCTTCTACCGCGGCCTCGGCATCGAGCCGCCCCCCGCAGGCACCGATCCCGAGGCCGAGATGGAGGCGCTTGGCGCGCGCTTCCGGGCGCTGACCGAGGGGCTGATGCAGCTTCTGCGCGCCCGGGCGCAGGAAAAACAGAATGTCCGCGTGGCCCAGACCGTGATCGGCGCAGCCGAGGTCAACCCGTTGAAATTCCTTCCGACCTCGCGCGAGGCCGTCGAGGCGCTGACGATCGGGCGCGGCCCCGGCTACCTGCCCCCCGACGCCGCCATCGCCGCCTCGTTCCGCGACCTGGCCGACCACCAGATGCGCACCTGGATCGCCGTGCAGGCCGCGCTGCGCCAGATGGTCGACCGCTTCGACCCCGCCGCCATCGAACGCGATCTCGAAGCCGAGGGCCGGTTGCAGACCTTGCTTGCCGGCGGACGGGGCGCCAAGCTCTGGCAGCTTTACGAGGAGCGCTATGCCCAGATCGCCCGGTCGGCCGAAGACCGGTTCCTGGGCGAGATCGGCGCCGAGTTCCGCGCGGCCTATGAAGACGCAAAGGGGAGGTAGGACCATGACACGGATCGACAGGCGGATATTGCTGGCAGGGACCGGCGCGGCGCTGCTGCTCGCGGGCTGCACCCCCGGGCCGGGGGCGCTGAGCGTCAGCGCACAGGGGTCCGCGGGGATGAACCCGGGGCCGGACGGGGCCGACCGGCCGCTGACACTCAACATCCTGCAACTGCGCGGCGCGGCGGCCTTTGACGGGGCGGATTTCTATGCGCTTCAGACCCCGCAGACCGCCCTTGGCGGCGATCTGGTCAAGGCCGACCAGATCGTGCTGAGCCCGGGCGCGGCGGCGACACGGGTGATCGGGCTGGAAGCCGGGACGGCGGTGATCGGCGTCGTCGCGGGCTATCGCGACCCGGGCGGCAAGGTGTTCCGCGCCAAGATGGCGGCCCCCGCCTCGGGCAATATGGGGCTTGTCGTCAGCGTCGGCCCGGGCGGCATCAGCCTGACATCGGTCTGAGGAATGCGGAATGGGTGAGGGTAACAGGGTAGTCTGGTCGGAGGGTCTGTTCCTTCGCACCCAGCATTTCCAGCAACAGGACCGCTGGACCGAGGCACTGGTGCGCGGTGCGCTGGGCGCGGCGCGGCACCAGAGCTGGGGCTTCGGGCGGCTGGTGCTGGACCGCGCCGCACTGGGGGCGGGCCGCATCGGGATCGAGACGGCCCAGGGCATCCTGCCCGATGGCACGCCCTTTTCGCTGCCCGAAACGATGCCCGCGCCCGAACCGGTCGCCGTCGCCGCCGACACACAAGCCGGGCTGGTGCGCATCGCCGTTCCGCTGGAACGCAGCGGCGCGGCCACGATCGAGCCGCATCATGCCGACCCCGCAGGCGCGCGCTATCGCGGCGCGCTGTTCGAGATCCGCGACACCGTGCTGAACGGCGCCGAGCCCGAGGAAATCGAACTCGCGCATCTGCAACCCCGCCTCCTGCTGCCCGGCCAGGACGAGACCGGCTTTGCCACCCTGCCCATCTGCCGGATCGACGGGCTCAAGGCCGATGGCGCCGTCGTACTTGACGAGGGCCATCTGCCCCCCGCCCTCATCACCGCCGCCGCGCCCTGGTATGCCCGCTTCGCCCAGGAAATCGCGGTCGGGCTGGAACGCATCGCCGAGGCGCATGGCAAGCTCCTGATGGGCGGCAGCGGGGCCTCGGTCGAGAACCTGCTGATCCTGGAACTCGCCAATACCGCGCGCCCGCGGGTCGCGCATATGCTGGCGCAGGATCTGTTCCACCCGTCGGAATTCTTCCTCGAACTGGCGGGGCTGGCCGGGCGGATGGCGACCTTCGGATCGAATTCGCGCAGCCTGTCGGCGCTGCCCGCCTATGACCACATGGACCCCCAGCCCGCCTTCGAGGCGCTGGCCGACACGCTGCGCTCGCTGATCCTGTCGCTGCGCCATGTCGAGATCCGCGCCCGCCCGCTGGAGGTGCGCAAGCATTCGCGCAATGTCTGGACCGTGCGGCTGGGCAATCCCGAGCTTGTGAACAGCTCGCGCATCGTGGTTCGCGTAGGCTCGGACATGTCCGACGAAAAGCTGCGCCAGATCTTCGTCAACCAGACGACGGTGGGCGCCGCGGACGAATTCGACACGCTCTGGAAATCGCGGCTGCCCGGCATCCCGCTGAAGCCGCTTCATTCGCAACCCCGCGAGATCCCCTATGACGGCGACCGGCTCTGCCTGGAACTGGACCGCCATTCCGACCATTGGGCGCAACTGGCCGACGCCGCGGGCTTCGTGATCGGGGTCTCGGGCGACTTGGCCAGCGAACCCGAAATCGACTGCTACGCGGTCAGCAGGTGAGGCGATGACACGCGACGATCCCTTCGGGCTGGACGACGACGCGGGCCGCACCCGCATCCGCCCCGCGCGCCAGGCCCGCGGTCCCGCCACCATCGCCGCCCGGCCCGGAACGGCGGGCGAACCCGCGCCGCGGGTTCAGCAACTGCGCGCCTCGGCCAATCCGCTGGTGAACGCCTTTGCCGCCCTTCTGGGTCTTGCGCCGGAACTGGAACGCGCCATGGCGCCCGAAAACCCCGAGACGCTGCGCGCGCGGCTTCTGGACAACCTGATCCATGCCCGCGACGCCGCGGTGGGCGAGGGCGTGCCGCTCTCCCGCGCCGATCAGGCGGCGTGGTTCGTCGCCGCCCTTCTGGACGATGTCGCGCTGAACACCCCCTGGGGCGGGCATTCCGACTGGCCGCGCGAACCGCTGGTGGTCTCGCTCTCGGGCGATGTCGATGCCGGGACGCGGTTCTTCGACCGGGCCGAGGATCTGCTGCGCTATTCCGAACGCGACCCCGACATGCTGGAACTGGCCTATCTCTGCCTCGGGCTCGGCTTTCGCGGCAAGCACCGCGTCACCGGCCCCGCGGGCGAAGGGGCGATGGCGCAGATGCGGGCCGCGATGGCGCGCGCGCTGCGCCGTCCCGACGATGCCGACCGGGCGCTGTCGCCCCATTGGCAGGGCGTGGCCGCAACCGATGAACCGCCCCGCTTCCGCGTGCCGCTATGGTCGATCGCGCTGGTCGCGCTGGCGGCGATAACGCTGATCTATGCGGGGCTGTCGATGCGGCTGTCGTCGCGGGGCGAGCAGTTGTTTACGCAGGCCTCGGTTCTGCCCCCGCCCGAACGCGCGGGGATCTACCGGCCCCTGCGCGAAACCGCCGTGCCCGAAGCCCCCGCACTGATCGCCGAACCCGTGGTGCTGGAACTGCTGCCGCTCTTTGCCGGGGCAGCCCCCCCCGACGCGCTGGCCGCACTGACCGGGCGCGAGGATGTCTCGCTGGCGATCCTTGCCCTGCAATCCCCCGACCCCGAACTGTTCCGCTCGGCCCGCGCCGAGATCAACGAGGTCTATGCCCCCCTGATCGCCGCCATCGCGCGGGTGATCGTCGACAATCTGGACGTGATCGGCGGCGTGCGCGTCGTCGGCCATACCGACAGCGTTCCGGTGCAGCGCGCGAACCCCTTCGCCTCGAACCAGGGCCTGTCCGAGGCACGCGCGCGCACCATTGCCGATCTGCTGATCGCGCTGGGCGTGCCCCCCGGCATCGTCGCGCATGAGGGCCGCGCCGCGACCCAGCCCATCGCCGACAATGCCACGCGCGAGGGCCGGGCGCGCAACCGGCGGGTGGAAATCCATATCGAGAAGAAGGTCTGATCCATGGGCGGGCTCAAGGCGGTCTTCGGTTTCCTGATCTCGCGGCTGTTCTGGACGCTGATCGGCCTTGTGCTGCTTTGCGCGCTGATCTGGGTCTATGGTCCGGTGATCCGCGTGGGCGAGGTCGCGCCGCTTTCGGGCGAACTGGCGCGGATCGTCACCATCGGGCTGATCGTGATCGGCTGGCTTGCCGCCCAGCTTATCCGCCAGATCCGCGCCGCCCGGGCCAATCGTGTCTTCGTCACCGAACTTGCCCAGCCGAAAGAGGCGCCGCCGCCCGTGCCGGGGGCCGAGAACATCGCCGAGGTGGGCGAAAAATTCCAGGGCGTGCTGGAACGGATGAAACGCTCCAAGCTGGGCGGGCGCAAGTTCCTGCGCGACATGCCGTGGTATGTCATCATCGGCCCGCCCGGCACCGGCAAGACCACCGCCTTGCGCCAGTCGGGGCTGCATTTTCCCATCGAGCTGGGCGACGATCTGCGCGGCATGGGGGGCACGCGCAATTGCGACTGGTTCTTTACCGAGGATGCGGTGCTGATCGACACCGCGGGCCGCTATACCGAACAGCAAAGCGACCCCGCGACCGATGCCGCCGAATGGAGCGGTTTTCTGGATCTGCTGAAACGCCATCGCGGACGGCGCGCGCTGAACGGAGTGATCGTGACGCTCTCAGTGCTGGAACTGACCGGCGACGAGGCCGCGCTGCGCGCCCATGGCCGCGAGATCCGCAAGCGTCTGGCCGAGCTTTACGACCGGCTCCAGATGCGATTGCCGGTCTATCTGATGATCACCAAGGCCGACCTGATCCCCGGCTTCGAGCCGTTCTTTGCCGATCTGTCCACACGCGCGCGCGAACAGGTCTGGGGCGCGACGCTGGGCACCGAGGCGCGGGTCGATGGCGTGACCGTGGCGCGCGAAATGACCGCCCTTGTCGCCGAGATCGAGCGCCGCATCGTCCCCCGCATGGCCGAGGACCGCCCGCTTGCCACACGGGGCGAGGTGTTCCGCTTTCCCGCCCAGATCGAGGCGCTGACCGGCCCGATGAAGGCGCTGATCGACACCGTCTTCGGCGAAAACCGCTACGAGGACAGCGCCTGGCTGCGCGGATTCTACCTCACCTCCGCCACGCAGGAGGGCAGCCCGGTCGATCTGCTGGTCGGCAGCCTTGCCCGGCGCTTCGGCCTGCCCGCCAACCGGCCCGAGCCGCGGGCGCATCGCGAGACGCGCAGCTATTTCCTGCACGACATGATGGCCCGGCTGATCTTTCCCGAGGCGGGGCTGGGCACCTTCGATCCCCGCGCCGAGGAGCGCCGCGCCTGGATCTTCCGCGGCACGCTGGCCGGGGCCACGCTGGTCACGGTCCTGGCCGGGGCGCTGTTCCTGTTCTCCTTCCTGCGCTATTCGGGCGGGATCGCCGATCAAGAACGGCAATTGACGCTGCTGCAATCGCGGCTTGCGAATGTCGCGGCGCGGCAGGCCCCGACCGAACCGCTGGATCTGGAACTGGCGCTTGACGCGGTGGACGAGGTGGCCGATGCCGAAACCCGCGTGCCGCGCGGGCTGCTGACGGCGCTTGGCCCCTCGGCCGCGGCCGAGATCGAGCGCGCCCAGCGCATCGCCTATGAACGCGCGCTGCGCAACATCCTGGAACCCCGGATGGTCGCGCTTCTGGAAGCGACGATGTGGAAGAAGGTGCGCGATCCCGATTACATGCTGGGCGCGCTCAAGGTCTATCAGATGATCACCGGGCTTGCCCCCTACAACACCGAGTTCGCCCGCGGCTGGTGGCAGCAAGCGCTGCCCGCCGAGGCGCCGATCGACCCCTTCCCCACCGGCATCGCACGGGCCTACCAACTTGACGCGCTGGCGCGCATGGCGGGCGAGGAGGACCGGATCGTGCCCGATCCCGCGCTGGTTTCCGCCGCGCTGGAAAGCGTCTGCACCATCCCGCTGGCCACCCGCGCCTATCGCGCGCTGATGGCCGCGCCCGAGGTGGCGGGCCTGCCCGAGTGGATCCCGGCCGAACATGCCGGACCCAATGGCGCGCGCGTCCTGACCCGGCTTTCGGAACGCACCCTGCGCGTCGGCCTGCCCGGCGCCTTCACCCATCGGGGCTTTCACGAGGTGGTGCTGCCGCTGGTCCCCGAGGCCGCGGCGCAAGCCGCACTTGACCGGGCGGTGTTCGCGGGTGGCTGCCCGGAAAGCGCGGGCGCCTCGGTCGCCACGCTGGAGGGCGATATCCTCAAGCTCTATTACGAGGATTTCATCGCCACCTGGGACGGCTTCCTGCGCGACATCCGGCTGGCGCCGATCGGCGATCTGGCCGTGGCACAGGCCAATCTCAAGGATCTTTCCAGCGCGGATTCCGCGCTCAGGCGGCTGTTGCGTGCCATCGTGGCCGAAACCCACCTGACCCGGCCGGCCGAGCCGGGCGCGGCCATGCCCCCCGGTGCGATGCGGGTGGCGGAAAAGACGCTGGGCAAGGTCGGGCGGCTGGCATCCAAGACCGTCAAGACCGTCTCGGATATCGCGGCGCTGCGCCCCGACGCGCCGCCGCCGGGCGAGCCGGTCGCCGACCATTTCGCCCCGATCCGCGGCACCATCGAGGAAATCGCGGGCCAGCCCCCCACGCTGGAACCCGCCATTGCCGCCCTTTCGGCCCTGTCGAACGAATTGCAGACCGTCGCCGCCAGCCCCGACCCCGAGGCTGCGCTTCTGGCCCGCGGCGGGCTGCCGCAACTGACCGGCGCCATCGCCAATCAGGCCGCGATCCTGCCCGATCCGGTCGATGCCTGGATCGCCGGGATCGCGGGCGATGCCATTGCCGTCACCCGCGACGCGGTGCTGGCGCAACTGAACGCGCGCTGGCGGGCGGATGTGTTGTCCTTCTGCCGCGCCGCCATTGCCGGGCGCTATCCGTTCGACCCAGCAAGCCGGATCGACGTGAACATCGCCGATTTCGCGCGCCTGTTCGGGCCGGGCGGGCTGATCGACAGCTTCACCACCACGCATCTGGCCACCTATGTCGACAGCACCGCCCGGCCTTGGCGCTGGCGGGCGGATTTCGGGCTGACCGATGACCGGCTGGTACCGTTCCAGCGCGCCCGCGCCATCCGCGACGGGCTGTTTCCGGGCGGCGCGGGGCCGGTCATCGCCTTTTCGCTGGAGCCGAAGGATCTGTCGCCCAACGCCTCGCGCGTGACGCTGAATGTGGACGGGCAGATGCTGGCCTATTTCAACGCGGCCGCACGCCCGATGCCGATGACATGGCCCGGGCCGGACGGCACCAATCTGGTGTCACTCTCCTTCACGCCGGTCGACGGCTCGCCCGAGGTGATCACGTCCGAGACCGGCGCCTGGGCGTTCCTGCGGCTGTTGCGCGCCAACAACCTGCAACCGACCGAGTTGCCGGAACTGTTCCGCCTGACGCTGGGGCGCGGCGGGTTCTCGGCGCGGTTCGACCTGCGCGCGGGCAGCGTGGACAACCCGTTCGATCTGGGTCTGTTCGGCGGCTTTTCCTGCCCCGACGGGTTCTGAGGCATGCCCCCCGCCACCGCGCTGTTCGGCAAGCTGCCCGGGCTGGGCGATTTCGTCGCCCGCGGCCTGCCGCCGGGGCTGCGCGCGCCGCTTGACCGCTGGCTGACCGCCCATCTCGCCCGCCATGCCCGCGCGCCCGAAACATGGCCAGAGGCGGGGCTAAGGGCCACGCTGCTGCTGAACGGAACCAGCCTGACCGCACTGATCCTGCCCTCGACCGACCGCGCAGGCCGGGCCTTTCCGCTGACCTGCTGCCACCTGCCCGGGCTGGACCGCGCGGCGGCCGAGCATTGGTGCACCGCCGCCCTGCCCGCCGCCCGCGCCGCGACCGAAGGACAGCTTGACCCCGACGCGCTGATCGCCGCCCTGCCCGCGGCGCTACCCGCGACGGAGCCCGCCCCCGGCCTCTGGACCGCCGACAGCCCCGGCCTGCCCGACAGCCCGGACGAGGCCCTTGCCCGGATCTTCGGCCCGCTCAGTTCTGGTTGATCTTGCTGCCCTTGATCGTGACCTCGCCGCTTGCCTTGGCGGTGATCTTGCCCGACCCCTTCAGCGTGATGTCCTTGCCCTCGATGCTGATCGTGCCGTCCTTCTTCATCGCCATGGATGCCTTGCCGACCTTCAGCACGATGCTGTCCCCGGCCTCGATCACCAGGTTCTTGCCGACCTTCACGCCCATGTCCTGCGCGACCTGGGTCACGGCGCCCTTGCCCACCTTCAGCGCCCGCGCGCCGGCCACCTCGATGGACTGGTCCGCCCCCACCCGGGTCGTGTCGGTCTTACCGATCTGGGCCGAGCGCGCACCGCCCACCGCCCAGCTATCGGCGCCGCCCACCTGATGCGACTGGGCGGCGCCGACGCTGACCGAGCGGTTGCTGCCCACGGCCTGGCTCTGGTCCGCGCCGACCGTCCGGCCTTCGTTCGCGCCCACGCTGTCATCGCGCGAGGCGCCGACGCTGACCGACTGGTTCGCGCCGACCGACTGGCTGTGATTGGCGCCGATCGTCTCGGCGCTGTTGGCGCCAATCGCGATCGTCTCGTCCACACCCACGCTCAGGCTGCGGTTCGCGCCCACGGTCTCGTCATCGTTCACGCCGATCTTGACGGTGCGGTTGTTGCCGACAGAGGTGGACTTGTCATTGCCCACCGATTCCGTCCGGTCATGGCCCACGCTTTGCGTAGCGTCATGGCCCACATCCTCGACCCAGTCATGGCCGATTGTGCGCGTCTCGTCGTTCTTGACCAGTTCGGTATGGTCCTTCTCGGCCTGGAAATAGACCTCCTCGGCCCCTTTCCGGTCCTCGAAGCGCAACTCGTTCCAGCCCCCCCCGCCGGGCGAGGACATCGACTTCCAGCCCGATTGCGTCTCGTTGCCGGGCAGGCCATAGGGCGGCATCTGCTCGGCATTGTAGACCCGGCCCGTGATCAGCGGGCGGTCCGGGTCGCCCTCCAGGAAATCGACGATCACCTCCTGCCCGATCCGCGGGATCTGGATCAAGCCCCAGCCCGCCCCCGCCCAGGCGGAACTGACCCGCACGAAACAGGACGAATTCTCGTCGCGCCCGCCCAGCCGGTCCCAATGGAACTGGACCTTCACGCGCGAATACCTGTCGGTGAAGATCTCGGCCCCCGCAGGCCCCACCACGGTCGCGGTCTGCGGCCCCTTCATTACCGGCCAGCGGCTGCGCCGCTCGGGCCGGAAGGGCAGCGCCATGGGCGCCAGCACCAGCCGCGCCTCATAGCCCTGGGGTTGGCGCTCGGTGCGCTGGCCGCTGCGATACTGTTCCTCGCGCAGCGTGTAATCGGCCCGCAGGATCATGTAGGCGTCATTCTCGGCCTCGCGCGGGAACCCCGTCAGCCTGAACTTCGCCCCCGACAGCAGGGCGGGCGCGGTCGTCACCGCCTCGGCCCGGCGGGCGGGCGCCTGCACCTCCTCCAGCCGGATGCGGCTGCGCCCGTCGCCCGCCGACACCTGCACATAGCCGCCCGGGTAGTGATACCGCTCGCCATCGTCCAGCGCATGCCCGCGCGGGTCATCGGCCCGGGTGGCCAGATCGGCAGAGGGTTTCTCGAAATCGTAATCGGTCTGAACAAATTTCCCCGTCACGACCGAGGTGCAGGGCTGCCATCTGGTGATGTAATCGCCATCGCGAAATGTGACGAAGGCATCGGGCTCGAACGCCAGTTCGTCCAGCCCCCCCGCCGCCTTCAGGCTTGCATTGGCATCGGTCAGGATCAGCCGGTGGCCGCCTTCCTCATGCTCGAAGAAATGAAAGATGCCCTCATCCTCCAGCAGGCGCTGGACGAAATCGAGATCGCTTTCGCCATATTGCACGCAATATTCCCGCGGCGCATAGCTGCCCTGAAGCCGCTTTTCAAAGGACGCGGCGGGATAGGCGGCGAACACCTGTTCGACGATCTCGACCACGCTCATGTTCTGAAAGATGCGGTTGTCGCTGCGATTGCCCAGAAACCACAGCCAGGGCCGCAGCACGACCTCGTAAAGCGCGAAACCGTCCTGCATCCGGTCCATGCGGAACGCGGCGGCCAGCCCGTGAAACCAGCGCGGTTCCTCGCCCTGCCCGCCGACCCGCACCGCGAATGGACGCCCCAGCAGATCGGCCGGGTCGAGTTCCAAATCCGGGCTGATCAGCCCCACCCGGTAAAGAAACGGCGCCGAGATCTCGTCATGCCCCTCCAGATAGGCAAAGCGCAGGAAGTCCTGATCCAGCGGTGTCGTGACGGCGAAATGGCGGTCCTCGAACATCTGCCTGCCCCCTTCTGGCGACCCGTCGGTGCCAGTATAGCGCGGGCGGGCGGCCTTGGGCGGGTTTTCCGCGCGCGGCCTTACAGCGTCGTCGGGCAGGTCAGCCCGCGCAGCAGCGGGCGCGCCGAAACCGGGTTCTGCGCAGCCTCGAACAGGATCTCGACAAAGATGCGCCCCTCAGCGCTACGGAAATCGACAAGGAAGCGCCGCCCCTCGTCGCGGCGGCGCACCCGGACGCCATCGAGTAGCCGGATCAGCCCCCAGGCGCCCGGTTCGGCCAGCGTGCCACCCCCGGTTTCGCCGCGAAAGCCGATCTCGGCGCCCGCCTCGGGCACCGGCCCCGGCCAGACCAGCCGCTCGGCCCCGGCGGCAGCCGAGAGCGGCACGCCCTGCCCGCCCACCGCCATCACCGCCTGCCCCCGCTCGGCCAGCGTCGTCAGGGTCAGCGCGGCCCCGAACCGCCCCTCGGCATCGAAGAACCCACCCGCCGCCCCCAGCGCGTGTTCGAAGAACGCGGCACTCTCGGGCGAAAGGCCCGCCAGCCGCGCCTCGGGCTTCCAGCGCCAGGGCCGCGCGGTGGTGTCGAGATAGGGCGCCAGTGTGCTGGCAAAGAACGCCTGCAATGCGCCGCCCGGCCCGAACAGCGCGGTGAAATCGGCCATGTCGGCAGGCGCACCCTCGGCAAAGGGATAGCGGCCTTCGACCGTGCGCTTGCACAGGGGCAGCACGGCGGCCTGCCAGCGCCGCGTCACCGGGTTGGTCAGGATGTCCGCATGCGCGGCCGAGGTCTGGGCCAGCACATCCTCGACGATCTGCACCACCACCAGCGGCGCGGTCTTCAGCGCCTCGACCGAGGCCGCGCGGTCCTGAACGCTCATCAGCCGTTCCGCCGCCGCCTCGTCGCCCTCGCGCATCGCGCCCAGCGCCACGTTCAGCGCGGCGAAAAGCGCCGCGATCTCGGCCATCTTGCCCGCCTCGACATATTGGATCGCCGGGCCGAACACGGTGGCCAGCCGCAATTGCCGCGCATGGCCGCGCCGCCGGTCCGCGCCCCCCGCCTGCGCCCAGACCTCGCGGATCAGCCGGGCCAGCGGCGAATTGGGCGCCGCCAGCAGCCCCGAGATCCGCACCGAGGCATCCCTGTCGCCAAAGGGGCGCACGCGCAGATCCGCCAGATAGCCCTGCCAATGGGCCAGCGTCTGATCGTGCAGCACATCCATCACCCGGTCGGGCGCGGCGTTGACCTGCACCGGCACCACGCCCAGCAGGTCGGGCGCGACAGCGCGCGCCGTCTGCACCGCCAGCCCCGCGCCGTAATCCCGCGCCCAATCCCAGCCCGACGCTATGAAAAGCCCCGGCAGCGGCGCCTCCATCCCCCGCCCCGACCGGCGCAACACCACATCCGCCAGCCCCGGCACCGCATCCTCTGCCCGCCAGGGCGCCAGCGCCGCCGCCCCGTCTGAGCGGCGCAGTTCCAGCCAGGCGCGCTCAGCCTCACCCGCCTCGCGGGCGAACAGCCGGGCCTGCGCCAGCAATTCGGGATCCTGCGCGGGCAGCGCAGCGGCCGGGCCGGTCAGCGCGGGCACATGCGCCACCAATGCAGCCAGCGCCGGATCGTCCGCCCCGCGCGCCGCCAGCCAGCCCGCCAGATAGGCCCCGCTCCACGCCGCCTCGCCGGTCAGGATCGACCAGGCCCGCAGCGTGTCGTAAAGCGCCAGCCCCTCGCCCTCGCCCGCCAGCGCCTCGGCAACCGCCCCCGCCATCGCGCCGGGCAGATGCCGCGCGACCGCCGCCCCGTATTCCCCCCGCGCCTGCCCCGCCGCATCGAACACCCGCCCGCCCAGCGGCGCGCCCCGCGCCGCTGCCTCGACCCGCGCCAGTGCCGCCGCCATCCTGTCGAGGCGGTCGCCCAGATCGGGGCCGATCTCCGCCCGGTCAAGGCCGATCGCCAGCGCCTCGGCCTGAAAACCGCGGATCAGATTGGCGTGAAAGCGATAGTCCAGCGCCAGCGCATAGCCCCCCAGCGCCAGCACCAGCGCCAGAACACCCCCGACCGCCCAGCCTGCCCCGCCCGAACGCCGCCGCGTGCCGCCGCGCCGCGCCGCCTCGGCCCGGTCGAGCAGATTGTCCAGAAACCCCGCCAGATCGGCATAATCCGGCCCCTGCCCGCGCGCCGTGTCGCGAAAGCCCCGCACCCGGTCCAGCGAGATGTCGCGCCCGTCGAATAATTGCCGCGCCGCCAGCGCCGACCAGCGCCGCACCGACAGCCCCGGCAGGCTGCGCGCACGCTGGTCGATCAGCACCGCCAGGGCATAGCGCGCAGGCCGGATCGCCTGGACCGGCACCCCCTCGGCCAGCGCCGCGGCCTCGAACCGGTCAAGCCGCGCCCGCGCCTCGGCCAGCAGCGCATCCTCGTTCCCCGCCATCCCGGCCAGGAAATCCAGCACCGGCCCGGCAAGCCGCAACAGCCGTCCGGTATCGGGCCGCCCTGCCATCAGCCGCCCAGTTGCCCCTCGTCCAGCCAGCGGCGCAGCGTCTCGGCACCGACTTCGAAATGCATCGAATCCTCGCGGCTGTAGGTGGCCCCCCAGAACCATCCCTCGTCGTTGAAATATTCCGCCAGGATCAGCAGCCCGAACTGCGTGCCCCCATCGGCAAAGGCATCCAGCACGCCTTCGAGCGTCAGGTCGACCGCGGTGCCCCAGCTATGGTTCGAGATCGCGGTGGTCGAGCCACGGATGTTGCGCGCACAAAGCGCCCCGGCGGTGCCCAGCTTGGCATGGATGTCGGGATCGGTCTCGGCCAGCCGGTCCAGAATCCGTTCCAGCGAATCGAGTGCCGGCCGGATCATCGTCACCGTGATCGGCCCGATCCGCCGGGTTTCCAGAAGCGCGCGCAGCCGCGGATCGGTGACCGGCTGGCAGTCCTGCGAATAGCTCGCGCGCGGATTGCCCAGAAGCTCCAGCATCACCCGGTTGTTGGGCTGGGTGATGCCCTTGTTGAACCGCGCGCGGGCCAGTTGCATCACCTCGGTCAGTTCCTCGGTCTCGGGCGGATCGTCGTCATGCGAGGGCAGCGCCGGGGCATCCCCCCCGAAACCGGGCGCCGCCACGGGTGCCCGGCCCGCCATCAAGGACATCTCGTCCCTCAGCCGCGCCAGATCGGCCCGCGCCTCGCGCAGCGCAGCACCCTGGCGCGCGATCTCGGCCTCGGCCACGGCAATACGTTCCTCGGCCCGGCCCAGCCGCAACTCTGCCGCCGGATCGGCCCGTTCCAGCACCGCACCGACCACGGCAAAGCTGACCGCCGCGCTCACCAGCCCGATGGCGATGATGATCGGCCCGATCAGCGCCCCTTCCCGCACGGGTTCAGCCCTCCTCGATCCCGATGACGATGACCGACACATTGTCCGGCGCACCCGCCGCCAACGCAGCCGCGACCAGCGCCCGGCAGGTCTCGGCCGGGGCATCGGCGCGGCCCAGGATCGCTGCGATGTCCTGCTGGCTGACGCAGCGCGGCAACCCGTCACTGCACAGCAGAAGCCGGTCGCCGGGCACCACCGGCACCGACAGACTTTCGGCGGCAAAGCCCGACCCCATCCCCACCGCGCGGGTGACCACATGGGAATCGGGATGGCTCTCGGCCTGATCGGCGCCTAGCGCCCCCCGGTCCACCAGATCCTGCACCAGCGTATGATCGCGGGTCAGCAGCCGCAGATGCCCGCCCCGCATCAGATACCCGCGGCTGTCCCCGGCCCAGACCAGATGCGCCACCGCATTGCGGATCATCGTCGCAACGACCGTGGCGCCGATCTGCCCCCAACCCTCGGCCCGGGCACGCGCCCCGATCGCGCCATTCGCCGCCTCCAGCCGCTCGATCATCGCCGCCACCGGCGCCGCCGAGTCCGGCAGGCCCGCCAGCGCGTCGATCACCATGTCCGAGGCGACATCGCCCGCCGCATGGCCGCCCATCCCGTCGGCCACGGCCCATAATTCGCCGCTGTCGGGATCGGTCAGGATCGCGTCCTCGTTGCGCGTGCGCACCAGCCCGCGATGGGTCAGCCCCGCCCCCACCGGCCGCGGCATGTCCAGCCCCGGCACCGGCACACGCGGCGTCGACGCACTCATCGCGCCGCTCCGCCTGCGCGCCGTCCGCTCCGGTCAGCCATGCCGGTCCCCGTCCTGGTCGCGAATTGAACCGAAGCGAAGGATACCGTAGAATGACCCGCATCTGAACGGATTTCTCTGGGGGGAGCGATGCGAAGGTTTCTGGGACTGGCGCTTGGCGTCGCAATTGCATGGGCCGCGCCCGCAACCGCACAGGACATCAGCGATGACGAATTGCTGCGGATCTTCGAAACCCAGCGCAACGCATTCCGCGAAGCCACGGAAAGCGGCATGGGCCGCACCCGCGGCCTGACCCTTGTCACCGTCGAGGATGTGCAGGGACCGACCACCGCCGCCGCTGCCGAGGCCCCTACCGCCCCGCCCGAGGGCGGCGAGGGCGTCAGCATCGGCTCCACCGGCACAGCCGGGCTTGCCACCACCGGGCTGCGCCCGCTCGCGCCCGCAACGCCAACCGCCCCGACCCCGGTGGTCTTCGGCCAGCTTGCGCCCGAGTTGCAGGTCAATGTCCGGATCGAGTTCGCCTTCGATTCCGCCGCCCTCTCGCCCGACCAGAAACCGCGGCTCGAACAGCTCTGCCGGGTGATGAAGGCCAGCGACATCGCCCGGTTCCGGATCGTGGGCCATACCGATGCTGCCGGGAGCGACGCCTATAACGAAAGGCTGTCGATCCTGCGCGCCGAGGAAGTGCAGCGCTATTTCGTCAACGAATGCGGCATCGACCCGACCCGGCTGGAAGCCATGGGCCTTGGCAAGCGGTTCCTTTTCAACACCGCCAATCCCCGCGCCGGCGAAAACCGCCGGGTCGAATTCCAGGCGCTGAGCTAACCCCACACCCGCACCCCTCCCACCCGAAACCAATCTGTCTTCTTCTTGGTCAAAATACCCCGGGGGGTCGCGGGGGGCAGTGCCCCCCGCGCGGGTCGCCCCGGCAAGGCCGGGGCGGCCCGCGGCCAAAGCGCCTAGTGGCGCAGACCATAGGCCCCCCGCAGCCCGCGCTGCGTGCCCGGCCCGAAATTGCCGTCGATCGCCCCGCCATAGAAATCAT
>NZ_WJPO01000010.1 GCF_009649175.1 Rhodovulum strictum | reverse complement strand
CAGGGTGTCGGCAAGTTCTGCGATGCGTGCTTCCATGTCGGTTTCCTCTGGTTGCTCCGGGGGTGTGTCCTTGGCGTTGGGGGATGGATGCTGTAAGGGAGTGCAGCGCAGCGTGAGTTGACATCTGCGGTTGGATGAGTTGGGGGGAGAAGGTGCCCCGACGCGGCCGTGGTCCAAGTTGGTACTCAGTGCGGCGTCGGGGTGGGGCGGTTACTGGTTCGAGGCTTTCTGGCGGTCTGCGAGGCGGGCCTGCAGGATGGTGAATGCGCGCTCGATGACTGCGTCCTCCTCAGCCGCGATCATGGCATTGACCTTTGCAGTGCGGGTCCATTCGGCAGGACTTCAAGATCGCTTACATGCAGCGCCTTGCCGCCACCGTTGCGGTGGTTTCGTCTGGTCATGGTGGTGTTCCTTTGGAGGTGTCTGGAGGGGTTGGGTTGCGACCCCCGGGGCCCCTGTCAGGGAAGCCGCGAAGGTGGTGCGAGCGGGGTCAGGTTGCTGACTTCACAGACCGCCCCGTCACTGGTGAGGACGTGACTCATCTTGCCACGCCCCCGATGCGTTGCCCCGGAAGGTGCCGCCGTCGGCCGGAAGGAGGTGATCAAGGTCGGCGGCACAAAGCGCGCCATCACCCCAGCGCGTCGTGATCTGCTTCGTGCGGCAGGGCCGATCTGCAGCACGTCGAGTGCCGCGGTCGCGGGCGTTTGGAGATATGGTGCACAACATGTAGTAGCACGGCTGCCGTTGAGTGACAGGTTTTGTGCGACGAGAGTTTGCGATGGAATCTTTGGGCATGAGTGGGGAAAATAACAGGAAGCCCCCTCACAGCCCCCAGCGGGCCAACGCGGCCTCGGCTTCCACCATGTCGCCCTTGATGCGCAGGACTGTCTGCCGGGTTAGCCCCGAAGCCTTGGCAATCTCCGAGGTGCCAGCCGACCCAGACGCCAGCATGTCCCGCACAAGGTTCATCTGTTCCCGGCTGTAGCTGGGTTTCCTGCCCCGGTAGGCTTGGGGCCTCCCCTCACGGGCAGCCTCGATACCAGCCCTCTGGGCCTCCTTCGTGGCCTCTGCCTGTGCCTGTGCGGTGGCCGCCATGAAGGCAATGAGCGCGTCCCTGACGGCCTGCTGGGTCGGGTCTGTGGTTGCCCCGTCGAAGGTCATGCCGTTGATCACGGTCTTGATGGTGCCCCCCTGGTCGGCCACGCCGCTGAGGGTAACGCCCGCCTTCTTGGCTTCGATGACCCCGGCGGCTTTGCCTTCGATGAAGAGCAGGTAATCGCACGCCCCGGCCGGGAGCGAGAACTCCCTGACAGCGACCCCCACCGCCGCATTCCGGTTCACCTGATCGCGGTCCTGAAGGACCCACCCGGCGTCCGAAAGCAGACTGTCGATCTTCGCCCGCGCAATCTGTTCCGGTGCAACCATTCAACGCGCCTGACCTGTGACGCGGTCAGCGTAACAGGACTCGATTTTTTAGCAACGTGCGGACCATCCGGGGCAGAACGACGCAGGTTTCGCTGCAGCCAAATGGCAGGCCGGGGGGGGAGGTGCGCATCCTCAATTGGGCGTGTAGCCTTGGCTGGCACTTGACGCGCCCTCCCGGTCCCCGCTACCTCTCTCCTCGCGGGTCCACAATCGGCCCGCGCAAGGTCCACACCCGGGCAGGCGCTCCGGCATAAGTCGTTGAAAATTTGGAGATTATCTGGGTTAGATTCTCGGAGAGAGCGCATCTCCTGGGCACCACTAACTCCCATCAATAATTGTCTTTCTAACGTAATAACCCACCTGCCGGGGTGCAGGCGCTTTGGTCCGGGGGCGCTGATCGACGCGCCGCAGGATGCGACCTGTCCTGCTTACTCCACGACCCTGAGTGTCAGGTTGATCCGGCCACCCTCTGCGATCAGCGCCGACGAGCCCGCGCGCACCCGGTCAATGCCGTGATGGACCAGCCGCGCCGAGCCCCCCATCACCAGCACGTCGCCCGAGTCAAGCCAAAGGCTTTCTGTATCGCCGCCGCGGGTCAGGTGGCCGATGCGGAACCGCGCCTGATCGCCCAGCGAGATCGACAGGACTGGCCAGCGGAAATCGGCCTCGTCGCGGTCCTGGTGCATGCCCATCCTGGCGCCGTCGCCATAGTAGTTCAGCAGGCAGCAATCGGGGCGCCGGTCCAGCCCGGTCACCGCGTCCCAGACCGCCAGCACCGAGGCCGGGATCGGCGGCCAGGCCACGCCTGAGGGGTGGCAGGGCGCATAGCGATAGCCACGCCGGTCCGACACCCAGCCGAAGCGCCCGGCCGAGGTCATGCGCACGCTCATCCTGCGGCCCCAGCGGGTTTCGGGCTGGAACAGGGGCGCGGCGGCCACCACCTCGCGCAGGTCGGCGAGCATTGCGCGCTGGGCCGAAGCGTCCAGCCAGCCGGGGAAAATCTCGACCCCGCGGACCACCAGGCCGGGGGCGGGACGGTTGCTCATGTCGGGTTCGGACATCGTTCACCACGCTCACATTTCTGTCATAAGCCCCGCTTGCAGGGCCATGGACCCCAACTTATATACGCCCGAGACACGGGTCCGGGGCCGGTTCCGGACCGGGTTCTGGGATCGGAGGGCGGAGGCCGCATCAGGGTCCGTCCCCCATATTATCGCCTAAGAAGAGGTATCAGACATGGCCAAAGTCATCGGGATCGACCTCGGGACGACCAACTCTTGCGTCGCCATCATGGATGGGTCGCAGCCCCGGGTGATCGAGAACGCCGAGGGGGCGCGGACGACCCCCTCGATCGTCGCCTTCACCGACTCCGAACGTCTTGTGGGACAGCCGGCCAAGCGGCAGGCGGTCACCAACCCCGAGAACACGATCTTCGCCGTCAAGCGCCTGATCGGGCGGCGCGCAGACGATGCCGAAGTCGAGAAGGACAAGAAGCACGTTCCCTATTCCATCGTCGATGGCGGCAATGGCGATGCCTGGGTGCAGGTGCGCGGCGAGAAATATTCGCCCAGCCAGATCTCGGCCTTCATCCTTCAGAAGATGAAGGAAACCGCCGAAAGCTATCTGGGCGAGACCGTGACGCAGGCGGTCATCACCGTGCCCGCCTATTTCAACGACGCCCAGCGTCAGGCGACCAAGGACGCCGGCAAGATCGCGGGCCTCGAGGTGTTGCGCATCATCAATGAACCCACCGCGGCTGCGCTGGCCTATGGGCTGGACAAGAAGGACACCAAGACCATCGCGGTCTATGACCTTGGCGGCGGCACCTTCGACATCACCATTCTGGAAATCGACGATGGCCTGTTCGAGGTCAAATCGACCAACGGGGACACCTTCCTCGGCGGCGAGGATTTCGACATGCGGATCGTCGCCTATCTGGCCGACGAGTTCAAAAAGGAACACGGCGTCGACCTGACCAAGGACAAGATGGCGCTGCAACGGCTGAAGGAAGCCGCCGAGAAGGCCAAGATCGAACTGTCCTCGGCCTCGCAGACCGAGATCAACCAGCCCTTCATCTCGATGAACAAGGACAGCGGAACCCCGCTGCACCTGGTGATGAAGCTGACCCGCGCCAAGCTGGAAAGCCTGGTGGCCGACCTGATCAAGAATTCGATCAAGCCCTGCCAGGCGGCGCTGAAGGATGCGGGCCTGTCGACCTCGGATATCGACGAGGTGGTGCTGGTGGGCGGCATGACGCGGATGCCCAAGGTGATCGAGGAAGTCACCAAGTTCTTCGGCAAGGAACCGCACAAGGGCGTCAACCCCGACGAGGTGGTGGCGATGGGTGCCGCGATCCAGGCCGGCGTGCTTCAGGGCGATGTCAAGGACGTGGTGCTGCTGGATGTCACGCCGCTGAGCCTCGGCATCGAGACGCTGGGCGGCGTATTCACCCGGCTGATCGACCGCAACACCACGATCCCGACCAAGAAATCGCAGATCTTCTCGACCGCCGAGGACAACCAGAACGCCGTGACGATCCGGGTGTTCCAGGGCGAGCGCGAGATGGCGGCCGACAACAAGATGCTGGGCCAGTTCAATCTGGAAGACATCCCGCCCGCCCCGCGCGGCATGCCGCAGATCGAGGTCACATTCGACATCGACGCCAACGGCATCGTGTCGGTCAGCGCCAAGGACAAGGGCACCGGCAAGGAGCAGAAGATCACGATCCAGGCTTCGGGCGGGCTGTCCGATGACGAGATCGAGAAGATGGTGCGCGAGGCCGAGGCCAATGCCGAGGAAGACAAGAAGCGGCGCGAACTGGTCGAGACCCGCAACCAGGCGGAAAGCCTGATCCATTCGACCGAGAAGTCGATCGAGGAGCATGGCGACAAGGTCGATCCCTCGACCGTCGAGGCGATCGAACTGGCCGTGGCGGCGCTGCGCGACACGCTGGAAACCGATGATGCCGGTAAGATCCGGGGCGGTATCCAGAACGTGTCCGAGGCGGCGATGCGGCTGGGTGAGGCGATTTACAAGTCCCAGCAGCAAGAGGCCGAGGGCGCGCCCCGCGGGGCCGACGAGGGACCGGGCGGCATGGACGAGGACAGCATCGTCGATGCCGAGTTCGAGGATCTCGACGATCACAGGAAGCGCCCGTAGGAGGCGACCGGAACCAACGTGGCCGGTCCGGGAAACCGGGCCGGCCCCGCGCGTTCCGGGCAGAGGAATAGCTGATGGCAAAGCGCGATTTCTACGAGGTTCTCGGCGTCGCCCGTGGCGCCTCGGCCGACGAGATCAAGAAGGCCTACCGCACCAAGGCCAAGGAACTGCATCCCGACCGCAACGCGGACAACCCCAAGGCCGAGGCCCAGTTCAAGGAAGTCAACGAGGCCTACGAGACGCTCAAGGATCCCGACAAGAAGGCCGCCTATGACCGTTTCGGCCATGCGGCCTTCGAGGGTGGCGGGCCGCGCGGCGGGGCAGGGTTCGCCGGGGGCGATTTCGCCTCGGCCTTCTCGAACGTGTTCGACGACCTCTTTGGCGACTTCATGGGCGGCGGCGGGCGGCAGCGCGCGACGCGCGGCTCGGACTTGCGCTACAACCTGCGGATCACGCTGGAGGATGCCTTTCGCGGGTTGCAGAAGAAGATCACCGTGCCCGGCTCGGTCGCGTGCGATGGCTGCAACGGCACTGGCGCCGCGGGCGGCGCGGAACCCGCGACCTGCCCGACCTGTTCGGGCATGGGCAAGGTGCGGGCGCAGCAGGGGTTCTTTACCGTCGAACGTACCTGTCCGACCTGTGGCGGAATGGGCCAGATCGTCAAGAACCCCTGCAAGTCCTGCGGCGGTGCGGGCCGGGTCGAGCGTGAGCGCGGTCTGTCGGTCAACATTCCCGCGGGGGTCGAGACCGGCACCCGCATCCGGCTGGCCGGCGAGGGCGAGGCCGGGCTGCGCGGCGGGCCGCCGGGGGATCTGTATATTTTCATCGAGGTGGCGGACCACCCGCTGTTCGAGCGAGACGGCATGACGCTGTTCTGCCGCGTGCCGGTTTCGCTGGCGACCGCGGCGCTGGGTGGCGAGATCGAGGTGCCCACGATCGACGGCGGACGCTCGCGCGTGAAGGTGCCCGAGGGCAGCCAGTCGGGCAAGCAGATGCGCCTGCGCGGCAAGGGCATGCCGGCGCTGCGCGGCGGCGGGCAGGGCGATCTGCTGATCGAACTGGCGGTCGAGACGCCGGTGAACCTGACGGCCCGGCAAAAGGAGCTGCTGCGCGAGTTCGAGGAACTGAGCGAGGAAAACAACCCCGAGGGGTCGTCCTTCTTCCGCAAGGTCAAGAGTTTCTGGGACGGGATGAAGGGCTGACGCTGCGGAATCTGCTGCCGCGTTAACCTTTCGTTCAGCAAGATTTCTCTAGTCTCGCTGCATGACTCGCCCGCGTGACACCCAGAGCTTTTCCGAGCCGCCGCTGCCCCTGTTCGCCGAGGCGCGGGGGCTGCCGCTGTCGCGGAGCGCTCCGCAGCCGTCCTATCTGCGCGACCACCGCCAGCGGCTGCGCAGCCGCTTCATGGAAGGTGGCGCAGATGCGATGCCAGACTACGAATTGCTGGAAATGGTGCTGTTCCGCGCCATCCCGCGCCAGGATGTCAAGCCGCTGGCGCGCAGCCTGATGGACCGGTTCGGCGATTTCAACGGTGTGCTGTCGGCCCCCACCGCCCGACTGCGCGAGGTGGTCGGCGTGGGCGAGGCGGTGCTGGTCGAGTTGAAGCTCGTCGAGGCGGCGGCGCATCGGCTTGCGCGGGCCCGGATCATGCACCGGCAGGTGATTTCAAGCTGGGACGCGCTGCTGGATTATTGCCGCACCTCGATGGCGCACCGTCAGACCGAACAGTTCCGCGTGCTGTTCCTCGACCGCAAGAACATCCTGATCGCCGACGAGGAACAGGCGCGCGGCACTGTCGATCATGTGCCGGTCTATCCCCGCGAGGTCGTGAAACGCGCGCTGGAACTGAACGCCTCGGCGCTGATCCTGGTGCATAACCACCCCTCGGGGGATCCCACGCCATCGGATTCGGATATCTCGATGACCGGCCAGATCGCGGCGGGCTGCTCTGCGCTGGGGATCGTGCTGCACGATCACATCATCGTCGGCAAGGCGCGCGAACTCAGCCTGCGCGCCGAAGGCTACCTCGATTCCGCCTGACCGCGCCGCGCCGTGCAGCCACGGTGCGGATCGGCCCGGGCGCAGAGCCCAATCGTCCTGCTGATCGCGGAAAAGGCCACGGAACTGCGTTTCTGTGCCCGAATTCGGCCCATTTTCGGCATTACCCCTGATCCATGGCTGCCCACTAGAAAAGCGGTGGGGTAAATACGAAGGTGGTGCGATGGCGCAAGGACAGAACGCGCCAGTCATCATCAAGCGTAAGAAGGTAGTGGGCGGCGGCGGACATCACGGTGGGGCGTGGAAGGTCGCGTATGCCGATTTCGTTACGGCGATGATGGCCTTCTTCCTGCTGATGTGGCTGCTGAACGCGACGACGGACAAACAACGCAAGGGGCTTGCGGATTATTTCAGCCCCACGGTCCCCGTGAATGCGGTCTCCGGTGGCGGCGATGGCGCCTTCGGCGGCGACAGCATGTTCTCGGAGGACGCCCTCGCCCAGAGCGGCACAGGCGCAGACCGTCAAAAACCGACGTCCGAGCGGCAGGCTCGCGGCTTGGTCGGGGCCGAACAGGTCGCCGAGCAGCAGAACGAGGGCATGTCCGAGGCCGAGGCGCAGATGATGCGCGAGATCGAGGAGATTCTGAGCGGCCGGAGCGGCGAGACCGTGTTCAGCGAGCAATTGCTGCGCCACATCGTTACCCGTCTGACCGACGAGGGGCTGATCGTCGAGATCTTCGACCTCGACGATGCCCCGCTTTTCGTCGCCGATGGCACCGAGGCGATGCCGGTCCTGAACGACCTGATCGAGGTGATCGGCCAGGCCTTCGCGCTGGTCCGCAACGAGGTGGCGATCGCGGGCCATGTCAGTTCCCGGCCCATCGTTCTGGCGGACAACCCGGTCTGGGATCTGTCGACCGCGCGCGCCCATGCTGTACGCCGCCTGCTCGAGGCGACGGGGCTGCGCCAGGACCGGTTCGAGCGGATCGCCGGCTATGCCGACCGCAAGCCCGCCGTGTCGATGCCGATGGCGCCGCGCAACAACCGGCTCGAACTGGTGCTGCTGCGGTCGGACATCGTGAAGTAGACGGGATTTTAGATGTTAGGGCGGCGTTAAACCTCGGGATGTAACGGTGCTCTTGGCTGGGGAGCTAGCTTCAGAAAGGCGCTTACATGACCATTTCCTCTTCGCTCAATGCCGGCGTGTCCGGCCTTGCGGCCAATGCCAACCGGCTTGCGTCGATCGCCGACAACATCGCGAACTCATCGACATATGGCTACAAGCGGGCGCAGACCGAATTTCATTCGATGGTGATCGACAGTAACCGCGGCACCTATTCTGCCGGTGGCGTGCGGGTCACCACGATGCGGATGATCGACCAGCCCGGTGCGCTCGAGACCACGAACAACCCGACCGACCTTGCGGTGCGCGGCCGCGGTTTCCTGCCCGTGATGCAGGAATCCTCGCTGATCTCGGGAACCACCGATTATCAGATGTTTCTGACCACCACCGGCTCGTTCCGGACCGATGCGAACGGCTACCTGCGCACCTCGACGGGGCTGGTGCTGATGGGCTGGCCCGCAAACCCCGACGGCAGTATCCCGCCCTATGCCCGCGATACATCCGATGGCTTGCGGCCGGTCCAGATCCAGACCAACCAGTTTGCGGCCGAACCGACGACCGAGATCACGCTGGGCGTGAACCTGCCCGCGACCGAGACCGAGTTCGACGCCACGGGCGCGCCGCTGACGCTGTCGGTGGAGTATTTCGACAACCTCGGAACCTCTCAGAGCATTGGCGTGACCTATACCCCGACCCGCGCCGCCCTGCCGACTGATCCAGGGACCAACTTCTGGACGATGGAACTGGTCGATTCGGTTACCGGAACGGTGATCGGCGAGTACGAGCTCCAGTTCGATGCGTCGCGCGCGTCGGGCGGTACGCTCCTGTCGGTGAACACCCTGTCCGGCGGGGTCTACGATCCTCTGACCGGCGTCTTGCAGGTCAACGTGGCCGGTGGCCCGATCGACATCACGATCGGTCGGCCCGGCGATGGCAGCGTGATGACCCAGTTGTCGGACAGCTTCGCGCCGACCGCCATCAACAAGAACGGCTTCCCGGTCGGCAACATGACGTCGGTCGAGGTTGATGCGAACGGCTTCGTCAAGGCCAATTTCGATACCGGCATCACGCGCACGCTCTATCAGGTGCCGATCGTCGACGTGCCCAACCCCAACGGTCTGATCGCCCTGGACAACCAGATCTACACGACGTCCCGGACCAGCGGCTCGTTCTTCCTGTGGGATGCCGGCGACGGACCGACCGGTGATGTCGTCGGCTACGCGCTCGAGGGGTCGGCAACCGACGTCGCGGGTGAACTGACCGACCTGATCCAGACCCAGCGCGCCTACTCGTCGAATGCCAAGGTGATCCAGACCGTGGACGAGATGCTGCAGGAGACGACCAACATCAAGCGTTAGGTCGAACAGCTTCGGCCAGTTTGAAAACGAGGTGAGAGATGAGCCTGACCGGAAGCCTTTCCAACGCCCTTTCTGGCCTTAATGCGGCGTCAAGGGGTACTCAGGTCGTGGCGTCGAACATCGCCAACGCCCAGACTGATGGCTACGGCCGCCGCTCGCTGGAAACGTCGGCGCATATTCTGGGGGGTGTGCGTGTAGACGGCGTGCGCCGGGACATCAACCAGGCCCTCATCTCGGACCGCCGGCTTTCCCAGGCCGAGACCGGCGGCGCCGGGATCCGCGCCGATGCGCTGTCGCGCATCGTCGCCGCGCTCGGCACGCCTGACGAGCCCGATTCCATCGCCGCCCGAATCGCGGCGCTGGAATCGGCGCTTGTCTCTGCCGCCAGCCGGCCGGACAGCAACTCTCGGCTGGCTGACGTCCTGTTTGCTGCCCAGGCGGTTGCCGGCACGATCAAGTCGGCCGCCAACGACATCCAGGCAATGCGGATGGACGCCGAGAAAGCGATCGCCACCGACGTGCGTACCCTGAACGACTCGCTGGCTGCGATTGCCGAACTCAATGCCAAGATCAGCAGCAATCATGGCACCAGGGCCGATATCAGCGCGCTTTACGACCAACGACAGGTTCTCGTTGATCGCGTCGCCGAGATCGTGCCGCTGCGCCAAATCCCGCGCGAGCATGGCATGATCGCGCTTTACACTACCACCGGCGCCGCCTTGGTCGACGGTCCGCCGTCGGAATTCGGTTTCGCTCCCGTGGGGATGATTGTCTCAGAGATGACGATCGACAGCGGGGCGCTGTCCGGCCTGACCCTGAACGGCAAGCCGGTTTCTACGACGGGCAGTTATGCGCCCATGGGCGGCGGTCGCTTGGGTGCGCTTTTCGAACAGCGCGACATCATCGCCCCCGATGCCCAGGAGAGCCTGGACGCGCTTGCGCGCGATCTGATCGAAAGATTTCAGGATCCTTCGCTGGACCCCAGCCTCGTCGCAGGTCTCTTCACCGATGGCGCCAACGCTTACGATCCAACGGCGGTTCCGCCGCAGGAACCCGGCCTGTCAGAGCGGATAGCCGTCAACGCCCTGGTCGATCCGGACAAGGGCGGCGCGCTCTGGCGGCTTCGCGACGGGCTGGGCGCCATCGCCCCGGGCGATGTCGGCGATACACGCCTGCTCGACGCCCTTGCCGGTGCCCTGAGCATGGGGCGTCCGGCCTCTTCCGGCCCCTTCGCCGGGCAGGTCTTCTCGGCCGCCACCTTTGCGGCGGAGACCGTGTCCCGCGTCTCGGTCAAGGCCCAGCGCGCAATCGAGAACGAAGGCTTTGCCATGGCGCGGACCAACGCCCTGAAAGAGGCCGAACTGCAAGGCGGCGTGGACACCGATGCCGAGCTTCAGCGCCTGATGCTGTACGAACAAGCCTATGCCGCCAACGCGCGGGTCATTCAGACCGTCGACCAGATGATCCGCCTTCTGATGGAGATTTGAGCCATGTCCTTCATTTCCATCGGCGATCTCTCGCGCGGTTACGCCCTTCGCACTCAGAATGCCGAGATCAAGGCCCGGCTGAGCCGTCTTGGCCAGGAGGTGTCGACCGGCCTGACCGCCGATCCCGCCGCCCGCCTGCGCGGAGATTTCCGCGCGCTTGGTGCGGTCGAGCGCGGACTCAAGGTCATGGATTCCTATGACCTCGCGACCAAGGAAGCCGCATTTGCGACTGAGGCGATGCAGCATGCGCTTGGCCAGATGAATGAGGCGGCGAAGAAGCTGAGCGGCGACCTGATCTCTGCCGGTAACGTCCTCAGCGCGCAGTCCGTCAATCTGATCGGCGCCGAAGCCAAGGGTTGGCTCGACATGTCTGTCGCGGCGCTCAACATCCAGGCCGGTGGTCGGACCCTGTTCGCCGGAGCCGCGACCCATGGCCCGGCGCTTGCTTCTGGCGCGGATATCCTCAACGCAGTGAAAACCGCTGTTGCGGGAATGACGTCTTTCCAGGATGTCCTTGATGAGGTCGATAATTGGTTCGATACGCCGGGCGGAGGGTTCGAAACCTCCGGTTATCTTGGCTCCAGCATACCTGTCGGCCCGGTGCGCCTGAATGATCGCAGCAGCCTGACCCTGGACGTCACTGCGTCCGATCCGAATATTCGCACTGTCCTGAAGGATCTGGTCGCGGGCGCGCTCTTGTCGGACAGTACACTTCTCGGCGGTGACGTGCTGCAACGCAGGGCGCTCGCTTCGGCAGTGGGCGAAAGGCTTCTGACGAATTCCGGAAACCTGATCTCCCTGCAAAGCGAGGTGGGAACCGCTCAGGCGCGCATCGAAACAATCCGCACCGAGAACTCAGCCAGCCGCCAGATGCTGGAATTCGCCCGGCTCGACATGCTTGCGGTCGACCCCTACGAGACCGCGACCGAACTCAAGGCCGCAGAGACGCAGCTCGAGACGATATACGCCATCACCGCGCGCCTGTCGCGCCTCAGCCTGGTGAATTACCTCAGATGATGCGTCGCTCCCTGACACTTCTTCTTGCTCTTTTCCTCGCCTTCCCGGCGTTTGCCTCGCAAATCCGCATCAAGGATCTGGTCGAGTTCGACGGCGTGCGTGGCAACGACCTTGTCGGCTATGGTCTCGTCGTCGGCCTGAACGGCACCGGCGACGGCATCCGCAACGCCCCCTTCACCGAAGAGATCATGTCGAGCATCCTTGAACGGCTCGGCGTTAACGTTACCGGCGAACAATTCCGTCCCAAGAACGTCGCTGCGGTCTTCGTTACCGCCGACCTGCCGCCTTTTGCCCGCGCCGGTTCGCCGATCGACGTGACTGTTTCGGCGATCGGTGATGCCAAGAGCCTGCTGGGCGGGACGCTGGTGATGACCCCGCTCAATGCGGCGGACGGCCAGATCTATGCCGTCGCCCAGGGAACGGTGATCGCCGGCGGTGCCTCGGTCGAGGGTCAGGGTGCCTCGGTGACCCAAGGGGTGCCGACCGCGGGCGTCATCCCCTCCGGCGCCCGGGTCGAGCGCGAGATCGATTTCGACTTCAGCAAGCTGACCTCGCTGAGGCTGGCGTTGCGTACCCCCGATTTCACCACCGCCGGCCGGATCGAGGCGGCGATCAACAACAATTACGGCCGCGGGGTGGCGCGCATGGTCGACGCGGGCACGGTCGTGCTGGACATCCGCGCCACGCAGGCCCCGTCCCCCGCCCATGCGCTGCAACGGATCGAGGGCATCACCGTCGAACCGCAGCGCAGGGCCACGGTCGTCGTCGACCAGAGGTCCGGCACGATCGTGATGGGCGAGGATGTGCGCATCTCACGCGTGGCGGTGTCGCAGGGCAACCTGACGCTGAGGATCGAGGAAGAGCCCATGGTCGTACAGCCCAACCCCTTCGCCCCGGGCGAGACGGTGGTCGTGCCGCGGACCCGGGCCGACATCCGGGAAGAGCCGGGCATCGGACTGGCCGAGGTGCCCGGTGGCGCCTCGCTTTCCGAAGTGGTCGCCGGGCTGAACGCGCTGGGCGTGTCGCCGCGTGACATGATCGACATCCTGAAAAGCATCAAGGCCGCCGGCGCGCTGCATGCGGAATTCCTGGTGCGCTGAACGGCCCTGTCAATCCTCTCTCCGGTTAGGGTCCGGATCCATTGATCGGCTTGAGGCCGCTCTGTGTGCGTGTTTCAAGCTCCCCGACTGACGGGGTGATGATGATTAACCCGTTCTGGCCGACGAACGAGCGGATGGCGCGGCTGAATCCATTCTTCCCTTGAGCCATGCCCGCCTTCGTGTCGATGGCCAGCGTGTCGTTAGAGAGAAATCTTCCTCAATTGCAACGGGTTGTTCTGGTGCTTTGGTGGGGGCTGAGCCCGCCACTGATGGCGTGGATGGCTCCCGCTCCGGCATCGTGATGTGCCACATCTGGTTCTGGTCGTGTCTCGGAAGTGGTGGAAATTTGAAGGCGGCGTAATCTTCGGGTGAACATCCACCCACCCAACCGGAGGCGGCAACCGCCAGGGAGAGTGAGGGCCTGACTGCCGTCGGTCAGAAGGAAGGCCCGAACGCCATGAACCAGATTGCTGACGCTGCGAGCTTTGCGCTACTGGCCGGGGAGGGCATCCCCGGTTCCCTGGTCACGATCTTGTCTTCGTCGCCACGAAACCCGGCAGCAGACCAGCCCGATCAATGCCAAGTCTAACCGGTCGGGAAGTAGCCACGGACCAGTGCCTCGGAGATCAGCGTCCAGCCATCCGCCACGACGAAGAAGGCCAGCTTGAACGGCATCGAGACCATGACTGGGGGCACCATCATCATGCCCATCGACATCAGGATGGCTGCAACGACAAGGTCGATGATCAGGAACGGCAGGAAGATCAGGAAGCCGATCTCGAAGGCCCGGCCGATCTCGCTCAGCATGAACGAGGGCACCAGGACCGACAGCGGCGCTTCGGCCATCGGCACGTCCGGGTCGGTTTGCGGCCGGAGCGCGGCCAGCGTGTCGAAGGTGTCGACCTCGGCGCGGGCGGCCATGAAGGCGCGGAACGGGTCGATGATGCGCGGGATCGCCTGTTCGACCGGCAACGTCTCTTCGATGAGCGGGGTTACGCCCTCCTGCCAGGCCTGGGTGAAGGTCGGCTCCATCACGAAATAGGTCAGAAACAGTGCCAGGCTGACGAGCAGCATGTTGGGCGGCGATTGTTGCAGCCCGATCGCCTGGCGCAGGATTGCCAGCACGGTGACGATGAAGGGAAAGCAGGTCACCATGATGGCGAGGCCGGGCGCCAGGCTCAGCACGGTGATCAGCAGGATCAGCTGCACACCCCGTCCCGCCAGCGAGCCGCCCTCGCTGCCGCCAAGCGAAAGCGAGATCTCCTGTGCGCCCGCCGGCAGGGTGAGCGCGGCAAGCACGATTGCGGCAAGGATCAGGGGTGCGCGCATGATTCAGCCGCCCTTGACGGTGTCGATGACCTCGGTCAGGCGCACCGCGATCTGGCCGGGCTGCGCGCCCTCGACCTCCTGCAATTCGCCGCGCGCGATCAGCCGGTCGCCGATGTAAAGCTCGACCGGATCGTCGATCCGCCGGTCGAGCGGCAAGACGCCGCCGCGTTCGATCCGCAAGAGATCGCGCAAGAGCGGGCGGGCCTTGCCGACAGATACGGTGATCTCGATCGGCACCTGTTCGAGAAGTCGGGCGCCCGGCACGTCGGCCGTATCCTCGGACATGGGGTCAGCCATGGGTTCGGCTCTCCTTTTGGGTGGTCAGGAAATCGTCGAGCGCGGTCCGGATCGCGGACAGCATCCCGTCGATGTCGATTTCGCTTTCGGCGGTTCCGGCTGCGACAAGCGCCTGTCCGGGGCCAAGCGTGGCATCGTCGACGATATCCAGCGGCAGGCCCGGATCGGCGGCGATCACGTCTTCCAGTGCTGGCCGGTTCTCGGGGCAGACCCGGATCCGCACTGGCCGATCAGCCTGGGTCTCGGCGAGTTGCATTGCCGTTTCGACCACGGTCCTGGCGAACCCGGCGGCAGCGATCTGCGGCATCACCCGTTCGACCATCGTCGTCAGCAGCGGCCCCAGCGCCCCCAGCATGTGGGCGCGGGCCTCGTGATAGCTGAACGACATTTCCTGCAAGGTCTTGGCGAAATCCGCCGTGATGCGCGCGCGTGCTGCATCCTCGGCCGCGGCCGCGTCGTCCCATCCGGCCTTGTAGCCCTCCTCGAAGGCTTTGAGGCGCACGTCCTGGGCATCGGGCGGTTCGGGCTGCGCCACCGTCTTGGCGGGACGCGGCGCCGAGAAATCCTCGAGCCTGAACCGGGTCATGACGGGGTCTCCTGGCGTTCTTCCATCCAGCCGCGCAGGATCGCGATCGATTCCTCGCGCCGGTCTTCGATCAGGTCACGCAGCCGGCCCACCGGGTCGGTGGCAGAGCCCCCGAAGCCGCTGTCGGTGAAATCGTTGGGATCGAGCGTGTTCATCGACATCGTGGCCATGGGCAGGCCCGGCGCGAAGCCGTCATCGGGGTCTATCTCGCCGTCGATCCAGGTCTGTCCGTCGCCCGTGCCCGCCCTTTGCGGCGGCGGCAGGCTGGCCATGGCGGTGCCGCCGGAACCGGCCAGGATCGGCCGGACCACGAACAGCCCCAGGATCAGCGCGACCACGGCCAGAACGGCGAGCTGGATCAGCGTCAGCGGATCAAGCGAGAAGTCCCCGAACAGGCTGCTTGCCGGACCCGACCCCAGTGCCTCGACCGGTTCGAACGGCATGGATTTCAGCGTGATGACGTCGCCCCGGCTCTCGTCGAACCCGGCTGCCGAGGCGACCAGTTCGCGCAATGCCTCGACCTCGGTTTCCGCCAGAGGCTCCCAGG
Organism: Rhodovulum strictum; assembly: GCF_009649175.1. Taxonomy (GTDB): domain Bacteria; phylum Pseudomonadota; class Alphaproteobacteria; order Rhodobacterales; family Rhodobacteraceae; genus Rhodovulum; species Rhodovulum strictum. Next base: position 88,632 of record NZ_WJPO01000010.1, on the reverse strand, counting down.
TCGGGTTGCCGGCGGCGTCGCGCCCGGCGACCCCGTCGACCAGGACCGCGACGCTGAGCCGCTTGATTGCACCGGGTGCGCGCAGGATCTCGCGCTCGGTCTGCGAGACTTCATAGTTCACGCGCTCCTGCGTCTGGGTTTCCTTGCGCTGCGACTGACGGTCGGACGCACCGGCGCCTTCGGGCAGGTTGCTTGCCACGGTCACCGCGCCGCCGCCCGACTCGCTCGACGTGGTCGAGCGTTCCTCGTTCTCGGCGCTGATCGCGATGCGGCTTTCGGGGTCGATCAGGCGTTCGCGGATAGATTCGCTTTGCGTCTCGGTCTCGATGCTGACCTCGACCACCGCGCGTCCCGGGCCAAGACGGGCGGCCAGAAGCCGCTCAAGCCGGGCCTTCAGCGCCTCGGACCGGTCGTCGGCAGAGCCGCCGAAGCCAACGGTCGCGTCGTCGGCGACCACGGTGCCGGTATTGGCGTCGATCACCGACACGTCCGCGGGCATCAGCCCTGCGACGCTGGATGCAACAAGGTAACGCAGCGCCTTTGCCTGGGCGGGGGCGACCGGACCGCCGGCTGCGCTCACGGTGACCGCGGCGGCGGGCCGGACATTGCGGGCAAAGGGCCGGGCGCTCGGCGTCGCGATATGCACCCGCGCGCTGCGGTATTGCGGATTGGCCAGGATCGTGCGCGCCAGCTCGCCCTCCTTGGCGCGCCAGTAGGCTGCGTCGAACATCTGCGAGGTGGTGCCGAATCCCGAAAGCGCATCGAGCAGTTCGTAGCCAGCCGCACCATTTGCCGGCAGCCCCTCGCTTGCCAGCGTCATGCGCAGCGAGTCGCGTTGGCGGGAATCCACGTAGATCGCCGGGCCACGCACCTCATAGGCGACGCCGGTCTGGTCGAGCGCGCGGATCACCTCGCCCGCGGCGGCGGTATCCAGACCCGAATAAAGCAGCGCCATGCGCGGAGCCGTCGCTACCCGGGACAGGGCAAGCACGGCGGCGAACATCGCCACGGTCGCGAGAACCACGATCACCCTTCGGCGCGGGGTCAGCCCGGTCCATATGGCCATAAGCTGGGACAAGATGGGTCTCCCGATCCTGGGGGCTTCTGCCCCGTTTCTGCCGCACATCCTTCGCAGGACCGGCTTAACAATCGGTTAGCCCTCCCGCGGCTATAGAGGTCGAGACAGTCAAGGAGGCCGGGAACGTGGCCAATACGGAAAACGACGGGGCAGAAGCCCCTCCCAAGCGGTCCAAGATGCCGCTCATCCTCGGCGTGGTCGGGGCTCTCGTCCTGGGCGGCGGGGCCTTTTTCGCGCTTTATTCCGGCCTGATCCTCGGGGGAGGCGCGGAAAAATCGCACTCTGCCGGAGGAAAGCCGAGCAAGACCAATGATTCGATGCTGGGCAGCGTCGCCTTCGTGCCGATCGCGCCAATGATCATCTCGCTCGGCCCCGAATCGCAGCGCCGCCATCTGCGCTTTCAGGCCCAGCTTGAGGTGACACCGGCCTATCAGCAGGAAGTGACCCTGCTGATGCCGCGTGTTCTTGACGTTCTGAACAGCTATCTGCGCGCCGTCGAGACAGCCGAGTTCGAGCGGCCAACCGCTCTGATCACGCTGCGCGCGCAGATGTTGCGCCGGGTCCAGCTTGTTACCGGGCAGGATCGGGTGCGCGACCTGCTGATTACCGAATTCGTTTTGAACTGAGGAGGGGCGAATGGCTTTGATCGCGGATATCCTGCTGATCGCCGGGGCGCTGGGCGCCACGCTTTATTGCCATGTACTGGCGCGGCGCCTGCGGCGCTTCAACGATCTGGAAAAGGGCATGGGCGGTGCGATTGCCGTTCTTTCGGCCCAGGTCGACGACATGACAAAGGTGCTGCACGGGGCGCAGAACACGGCGCGTCACTCGACCGACGGGCTGCAAAGCCTGACGGGACGGGCCGAAGATGTGGCGCGGCGACTGGAACTGCTGGTCGCGGCGATGCACGATCTTCCCTCCGAGCAACCGCGCGCCCCGTCCGCAGCCGCCCCAACCGCCGCCCCGGCCGCCGCTGCGCCGGTATCGCCGCCGGTCGCACCCGATGCGGCACCGGCTGCGGCTGCCCCGACGGTTCAGTTCCGGCGCCATGCCCAAGAGGCCGCCGAATGAGCCGAAAAGCCTCGTTCCTGCGTCCCGGCGGCACGGTCCTTCCGATCATCGCAGGGCTCTTCCTCGCCTCGGGGCTGATCCGGTTCGGCGGCGGAACCGCGCAGGCGCTGACCGACGAAATCCGCGGCCTGGCGGCCAAGGCGCCCGAAACGCAGATCGCGACCGCCGAACCCTGTCCGCCGCCGCCCGACATCGCGGCCGTTCTTGCGGCCTTGCAGGCCCGCGAGGCAGAGATCGACGCGCGCGAGGCCCGGCTTGACGAGCGCGCGGCAACGCTCGACATCGCCCGCGATGAGATCGCGCGCCAGATCGAGGCGCTCGAGGCGGCGCAGGCCGGTCTTCAGTCCACGCTTTCCATTGCCGATCAGGCGGCAGAAACCGACATCGCCCGGCTGACGGCGGTGTACGAGAGCATGAAGCCCGACGAGGCCGCCACGCTTTTCGCCGAAATGGCACCCGAGTTTGCAGCGGGTTTCCTGGGCCGGATGCGGCCCGAAGCGGCCGCGGCCGTGATGGCAGGGCTCGACCCGCCGCTTGCCTATTCGATCAGCGTTATTCTGGCCGGGCGCAACGCGCGGGCGCCAAGGGAATAATCAGTCTTTATTAACGCGGGGCTGCGAGACTCTGCCCTGAACGGAACGTATCGGAGCTGCCATGATCGGCATCGTAGGGATCCTTATCATCTTCGCGATGGTCTTCGGCGGCTACCTGTTGGCGGGTGGCAAGCTCGGGATCATCATAAAGGCGCTGCCGTTCGAAATGATGATGATCGGCGGGGCTGCAATCGGCGCCTTTGCCATCGCCAACGACATGGCGTCGGTCAAACACACGCTCAAGGATGTCGGCAAGGTCTTCAAGGGGCCCAAGTGGAAGCCGGCGGATTACCGTGACCTTCTGTGCCTGCTGTTCGAGATGATCCGCGTCGCCCGGCAGAACCCGCTCGAACTGGAAACCCATATCGAGGCGCCCGGCGAGTCCGCGATCTTCGGACGGTATCCCAGGATCACCGCGGATTCCGCCGCCGTCGAGCTGATCTGCGACACCCTGCGCGCTGCCAGCATGAACTATGACGACCCGCATCAGGTCGAGGAGGTTCTTGAAAAGCGGCTGGAAGCGCACATGCACCACGCGATGCATTCCAGCCATGCCTTGCAGACCGTTGCCGATGGCCTGCCTGCGCTGGGGATCGTCGCTGCGGTGCTCGGCGTGATCAAGACCATGGGCTCGATCGACCAGCCGCCGGAGATCCTCGGCAAGATGATCGGGGGTGCTCTTGTCGGAACCTTCCTTGGCGTGTTCCTGGCCTACGGATTCGTCGGGCCGTTCGCGGCAAGGGTGCGCATGGTGGTCGAGGAAGACGCCCATTTCTATCACCTGATCCGCGAGGTTCTTGTCGCCAACCTGCACAACCATCCGCCGACAATCTGCATCGAGGTCGGTCGCCAGAACACGCCCGGCGCAATGCGCCCCAGCTTCTCCGATCTCGAAGAGGCATTGAAGGCCACCAAGCAGGAGGCCGCATGAGCAGGCGGGGCCTTCTGACCCTACTTTTCTTGCTGTTCTGGACGCCAGCCATGGCCCAGACCGTTGCGATCCGTTCGGGCGAGCACGCGGATTTCTCGCGGCTCGTCTTCGAATTCCCGGCGGACGAGACTTGGGCGCTGGGCCGTGGCGCAAACGGATACCTGTTGCGCTTCGGCAATGACGGGCTGAATTTCGCCTTTGGCGGGGTGTTCAACCTGATCCCCCGGACACGCCTGACCGAGATCGGCCAGGCCGAGCCCGGGGCCGTCGCGCTTTCGGTATCCGAAGGGGTCCATGCGAACGCGTTCCTGCTGCGCCCGGGCATCCTGGTGCTCGATCTGCGCAATGGTCCCGCCCCTGCCGGATCGCCCTTCGAGGCGCCGCTGGACGGGGCGGCACGCCTGCGGGCCCCGGACCGCCGCCCGCAGGTGCGGCTTCCCCTCGATGCCGGGCGCATGACGGTCTCTCCGGTGGTCGGCCGGTTCCGTCCGCCCGAGCCCCTTCCCGGGGCGGTCGCGCCCGATCCAGGATCCGATCCAAGGGTAGAGAGCGCGCGATCGGAACTGATGATGCAAATCGGCCGGGCCGCGTCCCAGGGCCTGTTGCAACCTTCAGGCATCACCCCGGACCGAACGCCGCCGCCAGCGGCGCGCGTGCCGGAAGAAACGACCGCCGAGATGCCGGCAGAGGCAGATGCCGAGACCCTGCTCGCCGGGTTGGCGGACCGGCCAAACATGCATGTCGAGACCAGCATCGACCGCGGACTCGGTCACCAGGCCAACGGGCACGAGCGGTCTGCGTTTGGCGATCCCTGCTATCCCGACGCCTATTTCGACCTCGCAGGTTGGGGCGAAGACCGTGACCCTGCGGCGCTGATCGCCGAGGGGCGCGGTGCGCTTCTGAACATTCGCGATGCGACCGATCCCGCTGGGGCCGAGATGCTTGTCCGCGCCTATCTGACGCTCGGCTTCGGCGCCGAAGCGCGGGCGGTGATCGACACGATCCGCTTGGATACCCCGCCGGCCGCGGTGTGGCGCGAGGTTGGCGCGATCATCGACAAAGGCATCGCCGACGCCCCGGCCCTGTTCGACGGCCAGCTCTCCTGCCCCACACGCGCCGCTCTCTGGGCGGCCCTGGCCCGGCCGAGCATTCCTTCTTCCGCCGAGGTGGACGAAGCCGCTGTTCTGCGCAGCTTCTCGGAACTTCCGCTTCACCTGCGCCGCCATCTCGGACCTGTCCTCGCCGAGCGCTTCCTCGAAGCGGGCTCGACCGAGGCCGCGACGCGGGTGCGTAATGCGGTGGCGCGGGCGGGTGACAAGACGCGCTCGGGGGAGTTGGCGATTGTCGAGGCCAAGATCGAGCTTTCGCGCGGCGAGACCGAAGCCGCAGAGGCCCAGATCGCCGAGGTGCTTTCCGATGGTGGACCCGCCTCGCCCGAGGCCGTGGTCGTCAGGATAGAAAGCCAACTGCGCGCGGGGCGGGTCGCCGATCTCGACAGCGTCCGCCTGGCAGAGGCCCTTGCATACGAACGGCGCGACACTCCGATGGGCAATCGTCTTGTCGAGATGGCAATCCGCGGTCACGCCTCATTGGGTAATTTCGAGACCGCCTTCGGCATGCTGCGCCATCACGGTCTTGAACCGCGCGAAGACCTTTCCTCTGAACTGGTCCGTGCGCTCGCCCGTGACGGCAGCGATGTCGACATCGTGCGCGAGGCGTTTTCGGGCATCCTGACCGTGCCGGCTCTGGCCCTTACGCCACGGGCGCGCCTGGCAGTGGCCGACAGGTTGCTCGACCTTGGCTTTGCGCCGCGCGCCGCGCAGATCATCGCGGACATCCCGCCGCAGGGCACCGACGAGGAGCGTTTCGTGCGCGCCAGGCTTGCGCTGGCCGAAGGGCGCCCGGGCGAATCGGCGCAGTATCTCTCGGGCATTGAATCGCCGAAGGCCGATCTGCTGCGGGCCGAGGCTGCGCGCGCCCGCGGCGATCTCGCCGAAGCGGCCCGCTATTACGGGGCCGCCGGCGACACAGGGCGGCAGGCGGCACTGGCCTGGCGCGAGCGGGACTGGTCCACGGTCGAGGATGCGGGCCCGGAAAGCCAGAGCGGCTTTGCCACCGTCCGCCAGACCACCCCGGCCGCCGCGTTCGACCCGGCCCAGGCGCCCAGCCTTGCCGGAGCCCGTGACCTGCTGGAAGGCAGCGGGGTCATGCGCGATCGACTGAAGGATTTGCTGGGCGAACCCGACCAGCGCTGACGCCGGTCGGGATTCAGGCTTTGTCAACCAGCGCCCCCTAGTCTGCAAGGCAACAGCAGACATCCGGACAGGCCAGAATGGCACAGCCCAGACAGTTCCAAAGCGCTTGCGCGCAAGGCGCCCCTGCCGCGGGTGCAATCCGCTCCCGCATTCCGCCCCGCGCGGAGTACGGCCCTTGCCGGAGGGCGCCGCGATGCAACTGACCCTGAACGACGTGTTCCGTCCGACGATCCTGCTTGCGCTCGCGCTGATGGCCGTGATCGTGATGATGATCCTGCCGATGCCTGCCTGGGTGCTGGATGTCGGGCTTGCCGCTTCCTTCGCCATCGCGATCCTGATCTTCACCGTGACGCTTTTCGTCGAACGGCCGCTCGATTTCTCGGCCTTTCCCACGGTCCTTCTGGCTGCGGTCATGCTGCGGCTTTCGCTCAACGTTTCCTCGACCAAGCTGATCATCGGCCAGGGCCATACCGGGACGGGCGCGGCCGGCGACGTGATCGAGGGATTCGCGATGTTCGTCATGGGCGGCAGCGTGTTCCTGGGGCTCGTGGTCTTTGGCGTTCTGATGATCGTGAACTTCATCGTGATCACCAAGGGCGCGGGCCGGATGGCCGAGGTCGGCGCGCGGTTTGCGCTTGACGGGATGCCGGGCAAGCAGCTGGCCATCGACAGCGACATGGCCGCGGGGGCCATCGACCATGCCGAGGCCAAGGCCCGGCGCGAGCGCGAACAGGCCGAGACCACGTTCTTCGGCTCGCTTGACGGTGCCTCGAAATTCGTCAAGGGCGACGCGGTTGCGGGCCTGCTGATCACGCTGCTGAACCTGATCATGGGGCTGGCGATGGGCGTTATCGTCCATGGCATGCCGATCGGCCGTGCGTTCGAGACCTATGCGATCCTGACCGTAGGTGACGGGCTCGTGACCCAGATCCCGGCGGTCGTCATCTCGATCGCTGCGGCGCTGCTTCTGTCGCGCGGCGGCGCGACCGGCACGGCGGATTTCGCGCTGTTCAGCCAGCTTGGCCGCCATCCCGCCGCGCTCGGCACCGTTTCCGTCCTGCTCGGCATGTTCGCGCTGGTCCCGGGCCTGCCCTTCCTCCCCTTTATCGCGGGTGCCGCGGTGCTTGGCTTTGCGGCAGTGGCAATGCACCGCCGCCGCCTGCGCGAGGCCGAGGTCGAGGCCCGCCCCGAAGCCGCGGACAAGGCCGAGGCCAGGCCGTCCAACCGGATGGGCGATCTGCTCGACCTCGACGACATCCACCTGGAATTCGCGCCCGATCTGGTCGGCATGGTGCTCGACCCGGCCACGGGGATCGAGGCCAGGATCACCTCGATGCGGCGCCATGTGGCCGAAACCTATGGTCTGATCCTGCCCGAGATCCGGCTGACCGATAATGGCGCGCTTGTGCCCGGGACATATGTGATGCGCATCCAGGGCGTCGAGCAGGCCCGCGACCGGCTGCGTCCGGAACAGGTTCTGGCGTTGCAGGCCGACGATGCGGCGCTGCTGCCGCCGGGCGAGGATGTCCGCGAACCGGTCTATGGCGCGCCCGCCCGCTGGGTTGCTGCGGACCAGCGCGAGGATCTTGCGCTGATGGGCGTGACCGTGGTCAACGCCTCCGAGGTGCTCGCCACCCACCTGCTTGAAGTGGTCAAGCGCAACTTTGCCCGGCTGATGACCAACAAGGCGCTGCGCCGCCTGCTCGACGAACTGACCAATCTTTCCGATACCGACCGTGCAACCGCCAACCGGCGCATGCTGGAAGAGCTTGTGCCCGACAAGGTGCCGACCGATCTGCTGCTCGCCGTGCTACGATTGTTGCTGGAGGAGCAGGTCTCGATCCGCAACCTGCCGCTGATCCTGGAGGCGATTGCCGAGGCCCGCCCCTCTCATGCCAGCGCCGAGGCGATCTGCGAGCATGTTCGCCGCCGTCTCGGCTTTCAGCTGGTCGCCGAGCACCGGCGCGAGGACGGGACGCTGCCCTTGCTGCAACTCGCCCCGGAATGGGAGGACCGGTTCAGCACCTACCAGATCGCGAATGATTACGGCCCGCCCGATGTCGCCTTGCCGCCCGAAGAGTTCAACAGGCTTGCCGGTGCGGTTTCCGAACGGCTTGCGCGGGCAGGCGAGGCAGGGGTCTTTCCTGTGATCGCCACGTCCGGGCGGCGGCGCCGCTTCCTTCAGACCGCGCTCATGGCCAAGGGAATCTCGGTACCGGTGCTGTCTTTCGAGGAAATCGGCACCAACACCCGCCCCTCGCTGATCGGCATGGTCGCGGCATGAACTACGACCTCGCCGAACTGATGGATCTCTGGCAGCCGCTGCTCTGGACCGGCTGGCTGGTGTTCCTGCGGATCGGCGCGGTCATGGCGATGCTGCCCGCCTTTGGCGAGCGTGCGGTGCCGGTGCGGGTGCGGCTGGGGCTGGCGCTTGCCTTTACCGCAGTCGTCGCCCCCGCCGTCGCGCCCGGGCTCGACATCGCGCCCGGCCCGCTGGGCATCGCGATCGCGACCGAGACGGTGATCGGCCTTGCGCTGGGTCTGGTGCTGCGGCTGATGATCCTTGCGCTTCAGATGGCCGGCGAGATCGCGGCCCAGGCCACCTCGCTTGCCCAGATGCTGGGTGCGACCGCGATGGACCCGCAGCCTGCCATGGGGCGGCTGATGGTGATGGCGGGGCTCGCGCTTGCGGTGATGTCGGGGCTGCATGTGCGCGCCGCCGAGGCGATGATCCTGTCCTATGAGCTGCTGCCCGCCGGCCGCTTTCCCGATGGCGCCGAGCTGGCCGATTGGGGCGTGCTGCGGATCGCGCGGGGCTTTGCCCTGGCGGCGACACTGGCGATGCCCTTCGTCATCGCCGCGCTGATCTACAACCTGGCGCTTGGCGTCATCAACAAGGCGATGCCGCAGCTGATGGTCGCCTTTGTCGGTGCGCCCGCGATCACCGCGGGCGGGCTGATCCTGCTGTTTCTGGCGCTGCCGCCGATGCTGGGTCTCTGGCAGACCGGGCTCATCGAGCTTTACGCCGCCCCGTTCGGAGACGGCGGATGAGCGACGAAAGCCCCGGCGACAAGCAGTATGAACCGACACAGAAAAAGCTCGACGACGCCCGCAAGAAGGGCGAGTTCGCGAAATCCACCGACCTCAATACCGCGGCCGTCTACCTGGGCTTCACCCTCACCGGGCTGGGGCTTGGCGCGGCCAGCCTGACGGCGCTGGGCGAAATCGGCGCGGGGCTGATCGGCCAGGCCGATCGGATCGCGCCCCTTATGCTGGGCGGGCATGGCACCGCTCCGGTCGGCGGGCTGATGGGCAGCACGATCCTTGCCGCGTTGCCCTGGCTGACCTTGCCGGGGCTGGCCGCGCTGACCTCGATACTCGCCCAGCGCAGCCTGGTCGTCGCGCCCGAGAAGATCAAACCGAAGCTCTCGAAGATCTCGCTGATCAAGAACGCCAAGAACAAGTTCGGGCGCGGGGGGCTGTTCGAATTTGCCAAGAGCTCGGCCAAGCTTATGCTCTATATCGTGCTGCTCGGCGTCTATCTCTCGGCCCGGGTCGAGGAGCTGATCGGCACGATGTTCCTCTCGCCCGGCATGGCAGCCGCCACGCTTTGCCGGATGGGTGTAGAGTTCATGGCCGTCGCCGTCGCGATCACCGGCGGCATCGCCGCTGTCGACTATCTGTGGCAGCTTGCCGAGCATCGCCGCAAGAACCGGATGTCGCACCAGGAACTGAAGGACGAGGTCAAGCAGTCCGAGGGCGACCCGTACATGAAACAGCAACGCCGGCAGCGCGCGATGGACATTGCGACCAACCGCATGCTGAGCGATGTGCCGCAGGCCGATGTGGTGATCGTGAACCCGACGCATTACGCGGTTGCCCTGAAATGGAACCGCGCGATGCCCGGGGCGCCGATCTGCGTTGCCAAGGGCGTCGACGAGGTCGCCGCCCGCATCCGCGAGATCGCCGCGGAATCGGGTGTGCCGATGCGGCGCGATCCGCCGACGGCGCGGGCGCTTTATGCCACCGTCAAGATCGGCGACGAGATCCAGCGCGAGCATTTCCGCGCCGTCGCCGCTGCGATCCGCTTCGCCGAACAGATGCGCGCCCGCGCGCGGTCCCGCTGATGGCGGCGGCGGATGACAGGCTGCGGCGGCTGGGGGAGGTTGGCGGCATGCTGCGTGATGCCGCGCTGGCCCGGCTCAAGACCGCGGCGGCAGAGTGCCGCCGGATCGAGGCCGAGATCGCGGCGCTTGATGCCGATAGGCGAAAGGCCGAGACCGAGGCTGACCCGGCGGTGCGCGCCGCGTTGGATGGCAGCCGCGAGCGTTGGTATCTTCAGCGCCGCGCTGTGCTGAACGGCGCGCTCGCCCTGGCGCGGGCCGAAGAGGCGACACGGATGCGGGAAGCCGCCCGGGCTTTCGGGCGGGACGACGCCTTGCATCGGCTGATCCGCCGCGCCGCCGAGGAGTGAGCGGCGGCTCAGGTGTCCTGGCGGAGGATGTCGGTAATCAGGATGTCGCTGGCACTTGCGCCAAGCACCTGGCCCGCCGCTTCCAGAAGCGCGCGGCGCAGGATGGTCATGGTGCCTGTCTCGGTAAAGGCCCCGTCGAACCCGCCGGAATTGGCATGGTCGAACATCACCTGAAGAAAGACGTCGCGCAGTTTGGGTTCGTTGCGGTGGACCAGATCGGCGCTGCCCATCGGAACCTCAAGGCTCAGCGACATCACCACCAGCGACGCGACCCGGCTGTTGCGGACGACCGGGATCACGAACTGGTTGTTCAGCTTGACGAATTCGCGATCCGTCTTTGCCTTGGCGGCGTGCTCCCGCGGTGCGGCGGCGCCCGCATCATGCGCGTCTTCCTGGGCGGCCTCGCCTTCGGCGACAGGTTCGGGTTCGGGGGCGGGTCGCAGGAAATATCCCGCGCCGGCCCCCGCAAGAAGACCGACGAGCACAATGATGACGGGAAGCAGTTTGCCCATGTCAGCACTCAGAACGGCAGAAGGATGTCTGCAACCTGCTGTCCGTAGCGCGGTTGCTGCATGTCGGTGATCTGGCCGCGCCCGCCGTAAGAGATGCGTGCCGAGGCGATCTTGTCATAGGTGATCTCGTTCTGGCGCGAGATGTCCTCGGGCCGGACATAGCCGGTCACGATCAGTTCGCGCATCTCGAAATTGACCCGAACCTCCTGCGTGCCCTCGATCCGCAGCACGCCGTTCTGCAATACCTCGGTGACCGTGGCCGCGACGCGCAGCGTCAGCTTTTCGTTGCGGCGGACCGAGCCGTTGCCGTTGTGATTGGTCTTCGAGTTGGCCTCGGCGGCATTGGCCATCGAGGCGCCATCGGGCAGCGCCCGGTCGATGATCTGCGGCAGACCCAGCATCTGCGGAACGCCCATCGAGGTCGAGCCGCTGCGGCTGCGCGCGGTCTGGTTCGAGATCTCGGCCTTGTCGTCGATCTGGATCACCACGGTCATGATGTCACCGCGCCGCCCGGCACGCCGGTCGCCCAGAAGCGACTTGCGCCCGCCCGCCCAGAGCGACGAACTGTCTGCCGGATAGCGCCGCTCGGCCCCTTCGGGCAAGCCGCCGAACGACGTCATCGCGTAGTATTCGTTGCTGCCCTCGACCGGCTTGAAGGCGGGGGCCTTGCCGACATCCTCGAGTTTTGCGCAAGCGGTCGGCAGCAAAAGCGCCGCGGCGCAGGCAAGAAGGATCATGCGGTTCATGGGCTTGGGCTCCTAGGGTCTGGCAGAGGCGCCGACGGTCACTGTGCCGTTCGGCGCGACAAATCCGGTAACTGTTGTGCGCGAGGCGAGGTTCATCACCCGGACCGGGTCGCCGACGCCCGCGCGTTCCATGGCCCGGCCATCGGCAGCGATGTTGACGGCGCCATTGCGGTAGAAGATCGTCACGATCTGGTTGCGCTCGACGATGGCGGGCGCGCCGATATCGCCGGCCATGATCGGACGGCCGGCATAAAGGTTGACGCGCGCCTCCTGGCCGATTGCGTCGAAGGGATCGGTCAGTGCTCCTGCCATCGTGCCCTCGGCCAGCGTGACGTCCTCTGGTCCCAGGATCGTCTGGCCGCGGATCGTGCGCGTGGCCACAACCATCTCGGCCGTGACCGGGGCCGGGGCAGCGGCGGCCAGCGCGGCAAGGAGCAGCAAGGTCCGCATCAGCGCACCTGTGTCGTGGCCGCAAGCATCTGGTCGGCGGCGCTGATGACCTTGGAGTTCAGTTCATAGCCGCGCTGGGCCTGGATCAGTTCGGTGATCTCGCGGACCGGATCGACCGTGCTTTCCTCGAGATAGCCCTGACGGACCGTGCCGTATCCCTCGTCGCCGGGAACGCCCGCGATCGGCCCGCCCGAGGCTTCGGTCTCGGCGAAAAGGTTCGAGCCGATAGCCTCGAGACCCTTTTCGTTGGGAAAGATCGTCAGCGTGAGCTGGCCCAGAAGCTGCGGCTGGACCTCGTTCTGGAAATAGGCATAGACCTCGCCCTGGGCGTTGATCGACAGGCTGCGCGCGTCATCGGGAATGACGATACCCGGCGCCACCTCGAACCCGTCCGAGGTCACGATCAGCCCGTCGCCATTACGTTTCAGCGCGCCGTCGCGGGTATAGGCGGGGTTGCCGTCGGGCAGCGTGACCTCGAGATAGCCGCGGCCCTCGATGGCGACATCGAGATCGCCACCCGTGGCCGACAGCGCCCCCTGCGACAGGTTCACCGTGACCGAGGCCGGCCGCACGCCGAGGCCAAGCTGCACCCCGGTCGGCAACACCGTGCCGTCCGAGGCGTTGATCGTGCCCGGCCGCGTCACCTGCTGGTAATGCAGATCCGCGAATTCGGCCCGGCGGGGGTCGTAGCCCGTGGTGCTCATGTTGGCGAGGTTGTTCGAGATCACCTCGACCCGCATCTGCTGGGCCGACATGCCGGTTGCGGCGATCGAGAGGGCGCGCATGGGTCAATCCTTTCCGGACTAGCTGTTGCCGCTCAGGGTGCGGACGGCGCTGCGGATGCGTTCGTCTTCCTGGTTGAGGAAGTTCTGGCCAAGTTCGTATGCGCGCTGCACCTCGATCATCCGTGTGATCTCGGTTATCGCGCTGACATTCGATTGTTCGACGAAGCCTTGCAGCATCGTGCCTTCGAGATAGGGGTCGGGCGCGCCGCCGGGGTCGAACAGCGTGCCGGCGACATGGGTCAGCTTGTTGGGATCGGCGGGCAGGAACAGCCCGATCTGGGCCAGAAGCTGGCCGTCGGCGCTGAGCGTGCCATCGCTGGCCAGCGCCACCGTTGCCGCGTCGGGCGGCACGAAGACCGGCGCACCGCCGCCATCGAGCAGCCGGTGACCATCGGGCGAGACCAGCTCGCCATCGGCATTCGGCGTGAAGCTGCCCGCCCGGGTCAGGCGCTGGCCCTGCGGGGTTTCCAGAAGGAAGAACCCTTCGCCCTCGATGGCAAAGTCGAACTGGCCATTGGTCTGGGTCAGCGGTGCCTGGGACAGGTCGATATTTCGTACATGCGCATTCGCCATCGACAGCGAGTCCCCGGGCCCTTCGAGCGCGGCGACATGTTCCGAAAAGATCACGCCCTCACGCCGGTAGCCCGCGGTCGAGGCATTGGCGATGTTGTGCGCGACGCTCTGCATCTCGCGCATCAGGCCGACCTGGCGCGTCAGCGCGGTATAGCCGGTGCTGTCCATCTCAGATCCTCGCGATCATCGGCACGATCCGGCCGGTGAAAAAGCCGATCAGGGTTTCGGTCATGAAGGCCATCGACATCCAGAACACGATCAGGATCGCAACCAGCTTCGGCACGAAGGTCAGCGTCATTTCCTGCACCGAGGTCAGGGCCTGGAACAGACCGATCGCGACCCCGGTGACCAGCGCCGCCGTCAGGATCGGGATCGAGATGATCACGGCAATCCACAGCCCCTGGCGCAGCGTGTCGTAGAAGACGAATTCGGTCATGGCCTAGACCGGCATCCGCAGGATTTCCTGATACGCCTCGACCACCTTGTCGCGTACGGTGACGGCAGTCTCGATGGCCAGCTCGCTCTGGGCCAGCGCCTGAACCAGCGCATGCGGATCGGCGCCGCCCGACATCGCCGACATCGCCGTCTGCTCGCCCGTTCGCAACGTCTGGAAGAAGTTCTGGGCGGCGTCGGCGAACGCGTCGCCCTGGTCCAGACGTTGCGGCTGGGTTGCGGGACGTGCGGTGGCATAGGCATTGGCTGCAATGCTGGAACGAATATCCATGGTTGGGTCTCCTTAACGGCGCAAGAGTTCAAGCAGCCCGCGCGACATCTGCCGGGCCTGGTCGAAGATTTTCAGGTTTGCCTCGTAGCTGCGCTGAGCCTCGCGGGCGTCGGCGATCTCGATGATAAGGTTCACGTTCGAGCCGTCGTGATACCCGGACGCATCGGCCATCGGGTGCGACGGGTCGTAGATCCTCGGCAATTGGGTCCGGTCAAGCTGCACCGGCCCTGTCTTGACCGCGCCCTCGGGCCCCTTGGGCGACATCTCGGCCTCGAAATGGGTCAGCTTGCGCCGGTAGCCCGGCGTGTCGACATTGGCGATGTTCTCGGAAAGGTGCCGCAACCGCGCCGCCTGGGCGCGCAACCCGCTGGCCGAGAGACCGCGGCTATCGCTGAGATCGGTCATTCAAGCCTCCTATTCCTATCGGCCCAGACTGGTCCGGATGATGCTCATCGAGCTGCGGTAGACCGCCAGCGCCAGATCGTGCTTGCTCTTGGTCTCGGCCGCCTTCAGCATCTCTTCTTCCAGAGCGACGCTGTTGCCGTTCGGCTCGCCGGGGACATCGTCGGCACGCAGTTCGGTTCTGAAGGGCAGGGGGTCGCGTGCCGGTATATGGCCCTCGCGCGTCTTGCGCAGGCGCATGTCATCCCCGGTCTTGCGATAGTTTTCGTTGAAATCCGAAATGTCCTGCGCCCGGTATCCGGGCGTGTCGGCATTGGCCACGTTGCGGGCCACGACAGCCTGGCGCATACCCGCATGCGTGGCCAGGCCATGCGCCATGCGAAAGATCTCCAGCTTTTCGAACATTCGGGATTCTCCCTCGATTTCAATCAAGGTTTAAGGTTGATTCCTTTAGAAACGGTTAGTGTTGATCCTGCCCGGAGACCCCGAATGACCGACCGTCCCTTCGATGCCCTGCAGGCCCGAATCGCCGCGCTGAAGCCGATCCGCGCGGTCGGCCGGGTGATCGCGGCAGGCAGCGGCACGGTGACCGTTGCGGGGCTTTCGGCCGAGGCGGGGCTGGGTGATCTGGTCGAGATCCGGCATGGCCGCGGCGTGCGCCGACGGGGCGAGGTGCTGGCGCTGGCCGAGGGGGCCGTGACCGTGCTGCCAGACGGCACGCCCGAGGGATTGTCGGTGGGGGACCGCGTGGTGCTTCTGGGCCCGGGCGAGATTGCGCCCCATCGCGGCTGGCTTGGCCGGGTCGTCGATCCGTTCGGTCAGCCGCTTGACGGGCGCCCGCTGATGCCGGGGCCCGAGTTTCGGCCGCTGCGCGCCGCCCCGCCGCTTGCGACCGCACGCCGGGGACTTGGCCCGCGCCTGGGCACCGGGCTTGCCGCCTTCGACACGTTGTTGCCGATCGTGCGCGGCCAGCGGATCGGGCTGTTCGCGGGCTCCGGTGTGGGCAAGTCGACATTGCTGGCCAAGCTTGCGCGCGGCGTGCAGGCCGACATGGCGGTGATCGCCATGGTCGGCGAGCGCGGCCGCGAGGTGGGCGAGTTCATTTCCCACGTCCTCGGCCCCGAGGGCATGGCGCGCTCGGTGATCGTCGCGGCAACCTCGGACCAGTCGCCGATGGTGCGCCGTCGGGCGGCCTGGGCGGCAATGGCGGTGGCCGAGCATTTCCGCGACGAGGGCAACCATGTGCTGTTCCTTGCCGATTCAGTCACCCGCTTCGCCGAGGCGCATCGCGAACTCGCGCTTGCCGCCTCTGAACCGGCGGCGCTGCGCGGCTATCCGCCCTCGACGGCGCAGGCGATCATGGCGCTCGCCGAACGCGCCGGGCCAGGGGCCGAGGGGGCGGGCGACATCACCGCCGTTTTCTCGGTTCTCGTGGCGGGTTCCGACATGGACGAGCCTGTCGCCGACATCCTGCGCGGTGTCCTTGATGGCCATGTGGTGCTTGACCGGCGTATCGCGGAACGCGGGCGGTTCCCGGCGGTTGATCTTCTGCGTTCGGTCTCGCGCAGTTTGCCGCGGGCGGCCAGCGGCCCCGAGAACGCCCAGATCGCCCGCGCCCGCCGGTTGCTGGGTGCCTATGACCGCGCCGAGATGATGATCCAGGCCGGTCTCTATGCTGCGGGATCCGACCCCGAGATCGACGCCGCGATCAAGGTCTGGCCCGGGCTCGATGCCTTCCTGTCCGAAGACGCGCCGGGCGGGGTGGAGGCGAGCTTCGCCCGCCTCGCCCAGGTGCTGGCGGCAGCGGACCTGACCGGCCGTCCCGTCTTGCAAGGGTGATCCCGCCGGACCTGCCTCAGCGGCGCAGCAATGTCAGGGCGGTCTGCGCCGGACTGGATCCGCCGAAGCCCGAGGCGATCTCGCTGCGGATCAGGAACATCTTGATCAGCTTGTCCCGCTTGTCCGGGTCGGTGAACTGCGCCGCCTCGGAACTGCCGAACATCGCCTTGGCCTTTTCGCGATAGACCTCGACCTGCCGATCGAGGTCTATCGCGGCGAATGCGGTGGGCAGGCCGAACGCCTTGTCGAAGACCTGCCGCATCGGACCCGAGCCCAGCACGCTGAACCACTTCGCCCGGTCGCTCGAGTCGTTCCCGGCGATCTCGCCAAGATCCCGGCCGATGTTCAGTGCCAGGCGCATGTCGTTGTTCTGCTCGCCCACCGCCACCTCGAAGCTGCGCTCGCGATAGGCCTTGGCGATCTTGTCGGCAAAGCCCGGCTCCTGGGTGTGCGGGGGGCCGGATCCGCCGAAGCCGAACGCATCGGCGAGCTTGAAATAGCTCTTGTCGGCCAGCTTGTTGGCCAGCGCGTCATTGGCGCTGGTGCCCTCGGACAGCACCTTGCGGATGAAGAATTTCGAGCCGATATCGTCCTGCAACCCGAATGCGCCAAGGGCCACCTTCAGCAGCCGGTAGTCCGAGACCACCTCATCGGCGCTTTTGACCTTGCCGATCTTCTCGGCGAAATAGTCAAGATCGCGTTTCACCGTGGCGGACTTGTTGAACACTTCCTGCTGGCGTTCCATCGTGCGTTCGAGGAAGCGCCAGCCGGCATAGCCGCCGATGGGCAGGATCGGCTGAAAGCTCACGACGGCCTCGTGCCCGCCAGAAGGCGTTCCTCGCGCGGCAGCAGGCTGCGCAACGCCTTCAGCGCCTGGTAGTATTCCGCCGTCAGCACCGCATGGGTGGCCAGGGTCAGCTGGGTGCGGCTGTCATGGTCGGTCAGCACCTGGCTGAGCTGTTCGATCCCACGCAAGAGTTGCGGGCGCAGGTCTTCGGGTAGGGAATCGCCCGACAGCACGAGTTGGGCCATGTAGCAGACACGGCGCACCGGCGTATTCACCTCTTCGGGGTGGATCGCGTCGCGCAGGCGCAGGATGTTGGCGTTGGGTGTCTTGATTGCCAGCCGGGTGCGGCGGTCGCCGTTCTCGATCACGGCGCCATTGATCAGGACCCGTTCCTTTGGGCCAAGTTTCAGGACAAGACCGCTCATGCCACGGCCTCCGACTTGGCGAGGCCACGCATGATCGCGGTGTTGATCTCGACCAGCGGGCCGGTATCGGCATGGCAGGCAAGTACCCTGGACGTGTGATGGTCGGTGAATTCGTACAGGTAGAAGATGCGCGCGCGCAGGTCGCGGGGCAGGCTGTTGTCGCGGTCGGCCACGTCGATGGCCAGCAGGCGCCAGAGTTTCCTGTTCTCGTCAAGCGCGGCCACAAGGGCGGGGAAGTCCCGGGCCGATCCCGTATCGGCGGCCTTGATCCGGGCGGTGACGCGGGCGAAGGCCGCGTATTCGGTGGCGCGGGGAGGGCGGGTGCGGGCCTGGGTGGGGGCGGAATAGGCCTGTTGGGCCAAATGCAGGGCTGTCACTGTCTGTCCTTCCGTTCTGAGAGGGGGCTAGATCGCGAGGGATGGGGCCGGGGATTTTCCCCGGCCCCGCCTTGCCCTTAGCGGAAGAGCGACAGGATGTTCTGCGGCCCCTGGTTTGCGATCGACAGCGACTGGGTGGCCAGCTGCTGCTGCACCTGCAGAGCCTGGAGTCGGGCCGAGACCGCCTCCATGTCGGCATCGACCATCGCGCCGATCCCGGTCTTCATCGAGTCCATCAGCTTGCCGACGAAGTTGTTCTGGGTCTCGAGCTGGTTCTGCGAGGTGCCGAAGGCGGCGCCCGCGTCGATCGCGGTCCTGATCAGGCCGTCGATCGAGGCCAGCGCATTGGTGGCACCGCCAGCTGTCGACACGTCGATGGCCGACAGACCGCCCAGACCACCCGAGCCGGCATTCTTGAACTGCATGCTCACCGACAGGTCGTTCGCGCCGTTGTTCGTGAGAGACAGCGTGCCGGGGCTGCCGCTGTCATAGGCCACATCGAGGCCGCTGATGCCGAGAGCCTCGATCTTGGATTTCAGCGAAAGCGCGGCGATGTCCTCGGGGGTGTTACCTGCCGCGATGTCGCTGGCCGAGAAGGTGTGCGTCACCGTCTTGTCGCCGATCCGCACGCTGATGCTGTCGCCTTCGGCATAGGTCGCATCGACGATGATGATGTCGTCGGTGCCGCCACCGTTGTCCAGCGAGAAGGCGGCGGCGTCCTCGTTGGTCGACACGCCGTTCGTACCGGTAAAGGCCGCCTTGGCCACATAAGCACCGATCGACAGATCCTGAGAGGCAACGTCGATCTTGGCCGAGGTCACCAGACCGGCCGAGTCCCGGTTCAGCGAGGACAGGACTTCCATCGTCCCGGCGGTGTTGTCGATCAGGTTCACGCCGTTGAACTGGGCCGCCCCGACCACCGACGCGACCTGATCGCGCAGCGCCGCAACGTTGGCCTGGATCTTGGTGCGCTCGCCGTCGTTCGCAGCACCCTTTGCCTGGACAATCTGATCCTTCATCTGGGTCAGAAGGCCGGTGATCGATTCCGCGGCGTTGCGCGCCACCGACACGGTCGATTCGGCGACCGACAGGCCGTCGGAGATCTTCTTGAAGCCCGACACGTCGGCTTCCATCGTCTTGGAGATGGCCCAGACGGCAGAGTTGTCCTTGGCCGAGTCGATCGACTTGCCGGTCGAGATTTCCGATTGCACCTTGGCGAGGTTCGAGTTGATGCCCTTGAGAGTTTGCAGCGCGACCATCGCGCCGGTGTTGGTGACGATACTGGACATGGGTTGGTCCTTCCTTGCATGCGGCGCTTTGCGCCATGTGATTCCCGTCGCGGCACGACGATCGAAGGTTTTCTGACCGCTACGGCTGCGGAAGGTCCCGTGCCGTGCCGCCCTGGTTCTGGGCGCATCCCGACCATTTCAGGTCCGGGTTAAGCGGCAGCTAACGGAACAAGGTATTACCGGGGCGCCTTGGCCGAATTAGGGCCTAGGCGCGGCGGGTCAGCGACCCTTGTGTGGCCCCGATCGGGCTGCACTGTCCGCTCTGGTCATAGGTGCTGAGCGGGGGGGCCGGTTCGCGTGCGCGGCGCAGGGCCTCGGCCGCGCTGTCGATGCCGCGCCGCACCGCGTCCAGCAGTTCGGCATTGCGTTCGGCCAGCGCCCGCAGCCGCGCCAGCCGGTCGGTGTCGGCATCCGCCCCGGGCTCCGCCGACAGTTCGGCCACCAGCCGCTCCTTCTCGTCTACGATCACGGTCAGGGCCGCGAAATCGGCCCGGCGCAGCGCCTCTGACTCGCGCATCAGCAGGTCTTCGAGGGCATCATTTTCCATCGGCCCGCTCCTTCAGTGCCTCGAACAGGCGTTCCGCCAGACCGATTCCCCCCGCGCGCGCCATCTCGCCGGCCTGCGCCTCGCGCAGGAACGAGGCGAACTGCGCCTCGCCCGCGCCGCCGGTGAACGCGCCCTGGCTTTCGCCAAGGCCCGCATGTTTCAGCATCTCGGCCAGGAACTGCGCCTCTAGCTTTTGTGCAGCCTCGCGCAGGCGCGTTTCCTGCAAGCTGTGGGTCTGGCCGTGGGTCCGGACGCCGGTGGGCGCCGTGAGGGGTGGAAGCATGGCAATATACCTAAATTGCGAGTCGTTATTCCGGTTATGCCGGGCAAGCGGTAAAGAAGCGGTAACCGATTGTCGGCCATGGTGACGAAGACCAGTGGCAGAAGTCCGGCGAAGCACATGCAGATATTTCCCCTTATCGACCCCGCCCAGGGTGGCCCGACCGCGCAGGCCGACACGGCCCGCCCCGGCGCGGCGATGTCGGCCGAACCCGGCGCCTTTCTGGTGGCCTTCGCCGAGGGCGCAGACAGCGTGCCTGCCGGTCCGCCCGGTGCGGTCAGGGCGGCGGTTGTGCTTCCCGACCATCTGATCGCGGGCGGCACGCCTGGCGATCTTGCGCGATGGCGCCCGGCCGAAACCGGCACGCGCCTAGCGGCCGAGATTGCCGCGCAGGGCCTTGCCGTTCCCCCTGCCGAGAGGCCGGTTGACTTGGAACCTGTGGGCGAGACCCTGGAGATCGGCGCTCCCGCTGACGAGGATGCCGAAGCGACAGCGATTGTGCCCGAAGCGGCCATCGCTGCGGTTCTGCCCGGTCCCGCCGTCCGGACCCCTGGCGTGATCGAGACCGCTGCGCGGACGCTTCCCGCAGCGGAGCCCGCTGTCCGGGTGAGTCCCGTGGCCGATCCCGCAATCCGGACCCCTCCCGCGAACGAGACCGCTGCCCGGCCGATTCCCGCGGCCGCGTCGCTTCCCCGGGGCGCGGTGGGGCCTTCATTGCCCACCCCTCCGGATCGCGCGGTTGCCCCTGATCGCGTCCCTGTGGGAGAGTCTGGCCCGGCTCCGGCGTCGGTCGTGGCAGCCCCGCCCGCGGTGACCCGCGGTCCCGAGGCGGCGTCATGGAATGCCGCCGATGCCGGTATCCCGGTTCCGACGCGCGCAGAAGCAGGTGCCGTCCCGTTCCCGGTACCGTCCCATGGTGCTCCGCCCCAGGCCGGGATGCCGCAGCAATCGGAAGTCCGTGCGGCGCCGGCTCTGCCAACTGACCTTGCTGCGCCGGATAGCCCCCAAAGGACAAACCCGCCCGCCATCGAAGATTCGTCTCCTGACGCCGACCCGCGCCTTGCGAGGCCGGGTGTTCCCGGGGCGACAGGCCCGGAAACCCCGGCGGCGGTGTTGCGCCCGGCACTTGCCGCCGAGGGCGATCTTGTGCTCAACCGGCGCGATGCACGCTCGATCCGCGCGGCCCAGCCTGCCGACCTGCCGCCCCCGGCGGGCCCCGGTGTCCGGGCCGAGGCCACAGCCACGCCCGTTGCCGCGACGCCCCCGGCGCAGGACGGCGCCGCGACCGATCCAACGCGCGCCATCGCGTCATCCGGCGAGCCCGGCATATCCGAAACCACTGCGCGCGGCGATGCGCCGGTGAGCGACCGGCCACTGACCGACGCGCCCCGCTCTGCCGCCCCCGCTCCGCAGCTTGCCGAGGCTCCGCGTCCTGCGATGCGGACCATGGCGGAGGCGCTGCATCGCTCTGCCGATGGCGCGGTGGAATTGACGCTGAGCCCCGAGGAACTGGGCCGGGTGCGCCTGACGCTTGCCCCGGGCGAGCACGGGATCACCGTGACGATCAACGCCGAGCGCGGCGATACGCTCGAACTGATGCGCCGCCATGCCGACCTTCTGGGCAATGCGATGCGCGAGCTTGGCTATGGCGAGGTCGTGCTTGATTTCCGGGGCAAGGGCGCGCGGCAGGGCCCGGCGCCGGGTTCCCTCGCCATCGCCGGGACCGAGGGCGAGGACGGTGCCCCGATCGCCGCCCTCGACGGTGCGCCCTCTCGTCGGGTCGCGGCGTCCGGCGGGCTCGACCTGCGCCTTTGACAAGGAGTGATCCAGATGACCAGTGTGACCTATCCGACCGCCGCCACCGCCGCCACCACCGCGGGCTCGCCCAGTGCCAAGGCCGCTGCCATCAGCAGCGATTTCGAGACATTTCTCAAGATGCTGACCGTGCAGATGCGCAACCAGGATCCGCTTAATCCGATCGATTCGGCCGATTACGCGGTGCAGCTTGCGACCTTTTCCGGGGTGGAACAGCAGGTGCGCACCAATGACCTGTTGAAGAAGCTGACCGAGAACCTTGGCGGCGCGGGTCTTGCGCAATATGGCAGCTGGGTCGGGATGGAGGGGCGCGCGGCGCTGCCCGCGCAGTTCACGGGCGAGCCCGTCACGGTCCTGCCCAGTCCCACGCCATCGGCCGACAGCGCCCAGCTTGTCGTGCGCAATGCCAGTGGCCGCGAGGTCCAGCGCCTGCCGATCAGCACCGACGGGGCGCCGGTGCAATGGTCGGGCATCGGCCAGGACGGGGCGATGCTGCCGACGGGCCGCTACAGTTTCGTGGTCGAAAGCTTCCTGGAAGGGGCGCGCATCGCGGAAGCCTCGGCCGAGATCTATGCCCCGATCACCGAGGTTCGCAGCGACGCAAGCGGCATCAAGCTGGTCTTCCAGGGTGGCGGCGAGGTGTCGGCGGGCAATGTCACGGCCCTGCGCCAGCCCGTCTGAGCCACCTCAGACCAGAAGTGCCAGCGCCACCGCCACGCCGCCCGCCAACGCACCCAGCCCCGCCCACAGCGCCGGTTTCAATGCCGCGCCGGGCGCCGGTTCGGGCTGGGGGTTGGATTGGCGGATCAATGCAGCCTCGGCCAGTTCGGGCAGCCGCGGGCCAAAGCGTGCCAGTACCCGCGCCGTGCGGACAAGGTCGCGCGCCAGCGCCTTGGGCCCGATATTCTGCTTGATGTAATCCTCGACGATGGGCCGGGCGACTTCCCAGATGTTGATCGACGGGTTCAGCGAACGCGACACCCCCTCGACCACCACCATGGTCCGCTGGAGCAGGATCAGTTCGGTGCGCGTTGCCATGCCGAAGCGTTCGGTCACCTCGAACAGATAGGCCAGAAGCTTGGCCATCGAGATATGGCTGGCATCCATCCCGAAGATCGGCTCGCCCACCGAGCGCAGCGCCTGCGCGAATTCCTCGATGTCGCGGTCGGCGGGGACATAGCCCGCCTCGAAATGCACCTCGGCCACGCGGCGATAGTTGCGCTGGATGAAGCCGAACAGGATCTCGGCATAGACCCGGCGCGTGTATTCGTCGATCCGCCCCATGATGCCGAAATCGAACACCAGGATATCGCCGTTCGCCGCGACCTTCATGTTGCCCTGGTGCATGTCGGCGTGAAAGAACCCGTCGCGCAGCGCATGGCGCAGGAACATCGACAGCACCCGCTCGCCCAGCACCCGCCGGTCATGGCCCGCGGCATCCAGCGCCGCGTTGTCGCCGATCGGCACCCCCTCGCACCAGCCCAGTGTCATCACCCGCTTGGCCGAGAGCGGCCAGATCACCCGCGGCACGACGAAGCCCGCATCGCCCTCGGTATTCGCGGCGAACTCGCCCGCCGCCGCCGTCTCGATGCGCAGGTCAAGCTCGCCCGCCACCACGCTGTCGAAATGCGCGATCACGTCGGTCGGCCGCAGCCGCCGCGAAAACGGC
Organism: Rhodovulum strictum; assembly: GCF_009649175.1. Taxonomy (GTDB): domain Bacteria; phylum Pseudomonadota; class Alphaproteobacteria; order Rhodobacterales; family Rhodobacteraceae; genus Rhodovulum; species Rhodovulum strictum. Next base: position 65,010 of record NZ_WJPO01000010.1, on the reverse strand, counting down.
GCCAGGATCTCGATGGTCGAGGCCGCCAGGTAGAACGCATCGACATCCTTGCGGAAATCGCGCTCGATATTCGGCCGCAGCACCTTGACCGCGACCTCTTCCCCGGTCTCGCGCACCCGCGCCTTGTGCACCTGCGCAATCGAGGCCGCGGCGATGGGTTCGGAAAACTCGGAAAACACCTCGTCCGCCGGCCGCCCCAGCTCCAGCTCCACGGTTTCCTTCGCGACCTCGATGGGGAAGGGTGGCAGCCTGTCCTGCAACACGCGCAACTGCACCGCCAGATCGTCGCCGACCACGTCCGGCCTTGTCGAGAGGATCTGGCCGAACTTGATATAGGCCGGCCCCAGCGCCGTCAGCGCCCGCGTCACCGGGGGCTGTTCGGGATCGCCCTTCTTGCCCAGCACCTTGAACGGCCAGCCCAGGATGCGCGCGGCGATGCGCACGCTGGCGGGGGCTGCCATCGCCTCCAGCACGAAGCGGTTCGCGCCCGTGCGCTCGAACGTGGCCAGCGTCTGCACCAGCCGGACGATATTGTGGGGACCGCGCACCTAGATCTTCCAGCCCGAATGCAGCGCCGCAATGCCCATCGACATGTTGCGGTATTTCACCTGCTCGAACCCGGCGCGGCGGATCATGTCGGCAAACGTGTCCTGATCGGGGAACTTGCGGATCGATTCCACCAGATATTGATAGCTGCCCCGGTCATTCGTCACGATCTGGCCCATCACCGGGATCACGTTGAAGGAATAGCGGTCATAGGCCCATTGCAGCATCGGGTTGGGCATCTGGCTGAATTCCAGCACCATCAGCCGCCCGCCGGGCTTCAGCACGCGATAGGCCTCGTTCAGCCAGTCCTGGATGCGGGTCACGTTGCGGGTGCCGAAGGCATTCGTGACCACATCGAAACTGCCGGTCTCGAAGGGCAGGGCCATGGCATCGCCCACAACCCAGTCCAGATCGTCGCCCAGCCGTTCGGCCTCCGCGCGCTTCTGGCCCTCGATCAGCATCGACTCGGTCAGGTCGCAGACCACCGCCTGCGCCCCCGGCGCGCGTTTGAGGAACCGGAACGCGATATCTCCGGTGCCGCCCGCCACATCCAGCAGCTTCTGCCAGGGTTGCGGCGCCAGCCAGTCCATCATCGCGTCCTTCCAGACGCGGTGAATGCCCGCCGACATCAGATCGTTCATCAGGTCATAGCGCGAGGCGACGCGGGTAAAGACCCCGTGGACCATCCCCGCCTTTTCCTCTTCGGCGACCGTCTGGAAACCGAAATGTGTGGTGTTCTGGGCTTGCTCTGTCATGGGCCTTGCCGTTGATCTGCCGCGCCCTTCTTATAGGGCGCCCTGCGGGGACTACAATGCGAAGCGGACCACAAGGAAGGCCCCGATGCCCGAATTGCCTGAGGTAGAGACAGTGCGTCGCGGCCTGTCCCCGGTGCTGGACGGCCGGGTGATCGCCCGCGCGCAGGTCAACCGCCCCGACCTGCGCTGGCCCTTTCCCGAAGGCATGGCCGACCGGCTGACCGGGGCGCGGGTGATCCGGCTGGGGCGGCGGTCGAAATACCTGCTGGCCGATCTGTCCACCGGCGAGACGCTGATCTGGCATCTGGGCATGTCGGGCCGCGTTCTTATCTCGGGCCAGATCCTCGGCGAGTATGTCCACGCCCACCCCGCGCCCGAGAAACACGATCATGTCGTGCTGGATATCGAGGGCGGCGCGCGCATCACCTTCAACGATCCCCGCCGCTTCGGCGCGATGGACCTGATCGCGACCGACCGCCTTGAAACCCACCGCCTGCTGGCGGGGCTTGGCCCGGAACCCTTGGGCAATGCCTTCGACGAACCCTATCTGGTCGCCCGCCTGCGCGGCCGGATGACGCCGATCAAGGCCGCGCTGCTGGACCAGCATGTGGTGGCGGGGCTGGGCAATATCTATGTCTGCGAGGCGCTGCACCGGGCGGGCATCTCGCCGAAACGCCAGGCGGGCCGGATTGCCGCACCCCGCGCGGCAAGCCTCGTGCCCGTGATCCGCGACGTTCTGGCCGAGGCGATCGAGGCGGGCGGATCGTCCTTGCGCGACTACCGCCAGACCGACGGCGAACTTGGCTATTTCCAGCATGCGTTCCGCGCCTATGGCCGCGCGGGCGCGCCTTGTCCGACATCCGGCTGCTGCGGCACCATCGGGCGAATCGTCCAGTCCGGGCGGTCGACCTTCTACTGTCCGCAATGCCAAAGATAGCTTGAAAGCCGGGGCCAGAAGGTTAAGGGTTCCGCTCCGAACGGAACGGAGGCGAGCCCCAGATGGCTTACAAGACGCTGATCGTCGAGATCGAAGACCACGTTGCGCTGATCCGGCTGAACCGGCCCGAGGCGCTGAACGCGCTGAATGCCGAGTTGATGGCCGAACTGGCCGAGGCGGTGGCCCAGGCGAATGCCAATGACAAGGTGCGCTGCATCGTGCTGACGGGCTCGGAAAAGGCGTTTGCGGCCGGGGCCGACATTCGCGAGATGAGCCAGAAAAGCTTTGTCGATGTCTTCGCGGGCGATCTGTTTACCCCCGAGACCGAACGCTTCCTGGCCTGCCGCAAGCCGATTATCGCGGCCGTGTCGGGCTATTGCCTTGGCGGCGGGTGCGAACTGGCGATGATGTGCGATTTCATCATCGCCGCCGACACCGCGAAATTCGGCCAGCCCGAGATCAATCTGGGCGTGGTCGCGGGCATCGGCGGCACCCAGCGGCTGACCCGCATCGTCGGCAAGTCCAAGGCGATGGACATGCACCTGACGGGCCGCTTCATGGATGCCGACGAAGCCGAACGCTCGGGGCTCGTCTCCCGCGTGGTGCCCGCCAAGAAGCTGATGGAAGAGGCGATGGCCGCCGCCCAGAAGATCGCCGAGAAATCGGCGCTGACCGTGATGGCGGTCAAGGAATGCGTCAACCGCAGCTACGAGACGACGCTGCGCGAGGGGCTTCTGTTCGAGCGGCGGATGTTCCACATGATGTTCGCCACCGAGGACCAGTCCGAGGGCATGCAGGCCTTCGTCGAGAAGCGCGAGCCGCAATTCCGCGACAAGTAGGCGTGGTGGGTCGGGCCAAGGGGGGAGGCCCGGATTGTTTTTTGGGTTTCCTTTCGGCCCGTTCTGGCCTATATGGCCCGCCTGACATGCGCGTGAGGCCCGCTCTGGCCGGAATCAGTCGGTGATCTGGACACCCGGCCGGGAACTCGTCGCGCGAGGATTTTGAACGACGACCCGGACACAGAGGTATCTGAAGAACCATGGCAAATTCGCCCCAGGCCAAGAAACGCGCTCGCCAGAACGAGCGCCGCTATGCCGTCAACAAGGCGCGCCGCTCGCGCATCCGCACCTTCCTTCGCAAGGTCGAGGAGGCCATCGCCACCGGCGACCAGGCCGCCGCCACCGCCGCCCTGCGCTTGGCCCAGCCCGAACTGATGCGTGGCGTCACCAAGGGCGTCGTGCACAAGAACACCGCGGCCCGCAAGATGTCGCGTCTGTCGGCCCGGGTGAAGGCGCTCGGCGCCTGATCTTCAATAAAACAAGGCTTCCCAAGGGCGTGGCGCAGGCCGCGCCCTTTTGCATTTTGCACGCGCCTTGCAGTTGCGTGGCGGTGCGGCAACGAGGCCCGGATTCGTTTCCGGCAAAGGAACAGTCAAGGCCGAAGTTCTGTTGCACCCCTCGCGGAGGGCGGTCTACCGTCTTGAAGCGATTCATATCGACTTGGGGGGACATGGCGCACGCGGTCCCCGCGGACGTTCCAAAGGCCAAGGGTGCATGGCCGGGGCGTCCCCGGGGTACATTCCGGAATTCGCGACAAGGGGATCCGCGGAGTTCGGACGCGATCAAGGTGCTTACCGGCCGCAAGAGTCCGGGGCAGCCTGTGCCGCATGTCCAAAGTTGCCCGCGCGGAAGCGGAGCGGACGAAACGACTGCCGGTGCCTGTCGATCAGGTCCGACCGGGTGGTGTGTTGTTCGCGCTGCTTTCCGGCTGCCGCGGGTGGGGTCAATGGCCACTCTCGTCGTGTGAGCGCGGGGGGCAGCTTCTCGTGGCCGGAACGGCGCGGGGTACTTGCCGCCAGATGATGTGGGACGGAGCGAAAGCGGGCGAAAATGACTGACGACACCTGGGGACGTGTTTGCAAAGACCTCGAGAAGACGATCGGAAAGAACAACTATGTGACCTGGATCGCCCCGCTCGAGTTCCGCGCGCTCGAAGATGGGGTCGCGCGGTTCGCTGTGCCGACGAATTTCGTGGGCGAGTGGGTCAAGCGTAATTTCGGCGACCGGATCGTCGAGCAACTGGCCCGGAACGGCATGGCCGTGGACCGGCTGGAATTCGCCGTGGCGGCCTCGAAGCCTGCGGGAACGACTGCGTCTGCCGCTGCCCCGAAGCGGCCGGCATCGGTGTCCCAATCCGACGCGCGTGGCGAGGGCGACCTGCCCGGCGCGCCGCTGGATGCGCGCTTCACCTTCGAGACCTTCGTGACCGGCAAGCCGAACGAGCTGGCCCATGCCGCTGCGCGCCGCGTGGCCGAGGGCGGGGCGGTGACCTTCAATCCGCTGTTCCTGTATGGCGGCGTCGGGCTCGGCAAGACCCACCTGATGCATGCCATCGCCTGGGAATTGCGCGAACGCGTGCCCGAGGCCAAGGTGGTCTACCTGTCGGCCGAGCAGTTCATGTACCGCTTCGTGCAGGCGCTGCGCGAGCGCGACATGATGGGCTTCAAGTCGCTGTTCCGCTCGGTCGATGTGCTGATGGTGGACGATGTGCAGTTCATCGCGGGCAAGGATTCCACGCAGGAGGAATTCTTTCACACGTTCAATGCGCTGGTCGATCAGGGCAAGCAGATCGTCATCTCGGCCGACCGCGCGCCGGGCGAGATCAAGGATCTTGAGGACCGGATCAAGAGCCGCCTGCAATGCGGGCTGGTGGTCGATCTGCACCCCACGGACTACGAATTGCGGCTGGGTATCCTGCAACAGAAGGTCGAGATGTATCGCCAGCAATATCCCGGTCTGGTGATATCCGACGGGGTGCTGGAATTCCTGGCGCACCGGATCACGACCAATGTCCGCGTGCTGGAGGGCGCTCTGACCCGGCTCTTTGCCTTTGCCTCGCTGGTGGGCAAGGAAATCACGCTGGATCTGGCGCAGGATTGTCTGGCTGATATCCTGCGGGCGTCCGAGCGCAAGGTCACGGTCGAGGAGATCCAGCGCAAGGTCAGCGAGCATTTCAACATGCGGCTTGCCGACATGGTCGGGCCGAAGCGGCACCGCACCATCGCGCGGCCGCGCCAGATCGCGATGTGGCTGGCCAAGCAGCTGACCCAGCGCAGCCTGCCAGAGATCGGGCGCCGGTTCGGCGGGCGCGACCACACCACGGTCATGCATGCGGTCAAGCGCATCGAGGAATTGCGCGCCTCCGACTCGCAGATCGCCGAGGATCTGGAGATGTTGCGCCGCATGCTCGAAGGCTGAGTGTCGGCGGCGATGACCTTGACGCTGTTGCGAAAGTCTCGGACAGTCCAGAAAACGCTTGAGCCGGGAGGCGGAACCGTTACGGTTCGCCTCCCGTCGGCACGAGGAGCGAGGGCATGAAATTCAGCATCGAACGCGGCACGCTTCTTCGGGCGGTCGGTCAGGCGCAATCGGTTGTCGAACGGCGCAACACCATCCCGATCCTGGCCAATGTGCTGATCGAGGCCGAGGGGGACAAGGTCAGCTTTCGCGCCACCGACCTGGATATCGAGGTGGTCGACCGGGTCAGCGCGCAGGTCGACAAGGCTGGTGCGACCACGGTGCCCGCCGTCACGCTGCACGAGATCGTGCGCAAGCTGCCCGATGGCGCGCTGGTCGAGATCGCCGATGACGGCGCCTCGGGGCGGATGACGGTGCGGGCGGGGCGGTCGCATTTCACGCTGGCCACGCTGCCGCGCGAGGATTTCCCGGTCATGGCCTCGGCCGAGTATTCGTCGAATTTCGCGGCCCCCGCGCCGGTCCTGCGGCGGCTGTTCGACAAGTCGAAATTCGCGATCTCGACCGAGGAGACGCGCTATTACCTGAACGGCGTCTTCATGCATGTCGCCGATGGCGAGGGCGGCCGGGTGCTGCGCTGCGTGGCGACCGACGGGCACCGGCTGGCGCGGATCGACGCGGCCCTTCCCGAAGGCGCCGAGACGATGCCGGGCGTGATCGTCCCGCGCAAGACCGTGGGCGAGCTGCGCAAGCTGCTGGACGATGACGAGGCGCAGATCGCGGTGTCGGTCAGCGAGACCAAGGTACGCTTTGCCACGCCCGAGATCACGCTGACTTCCAAGGTGATCGACGGCACCTTCCCCGATTACAGCCGGGTGATCCCGACCGGGAACACTCGCCGTCTTGAGGTTGATGCCGCCGAATTCGCCCAGGCGGTCGACCGCGTTGCGACGGTCAGTTCCGAACGCTCGCGCGCGGTCAAGCTGGCGCTGGAGGAGGACCGGCTGACGCTGTCGGTCAATGCCCCCGACAGCGGCGCTGCCGAAGAGGAACTGGCCGTGGCCTATGGCGACGAACGGCTCGAGATCGGGTTCAACGCCAAGTATCTGCTGGAGATTGCCAGCCAGGTGGATCGCGAGAATGCGGTGTTCCTGTTCAACTCGGCGGGCGATCCGACGCTGATGCGCGAGGGCAATGACAGCTCGGCCGTCTATGTCGTGATGCCGATGCGGGTCTAGCCCGGCTTCGCCGGATTGCCTCCGGCGGGGATATTTCTGGCCAGAAGAAGGACAGGGCGTGCCGGGGCTCGCGGTGACAGGGTTGACGCTGGCCCAGTTCCGCTCGCATGCGCGGGCGCGGCTGGTGCTGGATGGACGGCCGGTCGCGATTTTCGGGCCGAACGGGGCGGGCAAGACCAACCTTCTGGAAGCGGTGTCGCTGTTGTCGCCGGGGCGGGGCCTGCGCCGGGCGACGGCCGAGGATATGGCGCGGGCGCCCGGCGGGCAGGGCTGGAAGGTCGGCGCGGAATTGCGCGTGCCCTGGCAGGTGCATGAGGTCGAGACCTGGGCCGAGCCCGGCGGCACCCGTCAGGTGCGGATCGACGGCAAGGCGGCGGCGCAGGTGGCGTTGGCGCGGATCGCGCGGGTGTTGTGGCTGGTGCCCGCGATGGACCGGCTGTGGATCGAGGGGGGCGAGGGGCGGCGGCGGTTTCTGGACCGGATCGCGCTGAGTTTCGAGCCCGGACATGCCGAGGCGGTTCTGGCCTATGACAAGGCCATGCGCGAGCGCAACCGGTTGCTGCGCGACGAGGTGCGGGACATGCACTGGTATGCCGCGCTCGAAGGGCAGATGGCCGAGGCGGGGGCGGCGATCGGGGCGAACCGGCGGGCCGCGCTTGAACGGCTGGCCGCGGCGCAGGCCGGGGCCGAGACGGCCTTTCCGGCGGCAGAACTGGCGCTGTCGGGGCCGGAGGGGGCCGATCCCGCAACGGCCGAGGCGATGGCGGAGGCACTGGCGGCGGGGCGGGGGCGCGACATGGCGGCGGGGCGCACGCTGACCGGGCCGCACCGCGCCGATCTCGAGGCCGTGTTCGCGGCCAAGGGCGTTCCCGCGCGGCATTGTTCGACCGGCGAGCAGAAGGCGCTGTTGATCGCGCTGATTCTGGCCAATGCGCGTGCGCTGGCGGCGGATTTCGGGGCGCCGCCGCTGCTGTTGCTGGACGAGGTGGCGGCGCATCTGGATGCGGGGCGGCGGGCGGCGCTTTACGACGAGATCTGTGCGCTGGGGGCGCAGGCCTGGATGACGGGCACCGGGGCGGAGCTGTTCGAGACGCTGGGCGCACGGGCACAATATATGGAAGTGATCGAGACCGATGGCACAAGCCATGTGACGGAAAGGGAAATGCGGTGAACGTGACCGGTTCTGAACTGTTGCTTTATGCGGGAACGATGTTCGTGCTGTTCCTGACGCCCGGCCCGGTCTGGGTGGCGCTGGCCGCGCGGGCGCTGTCGGGCGGGTTCCGGGCGGCCTGGCCGCTGGCGCTGGGCGTGGTGATCGGCGACGCGCTCTGGCCGCTTCTGGCGATCCTGGGGGTCAGCTGGGTGGTTTCGGCCTATGGCGAGATCCTTGTGGTTCTGCGCTATGTGGCGAGCCTGGTGTTCCTGGCGATGGGCGTCCTGCTGATCCGCCATGCGGGGGCCGCGATCTCGACCGACAGCCGCCTGACGCGCCCGGGGGTGTGGCCGGGATTTCTGGCCGGGCTTCTGGCGATCATCGGTAATCCCAAGGCGATCCTGTTCTACATGGGCGTTCTGCCGGGTTTCTTCGATCTCAGCCGGGTGGGCGCGCCGGATATCGCGGCGATCGTGGCGATCTCGATGGCGGTGCCGTTCGCCGGGAACCTGGTCTTTGCGCTGTTCGTCGACCGGGCGCGGCGCACGCTGACCTCACCCACGGCGCTGAAGCGGACGAACCGGATCGCGGGCGGGCTGCTGATCCTGGTGGGGCTGGTTATCCCGTTCACGTAACACCAAATCTTGTGGGCGGCGCGTGACATTCCCACCACAAGACCGTATAAATCGCGCAGAAGAAAAAGGAACGCTGACATGGCGGAAAACGCGCGGCAGGCCGAGGAATACGGCGCCGATTCCATCAAGGTTCTCAAGGGCCTGGAGGCGGTGCGCAAGCGCCCCGGCATGTATATCGGCGATACCGATGACGGGTCGGGCCTGCACCACATGGTCTATGAGGTGGTGGATAACGGCATCGACGAGGCGTTGGCAGGCCATGCCGATCATGTCAGCGTCAGGATCCACGCCGATTCCAGCGTCTCGGTCAGCGATAACGGCCGCGGCATCCCGGTGGGCATCCACGAGGAAGAGGGCGTCTCGGCGGCCGAGGTCATCATGACCCAACTGCATGCGGGCGGAAAGTTCGACCAGAATTCCTACAAGGTCTCGGGCGGGTTGCACGGGGTGGGCGTGTCGGTCGTGAACGCGCTGTCGGACTGGCTGGAACTGCGGATCTGGCGTGACGGCAAGGAGCATTTCGCCCGGTTCGAGCGGGGCGATACGGTCGAGCATCTGCGCGTGGTGGGCGAGGCTGGCGGACGAAAGGGGACCGAGGTGCGGTTCCTCGCCTCGCTCGATACGTTCTCGAACCTCGACTATGTCTTCAAGACGCTGGAAAACCGGCTGCGGGAACTGGCCTTCCTGAACTCGGGTGTGCGCATCGTTCTGGAGGATGAACGCCCGGCCGAGCCGCTGCGCACCGAGTTGTTCTACGAGGGCGGCGTGCGCGAATTCGTGCGCTACCTTGACCGCCACAAGACGCCGGTAATGGCCGAGCCGATCTTCATGACCGGCGAGCGTGACGGGATCGGCGTGGAAATCGCGATGTGGTGGAATGACAGCTACCACGAGACGGTGCTGCCCTTTACCAACAACATCCCCCAGCGCGATGGCGGCACCCATCTGGCAGGCTTTCGCGGGGCGCTGACCCGGACCATCAACAATTACGCGATGTCGAGCGGGATCGCCAAGCGCGAGAAGGTGAATTTCACCGGCGACGATGCCCGCGAGGGGCTGACCTGCGTGCTGTCGGTCAAGGTGCCCGATCCGAAATTTTCCAGCCAGACCAAGGACAAGCTGGTATCCTCCGAGGTGCGGCCCGCGGTCGAGAGCCTTGTGAACGAAAAGCTGGCCGAATGGTTCGAGGAGAACCCGCAGCAGGCCCGCCAGATCGTCGGCAAGATCATCGAGGCGGCGCTGGCGCGCGAGGCGGCGCGCAAGGCCCGCGAACTGACCCGGCGCAAGACGGCGATGGATGTGGCCAGCCTGCCCGGCAAGCTGGCCGATTGCCAGGAACGCGATCCGGCCAAGTCCGAGATCTTTCTGGTCGAGGGCGACAGCGCGGGCGGGTCGGCGAAACAGGGGCGCTCGCGGGCCAATCAGGCGGTGCTGCCGCTGCGGGGCAAGATCCTGAACGTGGAACGCGCGCGCTTCGACAGGATGCTATCGAGCCAGGAGATCGGCACGCTGATCACCGCGCTGGGCACCGGCATCGGGCGCGACGAGTTCGACATTTCCAAGCTGCGCTACCACAAGATCGTCATCATGACCGACGCCGATGTGGATGGCGCGCATATCCGCACGCTCTTGCTGACCTTCTTCTTTCGGCAGATGCCCAAGGTCATCGAGGGCGGGTTCCTCTACATCGCGCAGCCGCCGCTGTTCAAGGTCAGCCGCGGCAAGTCCGAGGTCTATCTGAAGGATCAGGCTGCGCTTGAGGATTATCTGATCGCGATGGGCATCGAGGGGGCGGTTCTGCGGCTGGGCACGGGCGAGGAGATCGTGGGCGCCGATCTTGCCCGCGTGGTCGAGGAAGCGCGGCAGGTGCGGCGCATCCTTCAGGCATTTCCGACCCATTACCCCGCGCATATCCTGGAACAGGCGGCGATTGCGGGGGCCTTTCTGGGCGGGCAGATCGAAAGCGACCTGCAAGGCGTGGCCGACCGGGTGGCTCGGCGGCTGGACCTGATCGCGGTCGAATACGAACGCGGCTGGCAGGGGCGGCCGACGCAGGATCACGGGTTGCGCTTCAGTCGGATGGTCCGCGGGGTCGAGGAAACGCGCGTGCTGGACGGTCAGGTTCTGCGCTCGGCCGAGGCGCGTCGGCTGGGCGGCTTCACCGAAAAGTTGCAGGAGATCTATGGCGCGCCCGCCGCCCTGGGGCGCAAGGACCGGGACCAGCCGATCAACGCGCCCTCCGACCTTCTGAACGCGATCCTGGCCGAGGGCGAAAAGGGGCTGACGCTTCAGCGCTACAAGGGGCTTGGCGAGATGAACCCAGACCAGCTTTGGGAAACCACGCTGGATCCCGAGGCGCGGACGCTGTTGCAGGTGCGGATCGAGGATCTGGCCGAGGCGGACGACATCTTTACCAAGCTGATGGGCGATGTCGTGGAACCAAGGCGCGAGTTCATCCAGCAGAACGCGCTGAGCGTGGCGAACCTGGATTTCTGATCCGGTCCGGGCCGTTCGAATTGAGGGGAGGCGTCACGCAATTCCCCTGCGGTCGCGCCATTTCGGCCCCATTCCGCACGTAGAACCGGCGCATGGACGCCCGGAGCAGCACGGCGCCGGGCCTCGATCCAACATGCGAGGACATGACATGGCCCGGACCTATTGCGACCCCAGTTCCATGGATGGTGACAGCCTTTCCCGTTACGGCGACAATGTTGCGGTCGCGGCCATTGCGGCGCTGCTGCTCGGCCCCTTCGGGATGTTCTATTCCACCAGGATCGGCGCCATCGTGATGATCGTGCTGACCGTTCTGGTCGCGCTGCCGACGCTGGGCTTCGGGGTGCTGCTGACCCTGCCGATATGTGTGGTCTGGGCGGTGCTTGCGGCGATGCGCAACGCGTCGCGCGCTGGATTGCAACCCGTCTGAACCGGCTTGCCAGCGAACCGGCGGCGTTTATGCTCCCGCGTGACAGGTCTGCGGGGCAGGGCGGATGAGCGGGCTTCTGGCGCTTCTCGACGATGTGGCGGCCATCGCCAAGGTGGCCGCTGCCTCGGTGGACGATGTCATGGGGCAGGCGGTCAAGGCGTCATCCCAGGCTGCGGGTGCGGTGATCGACGATGCCGCCGTGACGCCGAAATATGTGCACGGCTTTTCCCCCGACCGCGAACTTCCCATCGTCTGGGGCATCGCCAAAGGCTCGGCCTTCAACAAGCTGGTGATCCTGCTGCCGCTGGCGCTGGTCCTGTCGGCCTTTGCGCCCGGGGCAATCGCGCCGCTTCTGATGCTGGGGGGCGCCTATCTGTGCTTCGAGGGCGCCGAGAAGATCTGGCATGCGCTGCATCCCGGCCATGACGGGCAGGACCTGGTTCACCAGAGGCTGGCCGATCCCCATCTGGAGGCGAACAAGGTCAAGGGCGCGATCAAGACCGATTTCATCCTGTCGGCCGAGATCATGACGATCACGCTGGCCGCGTTGCCCGAATGGATGCCCCTGTGGCAGGTGGCCGGCGCGCTGGCGGTTGCGGGGCTGATCATCACGGTGGCGGTCTATGGGGTGGTCGGGCTGATCGTGAAGGCCGATGATGCCGGGCTGGCCATGGCCGCGAAAGGGCGGCTGGTGGCGACCCGGGCGCTGGGGCTGGGGATCGTGCGCGGGATGCCGCATTTCATGCGTGTTCTCGTCGTGGTCGGGACAGCGGCGATGATCTGGGTCGGCGGCTCGATCATCCTGCACGGGCTTTACGAACTGGGGGCCAAGGCGCCCTATCTCGCAATCCATCATATTGCGGCCACCGCCGCCCAAGCCGTGCCGGAAGCGGCCCGGGCCGCCGCCGAATGGGTCGTGACCGCGGGGCTGGACGGGATGGTCGGGCTTGCGCTGGGGGCGCTGATGATCCCGCTCGTCAGGTTCGCGATCCTGCCCGTTGCGGGGCTGTTCCGGCGCAAGGCCTGAACCCAGCGCACGCCCCGGCAACACCGCGTTCGCCTTTGCCCGCTAGTTTCCGCGAGTCGCTTTGTTGCGCGCTCCTCGGTCCTTGCGCAGCAGGTGTGAGTGTCGAACCCGGCGAAAGGTGCTTCAGGACATGATGGCCCATCGCGACAGATCAAGAACCGGAAACGAGATCGCTGCCCTGCCGATGCGCTGGAGTTCGAACGGCACGCTTCATGTGCTGATGGTCACTGCGCGCGGGTCGGGGCGCTGGGTGATGCCCAAGGGTTGGCGCTTCGATGGCGGCACCCCCTGGAAGACCGCCGAAACCCAGGCGTTGGACCGCGCCGGCGTTGTCGGCCATGTCGGCATCAACCCGATCGGCCGCTACAGCTATGACCGGATCATGCCCGATGGCGCGGTGATGACCTGCGATGTCGAGGTGTTCCCGATGGTGGTCGAACGGCTGCGCAGCGACTGGAAGAACCGCCGCACGCGCAAACGCCGCTGGTTCGAGGTTTCGGCGGCGGCCAGTCAGGTCAATGAGCCTGAACTGGCCGCGCTGCTGCGCACATTGTCCGTGAAGCCGCCGAAGCGCACCGCACGGGCCTGGTTTCTGTCCTGGTTCGACTGAAAGCCCCGCCAGCCGCCGGGCGAACCCGGCAGACCGGCGGGCTAGGCCGCCCTATGCAGGCGACAGCGTGCCGAAGATGCGTTCGCGGTGCTGGTCGAGATAGATGCGCAGCCAGGGCGTATAGGCATCGGGCTCGGCCTTCACCGCGCGGTCGAGGTCGTGCAGGTCGATCCACTTCACGTCCATGACCTCGTCGGGGTTCATCTCGATCAGCAGATCCGGCCCCGCCGGCGCGACGAAGATATCGACCAGTTCGTGCTCAATCAGGCCATTGCCGACATCGGCGCGGTATTCGACCTGCTGGCGGAAATCCAGCGGCAGGCCGGTGATCCCCAGCTCTTCCTTCAGCCGCCGCCGGGCGCAATCCTCGGCGCTTTCGTCCCAGCGGGGATGGGTGCAGCAGGTATTCGTCCAGAAGCCGGGCGTGTGGTACTTGCCCAGCGCCCGGCGCTGCAACAGCACCTTTTCGCCATCCATCACGAAGACCGAGATCGCCTTGTGGCGGAGGCCCTGTCTGTGGGCCTCCAGCTTCTCGACGGGGGTCAGTTCGCCATTCACCCAGGCCGGGATCATCTCGCTCATGTGAATTGCGGCGAGACGAGGCCGGTCAGGTGGGCGACATTCTTGATGCCGATCTTGATATGGGCCAGCGGGCGCTTCTTCGTCAGCTTCTTGTTCATGTAGCTTTCGAAGGTCAGCGTCTGCACGTCCACGTCATGGCAGAGCGAGACGAACCGCTCGCGCCGCTCGTCGGTGTGGTAGTAGGCATCCTGCATCGCCTGCAACGCGCGGAAGGTGTTCTTGTGGTCCTTCATGAACATCTGGCGTGCCAGTTTCAGGTCCGATGCCCGGCCCGAGGCCAGCGCGGCCGAGACCGCCATCGCGCCGATCCGTCCGCCATACATCGCGTAATAGATGCCCTCGCCCGAGCTGGGCGCCACGGTGCCCGCGGCATCGCCTACCACGACCACGTCGCGGCCATTGTCCCAGCGATCCATCGGGCGCAGCGGGATCGGTGCGCCCTCCTTGCGCAGCGTCTCGCACTGATCGAGCCCCGCCATCTTGCGCAGATCGGCCGTTGCCTGCTTGAGGTCGAACCCGTCGACGCCGGTGCCCATCCCGACCGAGCAGGTATGCCCGTGCGGGAAGACCCAGCCGTAGAAATCGGGGCTGATCCGGCCGTCATAGATCACATCGCAGCGATTGGGCTGGTAGTTGCCCACCGCCATCGGCGCGTCGATGATCTCGTGATAGGCGATGACATAGGGGATCTTGTCGCCGCCCGGCACCTCGGCGCGGGCCACGTCCGACCGCGCCCCGTCGGCGCCGATGACGTATTTCGTCTGAAGCCGCATTTCCTCGCGGCTTTCCTTGTCGCGGAAGACGAGGAAGGTCTTTTCCTCCTCGCGCTCGATGCGCAGGAAGGTGCCCGTGAACCGCGTGGCCCCGGCGCGTTCGGCGCGGGCGCGCAGGAAGGGGTCGAAATCCTTGCGGTCGACCATGCCGACGAAACCGTTCTCGATCGGGATGTCGACAAAGCGGCCCGAGGGCGAGACCATTCGCGCGGTGTCGATCTTGGCCACGAGCTGCTCGTCACGGATGTCGAAATCCTTCATCAGGCGGGGCGGGATCGCGCCGCCGCAGGGCTTGATCCGCCCCTCGCGGTCGATCAGCGCGACCTTCTTGCCCGACCGGGCAAGATCCTCGGCGGCCGTGGCCCCGGCGGGGCCGCCTCCGACAACGACGACGTCAAAGATCATGTGCATCACTCCCCCGGGACAAGGCCCGCGTTTTCAGTTGTGGGTCGGTTGGATTCGATGATTCTCGCTGCCATCCAGGCGGCGAGCAGGAACAGCACCGCCTGGGCCATGAACACCGTGCCGAAGGCCGGTGCGTCATCCATGAAGGTCCGCATCAGGTCCGCCGCGGCGGTGCCCAGAAAGCCGCCGAAACCGGCGGCGATCGCCTGCGCTGCGCCCCACATGCCCATGCGGGTGCCCTCGCGCGCATTGCGGCCCTCGCCTGCCATGGCCATCATCGCGCTGATCGCGGCCACGGTGAAGACGCCGTTGAAAAAGCCCGTGGCGATCACCGCAGGCGCCAGCGGCAGATGCGGCGCGTAATTGCCCAGCGCCGCGACCGAGGACAGCCCCAGCGCCGAGCCGATGCAGCCCAGCACCACCCAGTTGCGCAGCGGACCGATCCGAAGCGCCGAACAGGCGATGCCCACGACCACCATGCCGACAAAGGCACCCGCATGTTGCAGCCCCGAAAGCGAGGTGGATTGCCCCGGCGTATAGCCGAAGACCAGACCGGCATAGGGCTCGATGATGAGTTCCTGCATGAAGAAGGCGGTCATCGACAGGAACACGAAGAAGGTGAAGATGCGCGCGCGCCGCTCCGCCCAGATCTCGCGGAAGCCTTGCAGGAAGGGGGTGGATTCGGGCTCGCGCCGGGTGATGACGCCCCGTTCGATGCCCCAGATCGCCAGCGTGGTCACCACCATCGCGGCAATGACCACGGTGCCGACCACGCGCAGCAGCCGCTCGGGGCTGTAGGGGTCGAGGAACTGGCCGACAACGCCCGCCGTCATCGCGATGCCGCCGATCATCATCAGCCAGGTGATCGTCGCCGCCGCCGCCCGACGCTCTGGCGCGGTGGCGGTGGCCAGAAGCGCCAGCAGGCAGGTGCCCGATGCCGCGACGCCAATGCCGATCAGCACATAGGCCAGGAGCGACACCACAAGGCCCCAGAAATGGTCCTGTTCCAGAACGACGACGCCCGCCGCCGCCCCGAACCCGCCCAGCGCCAGAACCGCCATGCCGCCGATGATGAACCGGGTGCGCTGGCCCTTGGTGTCGGACAGGAAGCCCCAGTTCGGTCGCGTGATCTGGATCGCGTAATGCAGGCCCACCAGAAAGCCCGGCAGCATCGCCGGCAGCGCCAGCTCGACCACCATCAGCCGGTTGAAGGTCGTGGTGGTCAGCACCACGACCGCCCCGATGCACATCTGCACCAGGCCCAGCCGGACGATCTGGAGCCAGGAAAGCGTCATGCACCGGCCCCAAGCGTGCGGATCGCGAAGGCCGAGATCATCATGCCCGAGACATAAAGCACGACGCCGACGCCGTTATACCAGGGTGCCTTGCCCTTGGGGTCCTTCATCATCACCGACATGGCCCAGAACTGCGCCAGCAGAACGGCGGCCACGCCCGCGGCATGGAACGGCCGGTCCCAGAGCCAGAGCAGCGCGATCACCACGACCTGCGGCACCGCCATCACGATGCTGGCGACCCAGGCCGCCTTTTCGGGGCCCAGCGTGACGGGCAGCGAATTGACGCCCATCTTGCGGTCGCCTTCCAGCGCCTTGAAATCGTTCAGTGTCATGATGCCATGCGCGCCGATCCCGTAAAGCAACGCGATCACGACGACATAGATCGACGGCGCCCCCGCCGCGAGCACCGCGGCCCCGGTGAACCAGGGCAGCGTCTCGTATGAAAGGCCCACCAGCCCCGGCCCCCACCAGCCCGATTTCTTCAGCCGCACCGGCTCGGCCGAATAGGCCCAGGCTGCGGCCACGCCCAGCACGGTGGCGCCAAAGCCCCAGGGGCCAAGCTGCCAGCCGATCAGCAGGGACAGCGCCGACATCGCCAGCGCGATGTAAAGCCCCCAGCGGCCCGGGATGCGGCCCGAGGGGATCGGGCGATAGGGTTCGTTGATTGCGTCCACATGCCGGTCGCACCAGTCATTCGCCGCCTGGCTCATGCCGCAGACCACGGGGCCGGCAAGGAACATGCCCAGAAGCACCAGTCCGATGCTGGAGAACGGCGACACGCCGGACGAGACGGTGCCGCAGAGATAGGCCCACATCGGCGGGAACCATGTGATCGGCTTGATCAGCGTCACCATGGCGGCGGGCTCCGGCAGGCGCCGGGGCTGGGCGTTGGAAATATCGGTCATGTCTTGCGCATGCTCTCCTTAACCCGCACGGGGCTGACAATCCTCATGGCGGGGCTCAGTCGTGGCCCCCGTCTCGGCTGAGAAGCCCGTATTTGCGGAGCTTCACATAAAGGCTCTGTCGCGACAGACCCAGCATTTCGGCGGCGGCCACCCGGTTGTTGCGGGTCAGTTCCACCGCGGTCTCGATGCACATCTTCTCGACCACATCGGTCGTCTCGGCGACGATATCCTTCAGCGTGGCCGAGCCGACCAGTTCCATCACGCTGCGCATCGCGTCGTCCGACACGGCGACGCCGGGCTTGCGCACGCCTTCCAGCCGGCTCGCGTCGCGGATCACGAAGACGATACAGGGATGGACCCGGTCCGACAGGTAGGTGGCCGAGATCTCGACCGAGATCTGCGCGCCATATTCCCCCGCCAGCTTGGTCGCGAACATCCGCATCTGGCCGGACCGCGTCGCGTTCTCGACCAGCACGCGCAGATCGACGCTGCCGCGCACCAGATAATCGCCCAGCGAACGGCCCTTGACCGAGGCGACCTGCGGCGCGTCGGCAAGGCCCAGAAAGCTTTCGTTCGCGGTCAGGATCGTGCCATCGGGCTCGGTGAAGACGATGGCATCCACGCCTTCCTCGAAAAAGGCGCGCAGGGTCTCGGCCATCTCGCCGGTGCCCGCGCCCTGGGTCTCGGCCGCGTCCAACCTGCACAGGATCAGCGGCTCGCCCGCCGCACGAAAGGCCGTGGCGACGATCCGCACCGGCGTCCGGCTGCGCCGCGCCTCGGCCTCGATCGGCTCGGCGGCGTTGTCCATCGCGCGCAGGTTCAGCGTCTCGACGAACTCGGCCCGCCGCCGGCCGTCGAATTCCTGAGAAAAGGCGCTGCCGATCAGATCGGCGCGCGCCACGCCCAGCAGCGTGCAGGCGGCCGGATTGGCGTCGATCACCCGGCCCGAGCGCGTGCCCACGAAGACAAATGCATCGCGCGTCGCCTCGCTGAGCACGCGATAGCGGGTGTCGTATTCGCGCTGGGTTTCGTAGTCCCGCTCCAGCGCCATCTGCGCCTCGATCAGTTGCATCTGCATCTCGGCGATGGGGCGCAGGTCGCGGCCCATCATCAGCAGCACGCCGCCATTCGGGCCGATGCGGTGGAACGAGTAGCGCACCGGGAAATCCCAGCTCTTGCCATCGGTGTGGTTCAGTTCGACCGGCCGGGCGCTGTCGCCGCCTTCGGCGAACAGGCGCAGCTTGGCTTCCAGCTTGGGCTGGCTGTCCTCGGTCAGCACGTCGCGGATGTCGCAGCCTTCCCAGTGGTCAAGCTGGCCATGGGCGCGGTGCCCGGCATTGACCAGCACCGACAGGATACGTCCCTCAAGCGAGATGACGATCGCAAGGTCAGAGGCCGTGGCGATGATTTCGCCCAGCATCTCGGGGGCGATCAACGGCACGGCGCCGCTGTTCCAGTATTTCGTGCCCCGTGACGTCAACCCGATTCATTCGGCCGGAACGGCCGCCCCCACATACTCAGATCCTCGACAAACGGTCATTCGGCGCCGGAACCGGCGCGCGGACCCCACACAGCTTGAGCGCCTCGCGCGGGTCGACCGTCGCGTGATCGGCCCCGGTCAGCGCGCAGACATCGTCGGCCGCCTCGACCACCCGCCCACCGATCACGACCGGCACCCCGTCGCCCGCCGCATTGCGTATCTCGCCGACCAGCCGCCGTGCCGCGTCCAGCTTCTGGCGGCAGGAGACCGAGATCGCGATCATGTCGAACCGCCGCGAGGCCACCTTCTGAAGGATCTCGTCCTCGGTCTGACCCAGGCAGAGGCAGACCGAAATGCCCATGCGGCGCAACTGGCTGGTCGCGGTCATGCCGCCCAGCGTGTGAAATTCCTCGAGCGGCACGATCAGCATCACGTTCGGCGCGTCGGTCGGGGTGACCGCGTCGGTCACCCAGGGCGCGCTGAGTTCGCGCAGGATCGCCTGCAACCGCGCCGCGCCGATGGTGACATCGGCAAAGCTCAACTCGTCGCGGCACCAGCGCTCGCCGAGTTCGCGCGCCGCTGCGGGGATATAACCGTCCAGGATCGCGGCCACGCCGACGCCCTGGCGCAGCAGATCGGCAATCGAATCCGTCTGGATCGACTTGCCGCCCTTCAGGACATCGCTGCAAAACCGCGCCAGCATGACCTCGTCCAGCGCATGCCCGGATTGTCCCGACCGCTGGGCCAGTGCCGACAGCACCTGGGCTGCAAGCGATTCCACCTCGCCATGCCGCCCCTGACCCGGCTCGGGCGCCGGTGTCTTGCGCGTGTCATGCATCCTGCGCACCCTCCCGAAGGTCCGCGGAACGGATTCGTGACGGCCCGGCCGCGGGCCCCGTCCTGCCACTGTCCAGTGTTGTCAAAGCCAATTGACACTTCCTCGCCGCCCTGTGGAGAGGAATCAAGCAAAAGCAGCTTAGCCTTATGATTTTTATTGGCTTTAACAGCTGCCCCTGGACCGGGGACACCTCTCCTTGAAGGGGGAGTGTAGACGGAAAGAGTGTAAATTACAATTGACACTTTCCGCTGCCGAGGTCTAACTTGAACCCGCCACCGTCTGTCAGGGAGTCGGAGGATGTCGAAAGGAAGCGGAGCCGCCACCAAGGCGTTCCAACTCTATACCCCGGAAGAACGCCGGAGACGAGACGAGTCCGTCTGGACCATCGTTCAGGGCGTTCTGGCGCCGGTGCAATTCCTTGTGTTCCTCGTCTCGCTGGGTCTGGTGATCCGCTATCTGTGGACCGGGGCGGGTTTCGAGGCAGCGACGATCTCGATCGTGATCAAGACGCTGGTGCTGTATACCATCATGATCACCGGCGCGATCTGGGAAAAGGTCGTCTTTGGCAAGTATCTGTTCGCCAAGGCCTTCTTCTGGGAAGACGTCTTCTCGATGCTGGTGATCTTCCTGCACACGCTTTATCTGTGGGCGCTGTTCACCGGCAATTTCGGCCCCGAGGGGCAGATGTATGTCGCGCTGGCGGCCTATGCCGCCTATGTCATCAACGCCGCGCAATTCCTGTGGAAGCTGCGCATGGCCCGGCTGCAAGGCCAGTCTGACCGGACGGAGGCTATGGCTTGAAGGATTTCGTGCCCCAGCCGCCCGAAGCGGGCTGCCGCAACGCCCCCGTCCTGAAAGAGCGCGGCCAGCGCGAGGTGTTCTGCGGGCTGACCGGCATCATCTGGCTGCACCGCAAGATGCAGGATGCGTTCTTCCTGGTCGTGGGCTCGCGCACCTGTGCGCATCTGCTGCAATCGGCCGCCGGCGTGATGATCTTTGCCGAGCCGCGCTTCGGCACCGCGATCCTCGAGGAAAAGGATCTGGCGGGTCTGGCCTGCGCGAACGAGGAACTGGATCGCGAGGTGGACCGCCTGCTGGCCCGCCGCCCCGATATCCGGCAGTTGTTCCTGGTCGGCTCCTGCCCGTCCGAGGTCATCAAGCTTGACCTGCATCGCGCGGCCGAGCGGCTGACCGAGCGTCATGCGCCGCATGTTCGCGTGCTGAATTATACCGGCTCGGGCATCGAGACGACCTTTACCGAGGGCGAGGATGCCTGCCTTGCCGCGATGGTCCCGACCCTGCCCGATACCGCCGAGCGCCAGCTTCTGCTGGTCGGCGCGCTGCCCGATGTGGTCGAGGATCAGGCGATGGCGCTGCTGCGTGACATGGGCGTGTCCCCGGTGCGCTGCCTGCCTGCCCATCGCGCGGCCGAGACGCCCGGCGTGGGGGCGAACACGCTGGTTGCGCTGACCCAGCCCTTCCTGAACGAGACCGCCGCCTGCCTGGAACGGCGCGGCGCGCGGATCCTGTCGGCGCCCTTCCCCTTTGGCGAGGAGGGGACGACCGCCTGGCTCTGGACCATCGCGCAGGAATTCGGCGTCGCTCCCGACAGCTTTGCCCGCGTCACCGACGCCCCGCGCGCCCGTGCCCGCAAGGCCATCGCCGCGGCGGCCGAGACGCTGCGGGACAAGTCGATCTTCTTCTTTCCCGACAGCCAGCTTGAAATCCCGCTGGCCCGGTTCCTGACCCGCGAATGCGGCATGAAGGCCGTCGAGGTGGGCGCGCCCTTCATCAACAAGCAGATCGTCGGGCCCGATCTGGACCTGCTGGCCGAAGGGCCGGTGATCTCGGAAGGGCAGGATGTGGACCGCCAGCTTGACCGCTGCCGCGCCGCGCGGCCCGATCTGACGGTGTGCGGGCTGGGTCTGGCCAATCCGCTGGAGGCCGAGGGCATGGCGACGAAATGGGCCATTGAGCTCGTCTTCACCCCGGTTCATCTTTATGAACAGGCCGGAGATCTTGCCGGTCTGTTCGCCCGCCCGCTGCGCCGCCGCGCGCTGCTGAGCGGTCTGGAGGGCGCGGCATGAAACTGACGGTCTGGACCTATGAGGGCCCGCCGCATGTCGGCGCCATGCGCGTTGCGACGGCAATGAAGGGTCTGCATTACGTCCTGCACGCCCCCCAGGGCGACACCTATGCCGACCTTCTGTTCACCATGATCGAGCGGCGGAACCACCGCCCGCCGGTCAGCTACACGACCTTTCAGGCGCGCGATCTGGGCGGCGACACCGCGAACCTGTTCAAGACCGCGCTTCAGGATGCCTATGAGCGGTTCAAGCCGCAGGCGCTGATCGTCGGCTCGTCCTGCACGGCAGAGCTGATCCAGGACGATCCCGAGGGCATGTCGGCCACGATGGGCCTGCCGGTGCCGGTGATCCCGCTGGAATTGCCGAGCTATCAGCGCAAGGAGAATTTCGGCACCGACGAGACCTTCTTCCAGATCGTCAAGGCGCTGGCCCGGCCGATGGGGCGCAGCGCGCATGTCTCGGCCAACCTGATCGGCCCCACCGGCCTTGGCTTCCGCCACCGCGACGACATCACCGAGGTGACGGCGCTGCTGGAGGAAATGGGCATCGCCGTGAACGTGGTCGCCCCGATGGGGGCCACGCCGGCCGATATCGCCCGGATGGGGGCCGCGCATTTCAACGTGCTGATGTATCCCGAACATGCCGAGGCCGCCGCCCGCTGGGCCGAGCGCAACCTGGGCCAGCCCTATACCAGGGTCGTGCCCATCGGCGTCGGCGCAACCCATGATTTCATCGCCGAGGTGGCGAAACTGGCCGGGGTGGCGCCGAAAGCCGATGACAGCCGCCTGCGCCTGCCATGGTATTCACGCTCGGTCGATTCGACCTACCTGACCGGCAAGCGGGTGTTCCTGTTCGGGGACGCGACGCATGTGAAGGCCATGGCGCGGGTTGCGCGCGACGAGATGGGCTTCGAGGTCGTGGGGCTGGGCTGTTACAACCGCGAATATGCCCGCGATATCCGTGCGCTCGCCAAGGAATACGGCGTCGAGGCGCTGGTGACCGAGGATTATCTGGAGGTCGAACAGACCATCGAGGCGCTGGCGCCCGAGATGATCTTGGGCACCCAGATGGAACGTCATATCGGCAAGCGTCTGGGCATCCCCTGCGCGGTGATCTCGGCGCCCGTCCACGTTCAGGACTTCCCCGCCCGCTACTCCCCCGTCATGGGCTGGGAGGGCGCGAATGTCATCTTCGACACGCTGGTTCACCCGCTGGTCATGGGCCTCGAAGAGCATCTGCTGCACATGTTCCGCGAGGATTTCGAATTCCACGACGAGGCTGGCGCCTCGCATCACGGCGGCGCGGCCCGGTTGCGCGCGCTGGACGAGTCGCCCACGGACGAGCCCGAACCGGAGATGGCCGCGGCCGCCGCTATGCCTGCCGAAGGCAATGTCGTCTGGCTGTCGGATGCCGAGAAGGAACTGAAGAAGATACCCTTCTTCGTGCGCGGCAAGGCCAAGCGGAACACCGAGAAATTCGCGCTCGAAAAGGGCGTGACCCAGATCAGCGTCGAAACCCTGTACGAGGCCAAGGCCCATTATGCGCGATGATCGCCACGCCCCCGGCTACCGAGTCGTCATCGTCACGCTGGATTCCCATTCGGCCGGGCCCGCGGCTCGCGTCACCGAGCGGCTGCGCGACGATTTCCCGGGGCTGACCGTCTCGGTCCACGCCGCCGCCACCTGGGCCGAGAATCCCGAGGCGCTGGCCCGCGCCCGCGAAGACGTTCGCCATGGCGACATCATCATCGCCAACCTGCTGTTCATCGAGGAACATATCACCGCGATCCTGCCTGATCTTCAGGCGCGGCGCGATCAATGCGACGCAATGATCGGGATCATCGCTGACAAGCAGATCGTGACCCTGACCAGGATGGGCGATCTCGACATGTCGAAACCCGCCTCGGGTCCGATGAAGCTTCTCAAGAAGTTGCGCGGCTCCAAGGAGGGAGAGGCGCCCAGGACTGGTGGCGAAAAGCAGATGGCGATGCTGCGGCGTCTGCCCAAGATGCTGAAATACCTGCCCGGCAAGGCGCAGGATCTGCGCGCCTGGTTCATGACCATGCAATACTGGCTGGGCGGCTCGGACGACAATGTGGAGCAGATGGTCCGCTTCCTCGTCTCGCGCTACGCCCATGAAAAGGCGTGGCGTGGTGCCCATTCCGAAGCGCCGGTCGAATACCCCGAAGTCGGTCTTTACCACCCCGACCTGCCGCATGGCATCACCACCGACCTCGCCCACCTGCCGCGCCCGGCGCAGCCCGTGGCAACGGTCGGCATCCTGTTGATGCGGTCCTATATCCTGGCCTCGGACACGGCGCATTACGATGCGGTGATCCGGGCGCTGGAAGAGCGCGGCATCCGGGTGATCGCGGCCTTTGCGGGCGGTCTGGACGCGCGCCCGGCCATCGACGCCTATTTCAGGGGCGAAACCGGGGTCCATGTCGATACGCTGGTCTCGCTGACCGGGTTCAGCCTGATCGGCGGGCCTGCCTACAACGACAGCGATGCCGCTGTCGAGGTTCTCAGCGGTCTCGATGTGCCTTACGTCGCCGCGCATCCGCTGGAATTCCAGACCCTTGGCCAGTGGAGCGCCTCGTCGGGCGGGCTGGGGCCGGTCGAGACCACGATGCTGATCGCGCTGCCCGAGCTTGACGGAGCGATCTCGCCCACCGTCTTTGGCGGCCGCCACGGCCCCGAGGGCTGTCAGGGCTGCCAGAAAAGCTGCGCCTGCATGACCGAAAGCAAGGCCATGGCCGCCTGTTCCGAACGGGTGACGACGCTGGCCGCGCGGGTCGAGCGGCTGGCGCGGCTGCGCCGGTCAAGGGTTGCCGAACGCAAGGTGGGCGTGATCCTGTTCGGCTTCCCGCCCAATGCGGGTGCGGTCGGGACGGCGGCCTATCTGTCGGTCTTCGAAAGCCTGTTCAACACGCTCCACCGCATGAAGGCCGAGGGCTATCAGGTCGGCGAATTGCCCGCCAGCGTGGACGAGTTGCGGCAGGCGATCCTTGAGGGCAACGCCAAGCAATACGGCCAGGAGGCCAATGTCTGCGCCCATGTGCCCGCCGACGATCTGGTGCGCGGCACGCCCTGGCTGTCCGAGATCGAGGCGGTCTGGGGCCCTGCGCCCGGCAAGATCCGGTCCGACGGGCGCGGCGTCTTCGTGCTGGGCCGCGAGTTCGGCAATGTCTTCGTGGGCGTGCAGCCGACCTTCGGCTACGAGGGCGACCCGATGCGCCTGCTGTTCGAACGCGGCTTTGCTCCGACCCATGCCTTCAGCGCCTTCTACCTGTGGCTCAAGAACAGCTTCCGGGCGGATGTGCTGTTGCATTTCGGGATGCATGGCGCGCTGGAATTCATGCCGGGCAAGCAGGCGGGCATGGGCGCGCGCGACTGGCCCGACCGGCTGATCGGCGACATGCCGAACGTCTATCTCTATGCCTCGAACAACCCCTCCGAGGCGACGCTGGCCAAGCGCCGCTCGAACGCGGTGACGATCACCCACCTGACGCCCCCGCTGGCGGCTTCGGGGCTTTACAAGGGTTTGCAGGAACTCAAGGACAGCCTGACCCGCTGGCGCCAGACCGAGCCGGGCTCGCCCGAAATGGCCGATCTGGAGGAACTGATCCGGATCCAGGCCGAAGCCGTCGACATGGCCGGCACCCCGCCCGAACAGCTTTGGCTGAAGCTGCTGGAAACCGAGGATGCACTGATTCCCGACGGGCTGCATGTGCTGGGCCGCCCGGTCACCGATGCGGAACGCGCCGAGCATCTGCGCGTGATGTGCGATGTCGATGACGAGACCCGCGAGCGGGTGGATCACTGGCTGCAACAGGACACCGAGATCCCCGCGATCCTGCGTGCGCTGGGCGGGCGCTACATCAAGCCGGTGCCCGGCGGCGACCTGATCCGTTCGGCCGAGGTGCTGCCGACGGGGCGCAACATCCACGCCTTCGATCCGTTCCGCATGCCGACGATGTTCGCCATGCAGGAGGGCGCGAAACAGGCGCAGAAACTGCTTGAGGCGCATCCGACCCTGCCGCGATCCGTGGCGATGGTGCTGTGGGGGTCCGACAACATCAAGTCGGATGGCGGCCCGATCGCGCAGGCGATGGCGCTGATGGGGGCGAAGCCGCGCTTTGACAGCTATGGGCGGCTCTGCGGCGCCGATCTGGTGCCGCTGGCCGAACTGGGCCGACCGCGCATCGACGTGGTGATGACGCTTTCCGGCATCTTCCGCGACCTTCTGCCGCTTCAGACCCGGATGCTGGCCGAAGCCGCCTGGAAGGCCGCGATGGCCGAGGACGAGGCGCTGGAGATGAACTACATCCGGGCGCATTCGCTGGCGCATGCCCAGAAGATGGGCGTCGACATGGAGACCGCTGCGCTGCGCGTCTTCTCGAATGCCGAGGGCGCCTATGGCTCGAACGTCAACGGGTTGATCGACAGCGGCGCTTGGGGCGAGGAGGACGAGCTGGCCGACGCCTATGAGGCGCGCAAGAGCTTTGCCTATGGCCGGGACGGCAAGTCGACGGCGAATGCGGCGCTGTTGCAGCAGACGCTCAAGGATGTGGACATCGCCTATCAGAACCTGGAAAGCGTCGAACTGGGCGTGACCACGGTCGACCATTATTTCGATACGCTGGGCGGGATCTCCCGCGCGGTGAAACGGGCCAAGGGCAGCGAGGCCGCCGTCTATATCGGCGACCAGACCCGCGGCGAAGGCAAGGTGCGCACGCTGAAGGAACAGGTCGCCCTTGAAACCCGGTCCCGCAGCCTGAACCCGAAATGGTTCGAGGGCATGCTGAAACACGGGCATGAAGGCGTGCGCCAGATCGAGGCGCAGGTGACGAACACCTTGGGATGGTCGGCGACAACCGGCCAGGTGGAGCCCTGGGTGTATCAGCGGCTGTCGGAAACCTTTGTTCTTGACGAGGAAATGCGCAAGCGGCTTGCCAGCCTCAACCCGGCGGCGTCGGCCAAACTGGCCAACCGCCTGCTTGAGGCGCATGACCGCAATTACTGGCAACCCGACGCCGAGACCCTGGCCGCGCTGCAAGCGGCCGCAGACGAGCTGGAAGACCGGCTCGAAGGCATAGTTGCGGCCGAGTAGAGCCGCGAACGGAGGGAACCATGAGCCCGAGAGACGAAATTCCGGTGCTGATAGGCGAGGACGGCGAAGGCTCCGTCCAGGTCCATCAGGATCCGTCCATGAAGATCGAGGGGGCCAAGGTCTTCTCGGTCTATGGCAAGGGTGGGATCGGCAAGTCCACGACCTCGTCCAACCTGTCGGCGGCCTTTTCGATGCTGGGCAAGCGCGTGCTTCAGATCGGCTGCGACCCCAAGCATGATTCGACCTTTACCCTGACCGGCCACCTGCAACCCACGGTGATCGACGTTCTGAAATCGGTGGATTTCCACCCCGAGGAACTGCGCCCCGAGGATTTCGTGACCGAGGGCTTCAACGGCGTGATGTGCGTCGAGGCGGGCGGCCCGCCTGCGGGCACGGGCTGCGGCGGCTATGTCGTGGGCCAGACCGTCAAGTTGCTGAAACAGCATCACATGCTGGAAGATACCGATGTCGTGATCTTCGACGTGCTGGGCGACGTGGTCTGCGGCGGCTTTGCCGCGCCCTTGCAGCATGCCGACCGCGCGGTGATCGTGACCGCGAACGATTTCGACTCGATCTATGCGATGAACCGGATCATCGCCGCGGTTCAGGCCAAGTCCAAGAACTATAACGTGCGGCTTGCGGGCTGCATCGCCAACCGCTCCGAGGATACCGACCAGGTCGACAAGTATTGCAACCGGGTCGGCTTCAAGCGGATCGCGCACATGCCGCTGGTCGATGCGATCCGCCGGTCGCGGCTGATGAAGAAGACGCTGTTCGAGATGCCCGACGACGAGGACATCATCATGTGCCGCGCCGAATACATCCGGCTGGCCGAGACGCTCTGGAACGGCACCGACCCGCTGGCGCCCGCGCCGCTGGAAGACCGTGAGATTTTCGAATTGCTCGGGTTTGATTGATGAGCAGCAGTTACGCCAAGACACGGGAACGTCTGGAACACTATTTCGACCGCACGGCGTCGAAGACGTGGGAACGGCTGACCTCTGACGCGCCGGTTTCGCGCATCCGCCAGACGGTGCGCGAAGGCCGCGACCAGATGCGCGCGGCCATGCTCGCGCGGTTGCCCGAGGATCTGACCGGCAAGCGCGTCCTTGACGCGGGCTGCGGTGCCGGGCCGATGACGCTGGAACTGGTGCAGCGGGGGGCCGAGGTCGTCGCCTGCGACATCTCGCAAAGCCTTCTGGATGTGGCGAAAAGCCGCATCCCCGAGAAGTATCACCGCCAGATCACCTTTGTTGCGGGCGACATGCTGTCGGACCGGCTGGGCCATTTCGACTATGTGATGTCGATGGACAGCCTGATCCACTACAAGGCCAGGGACATCGCCGCGGCGCTGGGCAAGCTGGCCGCGCGCACCCGCGGCAAGATCGTCTTCACGGTCGCGCCCAAGACGCCGCTTCTGTCCGTGATGCATGTGCTGGGCAAGCTGTTCCCGCGTTCCGACCGCTCGCCGCGGATCATCCCCCATTCCGAGGCGCGCATCGCGAATGCCCTGCGCAAGGCCGGGGTGCGCGGGCATCTGCGGCCGGTGCACCGGGTGGCGCGCGGCTTCTATATCAGCCAGGCGATGGAGCTTGAGCCCTGATGAGCGCCGCCCGCAAGCCCCATCCGCTGACCCGTCTTTCGGTGAAGTACCTTCCCTTCGCCGACGCCGCTTCGCCCGATTTCCCGATCCGGCAGGTTCTGCGCCTGTCGCTGTTCCAGGTCTCTGTCGGCATGGCGACCGTCATGCTGCTGGGCACGCTGAACCGGGTGATGATCGTGGAACTGGCGATCCCGGCGATGATGGTGGCCATCATGATCGCGCTGCCGGTCATGACCGCGCCGTTCCGCGCGCTTCTGGGGTTCAAGTCGGACAATTACCGCTCGGCCATCGGCTGGAAACGCATCCCCTACATGTGGTTCGGCACGCTCTGGCAGATGGGCGGGCTGGCGATCATGCCGTTCGCGCTGATCGTGCTCTCGGGCGACCAGACCCTTGGGCCGTCCTGGGCGGGCGAGGTGCTGGCGGGCATTGCCTTCCTGATGACGGGGCTTGGCATCCACATGACCCAGACCGTGGGTCTTGCGCTGGCCTCGGACCGAGCGACGGACGAGACACGACCCCGCGTCGTGGCGCTGCTTTACGTCATGTTCCTTGTGGGCATGGGCGTTTCGGCCCTGGTGATCGGCTGGCTTCTGCGCGATTTCAGCCAGTTGACCCTGATCCGGGTGGTTCAGGGCGCTGCGGTCGCGACCGTGGTCCTGAACCTCATCGCGCTGTGGAAGCAGGAACCGATGAACCCGATGAGCAAGGCCGAGCGGTCGACCCGCCCGCCCAGCTTTTCGGATGCCTGGGCGGATTTCGCCCGCGGCGGGCAGGCTGGACGCCTGCTGGCCGTGGTGGCGCTGGGGACGCTGGCCTTCAACATGCAGGACGTGCTGCTCGAACCCTATGGCGGCGAGGTTCTGGGGCTGGCGGTCGGCACCACCACGCTTCTGACCGGCACCTGGGCGGCTGGGGCTCTGGTGGGCTTCGGGCTGGCCGCGCGCTGGCTTAGCCAGGGCATGAACCTCTACCGCATGGGCGCGACGGGCATCCTGTCGGGGATCGGCGCCTTCTCGCTGGTGATCCTGTCCGGACCGCTCGGCTCGGCGGCGCTGTTCTTCCTGGGCGCCGGTCTGATCGGTTTCGGCGGCGGGCTTTTCGCGGTGGCGACGCTGACGGCCGCGATGTCGCTGCCTGCCGAAGGCAAGGCCGGGCGCGGGCTTGCGCTGGGCGCCTGGGGCGCGGCGCAGGCGACGGCGGCGGGGCTTGCAGTCGCCATCGGCGGCACGACGCGCGACGTCATGAATCACTTTGCGCTTTCGGGCGCGTTCGGCGCGGGACTCGAAACCCCGGCCACCGGATACGCGGCGGTCTACCACATTGAGATCGTCCTGCTGTTCGTGACACTCATGGTTCTGGGGCCGCTCGTGCGGCCACAGGACAGCAACCATCCCAACAGGGATTCCTCGGCCAAGATCGGGCTGGCCGACTTCCCAACCTGACCCGGAGGACCGAACCCATGGTCAACGCATTTTTCGGAAACTTCGATCTTGCCAGTCTGTCCATCTGGTCATTCTGGCTGTTCTTCGCGGGGCTGGTGTTCTACCTCCAGCGCGCGAACATGCACGAGGGCTATCCGCTCGAGGACGAGATGGGCAAGCCCGCGCCGAACCAGGGCATGTTCTGGGTGCCCGAGAAGAAGACCTTCAAGCTGCCGCATGGCCAGGGCGAAATGACCGTGCCCAACCTGCTGACCGATCCGCGCAACAAGGATCTGCCGCTGAAGAAGATGACCAAGAACAACGGTTATCCGCTGGAACCGACCGGCGATCCCATGGTGGACGGCGTCGGCCCGGCCTCGTGGTGTGCCCGCAAGGACGAGCCGGAACTGGACGGCCGCGGCCATCCCAAGATCCAGCCGATGGCGGCGCTTGGCGGCTTCAAGGTGTCGGGCGGTCGCGATCCGCGCGGCATGACCGTCGTGGCCGGTGACGGCGAGGCGGTCGGCAAGGTCGTCGACATGTGGATCGACGAGCCCGAGCAGCTTGTGCGCTATCTCGAGGTCGAACTGGACGCTGCCCATGGTGGCGGGCGCCGGCTGATCCCGATGCAGGTTGCCAATATCAGCTGGTTCAAGCCCGAAGTGGGCGTGCGCCTGATCTATGGCAAGCACTTCGCCGGCGTGCCGACGATCAAGTCGCCCAAAAAGGTGACCAAGCTCGAGGAAGAAAAGATCTGCGGCTACTATGCCGGCGGCACGCTCTATGCCGACCCGGCGCGGCAGGAACCGCAACTCTAATCCCGAGGAGCGACCGGACGCATGTCCCACGACGATTTCGACGTCGAGCCCATCAAGGGCCTGCCCGAGCTTCCGCCGGAGGGTGAACACATCCTCTGGCAGGGGTCACCCGACTGGTGGGTTCTGGCCCGCGAAAGCCTCGCGCTTTACTGGGTCGGCGGGTATTTCGTCGTGCTGTTCCTCTGGCGTGTGATCGTCGCCACCGAGACGATGTCTCTGGCCCAGGCGGCGGTCGCATCATCGTTCTTCCTGGTCCTCGGGGCCGTGGTCTGTGCCCTGCTCATGATCACGGCCTTCGTCCAGGCCAAGGCGACGGTCTATACCGTGACGAACCGTCGTGTCGCGCTGCGGATCGGCGCTGCGCTCACGATGACGCTGAACCTGCCCTATACCTGGATCGGCAATGCCAATCTGGATCTCAGGAAATCGGGCAACGGCACCATCGCCTTCGAACTGATGGGAACGACCAGATTCTCCTATCTCTTGTGCTGGCCCCATGTCCGCCCCTGGCGGATGGCCCGCACGGAGCCCGCGTTCCGCTGCATCCCTGACGCGGCGAAGGTCGCCCGGATCATCGCCGACGCGGCGGAAACGCGGGTTTCCGAACCCAGGCTCGCGCGCGTTCCCGATGACGACGCGCTGGCAGCGGAGTAAGAAATGGCCACCACCGACCCCCAGAAGCGCCCCCGCAAGACCGACGGGATGGAAAAGATCCCTACGATCATGATCAAGGCCATGTTCGGCATGGTCCTGCTGGCGCTGGCGCTGGTGACCTGGGCCCGGGTGACGGACAAGCCGCTTTCGGCCTTGCCCGATCACAACGCGCCGATTGCCATCGAGCGTCAGATCGTGATCGAAGGCAGCAACTCGGGTCGGGCCACCGTCTATGACACCGAGGGAAACATCATACGCGAGTTCGGTCCCCTGGAGGGGGGGTTCATCTCGGGTATCTGGCGGGTGCTGAGACATGAGCGCGGCAAGATCGACGCGCCGGTTGATGCCCCTGTCCGGCTCGTCCGCTATGAAAGCGGGCGTCTGTCTCTGTACGACGACCTGACGGGTTGGCGTGCGGAACTGATCGGCTTTGGTGCCGATAACGCGGCAGCTTTCGCGCGGCTGCTGGACTGACCGGGAGGATTGGGAACATGTGTCCTCCCACAAAAAACAGGGAACCGCAAAATGGGAATCTTCACCCGAGAAAAGGAGACCGCGCCCTGCACGGTTGAGGTCTCGCACAAGTTCGAAAGCCTTCACGCGCATGTGCGCTTCAACAACGGGGCCGTCGTCCACCCGGGCGACGAGGTACTGGTGCATGGCCCCGAGATCATGGCCCCCTATGGCGAGGTCGTGACCGAGGATCGCATCGCCACCATCACCCGCGCCTCGAGCGTCGAACGGTTCTGGACGCGGCTGACCGGCGATCTGGAAGTCATGGAACTCTGCGAGTTCTCCTTTTCCGAGGAGGCCACGCTGTGAACGTCCATACCGCCGATGCCACCACCGTCGAAGAGGGCCTGGCGATTCAGGAGGCCCAGGCCGTTCTCGACAGCGAAAGCGCAACCGCGGTCGCGATGCAGGACACCCTGCTGACGCCCCGCTTCTACACCACCGATTTCGACGAGCTTGATGCGATCGACGTCACCCCCGTCCGCAAGGATTGGGACCAGCTCATCGCCGAGATGAAGGCCGACCCGAACAAGGGCCATTTCCGCAAGGACGAGAACTGGGATCATGTCGACTGGGACGGCATGGATCCGGAATTGCGCAAGGAATTCATCGACTTCCTGATAAGTTCCTGCACCGCCGAATTCTCGGGCTGCGTGCTCTACAAGGAGATGAAGCGGCGCGGCAACAACCCCGACATCACGGAACTGTTCCAATTGATGGCGCGGGACGAAGCGCGGCATGCGGGTTTCATCAACGATGCGCTGCGCGAGGCCAATATCGCGGTCAATCTGGGTTTCCTGACCCAGATGAAGAAATACACCTATTTCCGGCCGAAATTCATCTATTACGCCACCTACCTGTCGGAAAAGATCGGCTACGCCCGCTACATCACGATCTATCGCCATCTCGAGGCGCATCCCGACAAGCGGTTCCACCCGATCTTCAAGTGGTTCCGCGAATGGTGCAATGACGAGTTCCGCCATGGCGAAGCCTTCGCGCTGCTGATGAAGACCGACCCGAAACTGACCTCGGGCGTCAATGTGTGGTGGATCAAGTTCTTCCTGACCGCCGTCTATGCCACGATGCATGTGCGCGACCACCAGCGCCCGGCCTTTCACAAGGCGCTGGACGTCGATACCGACTGGTACGGGCATGAGGTGTTCCGCAAGACCTCGGAACTCAGCAAGCAGATCTTCCCGATCACGCTGGACATAGACCACCCGCGCTGGATGCCCGGGCTCAGGGCGCTTCAGTCGGCCTCTGCGCAGATCGACCGCGGCAAGCGGGCAGGGGGGCTGGGCGGCAGGCTGACGCAATGGGCGGGCAGCGCGAAAGCGGCCTGGGCCTTTGCGATGCTGTTCACGATCCCGGCCAAACGCCATCAGGTGCCCGCCAGCACCAGACTGGAGCC
This sequence comes from Rhodovulum strictum, assembly GCF_009649175.1. GTDB lineage: Bacteria > Pseudomonadota > Alphaproteobacteria > Rhodobacterales > Rhodobacteraceae > Rhodovulum > Rhodovulum strictum. Next base: position 32,032 of record NZ_WJPO01000010.1, on the reverse strand, counting down.
TGTCTATTGATCGCATCGGCGTGGTTCGCGGCGCTCGCGGCGCTTTTCATCTGGTGGTTCTCCACCGGGGCGATCCTTGTTGTCGTGCGCCGTGCCGAGCATCGCGGCCGCCTTGCGCATCTGCGCGCCACGATCATGGCCCTGCCCCTTCTGGGGGGCGGGGTCTGGCTTTACGAACTGACGCGGCACATGGAAAGTGTGGCGGCGTCCTATGTGGCATTCCTTGCCGCGCTGGCGATCTGGGGCTGGGTCGAGCTTGCCTTTCTGACCGGGGTCATCACCGGGCCGAACACCACGCATTGCCATGATGCCGCGCGTGGCTGGGAACGCTTCATGCGGGCCTATGGCACCATCGCCTATCACGAGACGCTGCTGGTCGTGATCCTGTTCGTGATGCTTGTTACCAGCCACGATTCGCCGAATGCGGTCGGTCTGTGGACCTTTATCGTGCTGTTCTTTGCGCGCATCTCGGCCAAGCTGAACCTCTTTCTGGGCGTGCCCAAGATCAATGTCGAATTCCTGCCCTCGCCGCTGGCGCATCTGCCCAGCCATTTCCGGATCTCGCGGCTGAACTGGCTGTTTCCCTTCTCGGTCTCGTTCCTGACCTTTGCGGTCTATTGCTGGATCGAACGGTTGATGTCGGTTTCCGCCCCGCATGAAATCGTCGGCTTCGCGCTGTTGTCCGCCATCACGGCGCTGGCCTTGCTCGAACACTGGCTGATGGTGCTGCCCCTGCCCGACGAAAAGCTCTGGCGCTGGATGCTGCCCGCCCGCAAGGACACGCCCGAGAAAGCCGAGATCCAGCACAAGGATCTGCGCGGCATCTGACGCCGCCGCCTTTCAAGGCCGCGCGCACTCTCCCCATGGAGTTTCCGCCCTGCGCCATGCTAGCCTGGGTTGCTGCCTGCGACAGAGGCAGCGGGCCGGCCCTTGCGCCCCGGCCCCCGACACACCGAAAGGAGAGCCGTTTCGTGCCCGATCCCAAGCCCCCGCTTCTTGCCGTGCTGATCGACGCCGACAACATCCCCGCCCGCTATGCCGAGCCGATCCTCAAGGAAATCACCTCGTTCGGCGAACCGGCCCTGCGCCGGGTCTATGGCGACTGGTCGTCTGATCGGCTGAAACCCTGGGCCGAAAAGGTGCTGGCGCTGGGGTTGCTGGCGCATCAGGAAACCGCGAATACCAAGGGCAAGAACGCCAGCGACATCGGGCTGGTGATCGACGCGATGGACATCCTGCATTCGGGCCGCTTTGACGGATTCGTGCTGGTTTCGTCCGATAGCGATTTCACGCGGCTGGCCAGCCGGATCCGCGAACAGGGGCTTGACGTCATCGGCATTGGCGAGGCCAAGGCGCCGGTCAGCCTGCGCAATGTCTGCAACCGCTTCGTGCTGATCGAGAACATCATCGAAGAGCCCGTCCCCGCCCAGAAGGGCAAGACCCCGGCCGAGCCTGTCGGCAAGCGGCCGCCGAAAGAGGCGATCGACCTGATCATCCGGGCGATGGACAAGATCGAGCAGGAGGACGAGTGGTACACGCTGGGCCAGCTTGGCCAGTACATCACCGCCGACAATCCCGATTTCGACACCCGGACCTATGGCAAGCGCAAGCTGTCCGACCTCGTGCACGAGTTGAAGCGGTTCGAGACGCGCAAGGTCGGCAACCAGATGCAGGTGCGCCGCGTGGATTAGCTGCCGATCCCGTAGCGCGCCATGAAGGTCGCCACCGCCCCCTCGATCACCCGGGCGATTTCCTCGGGGGCAAAGTTGTCGTCGATCCGCAAGAGATGGCGCAGGTAAAGATCGGCCTTGCACAATTCGGTGAACTGGTCGGCGGCCAGGGCGGCATCGGGGATCGACACCTCGCCCTGCCCATCGGCCCGCGCAAGAAAGGCCGCCAGTTCGTCATGCAGCCGCCGCGGACCCGACCGGTAGAACGCCGCGCCCAGTTCCGGAAAGCGGTCGGATTCGGCCACGCAAACCCGGAACACCGCCTGATTGAACTCGCACAGGAACGAGGCGACCATATGCCCCGCGGCCTGTCTCAGTACCTCGGCCACCGGCGCGTCCATGTCGATCTGGTCCAGCGCGGCCAGGGTCTGACGGTCGCATTCCTGCTGGAAAACCTCGATGAACAGCAGCCGCTTGTCCGGGAAATAGCTGTAAAGCGTGGCCTTGGACACGCCTGCCGCGCGGGCGATGTCGTCCACGCTTGCGCCCTCGAAGCCGTCGCGCAGAAAGATGTCCCGGGCGCCTTCCAGCACCTGGTCGAACTTGCGTCCCTTCCTGATCGTCGCGGGATTGGCGGTCATCCGGCGTTCCGTTCTACCGATGGGGTAGTCTAAACCGAACGGTTCACCCCGGGCAACCCGGACCCTGGCGGCAAATGCGACAGGACCGCACCGGCCCGCCCGCGCCGCACCCCCGGGACCATTCCCAATCCCGCCGCCGCGTGCTAACCGCGCCTGATGCTGGCGATCTTTCTTCAGACCCTGCCCTTCTTCGCGCTGATCGGCCTTGGCTACGGGGCCGGGCGGACCGGGTTCTTCACGCCCGAGGCGACCGCCTGGCTGACGAAATTCGTCTTCTATTTCGCGCTGTCGGCGATGATCTTCCGTTTCGCCGCCAACCTGCCCGCAACCGAGCTCTTCGATCCCGCCTTCATCGCCGCCTATCTGACCGGCACCATGGCGGTCTATCTGCTGGCCACCGCCATCGCCCTGATCCGCCGCCGCGGCGTTGCCGAGGCCGCGGTCGAGGCGCAATGCGCTGCCATCGGCAACACGGGGTTCCTGGGCCTGCCGATGCTGGCGCTGTTGCTGGGCGAGGCATCGGTGGGGCCGGTGATGATGGTGCTGGCGGTCGATCTGATCGTGTTCTCCAGCCTGATCGTCATTCTGGTGACCGCCTCGCGCGAGGGCCGCGTTTCCCCCGCGATCCTGGGCAATGTCGCGCTGGGGCTGGTCAAGAACCCGATGATCGTGTCGATCGTGCTGGGGCTTGCCTGGTCGGTCCTGCAATTGCCGCTGCCCGAACCGGCGGCGATGTTCCTGGTGCTTCTGGGCGCCGCCGCCACGCCCGGCGCGCTGTTTGCCATCGGCGCCTCGCTTGCCAGCCGGTCGGCGGAGCGGCTGGCGGTGGCGGGCTGGCTGTCCATTGCCAAGCTGATCCTGCACCCTGCCGCGGTGGCCTTTGCCGCGCTGGTGCTGTTCGATGTCCGGCCCTATGCCGCTGGCGTGATGATCGCGGCCGCCGCATTGCCGGTGGCGGGCAATGTCTACATGCTGGCCCAGCATTACGGTGTTGCGCCGCAGCGGGTTTCGGCCTCAATCCTGATCTCGACCGCGGCCTCGATCCTGACCATTCCCGCCGTGATCGCGCTGATCGCCACGCTCTGAGCTTGCCCGGAGGGCGCGGGCGCGCTACCCCATAGCCGGGTCAGCGAGGGAGAGCGCCATGGACACCCTATCCGAGAACAGATGCTTCGGCGGCCGGCAGGGCGTCTATCGCCACGCCTCGGACGCCTGCAAATGCGACATGACCTTCGGCCTGTTCCTGCCCGCCGAGGCCGAGGACGGCCCCGTGCCGCTGCTGTGGTATCTCTCGGGCCTGACCTGCACGCATGAGAACGCCATGGTCAAGGCCGGTGCCCAGCAATGGGCCGCCGAGCATGGCATCGCGCTGGTCTTTCCCGACACCTCGCCGAGGGGCGCGGATGTGGCCGATCACGAGATGTACAATCTGGGCCAGGGCGCGGGCTTCTATGTCAACGCCACCCAGGCCCCCTGGTCCGCCAATTTCCGCATGTGGGACTACATCGCCGAGGAATTGCCGCGGGTGCTGTTCAACGGCTTCGCGCTGGACGAGGAACGCCAGGCGATCACCGGCCATTCCATGGGCGGGCATGGGGCGCTGACCATCGCGATGGCCTATCCCGGCCGCTTCGCCTCGGTCTCGGCCTTTGCGCCGATCACCCACCCCAGCCAGTCGGATTGGGCCAAGAAGCCGATCCACGCCTATCTGGGCGAGGGCAATGTGGACTGGACCCGCCACGATGCCTGCCTGTCGCTGCGCGCCAACGGCTTTGCGGGGCCGATGCTGATCGACCAGGGCACCGGCGATCAGTTCATCGATTCGCTGATGCCCGAGGCGCTGGCCGCGGCGATCACCGAAACCCGCCATCCCGCGATCTTCCGGATGCAGGGCGGGTACGATCACAGCTATTTCTTCGTCTCCACCTTCATGGAGGATCACGTCGCCTTTCACGCCGAGGCGCTGTACCGGTGAGCCGCGTCCTCGTCGACGCCGATGCCTGCCCGGTCAAGGCCGAGGCGCTGCGCGTCGTCGAACGCCACGGCGCCCCGGTCCTTTATGTGGCGAATGGCGGGCTCAGGCCCGTCGATCACCCGCTCGCGCGCATGGTCTATGTGGCCCAGGGCCCTGACGAGGCCGACAAGTGGATCGCGGATCAGGCGGGGCCGGGCGATGTGGTGGTGACGGCGGACCTGCCGCTTGCCGCGAAATGCGTGGCCGCCGGGGCGGCGGTCCTGAACCATAATGGCGAGGCGTTCACCCCGGCCAATATCGGCGAACGTCTGGCCACCCGCGACCTGATGGCCGATCTGCGCGCCGCCGACCCGTTCCGCCAGGGCAGCGGCCGGGGCTTTGCCAAGGCTGATCGCACGCGCTTTCTCGACGCGCTGGAACGCGCCTTGCGCGCTGCCCGTCCCGCTGCGGGCGCGTCGCATGGCCGGGATTCTAAGGGCTGACCGGGGAGGGGGACCATGCCAGAGATCATCGGGTTTGCCGAAGGCGAAGCCTGCCTGAACTGGGCGGAGCTTTGTGCCGCGCTGGAGCGTGGCCACAGCCTGCCGCGCGCGGAGATTGCCGACAGTTTCCTCTATCGCGGTCCCGACACGCTGTTGAACCGCGCCGCCTGGATCGACGGGCTGGGGCTGGCGGTGAAATCCGCGACGATCTTTCCGGCCAATCCCGCGCGCGACAAGTCCGCGGTCAATGGCGGCGTCTGCCTTTATTCCGACCGCGACGGCACGCTGGAGGCCATCGTCGATTTCCACCTCGTCACCAAGTGGAAGACAGCGGGCGACAGCCTGCTGGCCGCCACCCGCCTTGCCCGTCCCGACAGCCGCGAGATCCTGATCGTCGGCGCGGGCACGGTGGCGCACGCGCTTTACGAAGCCTATGCCAGCGCCTTTCCGCAGGCGCGCTTCACCGTCTGGAACCGTTCGGCCGTGGGGGCAGAGCGGCTTGCCATGAGCTTCCCGCGCATCGCGGTTGCGCGCGATCTGGAAAGCGCGGTGCGCGCGGCCGATATCGTGACCTCGGCCACCATGGCGACCCAGCCGCTGATCCGCGGCGCATGGCTGCGCCCGGGCCAGCATCTCGACCTGATCGGCGCCTTCCGCCCCGACATGCGCGAGGCCGACGATGCCGCCCTGCAACGGGCGCGCATCTTCGTCGACAGCCGCGAGACCACGCTGGGCCATATCGGCGAGTTGAAGATCCCGCTGGCCTCGGGCGCCATCGCCGAAACCGATATCGTGGCGGATTTCTACGACCTGCCGGGCGGGCAATTCGCGCGGCGCTCGGCGGACGAGATCACGCTGTTCAAGAATGGCGGCGGCGCGCATCTGGACCTGATGACCTGCGCCCATATCCTCGACGCCTGGCGCGGGCGGGGCTGAGCGGCCATTTTCGGCCAGCATGCCATGCCCGGCCTGCGTGATCCGAATGCCTTTCGGGCGCTTCTGAATGAGAGGTGGCGATAGGGTTACAGGACTTTCTGAAGTACCTTCAGAAATTCGGTAACGGTGGCCGAATTCACGCCGAGCAGGTGGACCGCGCCGGAAACCACCCCCACTTTCACGGTCCATGCCGTCAGGGTCGCGGAATCTTCGGCGAGACGTTCCTTGTATTTCGGCCAGATGATGCGCCCGGCCAGTTTGCTCTCGGCCGCCGCCGCGCGGGCATGGGCTGCGTCCAGTTCGTCGGCCAGCCGGGCCACCTGTTCCTCCAGCTCGGCAAGGCGGGTTTCGAGGGCGCGTCTGTCCGGCAGGTCCTCGGCCGGGGCGGCGGGCAGCGCACTGGAAAACCCGCGCAATGTCCGGGCGATGTCCTCGAACACCGCAAGCTCGTCCGGCAAATGGTTGGTGCCGGTCTCGTTCAGCCATGCCGTGATCGCAGCCTCGATCTGCGATGCAAGAGTGTCGGCCGCCACCCGACTGGCCGGGGCGGTGCGCAGCAGAAAGCCGAGATGCGCCCGCACCGCATCGCTCGGCACCCTTGCCGTGATCGGCGGATCAGCGTCGCGCATGGTCCCGCGGCGATCCCCCGGCGGCCAGCCATCGCCCACCTCGCGCAGATAGGCGAGTGTCTGGCGGGCGCAGTCCTTTTCATGCGCGATCTCGGAAAGCTCTTTCAGCCGCGGGTCGCGGTCGAGCGCCGGGATGCCGTGGAACCGGAGACGACCGATGTTCAGTCGATCAAAGGCAAGCAGCGGCCGCAGATCGCGCACACCTGTGTTGTCGATAGAGAGATCCTGCAACTCCGACAGCCCCGCGATCCCGGCGAGCCCCTCTTCGGTGATCGGGGTGTTATCGACGAAGAGCTGCCGCAAACTCGTCAGGCCCGCAAGGCTGCTCAGGCCCGCGTCGGTAATCGCGGTATCGGCAAGGAAAAGCACCTCCAACGTGGTCAGACCCCCGAGGGTTGAAAGCCCTTCGTCGGTGATCCCGGTTCCATCAAGGGAAATCCACTGCAATCCCGACAGACCCGTCAGTTGCCGGAGGCCCAAGTCTGTAATTGCCGTGTTCGAAAGAAAGATGCCCTGTAACCCGACAAGGCGCGAAAGGAAACGAACGCCCGCGTCGGTGATTGCGGTCTTGGAGAGGGTGAGCGATTGCAGTTGGGTCAGGCCTGTCAGGTGTCTCAGACCTGCATCGGTAACTGCGGTCCTGAAGAGTGAGAGATTTTCCAACCCCTTCAAACCTTCGATAGCGCCGAGGCCTTCGTCATTGATTGCTGTGTTGTCGAGCCAAAGTACCTGCAACCCCGAGAGGTCGGCGATTTCAGCGGGCAATTCCTCCAGCGCGCGGAATTTCTCGAAATCAAAGGAGAGCTCGTTCGCCCCCTCCTCCTTCGCCACCGCAATCGCCCGCTCCGCCGCGCGATAGGCGTCTTCCGCTGCACTCATGCCCTGCCTCCACCGATCTGCGCCAGCATGGCAAGGGTATCGGCGCGGGGCAAGCCGGGGCCGCCGCCGCGCGGGCGATCCCCCGTCGGCACCCCTCTGCGACGCTCCGGCCCGCAGCATTCTGCCGTGCTGCCCCTTTCCGCTGCCGCGTGCCCGGCCTAGAACCGCGCCATGGGACAGAGCTTGCGACATCACTACGAGACAAGGGTCGGCGCGGGCGAATTGCATGCCGATCCGGCGCAGATCGCGGCGCTGTCCCCGCTCGACCGGATCCGCGCCGCGCTGGAAAGCCCGCCGCCCCCGGTGCGGGGCGGTCTGTTCCGCAAGCCCCCGCCGCCCGAGCCGGTGCGCGGGCTCTATCTGTGGGGCGGCGTCGGGCGCGGCAAGTCGATGCTGATGGACCTGTTCCATGCCGGTGTCGCCATCGAGGGCAAGCGGCGGGTGCATTTCCATGCCTTCATGCAGCAGGTGCACAAGGGGTTGCACGCCGCGCGCAAGGCCGGGGCCGAGGATGCGCTGCGCCCCGTCGTGGCCGAGCAGTTCCGCGGGCTGCGGCTTCTGTGCCTCGACGAGATGCAGATCACCGACATTGCCGATGCGATGATCGTGGGGCGGCTGTTCGACCTGCTGTTCGCCCAGGGCGTCACGGTGGTGACGACCTCGAACCGGGTGCCGGGCGATCTCTACAAGGACGGCTTGCAGCGCGAGCGGTTCGTGCCCTTCATCCGGATGATCGAGGACAGGCTGGAGGTGATGCACCTCGCCTCGCCCACCGATTACCGGCAGAACCGGCTGACCGGTGCGGATGTCTATTTCACCCCCGCCGACCGTCTGGCGCGGCAGGCGCTGACGGCGATCTGGCAGGATCTGACCGACGGGGCGGGGGCGCCGCTGACGCTGCGGGTGCAGGGCCGCGAACTGGACCTGCCGCTGTTCCACAACGGGGTCGCGCGGGCGAGTTTCTGGGATCTCTGCGCCCGCCCGCTTGGTCCGGCCGATTACCTTGCCCTGGCCGAGACATTGCGCGTGCTGATCCTCGAGGACATCCCGCGGCTGAGTTCGGAAAACTACAACGAGGCGCGCCGCTTCGTGACGCTGGTGGACGCGCTTTACGAAGGCCGGGTGCGGCTGATCGCGTCGGCGGCGGCCCAGCCCGAGATGCTGTATCTCGAAGGGGCGGGGGCGTTCGAGTTCGAGCGCACGGCGAGCCGTTTGCGCGAGATGCAGGGCGCCGAATGGGGGCTGGGCGCCGCTCAGGAATTCTCCGCCAGCACCCGCCCGGCAAGGTAGAGCGAGCCGCAGATCAGGATCCGCGCGTTCGGCTGCGCCCCGGCGATCCGCGCCACGGCCTCGGCCACATCCCCGGCGGTCGTGGCGGGCAGACCCGCCGCAGCGGCGGCCGCGGCGGTGGTTTCGGCGGGCAGCGTCGCGGCCTCGCCGGGGATCGAGACGGCGGTCAGGCTGTCGGCCACGCCCGCCAGCGGCCGCATGAAGCCCGTCACATCCTTGGTGTTCAGCATCCCGCAGATCAGGTGCAACGGCCGCGGCGGCAGCCGCGTCACGGCCTCGGCCAGCGCGACGCCCGCGGCGGGGTTGTGCCCGCCATCGAGCCACAATTCCGCCCGCCCCGCCGCCGCGACCAGCGGGCCGTGGCGCAGGCGTTGCAGCCGGGCGGGCCAGTCGGCCTGTGTCAGAGCCGCCTCGCAGGCCTGTTCGCCCTGTCCCAGCGCACGCAGCGCGGCGATGGCCATGCCCGCATTCTGCACCTGATGCGCGCCGATCAGGCGGGGCAGGGGCAGGTCCAGAAGCCCGCGCTCGTCCTGGAACACCAGCCGCCCGCGTTCCTCCCAGACATGCCAGTGCTGGCCATGGGCGATCAGCGGCGCCCCCAGCCGGGCGGCCCGCGCCTCGATCACCTCCATCGCGGCATCCTCCTGCGGGCCGACCACACAGGGCACGCCGCGTTTCAGGATCCCGGCCTTTTCGGCGGCGATCTCGGGCAAGGTTTCGCCCAGATATTGCTGATGGTCGAGCGAGACCGGCGCGATCACCGTAAGCGCCGGCCGCTCGATCACATTGGTTGCATCCAGCCGCCCGCCAAGCCCCACTTCCAGCAGGCACCAGTCGGCCGGATCGCGTGCAAAGGCCAGCAGCGCGGCGCAGGTCGTGATCTCGAAATAGGTGATGGGCTGGCCGCCATTGGCGCGCTCGCATTCGTCCAGCACCGCGGCCAGCGCGTCCTCGGCGATCAGCCCGTCGGCCAGCCGGATGCGTTCGTGGAACCGCGCAAGATGAGGCGAGGTATACGCCTGCACCCGGCCCCCCGCGCCGGTCAGCCCCGCCCGGATCATCGCGAGGGTCGAGCCCTTGCCGTTTGTGCCCGCAACATGGATCAACGGGGCAAGCTGCCGTTCGGGATGGTCAAGCGCGGCCAGCAGCCGCAAAACCCGGTCCAACGTCAGGTCGATGATCTTGGGGTGCAACGCCATCATCCGCGCCAGAAGGGCGTCGCTGCGGCCCGCACTCACCCCTTGCTGCCCGGCTCGGGGGGCTCGGCATCGGGGGGCGCGACGCGGCGCGGCGGTTCGGGATTCTCGGTATCCTCAAGCCCCGCCTCGGCAGGGCCGTGGCTGAAGCTGGCGGGTGGCGGCAGATCGGCGATCACGGCAGGCGGCAGGCCCATCAGCATCCGCACGATGGTCACCAGTTCCTCGCGCAGCTTCGTGCGCGGCACCACCCGGTCCAGCATCCCGTGTTCCAGCAGGTATTCGGCGCGCTGGAACCCCTCGGGCAGCTTTTCGCGGATCGTCTGCTCGATCACGCGCGGCCCGGCAAAGCAGATCAGCGCGCCGGGTTCGGCGATCTGCACATCGCCCAACATCGCATAGGATGCCGTCACGCCGCCGGTGGTGGGATGGGTCAGCACCACGATATAGGGCAGCCCGGCCTCTTTCAGCATCTGCACCGCAACCGTCGAGCGCGGCATCTGCATCAGGCTCAGGATGCCTTCCTGCATCCGCGCGCCGCCCGCGGCCGAGAACAGGATCAGCGGGCGGCGCAGCTCGACCGCGCGCTGGGCGGCGGCGATGATGGCATTGCCGACATACATGCCCATGGAGCCGCCCATGAAGCTGAAATCCTGCGCCGCGCAGACGACCGGCGTGCGCCCGATCTCGCCCTCGGCAACCAGCATCGCCTCTTTCTCGGCGGTGGATTTCTGCGCCGCCTTCATCCGGTCGGGATATTTCTTCTGGTCGCGGAAGGCCAAGGGGTCGGCCAGCGGCGTCGGCACCGCAACCTCGGTGAAGATGCCGCCGTCAAACAGCGTCACGAAGCGGTCGCGCGGCCTGATCCCCATGTGGTGGCCGCAGGCGGTGCAGACGTTCAGGTTGTCGCTCAGTTCCCGGTGGAACAGCATCGTTCCGCAGGCGTCGCATTTCGTCCACAGGTTCTCGGGGATCTCGCGGCGCGAGAACAGCGAGTTGATCTTGGGCCGGACGTAGTTGTTGATCCAGTTCATGCGCGCGCCACCCTCGGAACGGTCTGGCCGCTCAGATAAGCCGCGGGGCCGGGAAATGCAATCGGCCCCGGCCGGTCAGATCAGCGCGCGCAACAGACGCCACATCGCAAAGATCACCAGAATGTCGATCCCCAGCGTCAGCGGAACCATCACCTTGTCCGACATCTCGAACGGGGTCACGAACAGCGACAGCCCGGTGATCGTGCCCTTGACCGACACGATCAGCAGCGCGCTGCAATTGTTCACGAAATGCCAACCCATCGCGACGCCCAGGCTGCCCGTCCGTTCGGTCAGATCGGCCGCCGCCAGCGAGAAGGCAAAGACCGCGACCAGGATCCCCCAGGCATTGATCCCGGCCGCCGGGTTGATGTGCAGCACCGTGAAGACCAGCGCGGGCAGCCCCATCCAGACCACCCGCGCGGCAAAGCGCGCGGCCAGTTGCTGTTGCAGATAGCCGCGGAACAGCACTTCCTCGGACCCGGTCTGGATCAGCACCAGCACCAGCGCAAGGGGCAGGAACCGCAGCCATTGGTCAATCGGCAGGCCCGCCTCCAGCGGCAGGGCCGCCCGGCCGATCAGGAACAGCCCCGCATAGACCGGCACCAGCACCGCCACCGCGACGCCAAAGCCGCGCACCCAGTCGCGCATCGGTCCGAACAGGCTGCCCGGTTCGCGATAATGCAGCGCGGGCGTGGCGATCAGCACGCCCAGCCCCATGCCGATGAAGCTGGCCAGCACGAACAGCGTCTGGCCGGGCGTCGCGGGGGCCATGATGCCCTGCATCCAGCCGAAATAGGCCAGCGGCCCCAGCACCGGATAGGCGCCGACCAGCAACAGCGCGAAACAGCCCGCATAGATCAGCCCGATCACGCCCAGCGCTATGATGACCCGCCAGAGTTCGGGGTAAAGCCGTGCGGGCTCGACATAGGCCTCGAATAGGGGGGATCGCATGGGCTCTCTGGGGTTGGGGCGGCGCGTCGCGGGCAAGCTAGCGCGCAGGCGCCCGGGCTTCAACTCAGACGCGCAAGGCCACCCGCGCGGCCAGCCAGGACACCCCAAGCACGCCCAGATCGACCAGGAACAGCGGAACAAGCGCCGGATCGTCCGCGGCAAAGGGATAGGTGTAAAGCGCCAGCCCCGAAATCGGCCCGTCCAGCGCCACCACCAGGATCGCCACCGCGTTGTTGACGAAATGCAGCGCGATGGCCGGCCCCAGCGTGCCGCTGCGCGCGGTCAGATCCGCCGCCGCGATCCCGAACAGCCCCGCCCAGAGCGTGACCATCACGGCATTGCCGCCTGCGATCCCGGGCTGGTAATGGCCCAGCGCGAACAGCGCCGCGGGCAGGCCGATCCAGATCAGGGGGCTTTGAAACCGCGCGGCAAGCTGCTGTTGCAGATAGCCGCGGAACAGCACTTCCTCGGCCGTCACCTGGAGCAACACCAGCGGCAGCGCGAGTGGCAACAGCATCAGCCAGCGCGCGGGATCGAGGTTCGGCCGCAGATCGGCGCCTGCGGGCAGGATCAGCGCCAGCGCCCCGTAAAGCAGCACCAGCGCCCCCAGAACGCGCAGGAACTGCGCCACCGCACGCCCCGCCGGACCGGTCAGCGAGAGCAGGCCGCGGCCGTGAAAGGTGCTTGCCGCAACCAGCGTGGCGACCAGCATGAACAGGAACGAGGCCAGCAGCCACAGCGCATCCGCCGCCGTCAGCGTGGTGCCGAACACGGCCGCAAAGGCCGATTGCGCAATCGCCGTGCCGCGCAGCACTGCGACCAGCCCATAGGCCGCGTAGATCAGCCCGATATTGATCGCAAGGATCGCCACCGCGCCCGCAAGCAGACGCCAGATCTCGGGCCGGGCGCGGGCCGCGTGGATGAAATGCTCGTGGGGTCGGTAATTCATGGGGCCCCGGTCCAATACCCGCCGACACTAGACCGCGGGCGCGCGCCCATCAATCGCTTGTCTCCCTTTCCCGCGGCGTCTATTGCCAAGGGCAACACGAGCCGGAGGAAGCCAGCATGCCCCCCATCGACAAGTCCCGCCTGCCCAGCCGCCACGTCACCGAAGGCCCGGCCCGCGCGCCGCACCGGTCCTATTACTACGCGATGGGCATGTCCGAAGCCGAGATCCACCAGCCCTTTGTCGGCGTCGCGACCTGCTGGAACGAGGCCGCGCCCTGCAACATCGCGCTGAACCGGCAGGCCCAGGCGGTCAAGATGGGCGTCAAGGAGGCCAAGGGCACGCCGCGCGAGTTCACCACCATCACCGTGACCGACGGCATCGCCATGGGCCACGAGGGGATGCGCTCCAGCCTAGCCAGCCGCGAGGCCATTGCCGACAGCGTGGAACTGACCATGCGCGGCCATTGCTACGACGCGCTTGTGGGCCTTGCGGGCTGCGACAAGTCGCTGCCGGGGATGATGATGGCCATGGTGCGGCTGAACGTGCCCAGCGTCTTCATCTATGGCGGCTCGATCCTGCCCGGTCGGCATGAAGGCCGCGATGTCACCGTTCAGGACGTGTTCGAGGCGGTGGGCCAGAACCAGGCGGGCAACATGTCCGAGGCCGCGCTGATCGCGCTGGAAAAGGTCGCCTGTCCCTCGGCCGGGGCCTGTGGCGGCCAGTTCACCGCCAACACCATGGCCTGCGTGTCCGAGGCGATCGGGCTGGCGCTGCCGAACTCGTCGGGGGCGCCTGCGCCCTACGAATCCCGCGATCAATATGCCGAGGCGTCGGGCCGCGCGGTGATGAACCTGATCGAGCGGAACCTCCGCGCCCGCGACATCGTCACCCGCAAGGCGCTGGAAAACGCCGCGCGCGTGGTGGCCTGCACCGGCGGGTCGACCAATGCCGGGCTGCACCTGCCCGCCATCGCGCATGAAGCGGGGATCGAATTCGACCTGTTCGATGTCTGCGACATCTTCCGCGACACGCCCTATTTCGTCGACCTGAAACCCGGCGGCACCTATGTCGCCAAGGATCTTTACGAAGCAGGCGGCGTGCCGGTCGTGATGAAGGAACTGCGCAAGGCTGGCCTGATCCACGAAGACTGCATGACCGTGACGGGCCGCAGCATCGGCGAGGAAATCGACATGGTCACGCGCGAGGCCGATGGCCGGGTGATCTATCCGGTGTCCGCCCCGATCACGCCGACGGGCGGCGTCGTCGGCCTCAAGGGCAACATTGCCCCCGATGGCGCCATCGTCAAGGTCGCGGGCATGGACAAGGAACAACAGGTCTTCACCGGCCCGGCCCGCGTCTTCGAATGCGAGGAAGACGCCTTTGCCGCCGTCAAGGCCCGCGAATACAAGGAAGGCGAGGTACTGGTCATCCGCAACGAGGGCCCCGCGGGCGGCCCCGGCATGCGCGAGATGCTGGCCACCACCGCCGCGCTGTCCGGTCAGGGCATGGGCAAGAAGGTCGCGCTGATCACCGATGGCCGCTTCTCGGGCGCCACGCGCGGCTTCTGCGTCGGCCATGTCGGCCCCGAGGCGGCGCATGGCGGTCCCATCGCGCTGTTGAAGGATGGCGACATGATCACCATCGACGCCATCAAGGGCGAATTGTCGGTTGCGCTGTCGGACGAGGAACTCGCACAGCGCAAGGCGGACTGGAAAGGCCCGCGCGCGACGATCTATGCCTCGGGCGCGCTTTGGAAATACGCCCAGCAGGTGGGGCCGACCCGCCTGGGGGCCGTCACCCATCCCGGCGCCGCGGCGGAAAAGCACGTCTACATGGATCTCTGATCCGGCCTGCCGGGACCGGCCCCTTGCGGCCGGTCCCGCGCCTGTGCGGACAGCGCCGGTGGGGTTGGTCGGCGGATTGATCCGGTTTTCACCGCTTTTTCCTGCTGGAATTTACCCGGATGAAACCGGTCCCGGTGTCCTCTGGCGGCGTCGCAACGCAGAACGATCCGCCCCGCCGATGGCCCATGCACCCGTTTCCCTGGTTGACAGCCTGCTGTTCCGCCATGCGTTGAGCGCATGGGACCGGGCGGCAGAGCGTGCCGAAAACAGCGATCCGGCACGCTTGCGGCCGTTGCGGGCGCGCGCACTCGCCCTGCGCCACCGGCTGGACCGGGTGATCCATGCGGTGGACGGGCGGCTTGCCCGACCGCCCGCCGGGGCCGGGGGCCGGGGCCTTCCGCTGGGGTGCGACTGGCTCTGGCGGCCTGAAATGTGGTGCGGCCCGCTGTCCCCACCCGGCGTGGTGGCCCCCGAAAGCGGCACCGCCTTCGGCGCCGGGATGCGGCTTTTCCACGATTGCATCCGTCCCGAGCTGGTCTTGCGTCAGATCGCCAGATCCGGCCCGGGCGACCGCCCGCCCCATGCGCTAAGGCTTGAGGTGTTCCGCTTCGAGGGCAGTTTCCTGTCGCTGGCCATCGACCTGCCCGCTGCCGCAATGACCGGGCTGCGCCGCCGCCACCTGATCCGGCTGGATGCCGCCATCGAGACCGAGCGGCCGCTTGGGATCTTTGCCCGACTGAACATCCGCCACGGCCCCAATACCGCCCAGCTTGTCCGCGCCATCCCCCCCGATACGCCCGAAATCGAGCTGGAATTCGATCTTGCCGTCATCGGGCTTGACGAGGATCGGGTCGGCAAGATGTGGCTCGACCTGATCTTCGAGGCGCCGCAGATGAACTGCATCACGCTGCACGATCTGCTGCTCAGCCGCCGCCCGAGGGCCGAGCCATGATTCATCTGCGCCCGCCCGTTCCGCCCCGCCTGACCGCCACCCGCCTGCATGCCGGGGTGTGGGAGGGGGTGCTGGATGCCCCCGGTACCGATCCGCCCGGGATCGAGGCGCTGCATCTGGGCCGTCCGGTGCCCGGCCTGCGCCTGACCCCCGATCCCGACCGGCCCGGCCGCTTTGCCCTTGCCCTGCCGATCCCGGCCGAGATCCTGTCCGACGGCGTGCAGACCTGCGTGATCCGCGACCGGACCAGCGGCGCGACGCTGGCCAGTTTCACGATCCTTGCGGGCAGCCCGCTGGACCATGACCTGCGCGCCGAGATCGACCTGCTGCGCGCGGAACTCGACCTTCTGAAACGCGCCTTCCGCGCCCATTGCGTCGAGACCGCCCCGGCCCCCGCGTGACGCCGCGTCCCCCGTGACAGCCGCCCCAAGCGGCGCCACTCTCGCACCGGGAGGACCGCATGACCGACTATCCGCATCTTCTGGCCCCGCTCGATCTGGGCTTCGTGACGCTGAAAAACCGCGTGCTCATGGGCTCGATGCATACCGGGATCGAGGAACGCGGCGACTGGGACAGGGTGGCCGAGTTCTATGCGCTGCGTGCCCGTGGCGGGGCCGGGCTGATCGTGACCGGCGGCATGGCCCCCAATCCCGAAGGCGCGGTCTTCCCCGGCGCCGCGGGGCTGTATACGCCCGAGGACATTGCCAATCACCGCCGCGTGACGGCCCGTGTCCATGCCGAGGGCGGCCTGATCGCGATGCAGATCCTGCATGCGGGCCGCTACGCCTATGGCCCCGATTGCGTCGCCCCCAGCCCGGTCAAGTCGCCGATCTCGCCCTTCGCCCCCCGCGAACTGGACGAGGCGGGGATCGAGAAACAGATCGCCGATATCGCCCTTGCCGCCGCCCGCGCCTGCGAGGCCGGTTATGACGGGGTCGAGGTGATGGGCTCGGAGGGCTATTTCCTCAACCAGTTCCTGGTGACCCACACCAACCGGCGCAGCGACCGCTGGGGCGGGCCTTACGAAAACCGCATGCGCCTGCCGCTGGATGTGGTGGCCCGGGTGCGCGCGGCGGTCGGCCCCGATTTCATCCTGATCTACCGGCTGTCGATGATCGACCTTGTCCCAGAAGGGTCCAGTTTCGACGAGGTCGTGACCCTCGCGCAGCGCATCGAACAGGCGGGCGCCACGATCCTGAACACCGGCATCGGCTGGCACGAGGCGCGCGTGCCGACCATCGCCACCTCGGTCCCGCGCGCGGGATTCGCCTGGGTTACGCGCAAGCTGATGGGCAGGGTCGGGATCCCGGTGATCACCTCGAACCGGATCAACGCGCCCGACATCGCGGAAACCCTGCTCGCCGA
Source organism: Rhodovulum strictum (assembly GCF_009649175.1). Classification (GTDB taxonomy): domain Bacteria; phylum Pseudomonadota; class Alphaproteobacteria; order Rhodobacterales; family Rhodobacteraceae; genus Rhodovulum; species Rhodovulum strictum. The sequence continues at coordinate 15,239 of NZ_WJPO01000010.1, read as the reverse complement.
AGGGGCTGCCGACATGGTCTCGATGGCGCGGCCGTTCCTGGCCGATCCCGATTTCGTCGCCAAGGCCGCCACGGGACGGGCCGACCAGATCGCCCCCTGCATCGCCTGCAACCAGGCCTGTCTGGATCACACCTTCTCGGGCAAGGTCTCGACCTGCCTTGTCAATCCCCGTGCCTGTTTCGAGACCGAGCTGCGCTATGCCCCCGCCGCCATTCCGAAACGCATCGCCGTGGTCGGTGCCGGGCCTGCCGGGCTGTCGGCCGCGCTGGTCGCGGTCGAGCGCGGGCATCATGTCACGCTTTACGAGAAATCCGACCGGATCGGCGGGCAGTTGAACCTTGCCGCCCGCATCCCCGGCAAGGAGGAGTTCCAGGGGCTTCTGACGTATTACCGCCGGATGCTCGCCCTGCACCGGGTCGATCTGCGCCTCTCGACCGCCCCGGATGCCGCAATGCTGGCCGGGTTCGACGAGACCATCCTTGCCACCGGCGTCACCCCGCGCGATCCCGCCATCCCCGGCCAGGATCTGCCCCATGTGCTGGGCTATCGGGACGTTCTGGCCGCGGATGCCCCGGTCGGTGCCCGGGTGGCCATTCTGGGCGCAGGTGGCATCGGCTTTGATGTGGCCGAGTTTCTCGTGACCGGCGACAGCCCCACCCTGCACCCCGAACATTGGCGCGCCGAATGGGGCGTGGCCGATCCCGCGCAGCATCGCGGCGGGCTGGCGCCTGACGGTCCCCGCCCCGCGCCGCCGCTCCGGCAGGTGACGCTGATGCAGCGCAAGCCCGGCACGCCCGGCAAGGGACTGGGCAAGACCACCGGCTGGATCCACCGCGCCGCGTTGCGGATGAAGGGCGTGCGCATGCTGGGCGGCGTCGCCTATCGCCGCATCACCCCCGACGGCATCGAGATCGCCGAAGGCGACAGTGCCCGCCTGATCGCCGCCGATACCGTCGTGCTGTGCACCGGGCAGGAACCCGATCGCCGCCTGTCCGCCGACCTGACCGCCGCAGGCGTGGCCCATCACGTCATCGGCGGCGCGGATGTTGCGGCCGAACTGGACGCCAAACGCGCCATCGACCAGGGCGCCCGCCTTGCTGCCCGCCTTTGACATCAACGGCTTGCGCGCCCGCTCGGCAGGCGGTCCGGGTTTCCCGCAGCGTGACGATGGCGCCATCACCCAACTATTGTCGAGCGGCTTTCAAAATCCTGCCCGAATTCGGCGGCACGGTGACCGGCAGCACGGGGGTGTGATCAAGGATGTTCCGATGGACCGACTGACCGAGATGGAGGCCTTTGCCACGGTGGTGGATCAGGGCGGCTTCACCGATGCCGCCAAGAAGATGGGCATCTCCAAATCCGCCGTGTCCAAGCATGTCTCCTCGCTCGAGGCCCGGCTGGGCGCGCGCCTGTTGAACCGCACCACCCGCCGCGTCAGCCCGACCGAGATCGGGCTGGCCTATTACGACCGCGCCCGCAAGGTGCTGAACGATGCGGGCGAGGCAGATGCGCTGGTCACCTCGATGCAATCGGCACCTTCGGGGCTGTTGCGCATCTCGGTTGCCACCGATTTCGGGGTGAACCACCTCTCGCCGCTGCTGGGCGATTTCTTGCAGCAATATCCGGATATTACCGTCAACATGGTGCTCAACAACCGCTATGTCGAACTGATCTCCGAAGGGTTCGACATGGCGATTCGCGTCGGCGAACTGGAAGACAGCACCTTGCGCGCCCGCAGGCTGGCCGAGACCACCAAGCGCATGATCGGCGCGCCCTCCTATTTCCAGAAGTTTGGCCGCCCGCAGAAGATCGACGATCTCAACGAACACAAGCTGTTGCACTATTCCAATCAGGCCAGCGGCAATGTCTGGAAGATCACCGCCCCCTCGGGCGAGAAACGCCAGGTCCGAACCGCGGGCTGGCTGACCGTGAATGACGGCCAGTCGCTGCTGAACGCGGCGATCTCGGGCCTTGGCATCGCCTATCTGCCGAGCTTCCTGTTCAAGGACGCGATGGAAAAGGGCCTTGTCGAAGAGGCGATCCCCGGCCTGCCGCTGGAAAAGCTCGGCATCTATGCCGTCTACCCGCCCGGCCGCTTCACCCAGCCCAAGGTCCGCGCCTTCATCGACTTTCTGGTTGAGCAGTTCTCGGTGGAGGACGCGGTCATCTGACCGCGGCCTTCCGCCGTCTCAGTCCAGTGCGGTGACGATCACCTCGACCCGGCGGTTCTGCATCCGGCCTTCTTCGGTGCGGTTGCTGGCAAGCGGCGCCAGAAAGCCTGCGCCCGCCGCGGTCACCCGCGTCGCGGACACGCCCAGCCGCTCGATCAGATGGCTGCGCACGGCCTCGGCCCTGCGCCGCGACAGGGCGATATTGCCCTCCAGCGCGCCGACCGCATCGGTATGGCCGATCAGCATGACCGACAGCCCCGGATTCTCCGCCAGATATTGCGCCAGCGCGGCAAGCGAGGCGAACTCGCCCTCGCTCAGCGCCGCCGCGCCGGTGGCAAAGTCCAGATCGGCTAGCACCGCCCGGCCCTCGCGGTCCAGCCGCTCGGCCAGCGCACCCTCGGGCACGGCGTCTTCCCCCTTGCTCGACAGCGTGTCGGCGACGGACGGTGCAGCGGCCGGGCTGACCCGCGTCACCTGTACGAAACCCCGCGTGCCGGACCGGCTGACCATCAGCGTCGCGTATTCCGGGCCGGCGCCGGTCAACCGCCGGGTGGACAGAAACCGGAAATCGCCCAGATCGACATGCATCAGCGGTTCCGGCAGCGTGTCGGTGGCAAAGCGGAAATCGAACCCGCCGCAGCCATCCGCCGCGCAATCGTGGATCGGCAGGAACCCCTCCTCCAGCAGCCGTGCGCGCAGCGGCGCGAGGATCTGCATCGTGGTCCGTCCCTCCAGCGGTTCGTGCCAGGCCCGCCGGGTGATCGCGCCCTCGGCCTCGATCACGGGCACCTGCGCGCCATCGAAACCGCCCACTGGAATCGCGACACTGCCCAGCGCTTCCCGCTCGTCGGCGGTCACGCCGGCGCTCTCGGGCGGGCTTAACGCCGCCAGCGCACCCGGGGCGAGCATCGCCGCCAGGATCACGGCCAGACCCCGAAATCTCATCTATGCGCGCCGTGATAGGCCGGGTTCGGCTCCATCCCGCTGGCCGAGGCGATCCGGTTCGACATGTTGAAGAAGCCCGCGACCGCCGCGATGTCCCAGATATCCCGGTCGCTGAAGCCCAGATTGCGCAGCGCCTGACGGTCGGCGTCCTCGACCTTGTGGCTTTCCTCGGTCAGCTTCGCTGCGAAATCCAGCATCGCGCGCCGGCGGGCATCCAGCTTCGCGGCGCGATAGTTCATCACCATCGCCTCGCCCAGCGCCGGATCGCCCGACAGCTCGCGCACCGCGGCGCCATGGGCGACCTGACAATACCAGCAACGGTTGATCGACGAGACCACGACCGCGATCATCTCGCGTTCCAGCTTGCTCAGCCCGCTCTGCCCCAGCATCAGGTCGTTATACATCGCGGTAAAGGCGTTCAGCTTGGCGATGTCGAAGGCATAGGCGCGCAGCACATTCGGCACGAGGCCCAACTTTTCGGCGCAGATGTCGAAATATTTCCGCGTCTCAGGCGGCAGCGGGTCGACCTGCGGCAGGTCAAGGGCGGTGGGAAGTTCGCGATCCTGGGTCACGGCTGGGGCCTGGGGGTCGTTTTCATCCGGTAGTGATACTGTCCCACATTCCGCATCCCCAAGGAAGCATAGAGCGCGCGCGCCGCTGCATTGGCCTCGGTCACCAGCACGACGATCTGTTCCGCGCCCTCATCTTGTGCCCATTGCGCCGCCGCCCGCATCATGTTGCGGGCCGCGCCTTGCCGTCGATGGTCCGGCGCCACGGCGACCGCATGAACGAAGCACAACCCGTCATGGATCGCGGCAAAGCCTGCGCCCGCCGCGCGGTCGTTCTGGCGGCCCAGCACGGCCGTCTTCGGCCCGGCAACACGCGCCATCACCGCGCGCCGCCCTGCGCCGATGCCCAGTTCCTCCCACAGCTCGTCCATGATCGCCAGCGGTTCCCAGATCGTGAAGGCGGTCACAGGCGCGGGCGGTTCTGCGGCCAGTTCGGCCACCGGCGCGGCCAGCATCACCACCGGATCGACCAGCGCATAACCCTGCGCCGCCAGCAACGCATCCAGCGCATCCTGCCCCGGCCGCACCATCACCAGCGGCACCTGCCCCAGCGCCGCAATCGCCGCCTCGGCCGCGGCCAGATCGGCCTCGCTGACCGGCCCCTCGGCCGTCGCCGCCGACACCCGATTGCCGCCGCCCCTTCCCTCGCGGATGCGGAACGGGCCGACCTGCGTGACCGCAAAGGTCGGCCAGGTCGCCTCCTGCGCCGCGAACAGGCGCTCGGGCGTCACGCCACGGCCTCGGGGAACAGGGCGGACAACCGGCCCATTGCGGCATCGATCCGCACCCCGTCGGTGCCCCGGATCACGACATTCGTGCCATAGACGCCATCCCGGATGAACGGATAGGATCCGATGGACAGATCGCCGAAATCCTCGGCCAGCCCGCGCAGCGCGGCCGCGATATCGCCCTCGGCGCGCTGCACAGTCAGGTTCTGCGACAAGAGCGCATCGCCGCCGGTCAGCGTCGGCAGTACGCCCGCCACCATCGCCTGAAAGATCGAGGGCACGCCCGCCATCACGCAGACATTGCCGATGCGAAAACCCGGCGCGGCGGAAATCGGGTTCTCGATCAGGCTGGCGCCATCGGGGATCCGCGCCATCCTGAGCCGCGCCTCGTTCAGATCGCGGCCCATCCGGTCGCAATAGTCCTGCATCAGGGCGCGGGCGTCTTCGCGCACATCGATGCCGACGCCGAACGCCTTGGCCACCGCGTCGGCGGTGATGTCGTCATGCGTGGGCCCGATGCCGCCCGAGGTGAACACCGTGTCATAGGCCGCCCGAAGCGCGTTCAGCGCCTCGACGATGCGCGGCTCGATATCGGGGACGATCCGCACTTCGGACAGCCGTATCCCGTGCTTGACCAGTTCGCTCGCCAGGAAATGCATGTTGGCATCGCGCGTCCGCCCCGACAGGATCTCGTCGCCGATCACCAGCATCGCCGCCGTGGGATTGCCCATGCCCGCCCTCCTTGTCCGGCCACAGCCTCGGTATAGGAGCCTGCCTTGCGGTTTCAAAGCCCCCTCGTGGCAGGCGGGCCGATCCGCCGCGACAACTTCCGAACATAGCGCGCTCTGGCCTTTGCTGCCGCAGCGGCTTATCTTGCCGCGGATAAGCCAAGGAGCCGCCATTGGACGACAGAACGCGCGACCGCCGCACCAGGGACAATATCCGCCTGTATCACCCGGCGGATTTCGCATCCATGCGCGCGGCCGGCCGTGTCGCCGCCGAAATCCTCGACGAGATCGTGCCGCTGATCCAGCCTGGCCAGACCACGGGCGAGATCGACCGCGTTATTGCCGATCTGGTCGAACGCAAGGGCGCAACCTCGGCCACCATCGGCTACAAGGGCTATCAGCACGCAAGCTGCATTTCCGTGAACCATGTCGTCTGCCACGGCATCCCCGGTGCGCCGGTTCCGAAAAGCGGCACCGAGACGATCTCGAAGGATCTGGAAAAGCGCCGTGCCGACGATGTCCTGCTGGATGGTGACATCCTGAATGTCGATGTCACCGTGATCGTGGATGGCTGGTATGGTGACACCTCGCGGATGTATGTCGCGGGCAAGCTCGGCCGCAAGGCCGAGCGGCTGATCCAGGTCACCCATGACGCGCTGATGAAGGGGATCGAGGCGGTCCGCCCCGGCGCCACCTTCGGCGATATCGGCCATGCGATTCAAACCCATGTCGAGTCGCACCGGATGAGCGTCGTGCGCGATTTCTGCGGCCATGGGCTGGGCCGGGTGTTCCATGCGCCGCCCAATGTGCTGCATTACGGCCAGCCCGGCATGGGGCCTAGGCTGGAAGAGGGGATGTTCTTCACCATCGAGCCGATGGTCAATCTCGGCCGCCCCGAAACGGCCGTGCTGGCCGACGACTGGACGGCCGTGACCCGCGACAAGTCGCTGTCGGCGCAGTTCGAACATTCCGTGGGCGTCACCGCCACGGGGGTCGAGATCTTCACCCTGTCGCCTGCGGGCCTGTTTCATCCAACCTATCGCTGAGGCCCCCCTGTCCCGCGCCGATCCCGCGCTAGATCGAAATCCGACACGCCTGGCCCCAGGAGACAGCCGCCGATGACGCAAGCAGACGTGATCCATCACCGCTTCGCCTGGCGGCTGACGCCTGCGCGCTGGGTGGTGGCGATCCTGTCCATCGCCGCGATCCTGATTTCGGTCTGGCACCTCGAAGCCGAACGCGCGGGCATCCTGATCGAACCCGTGCCCGGCACCGGCAGCACGCCTGCCACGGTCTACCGGCTGCCTGGTGCGGGGCCTGCGCCCGTGGTCATCGTCTCGCATGGCTTCGCCGGATCCCGCCCGCTGATGCAGGCGACCTCGCTCAGCCTGGCCCGCGCAGGCTATGCTGCCGTCGCCTTTGATTATGAGGGGCATGGCCGCAACCCGGTGCCGATGTCGGGCGATCTGGACAGCCCCGAAGGCACCGCGATCCTGCTTATGGCCGAGACCGGGCGCGTGATCGACGCCGTGCTTGCCCAGCCCTGGGCCGACGGGCAGGTGGCGATCATGGGTCATTCCATGGGCAGCTATATCGCGATCCGGCAGGCCGTGGTCGATGACCGTCTGGCGGCCACCGTCGCGGTTTCGATGTCGAACGATTCGATCACCGCGACCGAGCCTGCGAACCTGTTGATGATCCAGGGTGCGTGGGAAGGGCGGCTGATCCCCGAGGCGCGCGCCGCGCTCGACCTGACCGACCCCGATGCGGCTTTCGGCGAAACCGTGGGCGAGCCCGCGCTCGGCACCGCGCGGCGGGCCGTGCTGGCGCCCAATGTCGAACATGTCGGCGTGATCTGGTCGCCCGCCATGATCGAGGAAACCCGCGCCTGGCTGGACGCCACCTTCGGGCGGCAAAGTGCTGCGCCGGTGGCGCGCATGGGCGGCTGGATCGCGCTGTTGCTGACCGGCATCGTGGCCCTTGCCTGGCCGCTGGCCCGGCTGCGCGAAAAGACCCACGATCCGCGCCCCGAACCGCTGTCGCGCAACCGCTTCCTCGTCGTGGCGCTGCTGCCCGCCATCGTCGTGCCGCTGGCCCTGTCGCCGGTCGAGACGCAGGTTCTGCCCGTGCTTGTCGCCGAATATCTTGCGCTGCATTTCGCCGCCTATGGCGCGCTGGCGCTGGCGCTTCTGTGGTGGTGGGGCGAATTGCGCTGGCCCGGCCGGGCCGAGGCTGGCCGCATCCTGATGCTGGCCGGGCTGGTCGCCTTTTACGGCATCTGCGTCTTCGGGCTGGCGATGGATCGCTATGTCACCAGTTTCTATCCGATCCCGATCCGGCTTGCGGTCATCGCCGCGATGGCGCTGGGCACGCTGCCCTACATGCTGTCGGACGCGCTTATGGTCGAGGGCGGGCGCGCGCCGCTCTGGCGCAGCCTGACCGCGCGCGGGGCCTTTCTGGTTTCGCTGGGGATCGCCACCGCGCTCGATTTCGACCGGCTGTTCTTCCTGCTGATCATCCTGCCGGTGGTGCTGGTCTTCTTCCTGCTGTTCGGGATGATGGGCGGATGGATCGGCCGTGCCACTGCCCGGCCCGCGGGCGCGGGGCTGGGGCTGGGGCTGTTCCTGGCCTGGGCGCTGGGCGTGACCTTTCCGATGTTCCAGGCGGTCTGAGCACGCGTCTGCACCTGGCGCCCGGGGGCGTCAGCCCGACAGGCCCCGGATCGCGGCAAGGCCCGAATCGGACAGGTCGAGCAGGCGGGCAAGGTAATGTTCGCGCGCTGTGAACCCGCGGGCGCCCTCGCCGGCAAAGGCATCCTCCATCGCGTCGATCAGCCGGTTCAGGCGGCGCTGGTGCAGCCCGAATGCGGCCTGAACGGGGTCGGCGATCACCCCGGCAAAGGCGACGGTAATTGCGCCTGTCGCCATCAGCCCAAGGCCCACGCCCGCCATCAGCCCGGACGAGACCTCTGCCGGAAACAGCCCGTACCAGGCCGAACCCATCAGCCCGCCCAGCGGAAAGGCGGCAATGGCTGCCTGTTGCGCCAGCACTGCCGCCAGCCCCGGCGCCAGCGAGATCATGCCCGGCGTCAGCGAATGAAAGGCGAAAGCCCCGGCCCCCAGCGCGCCCAGCGCGGTGGTCACCTCGGCCATCGCCGCGCGCGTGCCGCCATAATCCGACAGCGCCCGGGCGCTTTGCGCCCCGGCCTGCGCGCGGGCCGCAACCAGTCCGGCCAGCGTCGGGTCCGCAAGGATCGCGCGGGCCAGCGCATCGCCGGTGCTGGCCCCGCCCGGACCGGTCCAGGGCAGTTCGAAAAGCTCGACGACGATGGCCCGCTCGGTCGCCTGCGCCACCGCGGTCGGCAACAGCACGCGCCGCGACATCAGCCAGTCCGCGGTGCGGGGCGCATCCAGCCGTCGCGCTACCCCGCCGCCCAGCCGTGCCAGCACCAGCACCGGCGAGAGCAGCATGTTGGCAGGCGCGCGCAGGATGTCCCAGCCCAGCGCATTTGCGTGCAACTCGAGCGTTCCGCGCAGTCCGAAGCGCCTGCGCACGAAGTCCGGCACCCGCGCCCGGCGCTCGTCGAAATAGGCGCGGGCGGCGGCGACCAGCGCGGCATCGGCGGCCCCGTGACCCGTGTCGGGGCCGGTTTCCGCGCTGGTGCGGGTGTTGTCGATGCTAGAGTTGTCCGGATCGGGCGTGGTCATGCGCGCAAGATGGGACGCCGTCTGCCCCGCCGCCAGAGGGGATTTCGCGATGGCAGGGGCGGCGTGATGCAGGATCTGCGGAATCCCGCTCAGAAGCTCATCTTCGCGTCTCGCATCAGCCGCAGGGCGTGCGTTCAGGCCGTTCCCGCGGCGTAGCGTTCCGCCCCGGACCGGATGCGGTCCGACAACTGGATGATCGACTCGAGCCGGTCCTTGATGGCGGTGTGATATGTTTCGAGCTGTTCGATCAGGCCGCCCAGGCTTTCGGCCCCGGCCGTCAGGCGGCCGCATTCCACCCGGCCCATGACGCGGATCGAATCAAGTCCCAGCACCATGCGGCGCAGATCCTGACTGGTCCGCGACAGCATGCGTGCCATGCGGATCGCTTCGGCCAGACCCTCGCGGGCGCGCTCGGCGCAGCGCGCTTCCAGGTCGGTCAGCATCGCCATCTCGAGCCCGGAATCGTTGGGGCCGCAGGCGCCGTTATCGGCCCGGAACTGGCGCACCAGTTCGGACTGGACCTCGGCGCAGCCCATGAGGAACACGCCATCTCTCACCACGCGCGCCATGCGGTCGCACAGGTTGCCGTCCGCCCCGGCAAAGGCGCCCAGCCGCGAGACGATTTCCGTCGAGGCGATCTTGTAGTTCTCGGAGATCGCGGTGATCGGTCCACCAACGGGTTCCAGCCGGTTCGCGAGGATGCGGATATTGGTCGGGACCGTCTTCAGGGCACCGAAGGTTTGTGTCAGGCCGCGTTGTTCGCGCGAGGCGTCGGTCAGGCTTTCGCTTACAGCTTCCATCGTGCGCAGCCTTTCGCAGCGCACCCCGCCCGATGCGGTATCGCGGATCGCCAGTTCGTTGCTCAGCGCCTGCGCCATGAAATCGCCATAGCTTGCAAAGCCCAGTTCGGCCAGGCGCGCCAGCAGGATCGCCGCGCTGGCCTCGGGATGCAGTTTTTCTGCGCGCTCGCGGGTACAGAGCGCCTCGTATTCGTTCTGGACCGCCGCGAACAAGGGACCAGAGGGTTTGATCCGGACCGACAGGAACCCGCCCTCGATCGGCAGGACCACGGCAAAGACCCAGTAATGCCGCCCGTCGCGCGCCTTGTTCTTGACATAGGCCGCGACCGGCGCGCCGCCCTGGATCGTCTGCCACAAAAGCCAGAAAACCGCCCGGGGTACGTCGGGATGGCGGATGATCTTGTGCGGGGCGCCGATCAGGTCGGGCCAGTCATGGCCTGAAATGCGCCGGAAGACCGAATTGCCTGCCCGGATCACGCCCCGGCCATCGGTGCGCGAATAGAAAATCTCGTCGATTCCGAACGCGACTTCACCCTGATCGGGTATCGGTTCGCGACCTCCGGTCTGACGCATGCGGAATCCCTTTGTGCCGACCGCGACTCGCGGCCCCTTCGCAATGCCCCATCCTTATGGCGCGTTTCTTTCCAAAGGGTTGCGATCTGCCCCCGGACTCAGCCCCGGCGCAGGATCGTTACCATCGTCTCGCCATGGCGGCGGCTGTCCAGAACCTCGGTCCCGTCGGGCGGCGCGACGGCTGCGCCTTCCTCCCAGACGATCAGCGCGCCGGGCGCGATCCAGCCCCCCGCCAGCGCCGAGGCCAGCGCCCGTTCGCCCAGCCCCTTGCCATAGGGCGGGTCGAGAAAGACCAGATCGAAGGGCGCCCCCGGACAGGCCCCCAGCCGCGTCGCATCGCGCCGGATCAGTGCGGTTTGCCCCTCGGCCCGGCATTTTTCGACATTCTCGCGAATGAGCGCCGCACCCTTCGCGCCGGTCTCGACGAATGTCACCTGCACCGCGCCGCGCGACAGCGCCTCCAGCCCCAGCGCGCCGGTGCCTGCGAACAGGTCCAGCACCCGTGTCCCCGTCACCGGATCGCCATGGCCGCCATGGGTCAGGATGTTGAACAGGCTTTCGCGCACCCGGTCGGCGGTGGGGCGCAGATGCGCGCCCGGATCGCCCTTGCCGAGCGCGGCCAGCCGCAATCCCCGGTATTGCCCCGCGATGATCCTCACGCCGCCATCAGCGTCTTGAGATCGACCGCCGGATCCGCGACCAGCGCCGGATCGGGCGAGCGCCCGGCCTCGATCAGCCGCTTGGCGGTCATGTAGGCGCGCGGTTCGTTCATCGCGTCCACCGCCAGCAAGTCCGCCCCGCGATAATACCAGTGGCTGATCCCTGCCTTCTCGCCCGGCCGCACAACGACGCGATCAAAGCCCGTGTTCAGCCCCGCGATCTGCAACTTGACGTCATACTGGTCCGACCAGAACCACGGCTTCGGATCATAGGACAGCCCGGCCCCCAGCATGTTCGCCGCCACCGTCTCGGCCTGGTCGATGGCGTTCTGCACGCTTTCCAGCCGCAACCGCCCGCCGCGCCAGGGAAAGCTCGCGCAATCGCCCGCCGCCCAGATCGCCGGGTCCGAGGTCTGCCCCAGCGTATCCACCGCAATCCCGTCCGCGATCGTCAGTCCCGCCGCCTCGGCCAGATCGGTCGCGGGTGTGACCCCGATGCCCGCGATCACGAAATCCACCGAAAGCCGCGTGCCGTCGCTCAACTCCGCAGCGCGCACATGACCATCGCCACTCAGCCGCACCAGCCCCGTGCCCTCGCGCAGATCGACGCCATGGCCGCGATGCAGCGCCCGGAACCAGTCCGAGGTCTCGGCACAGGCCACGCGCTGCAAGATCCGGTCCGCCGCCTCGATCAGCGTCACCTTCAGCCCTCGCGCCGCCGCGACCGCCGCCGCCTCCAGCCCGATATAGCCGCCGCCCACGATCAGCACCCGCGCGCCGTCGCGAAAGGCGGGCGCCATCGCGTCCACATCGGCGAGCGTGCGCACCACATGCACGCCGCCCAGATCGCCCCCCATCGCCGCAGGCAGCCGCCGCGGCACCGCGCCCGTGGTCAGCGCCAGCATGTCATAGCCGATGGCGGTGCCGTCCGCCTCGACCACGCGGGCCGCCCGGTCGATCCGCGCCCCGCGCAGGCCAAGCCGCAGCTCGATCCTGTGCTCGGCATAGAATTCCGCCGGGCGCAGATAGAGCCGCTCGGCCCCGATCTCGCCCAGCAGGTATTTCTTGGACAGGGGCGGGCGCTGATAGGGCGGCGCGGCTTCCTCGCCGGTCAGCGTGATCGGCCCCTGATGCCCCAGCCCGCGCAGTTTCGCGGCCAGCGCCGCCCCCGCCTGACCGGCGCCGATGATGACGATACGGGACATTGCACTTCCGCTCTGGCACGATCCGGGGCAGACACTATCTGACGGCCGAAACCGTTTGCAATCCATCAGGAGGGACAGAAATGACGATTTCCACCGGCGACCGCCTGCCCGAGGCCACCTTTGTCCGACTGGGCGAGGCCGGGCCCGAAGAGGTGAAGCTCTCCGAGACGCTTGCCGGCCGCAAGGTGGTGATCTTCGCCGTCCCCGGCGCCTTTACCCCCACCTGCCATTCGGCCCATGTGCCCAGCTTCGTGCGGGTGATGGACCAGCTCAAGGCCAAGGGCGTGGACGAGGTGATCTGCCTTGCCGTCAACGATCCCTTCGTGATGAAGGCCTGGGGCGAGGCCACCGGCGCCACCGCCGCGGGCATCACCATGCTGTCCGATCCGCATGGCGACTTCACCAAGGCAGTCGGCCTCGACTTCAGCGCACTGCCCGTCGGCCTCGTATCCCGCTCGCGCCGCTATGCCCTGATCGCCGATGACGGCGTTGTGAGCGTCCTCAACCTCGAGGAAACCCCCGGCGAATGCGGCATCTCTGCCGGTGAAGCCCTGCTCGAAGCCCTCTGATCCGGGTCAAGGCCGCCGCCCGCCCGATGCGCCATGGGGTGTCGGGCGGGCGGACCGGGGTAAGCTGTCGTCGCGGGGCCGGTGTGGTTTCCGCACCCTCTTAGAAGGAGTCATGCCGGGAATACATGTGGTTAGGCGGGGTGGATGCGCAAGCCCGCTGGCGCATGGCGAACTGGTTCGGCGACAATCAGGCACTGACAAGGCACGGGTGATTTCTGATCCGGCTTGGCAAGATAACCGCTTGCCTCGCGCCGCATGAGGGCGCCCCTTGGCGACCGCCGCGATGGCCAGCAGGGCTTGAGCTGCTGCCGGTTTCGTGGATAGCGAGTCAAGCTAGCATGGCGCGGGCCTCGAGCTCCATGGGGCTGAGGTAGCCCAGAGGCACCGGGCAGCGGCCAGGCAATCTATGACTCAAAGCTACCCGATTTATCCAGAGCGCATCGTTGCCGAACATAACTGGCGCGCTAGCGGACGTGCAGAACGCCCCACAGAACTGCGACTTGATCTGACAAGAGGTCGCCGGTTTGGTCGGAAGTTAGGCGGGATGCAAAAGTCAACAACAGGCAGCCAACTGATTTCTATATAGATTTATTGGCTAAGTGGCAGCCCGTAGGGCTTCCAGTAGTATGTCTGCCACCGTCTAGGGCCGTCTGAAATAATCATTGTTTCCAATTTCTTGCTGCATTGTATCGTCTGCCCATGTCTGGACTTGATCGCCTGTTTCTGCGAAATTTCTGTAGTAGGAATGTAGTAGGGGATGCATCATGGCGCGGGGTTCCGACCTTCTCACGGCAATGAAGACCAAGGGCACGAAAGAGCCGGTCTTCTATCTGGACGGCAAGCCGTTGACCGAACCGGGCCACTACCGGGACGGCAAAGGGCTGTATCTGCAAGTGTCGATTTGGGGCACGAAGTCGTGGGTCTTCCGCTACACCGTTCGCGGCAAGGTTCGGGGCATGGGGCTTGGTTCGGTCGAAGACCTGTCGTTAGCCGCAGCCCGGAACGAAGTGGAACGTTTGCGCGTGATCGTCCGCGAAGGCCGTGACCCTATCGAAGAACGGCGCGCGTCGAAGGTTGACCCGGACGCGCCGAAGATCGTCACTTTTGCCGATGCACTGGACGAATACATGAAGTCGGGCAGGATTGAAGACTTCCGCAGCGACAAGCACCGCAAGCAATGGCGCGCAAGCCTTGATCTTCACGCCGTCCCGAAAATCGGGGCGAAGGACGTGGGCACCATCACGATTGACGACGTGAAGGACGTGTTGAAACCGATATGGGCGACGAAGACCGACACGGCCCGCCGCGTTCGCGGTCGCATGGAAAGCGTGTTTGCTTGGGCTATTGACGAAGGTTGCCGCCAGCACGACAACCCGGCTTCGGTGAAGGCGCTTGAAGTTTGGATTGGCAATCAGAAAAAGGCCGAAGCGCAAAACCACCCCGCAATTCAACAAGGCGACTTGCCTGCATGGTTCGCCGATCTTCGTCAACGGGACGGCATGGCGGCGCGGGCGCTAGAATTTGTGACCCTTTGCGCGTCGCGGTCGGGTGAAGTTCGCGGCATGACCTTTGGCGAAGTTGATTTCGCGGCGAAAGTCTGGACCATCCCCGCAGCCCGTATGAAAATGAAAAAGCCGCATTCTGTGCCGTTGTCCGACGCCGCGATTGCCGTATTGAAGGCACTTCCGCACTTTGAAGCCGATCACAATGACCCGAAGGCGCTAGTTTTCCCCGCGCCGCGCGGCGGCGTCATGTCGGATATGACCCTATCAGCGGTTTTCAAAAGAATGCACGAAGCGAAGGCAAAGAAGGACAATCGCGGCTGGATAGACCCGAACGTATTGACGACGCCCGAAGACCCCGCAGAAGAACCGCAGCCGCGCCCCGCCGTGCCGCATGGCCTGCGCAGCACGTTCAAGGACTATTGCACTGTAAATCAATGGGATAACCTGCTTTCGGAGATAGCCCTTGCGCATCGCGTGGGCAACGAAGTCGAACAGCGGTATCGTCGCACCGATCTTGTCGAACAACGCCGCGCAATGATGGGGGCATGGGCCGCATTCTGTCGGGGTGAAGTGGCCGAAGCGTCGAAGGTTGTTCCGCTGCGGTCGGGGGCCGCACAATGACGGGTTTCAAGACCGCCAAGTTTTCGGATGAAATAATCGAACTGATTAATCGTCGTCGCCCCGGTCGAAAGCGGGGAACGCCGGGCCATACGGGAATGCGCCAAACCAAGAAGGGCGCTGTCGCACAAAAAGCCGCCGAAGCCGTGAAGGCGAATTCCTTCGAAACCGTCGAACTGGCGATAGATCACTTCGAAGAAGAATATCTAGGAACGCCCGGAAAACTGACCAAAGACCAACGAAGACACTTCAAAAATCGAATAGAAACATTCCTTTAAGGCGCTATCGAAGCTTCATTCTTCGCGCTCATAGTTCGCCATGCGCCGGGCTAGGTTGCTCACATGACAGGCAGACATGCCAGAACAAGTGGAGTAGCCCCTATGAACCCGCGATATTCACCGGCCGGCTGACATTGGAGCCAAGGTGCTGCTTTCGGGCGGGTCGAGGGCGTCCTGAGGGCCC